>JBEKGF010000012.1:0-117902 GCA_050012935.1 Edaphobacter sp. | reverse complement strand
CCCCACCCCCAACCCCGGCGCCAGCGGCACCCCAGCCAAAGCAGCCCTCCACCATCAAACCCAAGCCCGCACCTGTAGTCCGTCAGGCTCCGCCCGTCGAGCCCGCGCCCGAGGTCGCCACTGCACCACCTGCGCCTTCACCTGCACCACCGGTAGAAGCTCCCGCACCCGCTCCTCCTCCTCCGCCGCCTCCACCTGCGTTCCGCAACATCACCGTGGCACCAGACACAATCATTCCCATCCGCATCACCCAGACCCTCGACAGCGCCACCACCCAGCAGGGCGATCTCTTCACCGGCACCATCGCAACCGACGTCATCGTCGATAACCTCGTCGTCATCCGTCAGGGCACTCCCGTCTCAGGCCGCGTCTCCGCCGTTCAGGAGGCCGCCCACTACAAAGGCAGTTCGCTTCTCACCGTCGAGCTCACCAGTATCGATCGCCGCGGTGAAAAAATTCCCGTCACCACCGAACCCTACAGCGTCCAAGGTAAGGGCCGCGGCGCCAACACAGCAGAAAAAGTCGGCGGCGGAGCAGCCGTCGGAGCCATCCTCGGCGGCATCCTCGGCGGAGGAAAAGGCGCAGCCATCGGAGCTGCTGCCGGCGGTGGCGTCGGAGCAGGAGCCAACACCGTCACTCGCGGACAGCAGGTTCAGATCGCCTCCGAATCTCTCATCCGTTTCAAACTCACCAACACGCTAGCCCTCAAAGTCCCAACCAACGGCGAAACCGACAACCCAGCCTCGAATCCAGCCCTGCAGCAGCGTCAGGCAAATCCACCGCCGCAGTAGTCGCATCGATTTCATCATTCACAAATCTGGCCGGTGAATAGAACCCCCGGCCGTTTAACCTCATCTCATAGTTAAGCTGGTATAAACTCAAAGCAGCGAGCCGCCTGACCTCAAGTCCACAAATTGCTGCCAAACCGTGAAACTTCTCTCTGAGGTGTTCTGTTTTGACCACCGCATCGGCAAACCGTCCCGCAGGCTATCTCACCTTCACCCTGCACGCGCATCTGCCCTATGTCGTCAATCATGGCACCTGGCCTCACGGAATGGAGTGGCTCCACGAAGCAGCCGCCGAAACCTATCTCCCACTCCTCCGCATGCTCAAGAATCTCGAGCGCGATAACATCCGTTTCAACTGCAACCTCAACCTCTCGCCCATCCTCCTCGAGCAGCTCTCGCACCCAGTCTTCATCGCCGAGTTCCCCAACTACCTTGACCGCAAGATCGTCGCAGCCCGCGAAGACGAAGCCTACTTCATTCAGTCCGGCGAAACTCACCTCGCTGAAACCGCCCGCTTCTGGCACCGCTTCTTCTCGCAGGCCCTTGAAGACTTCAACCACTTCGACCACAACATCATCGCCGCCTTCCGCCACTTCAACGACATCGGCCTCATCGAGATCATCACCTGCGGCGCAACCCACGGCTACATGCCGCTCCTCGGCACCGATGAATCCGTCCGTGCCCAGATCCGCACCGCAGTCGACACTCACATCCGCCACATCGGCAAACACCCACGCGGTATCTGGGCACCCGAGTGCGGCTACCGTCCCGCGGGCTTCTGGAACTACCCCATCGCTCCCGCCGACGGCAGCCCCACGCCTCCCGGCTTCGATCGCATTGGCGTCGAGCAAGCCCTCTCCGAATCCGACCTCGAGTTCTTCTTCGTCGACACCCACCTCGTCGAAGAGGGCCACCGCGTCCCTTCGCCCTACGAGCTCCGCAGTGGCGTCGTCCCTACCGACGAGCAAACCGAGCGTATGACCCACGAAGGCCATCGATCCCTCTACCAGCCCTACTTCGTCGACGGCCCATACGACAAGCGTTACGCCACCACCATCTTCCCCCGCGACCCGCGCACCGGAGTCCAGGTCTGGTCCGGAGAAACCGGCTACCCCGGCGACGGCGTCTACCTCGACTTCCACAAAAAGCGTTGGCCCGGCGGTCACCGCTACTGGCGCGTCACCGGCCCCAAGGTCGACATGGGCGACAAGCTCCCCTACTACCCCCAGCAGGCAGCCGAGCGCGTCAAAGCCCACGCATCCAACTTCGTCCATCTCGTCTACGAAGCCCTCAAGTCCGGCTTAAACGACACCATCCCGCCCATCCTCTGCGCCCCATTCGACGCCGAACTCTTCGGCCACTGGTGGTTCGAAGGAACCCTTTGGCTCGAAGCCATCGCCCGCATCCTCCACGACTACGACACCAAACTCGAGCTCATCAGTTGCGCCGAGTATCTCGACAAATACCCACGCGCAGGCTTCATCGCCATGCCCGAGGGCTCCTGGGGAGCCGAGGGCAACAACCAGGTCTGGATGAACCCCGAGACCTCCTGGACTTACACCCACATCTATCCCGCTGAACTCTACGCCCGCGAGGTCTGCACCGCCGGCCATTGGCGCAACTCGGCTCTCGGCAAGCGCATCATGCAGCAGCTCTGCCGCGAACTCCTCCTCCTCGAATCCTCCGACTGGCAGTTCCTCATCACCACCGGAGCCGCCCGCGACTACGCGGAAATCCGCTTCCTCACCCACAACGACCAGTTCAACGAAGTCAAAGTTATCTGGCAGAGCTTCGAATCCGCCGGCGCCATCACCAAGCCCCAGGACGACCGTCTAGCCGAGATCGAACGCCGCGACGGCGTCTTCCCCAACATCGACCCAGGCCTCTGGGCAGCAGGCGCAAAGCAGGAACGCATCGAAGCCTCAGTAGAAACCACCGCAACGCCCTCCCAACAGCACTCCTACTAAGCTGTCAGCCTTCGCCGCAAACGGAGGACCTGCTGTTGTCGTTGCTGTTGCAGTTGCCGCTGCTTTTGTCTCTACGTAGAGCAGAGTTTTAGGGGCGGCTGAGAAATCGTTTTACTTAGGGGCACGGCGTCAGCCCTGCCGAAAACGAGCCAGGCCGAAGGCCTTACCGCTCTGCCCTGAGCAACGTCGAAGGACTGGAGCGCAGCCTGAAGGGCCAAGCGACAAATATATTGCATTTGCCCATTTGCCTATATTGCATTTGCCCATTTGCCTTTGCCTGTTCTTGCTGTTGCCGCTATTCATCCACCCGCAAAAACGAATCGTACTCCAGCGTCAACCGTTCCACCGCAATATGCGAAGTATCCGCATTCAACTCAGACACCGCCTCATAAGCACTAGGCCAGCAGTTCCTCACCCTGAAAACAATCACCGGATTGCGTTGTCCATCCAGCAAAGTAATCGTAATATCCCGCCGTGCCGCCGAAACCCCTTGAGTCACCTCAGTCGCCCAGGTCTGAAAGTCCAGATCACCACGAGCGATCTCACGTTCCAGCACAATCGGCTCATAAGCCGTCAATCCCGGCACCTTCTGCGGCGAATTAGTAGGGGGCGAACCATCGCGATAGCTCACCACGGTAGTACTCCACCGCAAAGGACTCACCCGCATCATCCCTGTCCGCGACCCACCCCAGTTCACAACAAACGAAAAATCCTCCAACGGCTCGAAACTAGTCGGCATCTCCAACCTCATCGATTAAGAATTAGGCTAACCACCGCAGCCCGCGACGCAATCCGCGTATCAGCCACTCTACGCCACATTCCTAACCAGCACCCTTGAAAAACGATACGAGCTTCCATGTGGTTGGAACGTCTTCCCAGTCTCATTCTGGGTCTTCAGTCGCGAAAGAATCCGAGGCCAACCGTCGGCGGTTGCCGCATAAGAACGACCACGAAAAAACGACGCTTAATCGCCATTATTTACGCTCCTGACGCACCTTTTTTCCACCCAAAATCCGCTAAAAATTTGCCCCCGCCGAATCTTCCACTGTCAGAAAACCCAGCCATCTCTCCCCCGCATCTATCCGGCAATGAAGACGATTGCATGGCCAAGTGACCCTCCCCAGATCCGCACGGAATCGCCCAATCAGTTTCTTCTACCCGAACTCGAGCTAGACGACTCCGATTACGAAGCCGCAACCAAAGCATTTCAAAATCTCGACGACTGTTTCTTCGAAGTTGTGTTTGTCCGTGAAGTCGCGGCCAGGCACTGTCGCGAAAGACAACTGCGCGCCGCACTCTCTTATAAAACCGCCACCCCGGACACCGCCAAAAGCCCCATCGCTTTCAATCGGCGGAACAAGGCCGCCCCAAACACTCAATTCGATTCTTACGAGGACTGGTTCCCGCTCGCCACCCTCCCGAAGAAACGCTTCTAACTATCCTCCATCGGTTATCGACGATTTCAATCGTCGGCAACTGATTGATTACACTTGCCTTACAAACATCCAAAAAAAATCGCTGCGCTTTCAGCCCAAAAATCGCATGTCAAGCCCTGAAACAACATAACTCTTTCCCATGCAACAACATCTGCATGGCGTATTAGCTAGCTCCCAACAGCTATAATGGATATATAGATCGAAAAACAAACAAAGCCCCGGATAACCTCCGGGGCTAATTCATTGATAACAAGTATTTTGGACACAAGTCGCTTAGATTCTATATTTTGCAGGAACAAACCCTCTGCAAACCACTGAATCCAGATGTTTTACGTCCAAAATACCCATGAGGGAGGGGGAGGGGGTACGAGCAAAAAAACGCTACGCCGGAGGAGCGATGACCCGGAAATCCTCCGCCTCACCTATCTTCGGTGCATCCCATCCGCACGACGGATGCACGATGGCATCCACCTCCTTTGGCCCCCAGCTGTGGATCTCGTACGGATAGACCGGAGTCGCCGCCTTCAGCACAGGATCGACGATTCGCCACGCCTCTTCCACGTAGTCCTGGCGCGCAAACAAAGTCGCATCCCCAGCCATGGCGTCGGTCAGCACTCGTTCGTACGCATCCATCTCCTCGGAACGGGGATGCCGGCTCGCCACCAGTTCCACCGACTCGCGCTTGTCGCTATTAACCGACGATGTGACCGATACGGCCATCGCAATCGTCATCTCCGGACTGATGCGAAAGCGAAGGTAGTTCTGCTGTGCGTCAGGCTCGGTCAGGTTGGTGGTGGGCGGCTTGCGCAATCGAGCCATCACTTCCATGCACGTCACAGGAAGATTCTTTCCCGCACGGATGTAGAAAGGAACCCCGTCCCACCGCCACGACTTGATCTCCAACCTCAACGCCGCAAACGTCTCGACCTTCGAATCCTTCGCAACACCCTTCTCATCGAGGTACCCGATAAACTGCCCGCGCGCCAGGTTCTTCGCCTCGATCGGAGGGATGGCCTTCAGCACCTTGACCTTCTCATCCCGCATCGACTCGCTGTCCCCCCGTGCCGGACACTCCATCGCCAGATTGCACATCACCTGGAAGATATGGTTCTGGATCACGTCGCGAATCGTGCCGGTCTGGTCGTAAAAAGACCCCCGCCCCTGCACGCCAAAGTCCTCCGCCATCGTGATCTGAACACTCTCGATGAACTCGCGGTTCCATAAAGGCTCCAAAATCGAATTCGAAAAGCGAAACGAAACAATGTTATGAACCGGCCCCTTGGCGAGATAGTGATCGATACGAAAGATGGAAGTCTCGGCAAACGCCGACAGCAGAATCCGGTTCAGCTCCTGCGCCGAAGCCAGATCATGCCCGAACGGCTTCTCAACAATGATCCGCGCACCCTTCGAACAGCCCGACGTCACCAACTGTTCCACTACTGTCTCGAACATCGAAGGCGGAATCGCCATATAGTTCGCCGGCCGCTGTGCCGTCCCCAGCGCCTTCCGCACCGCAACAAACGTAGTCGCGTCTGCGTAGTCGCCATCGACATACTGCAGCAGCGAACTCAGCTTCGCCCACGCCGCACCATCCAGGCCGCCATGCTGCTCCAGGCTATCCTTGGCCCGAGCCTTCAACTGATCAAGACCCCACCCCGCCTTAGCCACCCCAATCACCGGAACATTCAACGTCCCACGTTTGATCATCGCCTGCAGCGCCGGAAAAATCTTCTTGTAAGCCAGATCCCCCGTCGCACCAAAGAACACCAACGCATCGGAATGAGGTTGATTCACAGCATCTCTCCTTCAGAAAACCACTACTTCCCTGCAGGTTTCTCCAAATGACCACCGAACTCATATCGCATCGCCGACAGCAGCTTGTCCGAGAAGTCTCCGTTACCGCGCGAGCTGAAGCGCTCATACAATGCAGTGGTCAATACCGGCGTCGGAACACCCTCATCGATCCCAGCCTTAACCGTCCAGCGCCCCTCGCCCGAGTCCGAAACTCTGCCGCCAAACTTCGACATCTCCGGATCTTCGATCAACGCACTCGCAGTCAGGTCCAACAGCCACGAAGCAATCACGCTGCCGCGCCGCCAAACCTCGGTCACATCGGGGAGGTTGAAGTCATATTGATAGTGCTCCGGGTCGCGCAGCGGTGTAGTCTCGGCGTCGATCTCGGCAGTATGTTCGCCGATATTGGCCGCTTTCAGCACGCCCAAACCCTCCGCATAGGCCGCCATGATTCCGTACTCGATCCCGTTATGCACCATCTTGACGAAGTGCCCACCGCCACTGGCGCCACAGTGCAGATACCCCTGCTCCGCAGTCCCTCCGACCACCTTCTCGCGCCCCGGAGTCCGCGCGATATCGCCTATCCCAGGAGCAATCGTCTTGAAGATGGGATCAAGATATTGAACCGCGGCATCCGGCCCACCGATCATCATGCAATACCCACGCTCCAACCCCCACACTCCACCGCTGGTTCCCACATCGACATAATGAATCCCCTTCGCAGCAAGTTCTTTCGCTCGGCGAATATCGTCGATGTAGTACGAATTGCCGCCATCGATGAGAATGTCGCCAGCTTCAAGATGCGGAGCAATCTCCTGAATCGTCTTGTCCACGACCCCTGCCGGTATCATCAACCAGATCGCGCGAGGCTTCGCCATCTTACTCACCATATCTGCCAGAGAAGAGGAACCAGCGATTCCCTTCTCCTTTGCCATGTCCGCAACAACCTTTGTAGACATATCGAAGACGACACATTCGTGACCGTGGGCCACCAGTCGACGAACCATGTTGGCGCCCATTCTGCCCAAACCGACCATGCCAAGTTGCATAATCACCTCGTTTCAAATAGCTACGGATTCCAGATAGTTCGCGAACGGCCATTCCTACTTGTTATTTCTATATCTCCGAATCAAATTTGTCGTCGAACTATCGTGAGCCAGCGTGGGCTCGGTTGCGCTCTCAAGCTCGCCGACGATCTTTTGCGCCAGCACTTTGCCGAGTTCCACACCCCACTGATCGAACGAATCAATACTCCAGATCGTGCCTTGGGTAAACACAGCATGTTCGTAAAGCGCGATCAGCTTGCCCAGGATTTCCGGGGTAAGCTTATCGGCAAGAATCGTATTCGACGGACGATTGCCCTCAAACACGCGATGCGGAACCAGCCAGTCCGGCGTACCTTCCGCCTTCACCTGTTCTGCTGTCTTGCCAAAGGCGAGAGCCTCGGCCTGAGCAAATACGTTCGCCATCAATGTGTCATGGTGTCGCCCGAGCGGATTGAGAGTCTTATAGAACCCGATGAAGTCGCACGGAATCAACCGGGTCCCTTGATGAATCAGTTGATAGAAAGAGTGCTGCCCATTTGTCCCTGGCTCACCCCAATAGACCGGTCCAGTATCCGCCGCTACCCGGGCGCCATCCACCGTCACATGCTTGCCATTGCTCTCCATCGTCAACTGCTGCAAATACGCGGGAAAACGCTTCAGATACTGCTCATAGGGAAGTACCGCCACCGTCTGCGCGTCGAAGAAGTCGGTGTACCAGACGGTGAGCAAACCCATAAGCACCGGCAGATTGCTTGCGAAAGGAGCCGTTCGGAAGTGTTCATCCATCTGATGAAATCCATCCAACATCGCGCGAAAGTTGTCCGGCCCGATGGCGACCATGGTCGACAATCCAATCGCCGAATCCATCGAGTACCGGCCCCCAACCCAGTCCCAGAACTCGAACATGTTTGCCGTGTCGATACCGAACTTCGCAACTTCTTTCGCATTCGTCGAGATCGCAACAAAGTGCTTAGCCACCGCCTTTTCGTCGCCACCCAATCCTTTCAACGACCACTCGCGCGCTGTATGCGCATTCGTCATCGTCTCAAGCGTCGTGAATGTCTTCGAAGCGATCAAAAACAACGTTTCCTCTGCGTTCAGATCGCGAACGGCCTCAGCGAAGTCTGTTCCATCGACGTTCGAGACAAAACGAAACGTAAGATCGCGTTGACTATAAAACTTCAATGCCTCGTAAGCCATCACGGGCCCAAGATCAGAACCTCCGATCCCGACATTGATGACATTGCGAATTCGCTTGCCCGTGTGCCCCTTCCAAGCACCACTGCGCACACGATCCGCAAAGGCAGCCATTTTATCCAACACAGCATGAACGCCCGGAACGACATTCTCTCCGTCGACAAAGATCGATTCACTCTTCGGCGCACGCAAGGCAACATGCAAAACTGCCCGGTTCTCTGTGATGTTGATCTTTTCTCCACCGAACATTGCATCAATATGTGCTCTTAGACCAGACTCTTCTGCCAACCGAATGAGTAGCTGAAGTGTCTCGTCCGTAATGCGATTCTTTGAGTAGTCGAGAAAGAGTCCGCCTGTCTCAACCGTGAAACGCTCTCCTCGCGCGGGATCCTCCGCGAACAACTGTTTAAGCTGCTTACCGCGAATCTGCTGGTAATGCGCTTCCAGGGCCTTCCATGCCGGGCGCTCATTGAGAGGTACCAACTCCGTCGTCATTCGCAATGCTCCTTATTTTCTTCCTGTCGAATCAGGCTGCTACCTCTCCGACTACGACTGGCATTCAGCAGTTACAAACATCACTAGCATCTGATGGTTGTACTTTCCTCGGCCTAACCATCGAAGTCGAACATACGGGGATTTCATCTCGATTTCATTAGCTGCTTATTATTTCTTGTGTATTTCGGGCGCTCTCTTACGTTAGATGCCGAGTTCCGTACGAATGGCTGCAGCAATTGTGTCGGCATGATGCCGCATAAGAGGCTCCGACTCCGCCTCGATCATGACCCGCGCCAACGCTTCCGTGCCGCTATAGCGAATCACGACACGTCCGGAATCGGCGAGCTCTGCCTCAGCCGCTCGAATGGCGGCAGTCACCGTGGGGATACTTTCCAACGGCTTCTTCTCCCTCACCTTCACGTTGACGATGACCTGCGGAAAGACCTTAAGATCACTGACTAGGCTTGCCAACGATTTGCCGCTCCGGTGAACAATATCCAGCAACAACAACGCAGTTAGCAGCCCGTCCCCCGTGGTGCTGCGCCCAGAAAAGATGATATGACCGGATTGCTCTCCACCCAACGCCGCACCAGTCGCGATCATCTGTTCCAGCACGTACTTATCCCCGACGGCCGCTCGAAGCATCTGGATTCCGCTGCGTTTCAACGCGGCTTCGAGTCCCATATTGGACATGGTGGTGGCAACAACGGTCGAATTGGTGAGGAGACCCCTCGCCAGCAGATCGCGCCCTGCCAGCAACAGGACCGCATCGCCATTAATCACGCAGCCGTTCTCATCGGCGAATAGAGCGCGATCGGCATCCCCGTCGAAGGTGATGCCTATGGAAGCGTTGTGGTGCTTCACCTGCGCCGCGACGATCTCCGGATGCAATGCTCCGCAGTTCTCATTGATATTGCGGCCGTCGGGACTCGCGTGTGTCATGACAACCTCCCCACCGAGACCGGAGAAAAGTTGAGAGGCAACCGAAGACGCGGCACCGTTGGCACAATCCACAACGATACGACGGCCATCGAGTGAGAGCCCGGGAACAGAGGCAAGGAGAAATTGAACATACTCGGCGCGATCAGCCTCGTTGACCTCCGGTGGAATGCTCTGTAGGGGAGGCGTAACCAGACCGGCGAGCTGACGGAATATCTCTTCTTCCATGGCTAGCTCGACGGCGTCGGGGAGCTTATATCCATCGGGCCCAAAGAGTTTGATCCCGTTGTCCTGCCATGGATTGTGCGAGGCCGAGATGACTACGCCTGCTGCGAAGCGATGGGTATGCGCCAGGAAAGCGACGGCTGGGGTGGTGATGATGCCCGCACTCTCTACCGAGGCGCCACCGGCGATCAGACCCGCGGTGAGGGTCGCGGCAATCCACTCACTCGACTCGCGCGTATCCATGCCGAGCAGAACGCGTGGCCGGGCCGCTTTAGCAGCGAGATTGTGTGCCAATGCAAGGCCAATCGCGTAAATAGTGGGTGGGTCGAGTGGCGGTTGGCCAGCGACGGCACGAATGCCATCGGTTCCAAATAACTTCTTCATAATTTGTTGCTCTCCATTACGTCTGCTTCGTTGACAATCGTTTGCGTCACCGTAGCCACGATGGTTCCGTGTGCAAGACGTGCGTGAATACTTTCGCCTTGAGTTATGTCCGCGGTACTGCTTAAAAGGCTGCCATCGGCTGAGTAGACGAGAGCATAACCGCGGGACAGCACGGCGAGAGGCGAAAGTGTCTCGAGCCGTGTAGAAGCGCGGTTGAGACGATTCTTCTGCGATGTAACCGATCGAGCAAAGATATGCAAAATGCGTTGGTCCGCGTTTTGCCGACGCTGATGCATAGTGCGCATATGCGCTGTAAAATCCTGCCGCCTAAGACGATCGGCAATGGCCAGGAAACGCTGCGCGGGAGTACGCATCGCCCGCTGTGCAGAGGCATTCAATCCCATTCGCAGCTCATCGAGTCGCTGGCCGCGGCGGCTGATGGCGTCATGCAGCCGGGACAGCGCAGAATCCGCCGCAAGGAGAATGTAGCGTTGGCGAGCGTGTGTCAGGCGGAAACGTCCTGCACGTCGAACGCGGGCCGCGAGGACATCGATATGCTCTTCGACGCGATGTTGCACTGCCGTAATCAATTCGGCGGCTGCTGACGGAGTCGCGGCGCGCAGATCAGCCACGAAGTCGGCAATTGTGAAGTCGGTTTCATGTCCAATTGCGGATACGATCGGGAGCGAAGAGGCTCCGATGGTTCGCGCGAGCTCTTCGTCGTTGAAGCCCAACAGATCTTCCTGCGATCCACCGCCACGAGCCAGCACGATGACGTCCACCAGCTCCGGATGCGCGTTGAACCATCGAATCGCGGCGACGACCGAAGCAGGACTGGAGGGGCCCTGCATCAGCGCGGGATAGACGAGCAGGTTCAGCCGCGCGTGCCGCCTTCGGATGATGGTAACGATGTCCCTAACTACCGCGCCGGTAGGTGAAGTGATGATGCCGATGCACTTCGGGAAGGACGGTAACGGCCGTTTTCTCGCGGCGTCGAAGAGTCCTTCAGCGAGCAGACGCGCCTTGAGTTGTTCGAACGCGAGTTGAAGCGTTCCGACTCCGCAAGGTTCAACGGTCTCTGCGATGAGTTGAAGCTGACCCCGGCTCTCGTAGACGGACATGCGGCCGCGGACCAGGACCGCGAGTCCATCGGCGGGGCGGAAGCGCAACAGACTGGCGTGCCGGCGGAAGAGAACAACCGGTAGCTGAGCGTCTCCATCCTTGAGGGTGAAATAGATGTGTCCGGAGGGAGCCGGGCGGCAGTTCGATATCTCGCCCTCCACCCATAGATCGGCGTAGTTCGTTTCGACCTGCTGGCGAATGCCCGTGACCAGCGCGCGGACGCCCCAGATACGGCGCTCTGTCGCAGCGCCGGAGATCCTGGGGCGCGACTCTTCGACGGGTTTGCAGGTTGGGGGTTCGTCTGCTTCGAGAGGAAGCGATAACGCGCCAGCCTGAGGAGAAAATAGCCCAACCTGAGTAGGCTGATTTGTCTCCATAACGGTGGCGGAAGACCGTTTTGCTGCGCGGACTCGTCCTCGTGTTGTACGCAAACTGGCCAGGGTCGGCGATTTGTCTTCGCTCTCGGGCATACCGCCTGAGTCTAGCATCGTGACGAAGAAAATGCGGAGCTAGCGGCGCAGCCGGCCAATGCCCCAGAGGAGCAAACTCAACAGGATACTGACGATGATGGAGGTGGCGAGGGGAAATGAGACGGACCATCCGCGGCCACGCCAGTTGAAGTCTCCGGGAAGCCTGCCGATCGGCAGATTCAGCCGGTTTAACCCGAGGGTCACCAGGCCAACTGCAAGCAGGAGGATTCCGAGGAAGATCAAGGTGCGACCCAGGTCATGCATGGTGCGGATTCCCTGCTACGCGTTGCCCAACAAGGCGGCCGCTTCGCGAAGAAGCTCGGAAGGCTGGCACGGTTTGGTGAGAATGCCCAGCGGACGAGACAGCTTGCGCGCCTGCTCGCGAACATTCTTCAGATTGGAGTAGAAGCCGGTGAGTACCAGGATGCGGCATGCAGGCAGTTCGCGCGTCATGTCTTCGACCAGCGCGAGTCCGTCCCGATCCGGCATGGTTACGTCGCAGAGAAGAAGATGAGGCACAAACTCGCGGGAGCTCCTGAGCGCTTCCTCTGCAGAGTAAGCTGCCTTCGCTGCAAAACCGTTTCTCTCGAAGATGAGGGTCAGCGTGTCGGCAACCAGACGATCATCATCTACTACGAGAACTCGTTGCATGGCTTCTCCTCTCTCCTCAATAAGGGTGTTTTGTTCTGCCCACCTGCTCACTGAAGTCAGCTTAGGCCCAAAAAGTTGTTTTTGTCGAATGAAAATCCGGATCTTACACTCGATGTTCAATTTGACTCTGTCTCTCCGATTATGTTGCGCGCAGAATGGTTGCGACGCGGTTTATACCTCTTCGACACTGTGCAAGATCGTTGTTAAGGCGAGTGGTCGTACCTTACTGTTTCAGTTGACACAGGGAGCTTCGAGGTCAGGGTGGAGGGGTCTGGTAAGGTTGACAAGAATCTCTCACGCGGAATGGAGGAAGGAACTCTGGTGCACTTCGCCGCATTTGTTGCCGGACTGTTCTGCTGCCTAGGGGTCGCGCTTGACGCGTTCCAGACCATCGTTCTGCCGCGGCGTCCGACTGGACATTTCCGGATCACGCGTCTCTTCATTCTGATGACGTGGGGACCGTGGGTGAGGATGGCTGGACGCGCTCGCGATAGCAAAGTGCGGGAGCAGGTTTACAGCATCTATGGTCCGCTTTCGTTGCTATTGCTCCTGTTGATCTGGGCTCTCCTTCTTGTCTTCGGCTTCGGACTGTTCTATTTTTCAATGCGTTCGCCTTTTGGCGATTTGATGTTGCCGCGTGCCGGCCGGTGGGCACAATTCGGCACGGATATCTACGTGAGCGGCACGACCTTGTTTACGCTGGGCCTGGGGGATGTTGTGCCGCACAGCCGGTTTGCGCGGGCGCTGATTATCTCCGAGTCGGGCGTCGGCCTGGGGTTCGTTGCGCTGGTGATTGGGTACCTTCCTGTTCTGTACCAGTCGTTTTCTCGTCGCGAGGTCAGCGTTGCCCTTCTGGACTCGCGTGCCGGCTCTCCGCCCAATACTGCCGAGCTGTTTCGCCGGCATGCCTTTGAAGGCGGCCAGGAGGAGTTGATCACCCTGCTCGCCGAGTGGGAGCGGTGGTCCGCCGAGATTCTGGAATCGCATATCTCTTATCCGATTCTTTGCTACTACCGGTCGCAGCATGACACCCAGAGCTGGTTGTCGGCGCTGGTTGCGATACTGGATACCTGCGCGCTGCTGATCTCGGTCGTTGAAGGCGTTTCGTCGCGCCAGGCGCAACTGACGTTCGTCATGGCGCGGCATGCCCTGATCGATATAGGTGACGTCTTCAACGTCAAGAAGAGCAGGGCGTGGCAGGATCAGGGTGTGATCGACCGCCTTCCAACGAAGGATTTCTATCACCTGTGTGAGGCTCTTGGCGAGAACCACCTGCAGATGTGCGGCGATCCTGCCGCGGCCAGACGGCTGAACACGATCCGGGCGCTGTATGAGCCGAATGCCATCGCTCTTTCGGCATACCTCAGAATGCCTTTGCCGGTCTGGGTGGCGCCTCCTAAAATAAATGATCAATGGAGCATTTTGACGAAGCTGCGGACGGACGCGGAATCGGCTATGAAGATCCAGGAAGACCGAGCCGGCTTCCCTCATGACGACTAGTTCCCCCCTCCCCCCTCCCTCAGTGGGTATTTTGGACGTAAAATACTTCGATTCAACGATTTACGCGGGAACACCCTCCATAAAATATTGATAGCAAATGATTTGTGCGCAAAATACTTGCTATCAATAGATTAGCCCCGGCTCGTGGCCAGGGCTTTGGTTTTTTCTGATCTATAGGTTAATTATAGCGGGTTGAATGGGGCTTATACGCCACGCGAATGTTGATGATTTGTAATGGGTTAGGCGGTTTGGGGGCTTGACATGCCTTTTTTGGGCTGAAAATGAGGAAATAAAATAGGGGGCGAGGCAAAGGTAATGGATTCAGTCGCTTGGCGTTGTGGGCGCTACGGCGGTACGTACCTCAGGGGCTAAAGCCGCAAAACCTGACAAGACACTGGAACTGGGACGGCTAAGCGGACCGGGACGCGCAGGTGGAAGACCTGGCGTCCCGGTGTGAGAGAAATTGTTGCTAGTGGCAGGGACTACTGGCCGCCGGGGCCGGTTGCCGTTGGGTTGAGCTTCTGCGCGGCCATCATGCCGGCTGGGCCCTTGGGGTCTTTGTCCTTGAGCTGCGCGTAGACCTTCTTGGCGAGGTCGGGCTTGCCCTGCGACTCGTAGAGTTCGGCGAGCTGGAGCTGTGCGAGGCCGGCGGGGACGCTGGTGGTGGGCTTGGCGGTGAGCTCGTTGTAGAGGTCGATGGCCTGGGAGTCGCGTCCGGTGCGGCGGTAGAGCTGTGCCAACGAAAGTTTCGCGAGTGAGGCGAGTTCGCCGTTCCAGCCGCCTGCAACCTCTTTCAGGGTAGATTCCGCGGGGCCGTTTTGTCCTTCTTCGAGGTAGGTGAGGCCAGCGAAGTAGCGTGCGTTCTTGCCGTCGGGCGTCATGCCGTACTTGTTGGCTACGCCCATGAAGAGGTCGTTGGCGGCTTTGGCGCGCTCGTTGACGGAGGCGTAGGTTTTGACGCCGGGAGGCACGGGCTGTCCGGGCTGCGCGAGGGGCGTCTGGTAGGCCTGCATGGCGGCGCCGAATGCGACTGAGGCCTGTTCGGCGCGGTTGTTGTAGATGAGGACGCTGGCCACAACGATGACGATCGCCGCCAACACGATGCTGCCCGTGGCGATGACCGAGCGGCTGTTTTCCTTGGCCCATTCGAGGCCGTGGCTGGTGGTGTCGACGAACTGATCGTGCTTGAGAGCTTGTTTGGTCTGCTGATCCACTGGTTTCCTATGTCCTTATGAGCTCGCAGCGGTTGGGCCGCTTTGAGAGAGCCTGCGCGCGTAGTCACAACGCGAACTTTTAGTTTATCAGCGGGAGGGGGCGGGGGCAAAAGGCAACGCGAATTAGGGTAGTGGTCAAGTTTGAAATGCTGGATATAGCGAGTGGCTGTGATCGAGCCAAATAATGTAGAACATGTCATCGACCAAAATTCCGGCAATCCGCCATGGCTGCCAAGTTTCAAGGTCAAATTGCCAAGCCTCTTCATAGGCCAGTTGCTCGGTATCCACGTTTACGAATCCGTTCGGCTCGGTGGTCTCGGGGAAATGAATGATGTGTCTTCGATCAGGGTTATTTTGATCGAGGAATACCTCTACGGTTAGATTGCTGTAGAGCTTCAGCCGGGCCATTAACGCAGGCCAAAACTCATGCGGACAATCCGAAGGTAGAAATTTGGGATTATCTGTGTCCAAGTACTTGAAGGAAAACTGTACAGTTTTCTCGTTGGGCTTCAGAACCGGCAACGGAATCGAGTGCCGGTTCTGCCTTGGACTCATTTAAGACTGCGATAGAACTTCCGCATACTTTCGTGATCGATCACCTCATTAGAAGAGGCATCCACTGGATAATCCTTGCGCGCTTGCTGCCAAGGCTTTTCCTGATGGGTCAATCGTTCGAGTTGGGTCGCTCCAAACTTTCCATAGGTATCAAGAACTTGTCCTAAGTGAGCAATTAGGGCTTCATCCTTGATAGGCGAAACCGGAACACTAATCGTGTTCCATCGATGCTCTTTAAATCGCCGAAAGACTTTCGGGACAACCGGACCGTGTACCCACGCCTCGATCTCGTCATCGAACAATGGTTCACCAGTAAATACGAGATTCCATGCCTGAGCATAGTACAGAAGCTTCTGCAATTTCAGATTGGTGATGTCGATGCCGCGCTCCCGCGCTAGGTAAATGAGCGTATCAGCTACCTGATCAACCGTATATTTGCCAGCCATAGAACCTCCTTTCTCGTTGGCAAGAAACGATACCACACCTATTAGATACATGAATCACCAAAACGTAACCAAATCGATACGCTTTAAGTAAGCAAATCAACGATTTCCGCAATCTCCCAAACATGATTGGTCAATCCGGATTCCATCGCCGGAGTGACCCGGAGAGTCTTGTGGATGCGGCAAAAATTGTAGTGCATGAAGTGAAGCGCGATCGCTGCTCAAACTTGACCACTACACGAATTAGGGATGGGGTGAGGGAACGGCACGGAGGCTGAAGCTCGCGATAGTGGCGGGGTTGGAGTCCGGACGCACTTGGAGGGTGCCAAGAGCCTCGATCGCCGATGGGGTCTGATCGCGGAGGCGGAAGACAAGGACGCCCGGCTGGACTTCTTTGGCGGAGAGCAGGTTGAAGCCGCCGGTTTGCTGGCGGAGCTCCATCTGTGCCGAGGCAGCGGAGGCTAGCGCGACATTGGGTAGAGCATTGCCAAGTGCGGGGTAGCTTGCCTGGTTGAAGGCGGCGAGCCAGGCGTAGAGAAGATGGCCTGTGGGAGTGTCGGGGATGAGGCCAACCTGATCGCCAAAGCGGGGCAGGCGAACGAGGATGGTGGGATGAACGGGGCTGACGTGGTTTCCGGGGCGAGCGGGAACGGGAGCGTCGGCGGGATCGCCGAGGACGATGGTGTCGATCTGGGATGGATCGTCTTTATCGTCTTTGTCGTCGTCAGCCGAGGCGTTGGATGCGTTGGAACGGGTAGAGGTGGAGGTGAGATGGGTGTGTCCGTTGTGGCCCATGGCGTAGACGACCGAGGAGAGCGCACTGACGGCGGCCACGGTAGCGAGCAGGATGGCTCTGGCACTGAGCGGCTCGCGGCTGGTGATATAGAAGCGGGGCGCGGTGGGGACGCCGGTGGGGAGCGGCGGTGGCATAGTAGTCCTCGAGTGCTCCGGGGGATCCGGTCGGAGGAGGTCTGGCGGGGTTGGCCGCCGATGGTAGTGTAGACGGGCGGCCAAAGTTTGGGTGAGCTATGCCTAATTCCTTTTGGGACGAACCGTTGTTATTTAGGTTCTATTGCGTGTCTTCTATTGCTATTGCGAGGTGGCGGTTTTTGATTTGGCTGGCTCGCCGATGACGTCGGGGCCCAGTTCTACCTGGGTGCGGACGAGGGTGTCGGCGACCATGCGGCCGAAGAGGGTTTGGCCTTTTTCGTTGAGGTGGGTGCGGTCGACGGCGACTTTGCCGTTTTCGGCGCGCTGGTCGGCGTGGCCAGTGGCGTCGAACTGGTCGGCCTGTTCCTGGGTCATGCCTTCGAGAAGTTTGGTGGACATGGCATTTAGGTCGATGACGGTTACATTTTCTTCCATGCCTACGCGACGGGCCGCGGCGGCGTAGTTGTTGAGGTCTTCGACCAGCTTGCCGTCTTTATAGTTGCGGCGTGAGAGCGAGGTCACGACTACGGGGATGGCTCCAATGGCGCGAGCGTCGCGGATGTAGCGGCGAATGTTGGCTGCGTAGGTGGTTTCGGGATCGGTTTCGCGCTCGGGGCCTTTGCCCTTCATGTCGTTGTGGCCGAACTGAATGAGGTAGTAGTCGCCGTGGTCGTCGAGGGCCTTCTTCCAGGCTCCTTCGTCGATGAAGCTCTTGGAGCTGCGGCCGTTGAGGGCTTCGTTGATGCAGGTGACATTGGGGGTCATGATGGCGCAGAAGCCTTTGCCCCAGCCGCCTTCGGCGTTAACAGTGGAGTCGCCGACGAGGACGATTTTGACGGGGCCGCCTTCGATGATCTTCATCGCCTTGACGCCTTCGGGCGGGAGGGTTGCGGCTTCGGGCTTGACGTATTTTGCGAGTTCCGGCGCGGCCTTGCCCATGTCGACGGCGACTATGCGGCCGAAGACGTAGGAGCCTTTCCAGTTGAGGTGGGTCTTGTCGAAGATGGTTTTGCCGTCGTCGTCTTTCTTGGTGATGGCGAGGGTGTTCCCTTCTTTTTCGCCGACGGTGTCGAGGCAGGCGATGCTGTCGCGCTGAAGGTCGATGAGCGGGACCTTCATTTCGGCGGCGACGCGCTTCATGGTTTCGGAGTGTGCGGTGAGGTCGGAGTGGATTTTGCCATCGGCTTCGAAGTAGCGGCGCGTGAGCGGCGTGACGAGGATGGGTTTGATGTTGGCGGCGCGGGCCTCGTCGATGTAGCGGCGAAGATTAGCTTCGTATTCGGCCATGGTGGTCTGGCGCGGAAGATGGTCTTTGCTCTCCATGTCGTTGTGGCCGAACTGGATGAGCATGTAGTCGGGTTTGGTCTGGAGGCTGCGCTCCCAGAGGCCCTGGTCGCGGAAGGTTTTGGTGCTGGCTCCGCCTTTGGCCATGTTGACGCAGTCGACTTTGACGGTGAGGTTAGCGCAGAAGCCGCGGCCGTAGCCGGCGTTGTCGGTCTGGGTAGAGTCGCCGATGAGGTCGATGCGGAGCGTGGCGCCGGGGGCGCGCGTGGCGGCTGTTGCGGGGTCGAAGGCTCGGGGTGGGTCTCCCTGCGTAAATGCGGCTGTGGGGGCGAATATTGCTGCAAGTATTAGGATGGGGACCCAGAGTTTCTTCGCTGACTGCTTCATGATGAGGACTCTCTCCGAAAAAGCTTAGGTTTTAAGATACCGCTAATCGGACGGACCACTTCTGCGGTTGACAGCCTCGCCGTAGAGGGGAAGACTTGTGTGGGAAGAATTTACGGAGTTTTATGAAGACCATGATTGCCGAGAGTGCCGTTGCCGCACCGCCTACTACGAATAAACACCTGATCCGCTGGGTCGAAAAAATGGCCGACCTTACGCAGCCGGACCGGATTCACTGGATCGATGGATCGCAGGAGGAGTATGACTTTCTGTGCGATCAACTGGTCAAAGCAGGGACGTTTACGAAGCTGAATGAGAAGTTGTGGCCGGGATGTTTTCTGGCGCGGTCTACTCCGAATGATGTGGCTCGCGTGGAGGACAGGACGTTTATCTGTTCGCTCTCGAAGGATACAGCGGGGCCGACGAATAACTGGGAGGACCCGTATGTGATGCGGAAGAAGCTGAAACAGCTCTTCCGTGGCGCGATGCGCGGGCGGACGATGTATGTGCTGCCGTACTCGATGGGGCCGATCGGCGGGCCGATGTCGCAGATTGGGGTGCAACTGACGGACTCGGCTTATGCGGTGGTCAATATGCGGATCATGGCGCGGATTGGGACTGCTGTGTTTGCGGAGATCGATAAGGACGAGAAGCGAGTGGTGCCGTGCATGCATACGGTGGGTGCTCCGCTGGCTCCGGGTGAGAAGGATGTGCCGTGGCCTTGCAATGACGAGAAGTATATTGTGCATTTTCCGGAGACGCGCGAGATCTGGTCGTATGGGTCGGGCTACGGCGGGAATGCGCTGCTGGGGAAGAAGTGTTTTGCGCTGAGGATTGCTTCGAATATTGCGCGCGACGAAGGCTGGATGGCGGAGCACATGCTGATTGTTGGCGTGGAGTCTCCGAAGAAGGCGGATGGGACGACGGAGAAGACTTATGTTGCGGCGGCGTTTCCTTCGGCTTGCGGGAAGACGAACTTCGCGATGATGATTCCACCGGCGGGGTTTGATGGGTGGAAGGTTTGGACGGTCGGCGACGATATTGCGTGGATCAAGCCGGATGCGAATGGGCAGTTGAGGGCGATCAATCCGGAGGCTGGATTTTTTGGAGTGGCTCCGGGGACGAGTGCGAAGACGAATCCGAATGCGATGGCCACGCTGGCAAAGAATACGATCTTTACCAACGTCGCGCTTACGCCTGAGGGTGGGGTTTGGTGGGAGGGGATGACGGATAAGCCGCCGGCGTTTTTGACGGATTGGCGCGGGAATCCGTGGACTGCCGAGGTTGGGAAGGCAACGGGAGCTACGGCGGCGCATCCGAATGGGCGGTTCACGGCTCCGGCTCGTCAGTGCCCGACGATCGATCCGGATTGGGAGAATCCTGAGGGTGTGCCTATCTCGGCGTTTATCTTTGGGGGACGGCGGCCTACGACGATGCCGCTGGTTTATCAGGCCTTCAACTGGTCTTCGGGCGTGTACGTCGGAGCGACGATGGGGTCGGAGACGACGGCCGCGGCGGGCGCGCCGGTGGGCAAGGTGCGCAGAGATCCGATGGCGATGCTGCCTTTCTGCGGGTATCACATGGGGGATTATTTCCGGCATTGGCTGAAGATGCAGCGGAACCTTTCGGCTACGCCGCGGGTGTTTCATGTGAACTGGTTTCGCAAGGGGCCGGATGGAAAGTTTTTGTGGCCGGGATATGGCGAGAATATGCGGGTTTTGAAGTGGATTGTGGATCGTGTGCGCGGGCGAGCGCTGGGGAAGGAGACGCCGATCGGATGGACTCCGCACTTTGACGATATCAATTGGAAGGGGCTGGAGTTTTCGCGGGCTACGTTTGATGAGTTGCAGACCGTGGATCGGGCGCAGTGGAAGCAGGAGGTGATGGGGCATGAGGAGTTGTTCATTTTGCTCCATGACCATCTTCCGCCGGAGATGATCTATGAGCGGGAGCTGCTGATCTGCAGGTTGTGAACGGCTGAAAGGCACAATATTTTTATGCAAGCGATTCCCCCCCGTTTTCAGGGGGGTTCGTATTTTTGCGCGTGAAAATTTGTGGTTATTTTGTGGTTCTTATGCGCAGGTGGCCGAACTCGAAAAATACGCCAGATTTTTAAATTTATTTTTTGCTTTGGCCAATCTTCGACTGCGTTGAGAGCTCAGAGTGCTATTGCAAGTTGCCCGAAAACCCTCCAACCCCGTGCAATGGCCCCGCAAATTATTTGCCGAGCGAAAAGGAAACTCGGGCGTCTGTCCTATTAGAAGGGATTTATGGCGTCGGTCGAGGGTTTTAGTTTGGTGTTGTCTTCGATGGAGAGTTCGCGCACGGAGGTCGATCTCGCGACGCTCGTGGAGACCTACTCTTCCCTTCTGTTTCGCGTGGTTCATTCGGTGGTTCGGAGCCGGGCGGAGGCTGAGGATGTGGTTCAGGACGTGTTCGTTCGCGTTCTCGAGCATCGGCGGTCGCTGGCGGATGTGCGGGAGATGCGGGTTTGGCTGATCCGGATTGCGTGGAATCTTGCGCTGGACCGCAGACGACGGATACGGCCGGAGCAGTTTGATGAGGGCTTTGCAGAAGGGCTGGTCGCGCGAGATCTTCCGGTTGACGAGGCGTTGAATGAAGCGCGGCGGATGAAGGCTGTGCTGCGTGAGATGGAGAGGTTGCCGAAGGCTGAACGGCATGTGCTGCTGCTCTCTGTTACGGAGGAGTTGGGAACGGCGGATATGGCGAAGGTTCTGGGACGGAGCGAGTCTGCGGTGCGGGCACTGCTGTTTCGCGCGAGAACGCGGCTGCGGGAGCGGCTGGAGGAAGGAGAGAAGCGATGAAGCATTCCGATGAAGCGATTGAGAAGGTGCTTGCGGGCCTGAGGGATGTTGAGATTCCAGCGGGGATGGAGCGGCGGATTCTGGATGGGCTGGAGGAGCGTGCTGCGCGACGGGCGGAGGCGGGCCGGCGCTGGTATAGGCCGGTGTGGCGGGGAGTTCCTGCTGCCTATGTGGCTTGCGGAGTTGCTGTCGTTGGGCTCGCAGTTGTGATGTTGATGGTTCCTGCGGTTCGGCGGTTTGGGCATGGCGGGGTGCAGTCACAGATGGGTGTAGCTCCGGTGAAGCCGATTCCTGCAATGCGTTCGACTATTGCGAGCCGGGATACAGAGACTGTTTTGCATGCGAGTGATGTGCGGTTCGCGAAGCGTGTGGATGCTGCTGAGAGTGGGTTGGGTCGGGCTGGCGATTCTGCTGGGGGTTCTGAAGATGACGTCGCGTTGAGTGAGACGCGGGCTGCAAGTTTTCCTGCTCCGCCGATGCCTTTGACCGATCAGGAGAAGTTGCTGCTGCGACTGGCGCATAAGAACGATCCGGTGGAGCTGGCGATGCTTGATCCTAAGTTGCGAGAGTTGCAAGACGCGGAGGATCAGGCAGAGTTTCAAAGTTTTTTTTCGGTGCCTGTTGTTAAGCAACCTGCGCCCGAAGAGCAAGCGCAACCTGAACCGACGGCGACGGAGCAGGCTGCGCATGGAGAGTCGACTGCGGAGAAGCCAGCGAGTAAGCAAGCAGCGCCTGCGGGAGATCAGGCTGTTCCAGCACCGCAGCCGGATGAAGACTCTGAGCTGAAACAATCCAGGGCAAAGCAGGTGAAGGCAAAGACGATAACGACAGGATTATGACAATTCAATTGCGACTAACAAAGAGAACAACAACAGGAACGAGGCGAAAGAGATGATGATTCATTGCGAAGTGCGGAGGAGAGGGACGATGAGGTTTGCCATTGGATTTATGGGAGCAGTTGCAGCGCTGGGGTTAATCGGGCAGAGCGCAAGAGCACAGACAACTGAGAAGCCGGCGGCAACTCCGGTGGAGAAGCCCGCGATCCAACAGGATCCTAACGGGCATGTTGATACACGTCCGATGCAGAGCTTTCATCTGACGAACATCAACTCGCAGAATGAGGCCAACGAGGTTACGGTTGCTGTACGCAACCTGCTTGATCCGAACGCGAAGCTTTATCTTGTGCCCAGCCAGAACATGATTGTGATGAGGGGCTCAACTGAGCAGATTGCGATGGCGCAGAAGATCATCAATGAACTTGACCGACCGAAGAAGCTTTATCGGCTGACGTACACGATTACCGAGATTGACGGCGGCAAGCGAGTGGGGGTGCAGCACTTCTCCATGGTTCTGACGGATGGCCAGCGGACGGTGATGAAACAGGGCAACAAGGTTCCCATTGTGACGGGTTCGTATAACAACACTAGTTCGCAGGCGGAGTCCCAGGTGACCTTTATCGATGTTGGGATGAACTTCGACGCGACGCTGGACTCCTATGGTGGTGGTGCGCGGCTAAAATCCAAGGTAGAACAACTGGGGATGACAGAGGAAAAGTCCGGGGTAGGGCCGCAGTATCCGATCATTCGGCAGACCGCGCTGGAGGGAACTGCGTTGCTCGCGCCTGGTAAACCGGTGGTTCTGGGGTCGCTGGATGTACCGGGGAGCACGCGGCATCTGGACGTAGACGTGATGATGGAGCCGGTCGCGCAGTAGGGCTAAGCGATTGCCTGAGAGGGGTTTCGAGCGGGTGTTGCGATTCACAGATGTCTCTTGACTCGAATTCACTTTGCCGTTACCTTAAAGGAATGGCAAGACTCCCTTCGGGTTGAGTCGGTCATAACGAAGTCCACCCACTTCGTTGCTTTACTGGAATACCCACGCAACAGCCCCCACCGCGCTGCGTGGGTTTCCTTTTTAAGCGGCTTTTTTGCGAACCCGATTCCACCGCCTGTGTGACCGTGCAATACGGAAGCCCGATCCGGGTGAACTCCGATCGGGCCTTCCTGTGTTCTGCTGCGATCCGCCTGGTTGCGTTACGCGGAACCTAACGCGAGATCGATCAGCGTGCTCTCTTCGATCTGATGGGCCTTCGCGGAACCTGTGGCGGGAGAGGCGTTGGCGCTGCGCTTGACGCTGAGAACGGTGCGGTCGCCGGCCATGCGGCGAAGCTCGGGCATGACGTAGGTGAAGGCTCCCATGTTGGCGGGTTCTTCCTGGACCCAGACGATCTCGTGTGCGCCAGGATGCTGGTCGAGCGCGGCCTGGAGTTCGGCTTCGGGCCATGGGTAAAGCTGCTCGATGAAGATGATGCCGACGGACATATCTTTGCGTTTGGCTCGCTCGACGCGGAGGTTGTGGCCGATCTTTCCGGTGCAGACGAGGAGGCGGCGCGGGTCTTTGACGTCGTTGTCGGGGAGGACGTTCTCGAAGGCTGGTTTGCCGAACTCGGCTACGGGTGAGGAGGCGTCGGGGTGGCGAAGCATCGACTTCGGAGTGAAGACGACGAGCGGCTTGCGCCACGAGCGCAGGGCCTGACGGCGCAGAAGGTGGAAGTACTGCGCTGCGTTCGAGGGCTGCGCGATGACCATGTTGTCGCTGGCGGCGAGTTGGAGGAAACGCTCCATGCGCGCGGAGGAGTGCTCGGGACCCTGGCCGTCGTAGCCGTGCGGCAGGAGCATGACGACGCCGGAGAGGAGGCCCCACTTGGCTTCGCCAGCGGCGATGAACTGGTCGATGATGGATTGCGCGCCGTTGACGAAGTCGCCGAACTGCGCCTCCCAGAGGACGAGAGCTTCGGGATAGTCGCGGGCGTAGCCATACTCAAAGCCCAGTGCGGCGGACTCGGAGAGGAGCGAGTTGTGGACCTCGAAGCGGGCCTGCGTCTCGGTCATGTGGTCGAGCGGAGTGAAGCGGACTTCGGTCTCGGTGTCGACGAGGACGGAGTGGCGCTGGTTGAAGGTGCCGCGTTGCGAGTCCTGTCCGGCGAGGCGGACTGGCGTGCCTTTGGCGAGGAGCGAGGTGTAGGCGAGAAGCTCGGCTGCGCCATAGTCGAAGAGGCGCTTGCCTTCGCCCATCTCGATGCGCTGCTCGTAGAGTTTTTGCACCTTGGGATGGATGTGGAAGCCGGCGGGGTAGTTGTTGGCGAGGCGCGCGAGTTCGAGGACGCGCTCGGCGGTGATGCCGGTGGTGATCTTTGCGTCGGCCTCGGTGAGGTCGCCGCCGTGGTAGGGCTTCCAGTAGTCAGGGAGCTTCGAGAGCTTGGGCTTGTGCGAGGCTTTGGTTGCGGCGGTCTGGTCGGCGAGAAATTTTTCCTGGATGGCTTTGGCTTCGGGGGCGGGATCGACTCCGATGGCTTTGGCGTAGAGCTGGTAGAGGAATGGGCGCTCTTTGATGGCGGCGTAGCGGCGCGGTTGGGTGACGGTGGGGTCGTCGGCTTCGTTGTGGCCGTAGCGACGGTAGCCGATGAGATCGACGACGACATCGGAGTGGAAGCGCTGGCGGTACTCCGCGGCAATGGCGGCGATGCGCATGGCGGTGTCGGGGTCGTCGCCGTTGACGTGGAAGATAGGGATGGGCAGACGCTTGGCGAGGTCGGTGGCGAAGCGCGTGGAGTTGGACTCGTCGGGGTTGGCGGTGAAGCCGAGGAGGTTGTTGGTGATGATGTGCAGGGTGCCGCCGATGTTGTAGCCGGCGAGCGAGGCCATGTTGAGCGACTCGGCGGTGATGCCCTGGCCGGCGAAGGCCGCGTCGCCGTGAAGGATGATCGGGAGCACCTGCTGCTTGCCTGGGTCGCCCATGCGAATCTGCCAGGCGCGCGCGCGGCCCATGGCTACGGGGTTCACGGCTTCGAGATGGCTTGGGTTGGAGGCGAGGTGGAGCGCGATGGTTTGGCCGGTGGGCGAGGTGTATTCGCCAGTGGCTCCGGTGTGGTACTTGACGTCGCCGCCGCCGAGGACGCTGCGCGGATCGACGTCTTCGAACTTGGCGAAGATCTCGGCGGGGGAGCGGCCGATGGTGTTGGTCATCACGTTGAGGCGTCCGCGATGCGCCATGGCGAGGATGGAGCGCGTGATGCCGGCGGCTGACGCGGTGGCGAAGACCTGATCGAGAAATGGGATGAGGACGGTGAGGCCTTCGAGGGAGAAGCGCTTGGTGCCGAGGTAGCGCTGCTGAATGGCCTGCTCGAAGAGGTCGGCGCGGATGAGCTGGGTGAGGACGTGGGCCTGGTCTGGCTTGGGTGCGGGGCGCTCGATCTGCTCCTGCAGCCATTGGCGCTGCTCGATGGAGGGGATGTGCATGTACTCGATGGCGAAGTTGCCGCAGTAGTAGCTGCGGGCTTCGGCGGCGATGTCGCCCTCGGGTGTGGTGGCGATGGGAAAGGGTTCGGGCGGAAGGAACTGGCCTAGCGGGTCGAGCGAGGCCTGGAGGTATCCCCAGCGGCGAAAGATGTCGAAGATTTGTTCGCGTTCCTGCTGCACTCCCGCGGGGGTGGTTGCGGTGAGTGTGTCTGCCTTGGTGGCCATTGCTTCCTCGCTTCAGGTCTTGTATGGGCGCGAAAATGGTTTTTCGCGGCTACTTCTATGCTAGACCTTTCCGCGGGATGGCGCACGTGAGGGATGGGGGATTGACGAGGCCCATTAGGGATAAGGAAGTATGAAAGGAAGGCAAGCTGACTTACTGGTACTAATGGGTTCCTCGATGAGCGATTTGGCGATTGGCATTCATTGAAGTCAAGATAATTCAATAAACAGCGGCGGCATGCGATGTCCATTGGAATGACGATGCTGATAACCGCTGCCCGGATCTCTATTCATAGCGCAGAGCCAATATTGGGTCTATCTTCGTGGCTCTGCGGGCCGGCAGCCAGCACGCCAATACGATGACAAGCACCATGACGCAGGGAACGATGCACAGGATGAGCGGATCGTTGGCGCTCAGCCCGTACAAAAAGCTGGCCATGATCTTCCGCAGAAGAAATGCTCCAACAACGCCGATAGCCGATCCGGCGATTGCCAGCCTTGCGCCCTGCCGAAGGATAAGCCGCAGGACATCGCGGGAACGCGCACCGAGCGCGATGCGAATACCTATCTCTCGGGTACGCTGCGAAACTGAATATGCCATCACCGCATACACTCCGAGTGCAGCCAGAGCCAATGCCAGGAAGGAAAACCCACCCAGGAGCAGGAGATCGAAATTGCGCAGAGAATCTGAGTCGGACGCCATCGACTCCAGGGTCTTTGTCTCATAGACAGGAACTTCCGCATTGACGGTTGCCACTGCCGCCTCGATGGAATGGAGAAGGTCTCTCTGCGCCAAATGACTACGGACCGCAATCCCCATGTCCGCCTCAATGAGCGAGCGCATAATATCGGGAACCTGGGTGTAGGGATAATATGCTGTCGGCTCAATGACGACATCGGCGCCCCAGTGACGAACGTCAGCTACGACTCCAACGACGACGCACCATGAGCTACCTGGAACCTTTGGCTTGATTCGCTTGCCGACGGCACTTTCCCCCGGCCAGTATTTGCGTGCGAGACTCTCACTCACGATGGCTACAGGCGAGGAACCCGCAGTATCCCGTTCATCGAACGTGCGTCCCTGAAGCACTGGTATTTGCAGCGTGCGGAAATAATCCTCGCCTGTCGCTCGGTATCGAGTCACAATCTCTCCCTGCACCGGAGCAGGCGTTTTGCTTTCTGTATCAATCGGCATGGAAGGGTCTGTGCCGCCGAGGGGGAAATCGCGGGCGACTGCTGCCGACTCCACGCCTGGTATAGCGCGCACTCGTTCAACCACATCGTGGTAGAAATCCGAAATCCGCGGCCCACTTAGTTGCGAAGGACCTGCGACGCGGAAGGTGAGAATATCTTCAGGAACAAAGCCGAGCTTCACGCTTTTGAGCGACCACAGGCTCCTCAACGCCAGTCCTGTCCCAATCAGCAGCATGCACGCTAACGCGGTTTCAGTAATGACAAGAACAGAGCGACGGCGGCCAAATCCACGGCTGGTAGAACTGCCATGCTCCCGTAAACCGTCAGTGACATCCACTTTCGTTGCATCAATAGCGGGCGCCAATCCGAAGAGAACGCCAACTACTACGGAAATCAGAAGTGAGTATGCCAGGACCGTGCCATCAATGCCTGTTAGTTCGATTCGAGGAACTGAGGGAGGATGGATGGCGAGCACTCCGCGCAAGAGGACAAAGGCAATTACAATCCCCACCATGCCGCCAGTTCCCGCCAGCAACACGCTCTCAGTCAGCAATTGACGAATGATGCGAAACGGCGAAGCGCCAAGCGCGGCACGGATTGCCATTTCACGCTGCCGGATCGCTCCGCGAGCGAGCAGGAGATTGGCGACGTTGGCACAGGCGATCAGCAGAACAAAACCGACACAGCCCATCAACATAAGCAACGCAGGCCGTACATCCCTCGTGAATGCGTCATTGAGTGTCAGTATGTAGACGCCAAAGCCCAAATCCCCGCTTGCGTCCTGCCGATGCAGCCGGGCCGCGACAGCATCCAGTTCGTTCTGGGCTTGCCTCAGACTGACTCCATCGGGAAGACGGATCACGCCGCTCAGCCAGTGAAAATTAGGAGATGCGCCAACCCCGCTGCCAGGATGAAGTTGCAGCGGCGTCCACAACAATTCTTTGCCATTAAAACCGTTGAACCCAGCTGGCATGACTCCCACAACCGTATAGGGCGCTCCATCAAGTTGAATAGACTTGCCGACTATGTCAGTGTTCGCGCCATAGCGGTCTTTCCATAGCGCGGAACTGAGCACGACGAAATTACCGGCTCCTGCCACATCTTCCTGTGCGGAAAAGGGTCGACCGAGCATTGGTTCAACGCCCAAGGTTGGCAGCCAATCATAGGACACCTCGCCGCCTGCTACGCGTTCGGGCTGAGTTCCGGCTCCGCTGAGATTAAATTGCCAGGAAACATGCGCGCCCATTCGGGCCAATAGACCGCCTTGCTGCTTCCAGTCCAGAAAATCCTGCGTGGAAAAGAGATTGCTGTTTCCATTCGCCTGGCGTTGCGACACAACCAGCAGACGACTGGAATCCCGAACGGGCCAGGCTTTCAGCAGTACAGAGTGAATTACGCTGAACATCGCGGTATTGGCCCCGATCCCTAATGCGAGTGTAACCACCGCCGCAATTGTGAAGCGCGGAGACTTCACGAGTGATCGAATACCGAAACGAATATCCTGCAGCAATTTTCCCATCAGCGATACCTCTTACATGATGAGACGTTCTCGCACATTTCTTGTACGCACAAAATGGCGAAGACTGGTTTTATCCACAGCCAACTGGTCCGTCCTCGGCTATTGACTTTAGTCTCCTCAGGAACACCCTCTCGCCTTCCTGACGCGGGACGGAGAGATTAAAGAGTTGCGCCCTGCAGCCAAGGTTGGAACTCTTCTTCGCCGAAGCCGTGGATCTCGCTGCGGGTGAGTTTGCCGGAGGCCATGGCGAGGAGTTCGTCGAAGATTCTTGCGCCCGCTTGTTCTACGGTTTCTTCGCCGTCGATGATGGTGCCGCAGTTGATGTCCATGTCGTCGGACATGCGGTTGTAGAGGGTGGTGTTCGAGGCGAGCTTAAGGGAGGGTGTTGGTTTGCAGCCGAAGACGGAGCCGCGGCCTGTGGTGAAGCAGATGACGTTGGCTCCGCTGGCTACCTGTCCGGTGGCGGAGACGGGATCGAAGCCGGGGGAATCCATGAAGACCAGGCCGGGGGTGTTGACGGGTTCGGCGTAGAGATAGACGCCGTTCAGGTTGGTGGTGCCGGCTTTGGAGACGGCGCCGAGGGACTTTTCGAGGATGGTGGTGAGGCCGCCGGTCTTGTTGCCGGGCTGGGGGTTGTTGTCGATGGAGCCGCGGTGGCGCGCGGTGTACTCCTCCCACCAGCGGATGCGGTCGATGAGGCGCTGGGCAACCTCGGGAGTGGAGGAGCGGCGGGTGAGGAGGTGTTCGGCGCCGTAGATCTCGGGGGTTTCGGAGAGGATGGCGGTGCCGCCGTTGCGGACGAGGATGTCGACGGCTGCGCCCAGCGCGGGATTGGCGCTGATGCCGGAGTAGGCGTCGGAGCCTCCGCATTGCAGGCCGAGGACGAGCGCGGAGGCCGGAACTTCCGTGCGGCAGACCTTGTTGGCTTGCTCGAGCATCTCGTAGACGGTGGCGATGCCCTTTTTGATGGAGATGGCGGTGCCGCCGTCTTCCTGGATCGTTGAGGTGCGGATGGTGCCGGCGCGGAGGGTCCTGTCGCCGCCAGAGAGGGTGATGAGCGGTTCGATCTGGTTGGTCTCGCAGCCCAGGCCGAGGAGGAATACGGCGGCGAAGTTGGGATGCGTAGCGTAACCGACGAAGACGCGGCGGAGAAGGTCTGCGGGTTCGCCGTGTTCGGCCATGCCGCAGCCGGTGCCGTGAGTGATGGCGACGACGCCATCGACGTTTGGGTAGGCGCTGAGGATCTCTGGTGTGAAGTGGGCGGCGATGCGGCGGGCTACGGTGGCGGAGCAGTTGACGGTGGTGATGATGCCGACGTAGTTGCGCGTGGCGACACGGCCGTTGGGGCGAATGATGCCCTGGAAGGTGGCGGGCGGGTCGAGGAGATCGACGGAATGCGACTCTGAGCCGATGGCGTATTCGCGCTGGAAGTCCTGGGTGACCAGGTTGTGGGTGTGGACGAGCTCTCCGACAGCGATGGGTTGGGAGGCAAAGCCGATGATTTGGTTGAATTTACGGATGGGTTCGCCGGGAGCGATGGGGTGGATCGCGAGCTTGTGGCCAGCCGAGATGTCGGTGAGCGCGGTGAGGCGAAGTCCGTTCAGGGGTTGGCCTGCGGCGAGTGGCTTGAGGGCGACCACGACGTCGTCCGAGGTTCCGAGTTTGAGAGTATGGAGACTCAAACTTTTCTATCAACTCCTTTGGTTAGATGCGCGGGTGCCCTGCAACGGCACAATTAGTGGTACGACCACACTCTACTCCAAGTCCACAACAAAAGGATAGTGCTCACTTTTCCCCCTAATCCGGAAGTGTGCGCAAAGTCTTCTATCGTTTGGGGATAGGCCTGGACCGGGAGGCAAAGTATTCCTTATAAGCAATTTACCTTCAAGCTATTGCATTCACGCGGGTTATCGAGAGAGCCGCCAAGTTTACAAGAAGTTCTCGCGTCTGGGGTTACGGATTTGTCAAGTCAGCGTCTCTTGCCATAGACGCTTCGATTGTGGGCGGAACAGCGGGATATTAGATATCGACTTTGCCGGATGCTGGGTGGAGCTGGGAGAAGCATGCTCGGAAACTCAATATAGTGAAGAGATGGTGGCTGTGGGTTCGAGATCGCTGGTTCTGATGGTGGCTGTGTTGAGTTGCGCCGGTTTGTCTGGGGAGCTTTCCGGGGAGCTTTTGCTGCAAAGTGCGGCTCCGGCGGCGGCCGGGCAAGAGCCCGCAGCGACGAAGACTGAGGATGGGAAGACTGTTGGAACAAAGACTGAGGATGCGGCGCGTCCGCTGCCGGATGTTCCTGCTCTGTTGCACGCGGTCGAGGCCAATCAAAGGACATCGGAGGCGGTGGAGAAGGATTATTTGTACCGGTCGATGGTGACGGAGCAGGAGTCAGATGGTCATGGAGGCGTCAAAAAGACGGAGACGATGGAGTACGACGTGTTCTGGCTGGAAGGCGTGCCGGTGAGGCGAATGACGAAGAAGAATGGCAAGGAGTTGAGCGCGGAGGAAGTGAAGAAGGAAGACGAACGGATCGATAAGCAGGTTGCGAAGGATAAAGAAAAACGCGCAAAGGCAGACGAGAAAGGCAAGGAGACCGATCCGCGGGGGAATGATGAGGTGACGGTGTCGCGGCTGCTTGAGTTGGGGAGTTTCACGAATGCGCGGAGGGAACAGTTGCAGGGACGCGATGTGATTGTGGTGGATTTTGCAGGCGATCCGAAGGCGAAGACGAAGAACCGGTTCGAGGATGTGATTCGCGACATGGTTGGGACCGCGTGGATGGATGAGCAGGACAAGGTACTGGTGAAGGCGCAGGGGCACTTTGTCAATAACTTCAAGGTTGGGGGTGGACTTGTGGTGAATATCCAGAAGGGAACGAATTTTTCGATGGAGCAGCGGAAGATTAATGATGAGGTGTGGCTGCCGGAGACGATCGAGGCGCAGGGATCGTTTCGTGCGCTGCTCTTCGTTGGATTTAATGGAAGTCTTAGGGTAATGGATTCGGATTACCGTAAGTTCAAGGCGAAGTCGACGATTCTGCCGGGAATGAGCACGGTTGAGCCTGTGCCGGACCCAAAGTGAATCATTTGTTTGTTACTTTTGAAAAAGTGTACCCACGGGGCTGCGTTAAACACGCCAAGGGATAGCCGGAGCCATCCCTTGCGCAAAACTGTTGTCGCCGCAGTCGAAGTGCTAAAGACTAGAGAGGCTGGACGTCAGACGCCTGCCAACCCTTGGGTCCCTTTACCACGTTGAACTGTACGGCCTGGCCCTCTTGAAGGCTCTTAAAACCGTTTGAATTGATCGCCGAGTAGTGAACAAACACGTCCTCGCCGTTCTGACGGCTGATAAAGCCAAACCCCTTGGCATCGTTAAACCACTTCACTGTTCCCTGTTCCATGTCGCTATTTCCTTAGTCCTACTAAATTGCCGCAAGATCCAAATCGGGGTTCGTACAGTACCAGCTTTGCAGAATCCAATCTGTTTCAAACGATACGAGAAGGTTAGCACAAATAGGAAATTTCTTTTAAAAAATTGCCTAAATTGTGTTGATTGCACTACTTATGGTGCAAAACGTGTAGGAATTTGAGTGAAATAGAGGATTTTGGGTGTTTACTGATTCGACAAACGTAGGCTCAGGATGTTATATATCACGAGGCTTCACGTGGGAAGGTGGGAGCGGACGATCTGCTCGGCACGGGTGAGGACTTCGTCAAGGGTGAGGGTGGTTGAGTCGAGGATAACGGCGTCGGCTGCGGGCTGAAGCGGGGATTCAGCGCGGTGGCGATCGCGGTAGTCGCGCTCTTTGAGTTCGCGGAGAATGACCTCTTCGGCGAGGCGCTGCTGCTCGGGGGTGACGGGATCGGGTTTTTGCTGGCCGGAGTTTTCTGTGTCGCGTGAATTGGCGACGGCGATGGATTCGGGTGTGGCCTGACGGTAGCGGCGGTTGCCGCGGACCTCGGGAGCTGCGTCGAGGAAGATTTTGACTTCGGCGTCGGGGAACACGGCGGTGCCAATGTCGCGACCTTCCATGACGACGCCGCCAGCCTCGCCGAGGGCGCGCTGCTGCTGGACCATCCAGGCGCGAAGACGGGGGTGGACGGAGATCCTGGAGGCGGCTGCGGTGACATCGGCTTCGCGAATGCGGCGGGAGACGTCGACGGTATCGAGCAGGACGCGATTGCCTTCGAGCTGCGGTTGGAGGGTGATGGTGGTGTGACTGGCGAGATCCATCAACGGAGCCTCTTCGTCGAAGGCGTAGTCGTTTTCGATGGCTTTGAGGGCGAGGGCGCGGTACATGGCTCCGGTTTCGAGGTTGAGAAAGCCAAAGCGGCGGGCGAGATGCGCGGCTAGAGTGCTTTTGCCGGCACCTGCGGGGCCGTCGATGGCGATGATGGGACGCTGCCGCTTTTTGGGCTCGGGGTGCGTGAGGGCTTGGGGGCTTTCGTGCGACTCCGCCATCGTGCTTATTCGCTTTCCTTAGATTTGAACTTGCGAGCGGGTGGTCGCTTGCCGAAGGGTTTTTTGTTCCCCTTGAATTTGTCGAAGGTGCCGGTGGATTTTCCTGCGCCTGCGAAGGGTTTGGCGGATTTGCTGAAGGGCTTTTTCGCGCCGAAGGTGCTGCCCGGTTTGCGGGCGAAGTCGCCGGAGCCTTTTGGGCGTGAGGGCCGTTCGGAACGCTCGAAGCGTGCTGGACGCTCGGATCTTTCGGAGCGATCTGAGGAAAATGGGCGGGGTTTGCGTGGGGCGTCGAACTTGCGGAAGGGTGGGCCGTCGGTGCGGCCTTCGTTGCGTTTGGGGCGGTCGTTGTAGTTGCTGCGTTCGCCGCGGTCGCTGCGGACTCCTCGTGCTTCCCGGTCCCGGAAGCTTGGTTTGCCTTCGAAGTTGCGTGGGCCGCTTTGAGGACGTGGCGCGTAGGAGCCGGATTTATGTGGGCCGCTGAAGGATTTGCCTGGCCTGTCTGATCTGTCTTCGAAGTTGCGGCGCGGGGGCCGTCCTTCGTGGTCGCGGTTGAAGGATGGTTTGCCGGCGAAGCCTTCGCGCTTGCGTTCGAAGGCGCCGGGTTTGGAGAAGGCTTTGCGTGGGCGATCGCTGGATGATTCGCCGTTGTACGGGCGCGGGGTGAACTCGCGGCGTGGAGGACGCTCGCCCCGGCCGGTGTCGTCTCGGCGGAATGCGGGGCGGTCAGATTTGAATGCGGGACGGTCGCTCTTGAAGGATGGGCGGTCGCCGCCGAAGCGGGGCTTGCTGCCGAAAGCGGGCTTGTTGCCGAAGGATGGTTTGGATCCGAAGGCGGGGCGCTTCCCTGCTCTGTCGGAGGCGGGTTTGCGGTCGTAGGTGCGCGGGGGCTTCGAGTAGGAGGTTGTTGCCTCGTCGTTTTCCCTGCCGGATCGAGATTGCGCGGCTAAGCGGTCTGCTTTTTCTTCTTCCCAGGGTTTGGTGAAGCTGGGGCGATCGGAGAGGTTGGATTCGCGGGTGAAGGGGCGACGTTCGCGCGGCGTGGGGCGGCCTTCGATATTGTGACCTATTTTAGTTACAAATCCTGTGCCGACCTTGCGGGGCTTGGGGATGAACTTCTTGATGCGTTCGGTGGCTTCTTCGGTTTCCGGTGCGCTGCCTTCGGTGGTGACGACGAGGAAGTCGATGTCGTCGATCGGCGTTGCGTGGGCGAAGGCGGGGAGTTCGCCAGTGACGTGGAGGACGGTGCGGCCTTCTACGGTGACGGTTTCGAGTTGGCGGGCGGACAGGAGTGCATGGATGACATCGCGAATGCGCGAGCGTGCGGCCAGAGGCGAGAGGAAGGTTTCGATCTCTTCTTCCGACGCGACGATGGCCTGGCCGAGGTAGAGCGAGATGAGAGCTGAGAGCGCGGAGGGTTGTCCGGCGTTGGCTCCTGCTTTGATCTGCTTAGTGAAGCGAGTGGCGGTGAGCTCCCAGAGGGTGGGTGCGCCGTCGGATTGCGGGACGGGGAGGACGCGAAGGTGTTGCCAGAGCTCGGTGAGGGCGCGGAGGACGGCGGTCTCGGTGACTTCTTTGCCGAGCTGCGTGGCGAGGTCGTAGGCGGAGAGGCCGGGGACGGGTTCTTTTGCGCGCTCGGTGAGGAGAGTGTAGGTGTTCAATGCGAGCGGAGAGACTTTGGTGGGGCCGCTGGTGGTGGGCGGCTGCTTCCAGGCTTTGTCGCCGCGGAGGGTGAAGATGTAGGGGAAAGCTAACGGAGAGACCAGGAAGTCAGGGGTTTCGGTGCCGATGCCGTTGGGGCTGCCGAGGAGATTGAGAGGGACGACTCCGCTGTCGAGGATGAGGCGCGAGAGGAGGCTGCGCGATTGCTCGATATCGGCAAGCGTTGGGTTTGGGGTGGGGGCGCCGAGGGTGGCTTCGATGAAAGAGGGCGCAGGTGCGGGGAGTTGCGCGGCTCGCGGAATGAAGAAGACCAGACCGGAGGCGTTGAGCCAGTCGCGGAGCATGTTGATGGTGAGGATGGGGTCGGCGTTGTGACGCCAATGGGCGAGACGGGCGGCGGCGAGTTGATCGGCCGAGGGAGTGCTTAGGTTACTCAAAGTGTTGCCTTCCTGCTGGGCGAGGGTACCGCACACAGCAAATCCTCAGCCTGGGCTGATGGAGGATGATCTTGTTTCTGTGGGAGCTACGGTGCGACTCGGTTCTCGTCAGAGATGCGCTGCACGTCTGTATCAAGGATACCGCAAATTCCGGCGATGGAGGTGAATCCGAGCGGTCAGATGCGCTGGAAGGCTTTTTGAATGTCCTTGTGGGAGTAGCGGAGGGCGATGGGGCGGCCGTGAGGGCAGGCCGTGGGGTGCTCGGTTTTGCTGAGTGCAGTGAGGAGCCAGTCGATTTTTTCGGGGTCGAGGGGTTGATTGATTTTGATTGCCGCATGGCAGGCCATGGAGGCGGCGATGCGGCGGCGGCGGGCTTCGGAGTTTTCCGATTGCTGGTTGCGGTCGGGGATGGAGAGGACTTCTTCGAGCATGCGTTCGAGTTCGACGCCTTCGAGGCCTACTGGAGCGGCTTTGACGGCCAAGGTGCGGGGGCCGAAGGGTTCGGCTTCGAAGCCGTTGCGGTCGAGCTCTTCGGCGATCTCGGCGAAGGTGATCATTTGCGCGGGTAGGAGGTCGATGAGGAGCGGCATGAGGAGGCGCTGGCGCTGAACTTGTTCGGTGTCGCGCTCGCGGAGGATCTTTTCGAAGAGGATGCGCTCGTGGGCTACGTGCTGGTCGATGATCCAGAGGCCCTCTTCGTTGGTGGCGAGGATGAAGGAGTCGCGTAGTTGGCCTAGTGGCTTGAGGGTCGAGAGTGCGGTGAGGGTGTCGGCTCGTTGTGGGGCGGCTTCGTAGTTTGCGGGTTCTACTTCTTCGTATCCGACTGGGATGGAGTGGCCGGAGAAGGCGAAGCGTCCGGGGGAGGGTGGGACGATGGGGGCGGCGAGGTGGAAGGTGGGGGATTTGATCGGTGGGGCGTGGAAGGTTTCGGTGTCGTCTATTCTGTAAGGCTCGGATTGGGGAAAAGTCGTCGCGGCACCAGGTTGAAAGAAGGTATCTCCGATTACGTTTGTGGCGCCACGAGCAAAATGCTGGGGATCTTCGCTGCGCTCAGAATGACAAACATTCTCATCAGCGCCGGGGAGTGGGCTTACGTCGATGAGCAGAGAACTGGAGATATCGTGAGGGCCACTCGTGAGGGCTGTAGCGAAGCTGGCGGCTGGGCGGGCTTGAATGAGTGCGGTGCGGATGGTGTCGCGGACGAAGTCGTGGACGAAGCTGGGTTGGCGGAAACGGACTTCGGTTTTTGCAGGGTGGACGTTGACGTCGACTTCCTGCGGCGGCATCCCCAGGAAGAGTAGAACGACCGGGTAGGAGGTGGGCGGGAGGATGTTGCGGTAGGCCTCGCTAAGCGCATGGAGGATGAGCTTGTCGCGGATGAGGCGCTGGTTGACGAAGACGTAGATGGAGTTGCGGTTGAGTTTTTGCAGCTCGGGCTTGGAGATGAAGCCGGTGATGCGAAGATAGCCGGGTTCGGGTGAGGTGTAGTCTTCTTCGCGTTTCCAGGGCGGAGGCTCAGGCAGGCCGGAGCGGGTAAAGTCCATCTCTGCCGCGATGGGGAGCATATAGTTGCTGGTGTCTTTGCCGAAGATCTGGAAGAGCCGGTCGGCAGCGTTGGCGACGGCCGGGGCGATGAGAAGAGCTTGTGTCGCGGAGTGGAGCTCGATGTGTTTTGTGGGGTGGACTAAGGCGTAGTGCGTGACTAATGCGGCGATGTGGGCGAGCTCGGTCTGCTCGGATTTGAGGAATTTGCGGCGGGCCGGAGTGTTGAAGAAGAGATCGCGAATGGTGATGGTGGTGCCGACGGGAAGGCCGGCGTCTTCGACGCGGAGGATGTTGCCGCCGGCGATTTCGACCAAGGTGCCTGCTGGTTCTTCGGCTACGCGAGTTTCAAGTAGCAGGCGGGAGACGCTGGCGATGGATGGCAATGCCTCGCCGCGGAAGCCCAGGGTGGCGATGGAGAGGAGATCGTCGGAGGAGCGTAGTTTGCTGGTGGCGTGACGCTCGAAGGCGAGGAGAGCGTCGTCGCGGACCATGCCGTGGCCGTTGTCGGCGATGCGGATGAGCTTGCGGCCTCCGGCTTCGATCTCGATACGGATGCGCGTGGCACCAGCGTCGAGCGAGTTTTCGAGGAGCTCTTTGACGACGGAGGCAGGACGCTCGACGACTTCGCCGGCGGCAATCTGGTTCGCCACGAGGTCGGAGAGAATGCGAATGCGGCCCATGGATGGATTGTACGAGGATCGGCAGTCTGCCCGAGAGCGCATACAGTTGCAGAGTGTTTACCAAAATAGCAACGAGGTTCTGATTGGTTAGTTTGCGTCCTCATCTGCTGCAACTTACGGTCTGTTGATACTTACCGCGAGAACAGCCGGAGAAAAAGACGCCAAAACGAACCCCAATTGCCACTCAAGTGTGCAAATAATTTCACATTGCCAGGCAGTTGCTCTGCCGTATTTGCCCATTGCCCCCGATTCACTGGGTTTTTCAAAAGATGTGGTCTGGCCACGGGATTGCTTATTGCAGGGTGGCTACTTATCAAGAAACTTTCAAGGAGATATATGAAGAAAACGCTTTTGGGACTTTGCGCTCTTGCCCTGGTAACTCTCACCTCAACCGCTGGACATGCCGATACCTTCAGCTTCAGCTTTACAGGTATTGACTTTGACGGATCTGGAACCTTTACGGCGACGAACGTAGGACCGTCTCCTGTCGCTGTCGGCATTGAGTTTGACATAACTGGCGTGACCGGTTCCGTCTCGCAGCTCAATTTTGGCCAGATTACGAGCACTTCGAATATTACGGGGCTTTTGGCAGTCAAGAGCTTCGACAACAACGACAACGACTTTTTCGTTCCAGGCATCGACGGATTTTTCGATGGTGACGGCGTCTCTTTCGTCCTCGCCAATGACACTGACGTTAATCTCGGAAGCGCCGGTGTCCTTACCGTTGCCGACGAACAGAAGAGCAAGGGCGGCGCTACCGGCGAATTGACCAGCGTCACTATCCAGGATGTCTCGAGCTCTCCTGTTCCTCCTGCTGTTCCTGAGCCTGGCACACTTGCCCTGTTCGGTACAGGTGTCCTGGGCGCAGCAGGCGTGATTCGCCGCCGCCTGATGGCATAAACCTTCACCAACGTACAACGAGAGAGGCCGCCCGATGAGGCGGCCTCTTTTATGGTCTGACGTAACCTCCAGTTGCGGTCTTCGCTTTCGCCTACTTTTTCTTCTTTTCTGCCTGCTTGCTGGCCTTCGATCCGTTGCTCTCAGCGTCGCGATCGCCGACCATGTGGAGACGCATGAAGTTGGTTGCGCCGGATTTGGTTCTCGTTCCGGCGACGATGCCTACGATCTGGCGCTCATGGACGTGACCTTGAGGTTCGAGAATGTCTTCGGCCATTTCAACGAGTTTGTCGGTGTCGCGGAAACGCTCGCAGAGGATGGGATGGGTTCCCCAGAGGAGCATGCAGCGGTTGATGACCTTCTGGAAGGGTGAGAGCGCAAAGATAGGCGGTTCGGGGTGGTATTTGGAGAGGAGGCGGACGGTGGCCCCGGACTCGGAGAAGATGGCGATGGCGGAGACGTCGAGATCGTCGGCGGCGTGGGACATGCACTCGCAGATGGTCTCGGCGACGGAGAGGCGGACGCTGGGGTGGTGGCCGAGCGCGGGGGGCGGATCGATGCGGATCTGATGCTCGGTTTCGGTGACGATCTTGTGCATCATGGCGACGGCTTCGACGGGGTATTTGCCTGCGGCGCTTTCGCCGGAGAGCATGACGGAGTCGGTGCCGTCGTAGATGGCGTTGGCGACGTCGGAGGCTTCGGCACGGGTTGGGCGCGGGTTGTCGATCATGGATTCGAGCATCTGCGTGGCGGTGATGACGGGCTTGCGATACTCGGCGGCGCGGCGAATGATGTGCTTTTGCAGCGCGGGGACTTTTTCGGGCGGGACTTCGACGCCTAGATCGCCGCGAGCGACCATGATGGCGTCGGTGACTTCGAGGATGGAGTCGAGGTGCTCGATGGCCTGCGGCTTTTCGAGCTTGGCGACGACCCATGCATCGGAGTTGAGCGCGGCGAGGCGGCTTTTGACGTGGCGGATGTCGGCGGCGGTACGGACGAAGGAGACTGCGACGACGTCGACGCCCTCGCCGATGGCGAAGACGAGGTCTTCTTCGTCTTTCTCGGTGAGCGAGGGGACCTTGACGGGGATGCCGGGAAGGTTGATGCCTTTGTTTTCGCCGAGCATTCCGCCGTTGATGATCTCGCAGGTGACGTCGACGCCTTTGACGGATTCGACGCGCAGCTCGATAAGGCCATCGGAGAGGAGGATACGGGAGCCGGGCTCGAGGTTCTCGGCGAGGGTCTTGAAGGTGGTGCTGACGAGGGCGGCGGTGCCTTCGATCTCGCGCGGAGTGATGGTGAGGAGCTTGCCGGCAGTGAGCTGGACGGGCTTGTTGCCCTTGAGCTTTCCAGTGCGGATTTTGGGGCCCTGGAGGTCGGCGAGGATGCAGATGGGCTTGCGCTCTTCTTTCGCGATGGCGCGGACCATGCGGATGAGCTCGGCTTTCTGCTCGTGGGTGCCGTGGGAGAAGTTGAGACGGGCGACGTCCAGGCCAGCACGGACGAGCTTGCGGAAGATTTCGGGTGTGTTGGAGGAAGGGCCGAGGGTGGCGACGATCTTGGCGCGACGGGTGCGCTCCATGGAGGCAAAGGGGACTATGTTCGGAGTTGGGTTTAATGATGTCTTCATGAGTCGCTTTGCCGGAACCTTCTCACCATCTCAAGTTGGATGGTATGACCATTGAGTTTTAACTGCCCTCGCCATTCTAAACGGGCGGGCGACTGTTTGGGGGGCGCGGAGCGGAATGAGTCGCGCGAGAGTGGTAGCGTGCATGAAATTCTGCGTTGAACTCGGCTCCGTAGAGGACGCAGAGGGAGATGATGTAGAGCCAGAAGAGAAGCGCGATGGCGGCGCCGAGGGAGCCGTAGACCTGCGAGTAGTTGGCGAAACGGGTCACGTACAAGCCGAAGGCCACGGTGGCGATAAACCACAGCATCGTGGAGAGGATGGCGCCGGGCAGGACGCGATGCCATGACTGTTTCATCGGCGTTCCGAGGTGATAGATAAGGCCGATGATGCCTATGCTACCGAAGAGGGCGATGACCCAGCGAAGAAGGATGGCGAAGACGTAGACCGGGGTGCGGGCAAAGGGAATGATGTGCATGGCCAACCATTGGGTAGTGAAGTGGCCGAAGACAACAAGGACGCTGGCGAGGATAAACGGTATCAGCGAGAGCGGGACGAGCAGGAAGGCGCGAAGACGACGTTGAACGAAGGTCCAGCAGTCGACGGGGAGTTCGTTGGCGCGACGGACACCTTCCATGAGAGTGGCGAGGACGCTGGAGGCTCCGGTGAGACTGACGAGGCAGGCGACGATGAGGGCGCGTGAGGAATGAGTCGTGTCAGGGGAGTCGAAGTAGCCCTGGAGGAGCGGGCTGACATCGGGGGGAAGGATTCGGTCGAAGAAGGCTGAGAATTGGAAGCGGAGCGGGGCGGTGTCGGGTAAGAGGCTGATGACAGCGGCGGCGACGATGAGCGCGGGGAAGAGCGACACCATCGCGGAGTAGGCGGTGGACTGGGCGAGGTTGAGGCAGTCGTGGCGTGCTGCGCGAAGCAGGCTTGCGTGGAGGATTCGTGCGAGGCGCAGGAGTGGTCTCATAGTATCTGCCCGCGGAGGGAACGATACGCGATTAGGCCTTCCACTTGTTGAGGAAGTCGGTGACGGAGTTGGAGTACATGTAGCGCATGTCGCCGAATTCAGCGTCCTGCTGTGAGTAGAGGAGCTTGCCGTCGGAGTCGAGGACGGCGAGTGCGGGTACTCCCTTCTTGAGGGGGATGTTGTATTTTTCGGGGATGTCGAGGTTCTTGTCGAAGTGGCCGATGTCGACGTGGACGAGGAGGAAGTTCTTCTCGAAGATGTCCGCGTTGGGGTTTTGGTGGAGGTAGATGTCGAGGACCTGGCAGTCGCCGCACCAGTCGCCGCCGAAGTCGAGGATGACACGCTTGTGTTCGAGGCTAGCCTGCTGGAGGGCGGCGGCGATGTCGGCTTTGGGATCGGCTTCGGCGGAGTAGAGATGCTTTTTGACTGCGGGAGGCATCGTGACCGGCTGACGTTTCGCGGTTTCCGCTGCAGGTTTGCTCTTGCATCCGAGGTTGGATGCTGTCGAGGTGATCGTGATGAGAGCAAGTGCGGCAAGGATTGCTTTGCGGCGATTGGGCGAGGCGTTGGCGATCATGCAGTAGAACCTTCCCGGTTATTTTTGGATGAAATTGTGCGCGTCAGGCCTTCCAGCGATTGAGGAACGCGGTGATGGCCTCGGGGGTGGTGTGTTCGAACTCTTTTTCGCGTTCGGAGTAGAGGAGGTTTCCGTGAGCGTCGATGACGGCTAGAGCGGGGACGCCTTTGGTGATGGGGACTTTGTACTTTTTCGCGACATCGACGTTCTTGTCCATGTGGCCAATGTTGACGTGGACGAGGATGAAGTTTTTGTCGAGAAGCTCGGCGTTGGGACTTTGGTGGTAGTAGATGTCGAGAAGCTGGCAGTCGCCGCACCAGTTGCCGCCGAAGTCGAGGATGACGCGCTTGTGTTCGCGGCGCGCGCGTACCAGGGCAGCGGCGATGTCGGCGGTGGGATCGGCGGTCTCGGAGTAGAGATTCTTGTTTGGGAGGATCTGGGCGGCAGCCTTCGGCAACGTAGCCAGAGCCGACGCGATGAGAGTCAATGCAAGCGTGGCGAGAAGCGTGGGGCGGGATTTCGAAAATATAGTTTGGATCATGGGATGCATGTTATCGGAGTTCATCGGGATCTGTGCGGGCGCCCTGGAGTGAGGCAAGCCCGCTACAGATGATGATGCACGAAGAATGCAGCACGACGCAAAACTATGTTGTTGATCAGTAAGCTATTTTCCGGTGTAGTAGCCGTCGCGGGTCTGGATGAAGAGTCCTTTTTGTTTGAGGCTTAGATCGATCTGGTGGTAGCCAGCGGCTGCGGCGTCCTGGGTGGGGGTGTAGCCGAGACGGTACTGGGCGCGCAACTCTTCGGCGATCTGGTTGTAGATCTGGGCTACGTTCTGACTCTTTTTGACCTCGAAGAAACGGCCGCCGGTCTCCTGGGTCATGCGCTCGAGGATTTTTTTGCCGTCGACGTGGCTTTGACTGCTGGGATAGTTGCCGCCGTTGCTGCCACCACCGGGGTAACCGCCACCTCGGCCGCCGGGATAACCGCCGCCGGGATAGCCTCCACCTGGGTAGCCACCGCCGGGGTAGCCTCCGCCTCCGCGGCCTCCATGCTGGGGATAGTTCTGGTGGGGCTCTTCGCCTTTGAAGTAGATGGCGTAGATGATCGTATCGGCGCGCTGGGCGGCTTCGATGGATTTGACGAGGGTTTCCTTGCTGTTGCGGTCGCCGCCGTCGGAGAGAATGATGAGGGCCTTGCGGCCGGTCTGCTTGCTCATCAGTTCGTCGGAGGCGAGGAAGAGGGCGTCGAAGAGGACTGTTCCCCGGCGATTGCCGCCGGTGTTGCTGTCATCCGAAGAGCCGGTGCCGGGGGTGTCGATCTCTTTGAGGGCGGCCTGCAACTGGGCGCGGGAGCTGGTGAGATCCTGCAGGAGCTCGGTCTGGCCGGCGAACTGCATGATGAAGGCTTTGTCCTTCGGGGTGGTGAGCATCTGGTCGAGGAAGGTGCTGCTGGCGGTGCGCTCCTCGTCGATGACGTCGCGTTGGGACATGCTGGTGTCGACGAGGAGGCCGAGGATCAGCGGGAGGTTGGTGTCCTTGTCAAAGTAGCGGATGGCTTGAGGTTTGCCGTCGACCTGAAGGACGAAGTCGTCCTTGGTGAGGTTCTGGACGAGGGCTCCTTTTTTGTCGCGGACGACGACGGGCAGGTTGACCAGGCGGGCATCAACGGCGATGGTAGGGGCGGTCGAGGTTGGGGTAGCGGCAGGAGTTGCGGTCGAGGTCGGGGCTGCGGTCGAGGCTGGAGCCTGATCCGGAGTGGCGGGTTTCTGTTGGGCAGTCAAGCCGGACGCAGAGAGAAGGACGGCCACGAGGGTTGGCCGAAGCGAGCGGTAGAAGATCATGTGAGGTTAGACGAGGTTGGTTGGGCGGGGTTTCAGTGCGGGTCATTTGCCGATTTGGTCCGTTCTCGTCAGGATGGAAGGATGGGTAAAGGAGTGGGATCGGAGGACACCGTACTGAAGGTACAGATTTAAAGGAATTTCGTTGGCAGGTTGTAGAGTGTCTGTTGCAATATGTTGCATCGTCAAAACGTGACACCAGGGCGAGATGGACAAAGACCGACCCAGCGGCGTGAACCTCCTCGATGAGCCTGCGGCCTATTGCGCAGCTCCGCGCCCGGAGCCTATTCCCTGGGTGCATCTGGTTGCCACATTTATTATTCTGCTGCTGTTTTCGTGGCTCGGGATCGATCTGTCGCGACAGTCGGATGGCGTGGCGACGATCTGGTTTACAAACGGATTGTTGTTTGCCGTGGTAGTGACGCGGCCGCGGCAGGTGTGGATTCCCTATTTTATTGCCGGCTTTCTGGCAGACACGCTCGCCGATGTGATCTATGGCGATCCTCTCAAGTTGTCCGTGGGCGTCGCGGTGGCGAACTCCGTTGAAGTGATTACATCGTGCGTGGTGCTGACGAAGTTGTTCGGCAGTCCGTTCCCGCTGACCAGACGGCGGCCGCTGCTTGGGTTTCTGGGTGTGGCTGTGTTGGGAGCGACGGCTGTAACGAGCGCGCTCGGTGCGTCGTGGACGCTGTTGTTTGTGGATGCGGACCCGTGGTGGATGTTGTTTCGCACGTGGTATCTGGGCGATGTGCTTGGTATGGCGATCATCGCGCCACTGGTTTTTATTCTGCAGCGGCCTGGTTTTTTTGTAATACTCGAACGTCCCCGGCTGATGAAGACGCTGCTTCTGCTGACGGTGCCGGCGATTGCGACGGCGCTGGTGTTCACCCACAGCGAAGACCCGCTCATCTTCTTGATCTTTCCTGCTCTGCTTCTGGTGGTCTTCCGGCTGGGATTCCCGGGGACGGTGCTTTCGATCTTTGTTATTGCGTGGATTTCTATCTCCTTCACGGTCTCCGGCCATGGGCCTCTGATGTTGATTAAGGCGAACCTGCCACACCGGATTGTGATTGAGCAGATATTTCTGGCTGTTGCGCTGTTCACGTGTTTTCCGGTAGCGGCGCTGCTCGAAGAACGCAAGGAGTTACAGACTTCGCTGGAGTGGAGCGAGCAGCGGTATCGAGAACTGGCTAAGGCGGATGCTCTGACGGGGTTGGCCAACCGGCGGGGGTTTGATGAGAGGCTGGAGGAGGAGTGGAACAGAGCGGCAGGGAGGGGTGAGCCGCTGGCTCTACTGTTGATCGACGTCGATCTGTTCAAGTCGTACAACGATATCTATGGCCATATTGGCGGGGATACGTGCCTGCGCTGCATTGCGCGAGCGATCGCGGACACGCTGCAGCGACACTCGGATGTGGCGGCTCGGTTCGGGGGGGAGGAGTTCGCTGTGATCCTGCCAGATACGCAGATGGAGGCGGCATTGCGGGTGGGCGAGAGCATTCGCCTGGCGGTTGTGGCGATGAGTCTGCCGCATTCCGGCAATCCGGAGGGTGTGCAGACAATCAGTGTGGGCGTGGCGGCTGGAACCCCCGGCGAGAATACTTCAGTGGTCTCCCTGCTGACTGCCTCCGATCATGCGCTGTATCGCGCGAAGTACCTGGGCCGCAATCGGGTTGAGAGCGCGGAGGTTGCGATGCCGCAGGCAGTGATTCCGGCGAAGAATTGATGAGGGCGGGCGGTTCGAGAGGCGAGCAGGCCTAAAACGGTAGCGGGATTCACACTTTTTTCTGGTTGTGCGGCCCTTGGGCGCGTATTCTTACGGCACGATGCGACAATTTCTTTTTTTGGCGGCTGGGGGCCTTTGCGCGTGTTTTTGCGTGGGCTGCGCCCCGGTTGTCGCGACGGCCTCGACTGCCAGGACTGCGGCAAAACCTGCGCCTGCAACTGTGACACCGCCACCATCGGGATATTCGAAGACCATTGTGTTGTGGCCAAATGGAGCTCCCGGTGCCCTAGGGACAGGCGATGGAGATGTGCCGAAGATGTTTGAGTATCCGGCTACGGGGGAGGGGGTTCACTCGGCGGTGATTGTGATGCCGGGCGGCGGGTACACGCATCTGGCCATTGAGAAAGAGGGCGGGACTGAAGCACGATGGTTGAATGAGCACGGCGTGACTGCGTTTGTGCTGGAGTACAGGCTGGGACCGCGGTACCACTTCCCTTCTCCGATGCTGGATGGAGCGCGGGCGGTGCGGTATGTGCGCAGCCATGCGGCGGAGTTGGGTGTTGCGAAGGACAGGATTGGGTTGTGGGGTTTTTCGGCAGGGGGACATCTGGCAGGTTATCTTGCGGCGGTGCATGATGGCGGTGCCGTGGGCGCTGCCGATCCGGTGGAACGAGTAAGCGATCGTCCTGACTTCGCGATTGTGTCGTATGGACGGTTCAGCCTGGACGATGCGATTCCGCGCAAGACGAACATGGAGGGGCTGCTGGGAGATCATCCGACGCAGGCGAAGCTGGATGCAGTTTCGGTTGTGAAGTTGGTTACGAAGAACACGGCGCCGTGTTTTATTTTTTCGACGACGGAAGATCAGACGGTGAATTCGATGAATGCTACGGCGTTGTACGACGCGCTGAAGATTGCCGGGGTGCCTGCGGAACTGCATATCTTCGAGCGTGGAGGACACGGAGTCGGCATGGCGCAGGGACTGAAGAACTTCCCGGAGTTGGCAATCTATCCGACGCTGCTGACGAACTGGATGGAGGTGCACGGATGGATGGAGCACGAGTAGAGGCTCGCGGAATCTGGCTTTGGCCGCATGATCTGAAAAATCGAGGGAAAAAGCCTGGATTGCCAAACGAAATGGGCTAGTCGGCAACTCATTGGGAATGAAGAAGCTAAATAATAGTTGATAGGGGAGCACACGCATCAGCGTTTTTCATTACCGAAATGAGCCGCCATTCGGTTACGCTAGTTAGCGGGGTTCGATCATGATGTTGGCAGTCTCCGGCCATGTCGCTCGAGGTATTTCTTGAAGGCTCCTACGCTCGATTTTCCGCGACCGTGGGTGTGGAAGACGGTAGTCTCTGCGGTAGCGGTTGGGCTTGCGATTTGGGAGTTCTGGCGAGTCAATCATGTGACTCATTCCGGGACGTTAAGTGCCCTCTTTGTGGTGCTTGCGTGTACGCCGGTCGCAGTGTGGATTCTGTCGCACGAATATGGCCGCACGATGAGACTAAGGGGCGCTCAGGAGGCGGCGCACTCGCAGTTTCTGGCGGCGGCGGAGACGAGCCTGGATGCATTTGGGCTGCTGGAGTCGGTGCGGAACGATGCCGGCAAGATCGTCGACTTTCGCATTCTTTATGTGAATGCTAATGGGGAACGGCTAGTGGGGCGATCCCGATCGGAGCTGCTGGGACAGAGACTGTGCTCGGTGACGTCGGCCCGTCCGACGAGCCCTATGTTCGGAAGGTTCTGCAGGGTGGTCGAGTCCGGGGAGCCGCTGAACGAAGAGTTCCAGATCAATTTGCCGAGCATTAGCGCGTCGTGGCTGCGAAGCCAGGTAGTGAAGCTTGGCGATGGATTGGCTATTAGCTTCAGTGATATCAGCGAAGCGAAGGCGACCCAGGAGCGATACGTGCATCTGGCGGAGTTTACCGATTCGGTCTTTCAGAACGCGCCTTTCAGCATTGTCGCAACGGATACGAGTGGTTTGATTACAGCGATGAATGTAGCGGCGGAGAAACTTACGGGCTACAGCCGCGAGGAGTTGGTGGGCAAGGCTCCGTTGACGGTTTTGCACGATGAGAAGGAGTTGGTAGGCAAAGCGCTTGGCGTCGACCCTGCGGCGACGCTGGAACAGTTCGGGTTTCAGGCGCTGACGGCCGACGTCGCTGTTGGGGAGATGGAGGAGCAGGAGTGGACGCTGGTGCGGCGGGACGGAGGCCGCACGCCGATCAACCTTGCGATGCGCGCAGTAACGACTGACTCGGGCGAGGTGAGCGGGTTTGTGAGTATCGCGTTCGACATTACGGAGCGCCGACAGATGCTCGATTATGTGACCCATCTGGCGACGCACGATCAATTGACGGGGCTCGCCGGGCGCGCGCTGTTGCAGGACAAGACGGTCCAGGCAGTGGATCTTGCGCGGCGCTATGGGACGAAGGTTGCCGTATTTGTGATCGATCTGGACAACTTCAAGCGGATCAACGACTCGCTCGGACATGCTTCGGGAGATCAGCTTCTCGTGGAGGCGGCGCGCAGGCTTAGCCGTTCGGTACGCAGCACCGATGTGGTGGCGCGAGTCGGAGGAGACGAGTTTGTAGTGGTGATGCCGGATATCACCAGTGTGCAGGATGTGGACCAGTGCGCGGCCAACCTGGTGGCGCGACTCGCGCCGGAGATCTCTATCGATGAGCACCTGGTGCAACTGACGGCGAGTGTCGGGGTGTGCATCTATCCCGACTTCGCGCCGGATGCCAAGCATCTGCTGAAGCGGGCGGATTCAGCGATGTATGCAGCGAAGGAAAACGGCAGGAACCAATACCAGATCTTCAGCGAGAGCATGTTGAAGGAGACAACGGAACGGCTGACGATGGAGCATGCTCTTCGCCATGCGCTGGCAAACAGAGAGCTCAACATGCACTACCAGCCTCAAATATCGCTGACGACCGGAGCGGTAATCGGGATGGAGGCGTTGCTTCGCTGGACTCATCCGAAGCTTGGGTGTATCTCGCCGTCGCAGTTTATTCCTTTGGCCGAAGAGACTGGATTGATTATGCCGATCGGCGAATGGGCCTTTATGACGGCGTGTTGCGAGGGCAAAGCGCTTCAGGATGAACTGGGGCTGGATCTGACGGTGTCGGTGAACCTGTCGCCGCGGCAGTTTCAGCAGAAGAACCTGTTGCATGTGGTCGAAAACTCTCTGGTGAAGAGCGGGCTTCCGGCGGAACGGCTGCAGATCGAGATCACGGAAAATATGTTGATGTCCAACTCCGAGGACGTTCTGCATAAGCTCGAAAAGATGCGGAAACTGGGAGTGCGAATCTCGATCGACGACTTCGGCACGGGGTTCTGCAGCTTCTCGTATCTGCTGCAGTACCAGGTGGACCGGCTTAAGATCGACCAGAGCTTCGTGAAGAAGGCCGGGACCGATCCGAACGCGGCGGCGGTTGTGAGAACGATCATTGCGATGTCGCACGGACTAAACATCAAGGTGGTCGCGGAGGGCGTCGAGACGGAAGAACAACTGCGCTTTCTGCTACGGAGAAAGTGCGACGAGGCACAGGGAAACTTTATCGGGCACCCTGTGGCGCAGGAACAGTTCTGTGAGGCGGTGCGGACGTACACCAGCCAGATTCCTCTTCGCTCCATTGAGCTTACGAGCGGCCTTGTAAGGTAAAGAACCTTCGCTCTGTCGGGTTGTAGGCCTTCTGTGGGGACGGCTAGGCGGTTCGGCGCTTTATCAGGTGGTAGATGCCGAGCAGAATGAGAGCGCCAACGAGCGACATGATAAAGCCAGCGGAATCTTCCGGCCCGTAGTGGCCGACCATACGGCCGAGCCAGGTCCCAAGAAAGGAGCCGGCGATGCCGATGAGCATGGTGATGAAGATGCCGCCGGGTTCTTTGCCAGGGATGATGAGCTTGGCAATTGCGCCGACGATGAGACCGATGAGAGCCGTCCAAAGCAGATGCAGCATAGCTGATCCTCCGTATTGGGGTTTCCCGGGGTCGCCGGGCACGTCTCGGTTGTTGGGAAAAGGATACTCCCAATGCGGATTGGCGCAACTGTTTGTTCAGGATAGCGGCTGTTTGGGGCCAAAATGGGGAACGCGGCAAAGCATTGGCCGACAGAGTAACGAATTCAGTGTCGCGCTGCCTATCTTTTTCTCTTCAAGGACTTTGGAGTCTTTCGCGGCACGCGAGCTGCTGGCGCAGATGAGATCGAAGGGCTCTCCCATAGCTTGATACCACCGTCGATCGCATTGGTGTTTGCGCCAAGAATGACGTGCCTTGGCAGATTGTCCATCAGCTTCGCGTTACCGCCGCCGAGTAGAACCGTATCGCAAACAAAAGCGGCCTGAAGGAGACTGATGATGTCGAGAACCGACTTTCTCCAGCGTTTTTTGCCCTGGCGCTCGAGGCCTGCAAGTCCGATGTAGTCCTCGTAGGTACGTCCTTTTTTGTAGGGGAGATGAGCGAGTTCGAGCGGGATGACGACGCCGTCGAAGATCATCGCGGAGCCAAGGCCAGTCCCGGTGCCGAGGAAGAGCATGCGCCCGCCTTTGTAGCCGCCAAGGGCCTGCATGGCGGCGTCATTGATGAAACGGATTGGCTTACCGAAGACCTTTTGATAGTGAAAGTCAATCCATCCCGCAGCGAGATTGTGAGGCTCGGCAAGGGGACGGTCGTGATTAACCGGCCCTGGGTAGCCGATCGAAATGCAGTCGTAGGTCCAACCTTGTGTGGCTGCAAGAACGTCGGTCGCCATCTGCTGGGCAGTCATGGTTGGGCCAGAAGGAATTTTGACGGGCACGCGCATTTCGGTAGAAGCGACTTTGACATGCGTACCGCCAATATCGATGACGAGGACTCTCATAGTGAGTTGGATGTTAGCAGCGAATACCAGCTCTCTGCGAGTTGCAATTTTCAAAGCTGTTTCGACGGCATGATCGTGGCGCGGATGAGTTTGTCGAGCCTGGGATATTCGCGATCGAGGTAGGCGTTGCCGCCTGCGAACATCTCGTCCTGGTGACCGGCACGCATACCTCCGCCGGAGTGTTCGCCATAACCTCCGTAAAGTTTTTCGACGACGTCCATGCCTTCGACGACCTGGGCGAAGGGAGCAAAGCCTGCTTCGCTGTCGTTGCGGGCGGAGTTGTCGCCGAGGTTGATGTAGATCTGAGTCGAACGAGTGTTGGGGCCGGTGTTGGAGAAGGCGACAAAACCGCGTGTGTTGTGTTGCTTGAGCACGTCGTCGGGGATGGTGATGGAGCGTTGCTGCTGAGCGACCTTCGGGTCGCCGTTGATGCCGAACTGCACCCAGCGGCCAGGAACGACACGGAAGAAGCGGGAGTCGTCGTAGTACTTCGCGCGGGCCAGATCGTAAAAGCGGTCGGCGCCGTGAGGGGACCAGTCGCGGTGGGCTTCGATGGTGAAGTCGCCGGCTGTGGTGTGGATTTTTACGCGGAAGATTGGCGGAGCCTTGGGATGGCTGAAAGGCATTGCCAGTAAGAGGCAGAGGAGGTAGATCATGCGATCCAGAATACCCGTTGGCTGGCGGAAAGCTGGATCACTCGAAGCGTGCGATTTTCGGACGATCTTTTTAAATTTTCATTGTTTTGGTTGAGTTGAGTGACGGATTGCATTGAAAGTAGACAGCTTACATCTTTGAGAATAAATTTATTGACAATAGTATTAGTTTCGGATTATCGTGGTGGTGGGCACTTTTGCCCAGGAGATTATAATTTATGCGTAAAGTAATTGTGGCCACCCTCGCCCTGACCCCGATGCTGCTTCACGCTCAGGCAAATTCGCCTGCACAAACCCAACCCTCCCCCTCCTCCACCCTTCAATCCAAACTCATCCAACCAAAGGAACTCGTCGCTTCCGAGGCGGATCGCAACAATATCCACACGGCAACTCCGGTTCGTGTTTCGACTGGGGTTACTGCTCCGAAGTTGATCAGCACAGTAGGGATTGAATCGGACTACGACGCGACCCCGCAGGGTTTTTCCATCGAGCGGAAGACTGTGGTCTCAATGGTTGTCGATGCAACCGGAAAGCCATCGGATCTGAAGATTGTTAAGCCGCTCAATCCTGTGATGGATAAGAATGTTCTGGCAGCAGTAAGGCAGTATCGGTTCGCGCCCGGCTTGCTGGATGGCGAGCCAACGAGTGTTCCTGTGAACCTTGAAGTTGTTCTTGTCAGTCCGATCCGGTAGATTTGCAGTTGTTGTAGCGCCCTCCCTCAGTAAGAGTTAATAATTGAAATGGAAGAATGAAAAGGTGGACTCTGGAAGAGTCCGCCTTTTTACGTCGCTGCCTTTGAGAGGTAAAAGGCTTGCGTATTGCAATGTTCGTGCCTGACCGGGGCGCAGGCATGGACAAAAGCTATGACGATAAATGCCGGGAGTCCAGCGATTTCGCTTGATTGCAGGCGGTGCGAGTGGGATACTTCGGTGAAAATACCGTAAATTGACGCGCGCGACCTGGGCTGAAAGGACCTGCGGGTGCTCCTTGGAGGAGTCATGGCGAGTGTTGTTGGAACGGGATTCGATGAGGGTGTGATTGCGCCTGGCGTTGCCGAGGAGTTGGCGGGACCGGCTCACGTTGAGGTAAATGCGCTGAGGCCGGTTGCCCGGGGAGAGCGGATCAGCAGCATGGATGTGCTGCGAGGCTTCTCGCTAATGGGCATCCTGGTGATGAACATCACCGACTTTGCGTATGGATATAGGAATTACCTCTATCCGCTCAGCACGGTGAAGCCGGTGTTCGATGGACTTCACTGGAGGATCAATACTGCAGCATGGTTCCTGCGCTGGATTCTTGCCGAGGGCAAGATGCGTGCGCTGTTTTCCATGCTGTTTGGCGCGGGCGTGATTCTGCTGACGGAGCGCGCGCTGTCGCGCGGGGCGGGGATACGGGCTGCGGATATCTTCACTCGCCGGAATATGTGGCTGGTGCTCATTGGGATGTTGCACGGATACCTGATCTGGGACGGCGACATACTGTTTTATTACGGCGTGGCGGCGCTGCTGTTTCTGTTTCCGTTCCGCAATGTTCGCGTGAAGCGGTTGATGTGGACAGGAGGAGTCCTTCTGCTGGTGAATTCCTTGTTGATGTTCGGAGCCCATTACGGCGCTGCCTACAGCGCGAAGAAGGCTGCAGATAAGGCCAATACCAGGCTGGCGGCACACCAAACACTGACTGAGGATGAGATTGCCTCTCTGAAGAAGTGGACGAGCATTCAGGACGGTTGGCGAGCGCCCAAGAAGAAGATCTACGAGGACATTACCGCCATGCAGAAGGGGTACTGGAAGGTACAGGGGCATATGGCGGGGGAGGTGCTGACAGGCGAGTTGAAGGGAGCCTACTTCGCGTTCGGGGATTGGGTAGGGTTGATGCTTCTTGGCATGGCGCTGTATAAGAACGGCTTTCTGGCTGGCCGGTTGAGCGTGAAGACGTATGCATGGACTGCGGTGATTGGGCTTTCGCTGGGCTGGGGTGTGACTGGGCTGGGAGCCTATAAGGCGTGGGCCGGACACTTCGATATGTTCCGAACTACGCTGTGGATGCAGGCTCCATATGACATAGGGCGGATTGCGGGTGCGCTGGGAAATGCTGCGCTGCTGCTGATTCTGGTGAAGGCGGGTGCGCTGAAGTGGCTGCTCGGCAGGATTGCGGCAGTCGGGCAGATGGCGTTGTCGAATTATCTGCTGACAAGCATCACAATGAAGGTGATCTTCGTTTGGGGTGCGTGGCACTGGTACGGCTATGTGGAGTACTACAAGATTTACTATGCCGTGGCTGGGATGTGGATCTTCAATATGTCGTTCAGCTCGATCTGGCTGCGGTACTTTGAGTTTGGGCCGATGGAGTGGGTGTGGCGTTCGCTGACTTATTGGAAACGGCAGCCAATGCGGATTAGGGCGGTGGCTCCTGTGCCGGTGGCGGCGGAGACTACTGCTTAGCGGGAAAGTAGAGAAGACAGTTCGCGCCTGGCTCGAATGCTTCACATCTCAAATCAAAATATGGGGCACCCCGGCCAGCGGCTCAATGATGAGATCAATCACGTGAAGGAGTCCTTATGAATGAAACCACATCGGCTAGGGCCTCGGGCGGTGGTGCGCGCGGACCTCAAGCGAACACGGGCAACGGACTGCAGGCGAAGAGTGTTCTAACGAAGATTGCAGCGTTTGTTGCAGATCGAAATATCGCTTTCGTAGTTTGCAGCGTCGGAATGATCGTGATGTTGCTGTGGGCAGGCAAATTCAAAATGACAGCACCCGGAGCTGAGGTCATCGTCCCACTCGTCTCTAACAGCCCGCTGACCAGCTGGCAGTTCAAGACCTTTGGACCCTATGTTCTGGGGGATATGATCGGGGCCACGGAATGGACCACTTCGATCCTCCTCATCATTGGCTACTTCAAGCCTAAAGCAGGCATTGTGGGCGGGATCGTTCTAGCCGGCATGTTCTTCACCACTAGCAGCATGTTGATCACGACTCCCGATGACACCGTCGTGGTGAACGGCATCCATTACATGAACAATCTCGGCCTGTTTCTGTTCAAGGACATTATCTCTTTCGGCGTTGCGTTCTATCTGATCAGCTACTATGGCCGAAAAGCGATCGTGGCTGAGAATCAGAGATGATGGTTCACGGGAAATGAGCGAAAGCGGTTCGCGCGGAGCGCGAATGCCCACTCATGCGATGAAACCGCATGAATGGGGCACCCGATATTTCGTTAGCGTTATGTATGGGCCGCCGCCCATCTCCTGACCAATTGGCGGTATTCCTCCGAACTGATGGAGTCACTAGGATTTGAGGCGGTAAGAATCCGCACTGTGGAGATCCTGAACATGAAAAAGCTGCTTGCTCTTCTTCTTTGCATTTTGATACCAACAGCTGCCTTTGCTGGCGATAACAGCTACAAGATTGTCTATGACGGCGGATCGATTCCCAATATCAAAGCTGGAACCGATGTGAAGTTGTACATCGATGCAGATCGTATTCGGATCATGAAAGGAAAAGAAGAGATAGCAAATATTCCGGCTGCAGCCGTGACGGAAATTAGCTACGGACAGGATGTTCACCGTCGGATCGGAGCTGCCGTCGGCGTTGCCATCTTTACGCTTGGCGTAGGTGCTTTGCTGGCCTTGAGCAAATCGAAGAAGCACTTTATCGGTCTTACCTGGGTGGATGGGGATAAAAAAGGCGGCATCGCATATCAAGCCGATAAGAGCGATTACCGTGGCCAATTGACGGGATTGGAAGGCATCACGGGGAAGAAGGCAGTCGACTCAGATACCCTGACTGTAAAGAACTAATGCCGTTTTAGAACAACCCTTGTTGAGAAAGCGGTTCGCGCGGATCGCGAATGCCCAATCATGCGATGAGACTGCATGAATGGTGCACCCGATATATGGGTGGTTTCTATGTATGGGCCACCCGCCGATACCAATCGAAGATCGCTATGACTTCTTATGTGTTGACCGCGTTCAGCTTCAAGGAACTCAAATCTTGAAACATGTCATCGCCATTTTTATGCATCAGACACTCGCACTCGCTTCTTTCGAATAAGATCGTCAGATGAATATGTCAGAGACAGTAGACAAGGCAAAGAGAGAGATTATCGATGAGTACTCGCGATCGCTAAAGATTCTTCTTGAGACGAAGCATCTTTACCAAAAAGTGACCATAGACTTTGATTCTGTAAAAGGAAAATTTCGCAAACAAGTTCAGCCTCAGGACGCCGCTCATCTACTTTACTTCGATAAAGCATTGGGCGAATTTGCACAAGAAAGGCTCGCTCCTTCACATGTTGTACTCGTCGCCGTGTCTCGTGGCGTACCTGGACAAGTTCTGGCCACATTGCTTCTGAAGAACATAAAGATTTATTGCAATAAATGTAAGAGCAGCGAAGTTTTCCAACCTGTTTGGTTTGTAGATGCAGCGAATGAGATCCTTAAGCGCAATGTAACGGGCGAGCTTATGGAGTACCCTCTTAAGGATAATTTTCAGATGGTTTTACTCGTCTTCCAATGCCAACTCTGTAAAAGCGATCCGGAAGGCTTCCTAATACGACGGGCTGGTCACAGTCTATATCTTGAAGGAAGGTCGCCTATAGAGCACGTGAGCCTTCCCGCCTATATTCCTAAGCAAGAAAGCCGCTTATTCAGCGACGCGATCATCGCATTCAATGCAGGAAAAATTCTCGCCGGACTCTTTTACCTTAGAGCATTTATCGAGCAGTTTGCACGTCGTCAAACGAAGACTGTCGGTAAAGTTACAGGCGATGTAATTATGGAGTCATACGGCAAACTTCTGCCTGAAGATTTGAGGAACCGAATCCCGTCTTTGAAGGAATGTTATGAGAAACTCAGCATTCCAATACATCTTGCAGAAGATAATGTGGATGTCTTCGAAAATGTTCGATTGGAAATCGATCGTCATTTTGACATGCGAAGGGTTCACTCGATTATCGAGGTTAGCTAGCAGAGCTTGACTGACATCTTTGTGGTTGTTAAACAAATAACGGCAGAGCCGAAGCCCTGCCGTTGTTTGTTTTCACGCGAAGCGTCGAGAACGGTACGAAGTACCTACTCGGCGGCTAGTTCTTCTTGTTCGCCTTCCATGCGCATGGCTTCCAGTTCACGCTCTTCGGCGTCGTGGGCTTCCTGGACCTCGGCCTGGACCTGGGCTGCCGCTTCTTCCAGCTCTGGGGAGAGCTGGACGTTGCGGTAGTACTCCATGCCGGTGCCGGCGGGGATGAGGCGGCCTACGATGACGTTCTCCTTGAGGCCACGGAGCGTGTCGATGGAGCCGTTGATGCTGGCTTCGGTGAGGACGCGAGTGGTCTCCTGGAAGCTGGCGGCCGAGATGAAGCTGTCGGTCGAGAGCGACGCCTTGGTGATGCCGAGGAGCAGGCTGCGGCCGATGGCAGGACGTCCGCCGGACATCAACACGCGCTGGTTCTCGGCGTTGAAGCGGAAGCGGTCGGTCTGCTGATCGACGAGGAAGCTGGTGTCGCCCACATCTTCGATCTTGACCCAGCGAAGCATCTGACGAACGATGGTTTCGATGTGCTTGTCGGAGATGGCGACGCCCTGCAGACGGTAGACCTCCTGGATTTCGTTGACGAGATACTGCTGGAGAGCGCGCTCGCCAAGGACTTCGAGGATGTCGTGCGGGTTGCGGGGGCCGTCGATGAGCGCGTCACCGGCACGGAGGCGTTCGCCTTCCTGCACGTTGACGTAAGTACCGCGGGGAACGCTGTACTCCTCTTCCTGGCCGTTGTCGGCGGTGACGTAGACCTTGCGCTGGCCCTTGGAGACTTCGCCGAAGCGAACGACACCATCGATCTTCGAGATGATTGCCGGGTCGCGGGGCTTGCGGGCCTCGAAGAGTTCGACGACGCGCGGGAGACCGCCGGTGATGTCCTTGGTACGCGTGGTTTCGCGTGGGATCTTGGCAAGGATGTCGCCGGGGAAGATCTCGTCGCCGTCGGCCACCATGAGGTGAGCGCGCGAAGGCATGAGGTAACGCTTGTTGCCGGAGGGCGACTTGATGATGATGGCGGGCTGACGCTTCTCATCGGGCGAGTCCGCAACGACGAGACGCGAGAGGCCGGTGACCTCGTCGACCTCTTCGTTGAGGGTGACGCCTTCCTGGAGGTCCTTGAACTGGACGGTTCCGGAGATTTCTGTGAGGAGCGAGAAGGTGTAGGGGTCCCACTCGCCGAGGCGGCTGCCCTGGGTGACCTTGGTTCCCTCTTCGACCTTGAGCTTGGCGCCGTAGACGATGGCGTAACGCTCTTTCTCGCGGCCCTTGTCATCCACAATCGCTATAGACCCGTTGCGGTTCATCGCGACCAGGCCGCCGTCCTTGCTGCGAACGGTGACGAGGTTGATGAAGCGCACGGTGCCGGCGTTCTTGGCTTCGAGGTGCGAAGCGTCGGATACGCGGCTCGCCGTTCCGCCGATGTGGAAGGTACGCATGGTGAGCTGGGTGCCGGGCTCGCCGATGGACTGCGCAGCGATGACGCCGACGGCTTCGCCCATCTCGACCATCTTGCCGGAGCCGAGGTTGCGGCCGTAGCAGAGGATGCAGACGCCGCGCTTGGACTCGCAAGTGAGAACCGAGCGAATCTTGACGCGCTCGATACCCGCGGCCTGAACGGCGTTGGCGAGCTCTTCGTCGATCTCCTGGTTGACGTCGACGATGGTCTTGCCTTCAAAGTCCTTCAACTTTTCAAGTGAAACACGCCCGATGATGCGGTCGCGCAGGGGCTCGATGGTCTCGCCAGCTTCGATGATCGGGGTGACGTAGATGCCTTCGACCGTGCCGCAGTCGTTGTGCGAGATGATGACATCCTGCGCAACGTCGACCAGACGGCGGGTGAGGTAACCCGAGTCGGCGGTCTTGAGTGCGGTGTCGGCGAGGCCCTTACGTGCGCCGTGCGTCGAGATGAAGTACTGCAGCACGGTGAGACCTTCGCGGAAGTTCGCCGTAATGGGGGTCTCGATGATTTCGCCTGAGGGCTTTGCCATCAAACCACGCATGCCGGAGAGCTGGCGGATCTGCTGTTTGGATCCGCGAGCACCGGAGTCGGCCATGATGTAGATCGGGTTCATGGCTCCTTCCTTGTCGGCACGCTTCATGTTGTTGAACATCTCGTCGGCAACGCGCTCGGTGACGCCGGACCACATCTGGATGACCTTGTTGGAACGCTCACCGTTGGTGATGGCTCCATCGAGGTACTGCTGTTGCATGCTGAGGACATTCTTTTCGGCGTCGCCTACGAGGTTGTACTTGGAGTCGGGGATGACCATGTCGTCCAGACCGACCGAGAGGCCGGAGCGGGTGGCATAGGTGAATCCGAGATCCTTGACGCGATCGAGGGTCTTGACCGTGGTCTCGAGGCCGAGGTTCAGGTAGCAGTAGTTGATGAGCTGGCCGATGCCCTTCTTCTTGAGCAGGCCGTTGACGTAAGGCATGCCCTCGGGGAGCGCATCGTTGAGGATGGCGCGGCCGACGGTCGTGTTGATGTACTGCTTGTTGAACTCGACCGGCTCGGTGTGGGTGAGGTCCTGATCGTCGTACGCGGTGGTCATGTCGAGGACAGGACCGGTGTAGCGCAGACGGATCGGGGTAAGAGTTTCGACCTGCTTCGCTTCAAGGGCCATGAAGACCTCTTCGATGTTGGCGAAGACGCGGCCTTCACCCTTGGCGTTAACCTTCGCCTTAGTGAGGTAGTAGATGCCGAGGACGAGGTCCTGCGTCGGCACGGTGATCGGCTGACCGCTGGCGGGCGAGAGGATGTTGTGCGAAGCAAGCATGAGAACGCTGGCTTCGATCTGAGCCTCAGGCGAGAGCGGAATGTGCACGGCCATCTGGTCGCCGTCGAAGTCCGCGTTGAAGGCGGTGCAGACGAGCGGGTGGATCTTGATGGCTTTACCTTCGACGAGCACGGGCTCGAAGGCCTGGATGCCGAGACGGTGAAGCGTCGGGGCGCGGTTCAGAAGGACGGGGTGGTCCTTGATGACCTCTTCGAGGATGTCCCAGACGATGGGCTCCTGCATCTCGACCATCTCTTTGGCCTGCTTGATGGTGGTGCAGTGACCGGTCTGCTCGAGGCGGTGATAGATGAAGGGCTTGAAGAGCTCGAGCGCCATCTTCTTGGGAAGACCGCACTGGTGCAGCTTCAGCTCGGGGCCAACGACGATGACCGAACGGCCGGAGTAGTCGACGCGCTTGCCGAGGAGGTTCTGACGGAAGCGACCCTGCTTGCCCTTGAGGGTGTCGGAGAGCGACTTCAGCGGACGGTTGTTCGCGCCACGGAGGACGCGGCCACGGCGACCGTTGTCGAACAGAGCGTCGACGGCCTCCTGCAGCATGCGCTTCTCGTTGCGGACGATGACCTCAGGAGCGTGGAGGTCCATCAGCTTCTTCAACCGGTTGTTGCGGTTGATGACGCGGCGATAGAGATCGTTGAGGTCGGATGTGGCGAAGCGTCCACCGTCTAGCGGCACGAGGGGGCGAAGCTCTGGCGGGATCACGGGGATCACGTCGAGGATCATCCACTGGGGAAGGTTGTCGGACTTGCGGAAGGCCTCGACGATCTTGAGGCGCTTGGAGTATTTGAGCTTCTTCTGGAGCGACGACTCCTGCTTCATGCGCTCGCGGAGCTCGATGGCGAGCTCAGTGACGTCGACACGCTTGAGGAGTTCCTTGATGGCCTCGGCACCCATCATGGCCTTGAAGCCGGAGGGGCGGAACTGCTGATCGAGTTCGCGGAACTTGGTCTCGTCCTTGATGACTTCGCGCTCTTTGACGGGCGCGTCGCCTGGGTCGACGACGACGTAGGACTCGAAATAGAGGACAGCTTCAAGCTCACGCAGCGAGATGTCGAGCAGGTGACCGATGCGCGAGGGCAGGCCCTTGAAGAACCAGACGTGCGAGCAGGGGCTGGCGAGTTCGATGTGTCCAAGGCGCTCGCGGCGGACCTTGCTGAGCGTGACTTCGACGCCGCACTTATCGCAGATGACGCCGCGGTGCTTCATGCGCTTGTACTTGCCGCAGAGGCACTCCCAGTCGGTGATGGGTCCGAAGATGCGGGCGCAGAAGAGGCCGTCGCGCTCGGGCTTGAAGGTGCGGTAGTTGATGGTTTCCGGCTTGGTGACTTCGCCGTGCGACCAACTGCGGATCTTCTCGGGGCTGGCGAGCTGGATCTTGATGGCGTCGAAGTCGGCGATGGGTCCGGTCAGTTCGAAGGGGCTGGAGCGGAACATATTTTTGCGTCTCCCTTGTGTCCTGCTTTGGCAGGTGCAGCGAGTTGGCTGCGGTTGCTAATTCTGTTGCGATGGCTTGGGGTGCACCGCTTACCGTGGTTCTGTTGCAGTTGCTTTTTCGATTGTCTTGCCACCGGAGTGGCGGACTGAGGAGTGTACGCATTGACCTCCTCAGTCCCTGATGCGTTAATGCGCGTTAGTCTGCTGCGGCGATTGCTGGCAGCGGATGCTTCTTCTGGTCGGCCTGTTTGATCAGTTCGACGTCGAGGCAGAGCGACTGCAGTTCGCGGATAAGAACGTTGAACGACTCGGGAACACCCGGCTCGATGGCAGCTTCGCCCTTGACGATGGCCTCGTAGATCTTGGTACGGCCGAAGACGTCGTCGGACTTGGCGGTGAGCAGCTCCTGCAGGATGTACGCAGCGCCATAGGCTTCGAGCGCCCAGACTTCCATTTCGCCGAAGCGCTGTCCGCCGAACTGTGCCTTACCACCAAGCGGCTGCTGGGTGATGAGGGAGTACGGTCCGATGGAGCGAGCGTGGATCTTGTCGTCGACGAGGTGTGAGAGTTTGAGCATATAGATGTAGCCGACGGTGGCGGGCTGCTCGAAGGGTTCTCCGATCATGCCATCGTAGAGCTGCGTCTTGCCCGAGCTGGGCAGACCAGCGGCCTTGAGAAGCGCCTTGATCTCGGTCTCGCGTGCGCCGTCGAATACCGCCGTGCCGAACCAGATGCCGCGCTTCATACCGGCGGCGACGCGCAGGGTCTGCTCGTCGTCGAGGTCAAGAAGCTGGCTGAGAGCGGCGGTTCCGGCGAAGCGTGCCTTGAAGAGCTCGCGGACTTCAGCAGCCTTCGTCATGTTTTCAGCGGCTTCGGCGACCTGCTTGCCGAGTTCGTGCGCGGCCCAGCCGAGGTGCGTCTCGAGGATCTGACCGACGTTCATACGAGAGGGCACGCCGAGCGGATTAAGAACGATCTCGACCGGAGTTCCATCGGGAAGGTATGGCATATCTTCCTCGGGAAGGATCCGGGCAATGACGCCCTTGTTACCGTGGCGGCCGGCCATCTTGTCGCCAACCGAGAGCTTGCGCTTCATGGCGACGTAGACCTTGACCATCTTGATGACGCCGGGAGCGAGTTCGTCGCCCTTCTGCATCTTCGCGATCTTCTCGTTGGTGATCTTGCGGAGAACATCGATCTGACGCGAGGTCATCTCTTCGATCTCATCTATCTGCTCGTTGACGCGGGGGTCCTTGTCGGCGTAGCGGATGCGCTTGAGGTTACGAGTGCTGATCAGCTCGATGGTGTCGCGGTCGAGGACGTCGCCCTTGTTGAGCAGCTTCTTGTTGGTGCGCTCGTCGTGCAGGTCGGCGAGAACCTCCTTCGCGCCGAGAATTGCTTCGAGGCGCTTGAGACGCTCGTCGGTGAGAATGCGGATTTCGTCGGCGAGGTTGCGTTCGAGCTTCTCGATCATCTCCTGCTCGATCTGCTTGGCGCGCTCGTCCTTCTCCTGCCCCTTACGGGAGAAGATGCGGACGTCGACGACGGTGCCTTCGATACCCGGAGGGCACGTCAGCGAGGCGTCGCGAACATCGCCGGCCTTTTCGCCGAAGATGGCGCGGAGCAGCTTCTCTTCCGGCGTCAGCTGGGTTTCACCCTTCGGAGTTACCTTGCCGACGAGGATGTCGTTGTGGCCGATCTTCGCGCCGATGCGGATGATACCCGAGTCGTCGAGGTCGCGCAGGGCGTGCTCGCTGACGTTGGGGATGTCGCGTGTGATCTCTTCCGGCCCGAGCTTCGTGTCGCGGGCTTCGATCTCGAACTCCTCGATGTGGATCGAGGTGTAGTAATCCTCGCGGACCAGCTTCTCCGAGATGAGGATCGCGTCCTCAAAGTTGTAACCGCGCCACGGCATAAACGCGACCAGGACGTTGCGGCCGAGGCCGAGTTCGCCCTGCTCGGTGCAAGGACCGTCGGCGATGACCTGACCCTTGACCACGCGGTCGCCCTTGCGGACGATCGGCTTCTGGTTGATGCAGGTGTTCTGGTTAGAGCGCTTGAACTTCGTGAGCTGGTAGATGTCGGAGCCAACCTCACGCGAGAGCTGCGTGGGGTGGTGCTCGCCTTCGACACGCACGATGATGCGCTCGGAGTCGACCGAGTCGATGATGCCGTTGCGCTTGGCCAGGATGACGGCGCCGGAGTCGCGGGCGGTGACGCCTTCCATACCGGTGCCGACGAACGGAGCCTCGCTGACGAGCAGAGGAACGGACTGCCGCTGCATGTTCGCGCCCATGAGCGCGCGGTTCGCGTCGTCGTGCTCGAGGAACGGCACGAGCGATGCGGCGACCGAGACGAGCTGCTTCGGCGAGACGTCAACGTAGTCGACTTCGGACTTGTTGACGAGGACGAAGTTGCCCTGGCGGCGGGCGTCGACGACGTCCTGCACGATGTTCAGCTTCTCATCGAGCTCGATGTTCGCCTGCGCGATGGTATGGCGGTCTTCTTCCCACGCGGAGAGGTAGAAGCTGAAGGGAGCAAGATCCATGGTGCGCTTCTTGTCCTTCTTCAACTGCTCATTCTGCTTGCGGGCGTCACTGATCTCAAGATAGTCGCCCTGACGCAGACCAGACTCGCCAGCGTTGACCACGGAGACGTAGTCGAGCGCACGACCGTCCTTGACGCGACGGTAGGGCGACTCGATGAAGCCGTACTCGTTGATACGCGCGAAGCACGAAAGCGACGAGATGAGACCGATGTTCGGACCTTCTGGCGTCTCGATCGGACAGATGCGGCCGTAGTGAGTGGGGTGCACGTCGCGGACTTCGAAGCCGGCGCGCTCACGCGACAGACCACCAGGCCCAAGGGCGGAGAGGCGGCGCTTGTGCGTGATCTCCGAGAGCGGGTTGGTCTGGTCCATGAACTGCGAGAGCTGCGAGGAGCCGAAGAACTCACGAATCGCAGCCATGACTGGCTTGGCGTTGATGAGGTCGTGCGGCATGGCGGTCGACATCTCCTGATAGACCGACATCTTTTCCTTGATGGCACGCTCCATGCGGACGAGGCCGATGCGGAACTGGTTCTCCATCAACTCGCCGACAGCGCGAACGCGGCGGTTGCCGAGATGATCGATGTCATCGACGGTGCCGATGTTCTTGCGCAACTTGAGGAGGTAACGGATTGTTCCGTAGAAGTCCTCAGGGGTCAACGTGCGCTTGTCGAGGCCGGTGGGGTCCTGGTTCTCGTAGAGCTTGATGTTGAACTTGAGGCGGCCTACGCGCGAGAAGTCGTACTTGCGCGCATCGAAGAACATGCCTTCGAAGAGCGCGGTTGCGGTGTCGAGGGTCGGTGGGTCGCCCGGACGCAGCTTGCGGTAGATCTCGATGAGCGCCTCTTCGGGCTTGCGTACGGAGTCGCGGCGAAGGGTGTTGGTGATGATGTTGCCCACGTCGTCACGCTCGGGGAAGAAGACCTCGAAGCTGGTGACGCCGGACTGGATGATCTTGTGCAGCTTGTCGGCGGTGAGCTCCTGGTTGGCTTCGTAGAGTAGTTCGCCGGTGGTGAGATCGACGACGTCGGCGGCAGTCATGGCTCCGTCGAATTCGCTGGTCTCAACTTCGACTGCTTCGATCTTGTGGCTGCGCAGGCTCTTGAGCGAGTGCGCCGAGATCTTGCGAGTCGCGGGCGCGAGTTCCTCACCCTTGACGGTGATCGCGTGGGCGGGGCGTGTCCCTTGCAGGTTCGTGAGCTGACCTTCGGGAACGACCTTCCAGCTGAGCTTGCCGTCCTTCACGTTGATGGTGTCGACGGTGTAGAAGGTCTTGAGGATCTCTTCGTCGGTACGCAGGCCGAGCGCGCGCAGGAAGATGGTGCCGAGGAACTTGCGCTTGCGGTCGATGCGGACGTAGAGGGTGTTCTTCTGGTCGTACTCGAACTCGACCCAGCTGCCGCGGTATGGAATGATCTTGCCGAGGAAGTAGGTGCGATTGTTCGCCGTTTCGAAGAAGACGCCGGGCGAACGGTGGAGCTGCGAGACGATAACGCGCTCCGTACCGTTGACGATGAAGGTGCCATTCTGGCTCATCAGCGGGATGTCGCCAAAGAAGACTTCCTGCTCTTTCATGTCGCGAAGGCTCTTGACGCCGGTCTCGGGGTCCTTGTCGTAGATCTTGAGACGGATGGTGACCTTGAGCGGTGCGGAGTAGGTCATGCCGCGCTCTTCGCACTCTGCCTGGTCGTACTTCAGCTGCAACCCGACGGGGTCGCCGCACTTGGTGCAGAAGTCAGGGGTGTTCTTGTTGTAGGTTCCGCAGAAGTTACAAAGGACGTCGCCCGGATGGAAGGGGTCGGTGATGACCATGTGGCCGCAATGGGTGCAGGCCGTGCGCAGGTGGTTGAGACCCTTAAGGTAGCCGCACTTGCACTCCCAGTTGCCGATCGAGAAGTCGACGAACTCGAGTTCGCTGACGTTACGGAAGTCGGTAATGGGGAAGACTGAGGTAAAGACGGACTGAAGGCCGTTGTCCTCGCGCTCCTGGGGGAGCTTGTCCATCTGAAGGAAGCGCTCATAGCTGCGGCGCTGCACTTCGATGAGGTTGGGAATCTGAATGGATGTGGGTATCTTCGAAAAATCGAGACGGGTACGGATCGCGCGCATTTCGCTGTTGTTGGACTCGCCAGACATGCTCTCTCCTGAAAACTGACCTTCGAGGCCTCCCGATTGCGGCTGCCAGCATCACAATGGCTGGCTGCACTCGTGAGGGGAGGGCTTGGTCGCGCCCTCCGGGTTTGGTCTTGCGTGTGCTATTGCTAAAGTCTTCGGAGTCTGCTGTCCTCGATGGCAACAGGTTCCGTGCGCAGAATGTCTTGCCGTGTGAACCTTCCCGGCACTGAAGAAAATCTCAAAACTTTTACTGACTGCGAGCGCTCGAAGCTGCTATAAAGAACGCGAGCAGGGGTGCTGCTATGCCCGTAAACACGGCAAAGCGCTCGTAGGGACAGCGTGTCCCAAGAGCGCAAAGATCGACTTGTGCACTGTTTCTGTATAGATGGTGTGAATGCCTGCCCCATTTGAGGTTCGCCTTACCCCAAAGTTGCTGCCGCTCGCTGATGCCTATTACACTATGCGCGTCCGCCGCTCGAAGCGATAGTGGCCGGTTCCTTAGCCTGTCCCTGAACAGGATGATCCGGGTTACAACCCAAAAGTTTGCCGAAACTTGAATCCGCCGGTAAGCACGCCAAGGCGGAACGAAATTTTTCTAACCTCTAGAATATCGCGTTCCGCCCCGACTTACAAGCTGACAGGGTAACTACTTGATTTCGACGGTTGCTACGCCCTCGAACTTCTTGGCGATGGCAGCCGCGTCATCCTTTGAAACGTTCTCCTTCAAGGGCTTGGGAGCGCCGTCAACCAGGTCCTTGGCTTCCTTGAGGCCAAGGGCGGTGACTTCGCGTACAGCCTTGATGGTGTTGATCTTATTCGCTCCGGCATCCTTAAGGATGACAGTGAACTCGGTCTTCTCTTCAGCCGGGGCCGCTGCTGCCGCGCCGCCGCCTGCTGCCGGAGCCGCTGCCACCGCTGCCGCTGCCGAGACGCCAAGGCGCTCTTCGAGCTTCTTGACCAGAGCCGATGCCTCGAGGAGGCTCAGGCTAACGATTGATTCTTCCAACTGCTGGATGTCTGCCATTTTATTTCTCCATTAGAACTGAACTATGTAGAACTGAACTTTTGTGTTGCCGTTGCTGATTGCCTACCGTGGCCGACTGCGCCTCGGCTGCCTATGCCTTCCAGGGTTTCCGTTGCGCCCAGACCAGCGCACCCGGGGAGACCAGGCGAAACTTGGGTTATCCCTCGACCGGATCCGTGGTCGCGGCTTCCCCACCTTGCGATGCGGTGGAGTTCTCGGGTTGCGCTGCTCCTGAAGGTTGCTCGCCTGCCGCGGCCTCTTCGACGTGGGCTGCTTCGACTGCGGGAGCCTCAGCCTTTGCCTCTATGGCAGGAGCGGCTGCTGCTGCCGTACCGGCAAACTTGCCCTTCTCGACGCCCTGATTGATGACGACGGCGAGATCGCGGCCGGTAGCATTGATGACGGTGGCCAAGCGCTGCGCAGGTGAGTTGATGAGGAAGAGAAGCTTCGAGAAGAGCTCTTCCTTGCCCGGCATGGTGGCCAGCTCGCTGATCTCACGAACGTCGATCACCTTGCCATCGACTATACCCAGCTTGAAGGTGAACTCCGCGTTGTCCTTGACCCACGTGGACAGGGCCTTGGCGAGAGCAACGGGATCGCCTGAGGTGTAGGCGACAGCCGAGACACCCTTGAGCCCCTTGAGAGCGGCCTCGATTTTGGTGCCTTCGCCCGCGCGAGCGGCGAGCTTGTTCTTAACGACATGGTAGCTTCCGCCGGCGGCGCGAACAGTCTTGCGCAGCTCGAAGTCCTTGGAGGCGGTGAGCCCCTTGAAGGTGCCGATAATTGCAGAGGTGGAGTGCTCAAGCTCGGCTGCGAGCTTGCCAACCTTCTCCGTCTTTGATGCCCTGGATAGTGCCATAAAAACCTAGCCTTTAGCTGCTAGCCTTTAGCTGCTAGCTGAAAATTGCGCCCATTCGCGGGCTGAAACCTTAAACCAAGCCGCCTTTACGCCTTACTGGCTGCCTCTACCGCGGCAAAGTCGAGCTGAATGCCAGGGCCCATCGTCGAGCTGAGCGTAACGCCCTTGATGTACTTGCCCTTGGCTGCCGAAGGCTTTGCCTTGATGACGCTGGTCATGACGGTCGTTGCATTGTCGACCAGCTTCTGCGGATCGAACGACAGCTTGCCGACGGGAACATGCACGAGCGCAGTCTTGTCGGTGCGGAACTCAACCTTACCGGCCTTAATCTCTTTAACCGCGCCAGCGACGTCGGTGGTGACGGTGCCGGTCTTCGGGTTGGGCATCAGACCCTTAGGTCCGAGAACTTTGCCGAGGCGACCGACAGACTTCATCATGTCAGGCGTTGCGATCAGAGCGTCGAAGGCGGTCCAATTTTCCTTCTGAATCTTTTCAACCAACTCTTCGCCACCGAAGAACTCAGCTCCGGCTGCCTGCGCATCCTTGACCTTGTCGCCCGAGGCGATGACTGCAACGATCTTGGATTTGCCGAGACCGTGCGGGAGGACGACCGTGCCGCGGACCATCTGGTCGGCGTGCTTGGGGTCGACACCGAGACGCATGGTGAGATCGACGGTCTCGTCGAACTTCGCATACTTTGCTTTTTGGAGCAGCGGAACAGCATCCGCCAGAACATAAGGACGGGGCTCAACGAGCGCACGCGCCTTCGCCAAATTCTTGGAAATCTTCCTTGCCATCTTCCCTCATCTCCCACCCCTCTCGGATTACCTCCCGGGGCGTGGTTATCGACTGCGCTCAACGGCGAGTTGAGACGCTCTTACAAGTATGCCAAAGATGTGCCGGTTCTGCAACTTTTCTGAGAGGGTTTCGTATAGGCCGTGCTATTCTCCCGCCATGTCGAAAGGCCTGTACGTTGAGCTGGAGATGAAGGCCGGGATGGAGCATCTTTGGCAGTTGACCCAGGATCCAGCGCTGCATCAGCGCTGGGATCTTCGCTTCTCGACGATCCGCTATCTACCTAAATCTGACGACGCTGCCCCTCAACAATTCCTCTATGAAACCCGTATAGGCTTCGGGATCGCTATTGCCGGAGAGGGCGAATCCACTGGAACCCGCTCCGGAGCCATCGGCGAACGGACATCTGCCCTCCGTTTCTGGTCCGACGACCCGAAATCACTCATCCGCACAGGCGCTGGCTACTGGAAATACATTCCCGACGAAGGCGGCCGTATCCGGTTTCTTACCTGGTACGACTATCAGACCCGATTCGGCGCCGCGGGCCAGTGCGTCGACACCCTCTTTCTCCGCCCGATTATGGGATGGGCAACCGCGTGGAGCTTCGACCGCCTGCGGCTATGGATAGAGTCCGATATTCCTCCGGAGGCCGTCCTTCGCTCCTCCATCATCTATGGCGTCTGCCGCATTGCTGTTGCGTCTATTTGGATCTGGCATGGATTCGTTCCGAAACTCTTCTTCCACGATGCGACAGAGCTGAAAATGCTCGCGGACACAGGCATTCCTCTCCACTGGCTGCCGTTGATTGGCTTTGTCGAAGTTCTCTTCGGCTTGCTCGGTCTATTCGCGTGGCGATGGCGCAGTTATTTCGTCATGACTGGCGTCGCTATGATCGCTGCTCTGATAACGGTCGCACTGCGTTCTCCCGCTCAGCTCACCGCAGCATTCAACCCGGTCACGCTCAATTTAGGCGTTGCAGCTCTCTGCGCATGCGGATGGCTCGCCCACTACAGCTCCGCTTTTGCAGGCCGTTGCTTTAGAAGGCCCGCAGAGAGCCGGAAAGAGGTTGGCCATGCCGTCCATCTATGAACTAGCGCTGGGAGAAGAGTTCAAACGCCTTCATCCGATGATTCAGCGCCGGTTCTCGCTTTCGAGCGAGTCCGGGATCGCCGCCATCGGCACAGGCGTCATGGAAGAGCTGTGGCACGGGGCGATCTATACACTGCCGTTTTTGTACGTCGGCGCGTGGCGCAGCATCATGTTTCCCGAGCAGGGCCGAAACGTCCCGTTTTCAATTCGAAACTTCGCCTATCGCGACAAATTGGGACGCGAAACTGTGACCTGGATCCGCACCTTCAACACCGCTAACGGCCGCGTGCAGCAGAGGCGATTCGACGCCTACATGATCTACAGCGAGCAGCGAGGCCGGATCGTCGACTATCTGGGCACTCACCAGCACCTCGCCGTCGACATCGATATCTCCGTCGCAACCAATGGCGGTATCGCCATTCGCTCAGGAGAACAACGATTCTACGAAGGGCCCCTTGGATTTCGATTTCCACTCGCGCTTTCCGGCATCGCCGAAGTATGCGAATGGTTCGACGACGACGCGGCCAAGTATCGCATCGAGGTAAATGTCAGAAACCGCACATGGGGACCGCTATTCGGATACCGGGGAAGCTTTGACGTCGAATGGCTTGCTGCGCCCACACTCCATCCCGATCTTCTACCCAAGAGGGTTGAACCCCGCGAATAGATGTCCTCACCGTTCTCGCAACTTTTTAATACGGGGTCGCCCCTGCGAAGTCCGCGTTCAAGGTCGCATTCAGCGACTGCAGAACCGTGGGGTCGGTAAGGGTAAGCCCAAGCTCGCGATTTTCGGTCAGCGACGCGTTGGAAAAGTTCTCCGAACCGACGAATGCCTGCTGGTTGGGCTGGCCGTAGTCGACGACGATGACCTTGGCGTGGATATAGAGAGCCGCCGATTCTTCATAGGTGCTGACCTTCACTCCAGCGGCCTTCAGCGTGTTGAACTCGCTGTTGTACGAACCATCGCTGGTCATCGTCACCTGCACCTGCACGCCGCTCTTCGCCGCGGCAGCGAGAGCGTTGACAATGGCTGCGTCGCCCATCTCTTCGTTCTCGACGTTGAGGCTGACTTTGGCCGAAGCGATCAGAGCAAGCAGCGCAGTCTGCGAGTTGGTCGGGCTCCAGATGAGGTCATCGCCCGTGGGAGTATTGAAGGTCGTCGAGCCATTGACGAAGTCGTTGTTGAAGACTGCCTCGATCGCGGCGACATCGTTGGCGCTGGTGTCGATGACGGCGAAGTCGCGTGTGTCGTTGTAGTAGCGGCTGGTCAGATTCAGGGTCATGATGGCGGAGCTCTTGCCGTCGATTGTGATGGTCTTTTGATGGCAGGCCTGGAAGCTCGCGCTCGCAAATACCGCCGTGACGCCATTCGCATTGAGCGCGTTGAGCGCAGGGGTATTGCTGCTCTTTTCAAGAGACTGGTCGAGGATGACGCGAACCTTAACGCCTTTTTTGGCCAGGGCGATCAGATCGTTCTGGAAGGTTGTGTCGACGAGCTCGTACATGGTCATGTCAAGCGTGCTGGTCGCGGTGTTGATGTAGTCGTAGATCGGTGTGACGCTCAGATCGGTCTCGGGGAAGGTAAGCAGCGTATGAGAGGCGCTCGACGCAGAGACTCCGGTGCCGCTAAGAGGGGTCAGTTGCGGGGAGCCGGCGGCGTTGTCGGATACGCTGAGATTCGCACTGTAGCTCGACGCTGCGGCAGGCATGAAGGTGAGGGAGATCGCGCAGTTAGCACCTGAGGCCAGGGAGCTGCCACAGTTATTGGTCTGGGCGAAGTTGCTGGCGTTCGCGCCTGTCACCGCGACTGCGGTGAGGTTCAACGGCATCGCGCCGGGATTACTCAGGGTGATAGTTTGCGGAGCGCTGGTGCTTCCGATCGTGGTGTTAAGGAATGACACGCTCGAAGGAGAGAAGACTGCCTGCGGGGCCTGCGCGATCGTTCCAGTGCCGGTCAGCGAGGCCGTCTGGGGGGAACCTGCTGCGTCATCGGCCACGGAAAGCGTCGCCGTAAGGCTGCCGCTGGCCGCCGGAGAAAAGGTCACTTGAACTGCGCAGCTAGCGTTCGGCAAAAGAGAGACGTCGCAGTTGTCGGTTTCGCTGAAAGAGTTGGGATTTGTTCCCGCGATTGCGATGTTGGAGATATTCAGAGTCGCATTGCCGGGATTGGAGAGAACAATGCTTTGCGCTGCGGCAGTTGAGCCGATGGAGGTCGTCGCAAAGGTGAGACTGACGGGGGTCAGCGTTGCCTGAGATGCGGGCGCCGCTGTGGCTGTACCCACCAGCGGTACGCTCTGAGGAGAATTTGCGACGTTGTCTGCGATGCTGATCGATGCGGAAAAGCTGCCAACTGCAACGGGAGTGAAGGTGGTGGAGATCGTGCAACTCCCACCGGCGATGACCGTGTTGCCGCACGTGTTGGTCTGGGAGAAGTCGGCGGCGTTTGCGCCTGTGATGGAGATGCTGATGATGTCCAGAGGCACGGTGCCGGCGTTCGAGAGAGTGACGGTCTGTGCGGCGCTGATTGCGCCTGATACTGTGCTCGGAAAGACCAGGCTGAACGGGGACAACACGGCCAGAGGGATCGGAGCAAGCGTTCCGGTGCCACTGAGCGCGACGGTCTGCGGCGAACCAGTCGCATCGTCGGCTACGCTGATGGCCGCGGTCAGGGTGCCCGCAGTTGCGGGCATGAAGGTGATAGAGATCGTGCAGCTGTTCCCAGCCGAGAGCAGGCTGCCGCAAGTGGTGGTCTCCGCAAACGAACTTGCGTTCGCGCCTGTGATCGAGATGCCAGTGATGCTCATCGGAGCGCTGCCACTGTTCGTCAGCGCAATCGACTGTGCCGTGCTCGCCACTCCAACCGTGGTGGCGGGGAATGCGTTGGGCATCCCCATCGTTACCTGAGGAGCGCCGGGAGCAGCGGGCGAGGCTGGCGCTGTACTGGAGTTGCAACCGATCAATGAGAAACAAATACCGGCAGCGAGACAAAGATAGAACCTGGAAACCAAGGCGTAACTCCTGTAGGAAGAGGACATAAGGATTTCCGAATTATACGTGGCGATGATTAATTCAAGGCAATTTGGCGACCTTGTAAAAAGGAAGAAGGAATGCACCTTGACGAGGCAGGAGAGCGAGCTTATAGTCGGTTCAATCGAGGCGAACAAATGGCGAAAATGGACAGCTCATCCCTCTTCCCGATCCTGCCCTCACAACCCACGGGAATCGCCCGAATGGCTGCACAGGCCACGCATGCTGGCGATGGCCATCGGATCGAGTTCAAAGCGCTTGAGGTGCGCAGCCTTCTGAACCGCAACGTCTCCCGGCGAACCAGTTGGATTGCCTACAGCATCAACCCGTACCGTGGCTGCGAGTTCGGCTGCAAGTACTGCTTCGCCCGTTATACGCACGAGTTTCTGCAACCCATGTCCATTGACTCCAAACTGCATAAACAACCCGCCGCCAAAACTGCGCCCGACGAACCGCAGGCCTGGGCAACCGCCTTTGAGCACGAGATCTACATGAAGCAGCACGCAGCGTGGCTGCTCGAACAGGAGCTGCGCCGGTTCGACCCGCGGGCCGAGATAGCCATTGGCACGGCCACGGACCCCTACCAGCCGGTTGAGCGGCGCGCGCGCATCACACGCTCTATTTTGGAGGTCTTCGCCCGGCGCTCCGGCTACACCATCGGGATCATCACCAAGTCGCGCCTGATTGTGCGCGATCTCGATGTACTCGCGGAAGTAGCTCGGCACAACCGGCTGGTCGTGCATATCACCATCACCACGCCAGACGCTCGACTGGCCCGCCTGGTGGAACCGCGCGCGCCGAGGCCGGATTTGCGCTTCGCCGCGGTGCGAAAGCTGCGCGATGCGGGCATCAACGCAGGCGTGATGTGTTCGCCGCTGTTGCCGGGCATCAACGATGACGCGAAGATGCTCGATGAGATGGGACGCCGCGCCGCCGAGGCCTGCGCGAGCTTCTTCGTTGCCAATCCTCTTTTTTTGAAGTTGTGCTCGCGCCCTACTTACCTGAGCTTCGTCCGCGAGCACTTCCCTGCCCTGGAGGCGGACTATCGAGCACGGTTCGCCGACAGGGACTTCGCCGCGCCCAAGTACCGGAGGCAGATGGCAGAGCTCGTTAGCGCGGTGCGCCGCAAGTACGGGCTGGGGCTGAGGTCGATGGATGTCTTACCAGAAGACATGGAGATGGCGAAGAAGACCGCAGATAGCGTGACAGTGGGTGTGCAACAGAGGCTGTTTGCTTAGAGATTGAGAGGGGTCTTAGGCATAGCGGCTGAGACCTTTGCCGCGAAGTTGCCGTCGATGACTTCAAACTGATCGGTACGAGTGTAGGTGTGGGTGCCCAGATTGCCCTTCACCCAATCGGGATTGAGCCGCGCAATCGGGCGCTCTTCGTACTCAGTCTCAGTCAGCGTGACTACCTCGGAGAAGACGATTGCATAGCCATACGCCTTCGCACAATCCTGCGATGGGCGAATGAGGCGACCCTGATCCTCGAAGAAGGCACCAGCAGGACGCGCACGCCGAACATCCGATACCACTGGATTCGAAGGATGCGGAGCCCAGGGCCCCTTGAGCGCATCGGAGAAGAAGATGCCAAGTTCGTCGCAGTTGGAGTAGCGGCCGTTTGAGATGCCAACGAACATCCAGTATTTGCCGTTGCGCTTCAAAATGGTGGCATCGACCGCATAGATATCGTTGAGGAGCGTGGATTCGAGAGTCCACTCGCTGGGAAAGTTTGTTGCGCGATATAGTTCGACGGTTCGATTCCCCTTAGTCTCGGGAATCATGTAAATCTCGCCGTCCTCTTCGAAGAGGAATGGATACGAGAGGTGATAAGGGCGGCGGAGCACCTCGAAGACCGGACCATGCGTGCCGTCGGAGTTGAGTTCGCAGCAGGAGATGAGGGCGCGTCCCTCGCTATATCGCAGATCCTCTAGAAAGAGATAGGTCTTGCCATCCTTTTCAAAGAGAAACGGGTCGGCATAGAAGCGATCGTTCGGCGGAAGCATGAGCTGGTAGCCAGAGGAATCATTGAAGGCGCGTTCCGCAGTTCGACGGCGAATGGCGAGGAACCATTGCGGCTGCGATCCGCGAAGCCGAGAGGAAATTCGCGCGACGAACGACTGGTAGAAACGGAGAGAAAGGAATTGGGCCATCTGCAGCGCATCGGGGGTGCGATAGATACCACGGGCGTAGGTATTCGGCTCGCTGTAGGTTGGTAGCGACTCGATGTACTGCATGCCGCGGTCGTTGAGATCGCGTAGGCGGCGAAGGGCGAACTCGGCAGTCTTCCAGTAGATCGGGTTGCGGTTGCGATAGAGCGAGGACTTGTCCGTCGAGGAATGACCGCGATAGATGACGTGGCCACCATCGAGCGAGTCGGTGAGGATCTGAAGGATCGTTCCGGAGACTGGGTTTTGTTCGTAAATCTCCCAGAACAGCGGTGGCCCGCCGCGGTACTCGAGGTTGTCGTCATGGTGGAACGACCAGACCCCGTAACGCGCTGCACTGAGAATGCCGCCGCGAATGATGCGGAAACCGAAGCGGAAGAGAACGTCGAGGTTGTGGGTTTGGATTACGGCTAATTCATCCTCGGGAATCCGGTCGGTGAAGCCTTTTCGAATGGGATGAACAGTAATGCAGGGCACATCGCGGAGCAACGGCGAGAGATCGGCGGTCGCTTTGGAGTCGGGTTCGGTCTTGTTACGCTGGTAGTCCCAGTGCTCGTAGCGGTGATAGAGCGTCAGCTTCCAGTGATTGCGAATGCGCTTTTTGAGCCCGGGCCTCTCCTGAACGGGAGGAGTGTTCAGAACAACAAGTTCGACGTGCGCGAATCCGGATGCCTGGATATCTTCGATTGTCTTTGCAACCCACGCGCTGGAACTGTATGAGTCCAGCATGACCCCGATGCGGAGCATATCTCTCCCGGTAAATGATTGATTGACTTCAACCTATCATAGGACCCAGGGCAGTCATGCAAGGAGACAGTAAAAGAGCCGCGGCAACTGCCTGCGGCTCTTTGGAGTTTCTTGTTGGGTGAATTAGGCGACGACTTCAATGCCCATGGAACGGGCGGTGCCGCGAATGGTCTTCGCTGCTGCTTCCACAGTGGTCGCGTTCATGTCCGGCATCTTCTGGGTGGCGATGGCGAGGATCTGCTTCTCGGTGACCTTGCCCTTCTTCTCCTTGTTCGGAGTGCCGGAGCCCTTCTCGATACCGGCGGCCTTGAGCAACAGCACTGGCGCCGGAGGCGTCTTGGTGATGAAGCTGAAGGTGCGGTCAGCGTAGACGCTGATCACGACTGGGATGGTGAGGCCGGCCAGAGATGGGTCTTTGCCGGTGCGGTCGTTGAACTGCTTGCAGAACTCCATGATGTTGACCTGAGCCTGGCCGAGCGCGGGGCCGACCGGGGGTGCAGGGGTGGCCTTGCCGGCCATGATCTGAAGCTTGACGTATCCAGTGATCTTCTTCGGTGCCATCGGTAAATCCTCTTTATGCTTCCAGCGGCGGGCTTCGTTCGACTGCCTGCTGCTTAATATTTTCTGCTTCTAAAATCGTGCCTAAATCGTGTCATCGAACTATTCGACGACTTTATCTACCTTCGAGAACTCGATCTCGACCGGGGTGGAGCGGCCGAAGATGCTGACCATCACCTTCAGGGTCTGCTTGTCTTCGTTGATATCGTCGACAGCGCCGGTGAAGTTGGCGAACGGGCCTTCGTTGATGCGAACCTGCTGGCCTTTGTCGAACTTGACCTTCATCGAAGGCTTGTCCTTCGTGACATCGGAGCGGAAGAGAATGGAGCTGACCTCCTGCTCGGACAGGGCAACCGGGTTGTCGCCGGTGCCAAGGAAGCCGGTGACGCGCGGCGTGTTCTTGATGACGTGCCAGAGGTCGTTGTCGAGGTCCATCTCGACGAGGACGTAGCCTGGCAGGAAAACGCGGTCGATGGTGTACTTCTTGCCGTTGCGGAGTTCGGTGACCGGCTCGGTCGGAATCATGATGCGGCCGATCTTGTTCTGCAGACCAAAGGCTGTGATGCGGCTCTCAAGCGACTCGCGCACCTTGCGTTCGAAGCCGGAGTAGGCGTGGATGATGTACCACTTAAAGTTTTCGTTGACCGGCGGGGCCAGTTGCTCGGTGGAGGGATCTCCCTGAGGGTTCTGCTCTTCCGGGTTATGTTCTTCTGCCGCCATGATTGTGCCTTTTTCGCGCATCGTCTGGTTCTTTCTACTGGTCGTGCTCAAAATCTGTTGTTTAGTGCGTGGTCAGCTTATGCAGCAGAGCTTCAATCGCCTTGCCGATGATCGAGTCCACCAGCCAGAAGTAGGCGGCAAAGATGAAGACGGTGACGAGGACGACGATTGTGGTCGATTGCACCTCGGCGCGCGAGGGCGAGATCACCTTGCGCATCTCGGCGCGGACGTCCTTGAGGAACTCGGCGAGACGGGCAGGCTGCGATTTTAACTGCTGGATGCCGGTGCTGGGCTGTTCGGTTACTGCTACTGTCTTGGCCATAGTGCTGCCTCAAATCTTCGTGTTGATTTTCTGTTCCCGGGCCTTGAGACCGGGGCAAAAACTGGCGGGGGAGCTCGGATTCGAACCGAGAAGTTCGGTTTTGGAGACCGACAGTTTAACCGTTGAGCTTACTCCCCCGGTTGAGCTACTAGCTCTTAGCTTTTTGACTCTCGCTGAAAGCTAATGGCTAACGGCTAAAGGCTGCCTTTTACTTCGTTTCCTTGTGCGCCGTGTGCTTGCGGCAGGTGTTGCAGAACTTGGAAAACTCAAGGCGCCCGGTGGTCGTCTTCTTGTTCTTCGTTGTGGAGTAGTTCCGGTTCTTGCAATCCGGGCACTGCAGTGTGATGATCTCGCGCATTGGATAAATCTCCTTCTAAAGTGGCCAGCCACTTCGGCTGGCAAGCAGCTTGTACAGAATCACTTCCGACACGCCGCGACGCAGGGCAAAGGCCCCTGCTACCAAATCCTGATTTCTAACGGAGAGAGGAGCGGTCAGGCCACGCTCATCCTCATCCATTATCCATGAAACCGCCGCAAAAGCCAACCCAGCTGTCTGACAAATTGCAGTGCCATAAAGCGAAACCCATGAACTACATGCAGAAAGCGACGGTAATCTATTGCACCCTTTGTGCTGAATTTGCGCGGAATTCCTTTTTTGCTCGGCCTAGAATGCGACGCGAAAGAACTATCTGCGAAACGGCAATCGCCATGCCAGCTAGCATTAGAACAAAATCAAACGGGGGCATGCCTTTTCGTCCTTGAGCAATCAACCACCAGCTCGGCATCGACGGCCGAATGGCAAGCGCCCACGTTTCCAGAATGAAGATGGCCAGCAGATAGACGAAATGAATCATCAGCAAGCGTGGCAACTGCTCCTGAACGTACTGCGCAGAGAGGCTGTGCTTGGTATTAACCCCCTTGGTCCGGAAGAAAGTCCAGACGAAGATGGCTCCGGAATAGCTGATGAGCGTTGCGCATTGCATCCCATAAGGACGGTCGCCAATAGAGATAAATGCAACAAGAGAGCCGAACGCCAGCGCAAGTATAAGCACATACACGCCCAAAGCCTCAGCAACCGTCACCGGGTCTTCTGCTGGCTGTTTTTCTTGCGTAGTATCCAGGGACTCAAACACGATTCATCTGGCCTCAAGAGCGTCGGTCGTAATCAAAACGGCGAGCCGAGGCTCGCCGTTTTGATTCTTACTTTAGCAGCACCTACTTGATGATGTCGGAGATGGTTCCAGCACCGACGGTGCGGCCGCCTTCGCGGATAGCAAATCGCAGGCCCTTCTCCATCGCAACTGGGGTATGCAGCGTAATCTCCAGCTGGATGTTGTCGCCGGGCATGCACATCTCCGTGCCCGCAGGAAGCTTCGCCGAACCAGTCACGTCCGTCGTGCGGAAGTAGAACTGCGGACGGTAGCCGTTGAAGAACGGCGTGTGACGGCCACCCTCTTCCTTCGAGAGCACGTAGACCTCGCCCTTGAAGTCGGTGTGCGGCTTGATCGATCCGGTCTTGGCCAGCACCATGCCGCGCTCCACGTCTTCCTTCGCAATGCCGCGCAGAAGAAGTCCGGCGTTGTCGCCCGCCAGCCCCTCGTCCAGCTGCTTCTTGAACATCTCGACGCCCGTGACAACCGTCTTGCGGGTCTCGCGGAAGCCGACGATCTCGGACTCCTCGCCAACCTTCACCTTGCCGCGCTCGATACGACCCGTAACCACAGTGCCGCGGCCGGAGATCGAGAAGATGTCTTCGATCGGCATCAGGAACGGCTGGTCGACCGCGCGCTCAGGCTGCGGAATGTACTTGTCCACCGCCGCCATCAGCTCGTCGATCTTGGCCTCCCACTTGGCTTCGCCGTTGAGCGCGCCGAGCGCAGAGCCGCGGATGATCGGAGTGTCGTCGCCGGGGTAGTCGTACTTCGACAGCAGCTCGCGGACTTCCATCTCGACCAGCTCGATCAGCTCTTCGTCCTCAACCGCATCGCACTTGTTGAGGAAAACCACGATGAACGGCACGCCAACCTGACGGGCGAGCAGAACGTGCTCTTTGGTCTGGGGCATCGGGCCGTCGGTCGCCGCAACCACCAGGATCGCGCCATCCATCTGCGCTGCACCAGTGATCATGTTCTTGATGTAGTCGGCGTGGCCGGGGCAGTCGACGTGCGCGTAGTGGCGGTTCGGCGTCTCGTACTCGACGTGCGAGGTCGCAATCGTGATACCGCGCTCACGCTCTTCCGGAGCGTTGTCGATCGTGTCGAACGAACGAAACTTGTTGTTCGGGTTGTGCTTCGACAGCACCTTCGTGATCGCCGCCGTCAGCGTCGTCTTGCCGTGATCGATGTGCCCGATCGTCCCGATGTTTACGTGCGGCTTTGACCGGTCAAACTTTTCCTTCGCCATTGCTCTCTCCGTCTCTTTGTGTTGGCCGGCGCATTGCACCGGAGTTCAGGTGAATACTTCAAACGAAAGCTAAACTTTTGAGGCTTAGTAGTAGGCGTATAGCCTGAAGAACTTCTCCCGCAGCTCAGGGGCAACCTGCTCCAGGCTGGCGAGATAAAGTTCGCGGATCTGGCCCTGATCGCCGTTGCTGAGTCGGTTGTACTCCGCCGCAGTCTTAGGTCCAAGAATGCCCTTGCCGAGGACGACTTCGAATTCGCGGATGCGCAGCTTCGAGCGTTCGAGCGATTTCAAAAACTTCGCTACATGGCCCGAAGCAAAAGAGGCTTCAACTGCTCCCTTGACCGCGTTGAAGGTCTGCGGATCGGAGATGGGAAGTACGGGCTGCTCATACAAACTGCTCAAAACGTTCTCCTGCGATCTTCCTGGTACTGGATCGCGTTCAATATTTGGAGCGGGAGACGGGAATCGGACCCGCGACCAACAGCTTGGAAGGCTGTGACTCTACCACTGAGTTACTCCCGCCCGACTGGATAAAGCTTAAATCTGGAGCTGACGGAGAGGCTTGAACTCTCGACCTCTCCCTTACCAAGGGAGTGCTCTACCACTGAGCTACGCCAGCCTGAAAAACCCAACCTCACAATCCTACCGCGAACGCAGCCGTCCGAGTATGACCCGAAAGGCAAAAAAACCTAACAGTATCCAAGTAAGCGATCTCAACTTGTCCGGCTGCATCGTCTGCCAGACCAAAACCGCTAACAACCCCAGGACGAACAGCGCGATCCACATTCTTCCGCTGCCAGCCGGGCTTAGATCCACAAAACTCACCGATAACAACTCACTGCTCAAAAAACTCACGACTCAAAGCTAAATGGTGCACAGGGGAGGATTCGAACCTCCGTAGCGCATAACGCGGCAGATTTACAGTCTGCTGCCATTAACCACTCGGCCACCTGTGCACTTTCTGCCTGAAAGCCCTGCGCGCAGCACCCAACTCGACCCATCAAGCCCGTCGACGATTCAATATGCGAATCGAGCGGGAACACCTACCTTGAAGGAGTGACCGGAGGTCTGCAACGCCAGAACGGTCGAGCAGTACAACCAAATCCGTCTTTCTTTTTCCCTGCTGCGGGGAACTGGAGCTGGCGAAGGGACTTGAACCCCCGACCCTCTGATTACAAATCAGATGCTCTACCAGCTGAGCTACGCCAGCCCAAACAGCAATTTTGCCCTCTGTAAGCCCAGCCGCACGACGCGAAGCAGTGCCCGCGCAGAGTGCGCCGCAGAGCTAACTTTAGCATAGCAGCAACCCTCAAGCAATGGCCCCATCCTGGCTCACTCCTGCTTCTCCTAATGCGTCCAAAATCACGGCCATGCTAGGCTATCGACGACCCGGATTCGCCTGTCCTATGCCCCTTGGGAAAACACTGCTTCGATCTCTGCCGTTCGTTCTTGGCGTCTCACTGCTTCCCTTCGCTGTGAGCGCGCAGCAACCCCACATATCGGATTCTCCGCAGGCAGTCGATGGCCCACTGACAGCGACACGAGGACCATCGATGGACAATCAGTCCGTCGTGAAGATGGCGAAGGCAGGGCTTGGCGATGATCTCATCGTTGAGACCATCAACACGCAGCCCGGCCACTACGCCACCGACGCTGACTCGCTCGTCCTTCTGAAAGACGCAGGAGTTTCCGACCGGGTCATCACAGCAATGATCAACAAAAGCCGCCGACAGCTCACCAACGTTGCCGATAAGCCGATCGAGCTCTCCGACGTCAACGAGATCGGCGTCTACTACAAAGACCACACGGGAAAATGGATCGCGATTGACCCGGAGATCGTTCATATCAAGTCGGGCGGCTGGCTTAAGTCGACCGCGACGCACGGCATCATCAGGGAAGACCGTAACGGCCACCTGAACGGCCGCGAATCGAAGCTTGCGCTGCAATGTCCGATCGAGATTCTGATCTATGTGCCCGAGGGCGTCACCGCAGTTGAGTACGACTTCCTCCGCTTCCGCATCAATTCGAACAACCGTGAGTTTCGCGTCCTTACGGGCGGCGTGTTCCACTCCACAGGTGGCGCCGATCGCGACGAGGTGAAGTTCAATCCCGTCAAAACAGCACCCCATACCTACCAGTTCACCGTCGACAAGGACACAGGTGGTGGCGAATACGGTATTCTGCCACCCGGTACAGGCAACGTCACGAACGGCGGCAAGATCTACACCTTCGCCATCGTGGAATAGAGCGGCGGCCTCGGTCCCAGCCACAGGTATGGTCTATGCTTAAAAGCGAAGACGTTGACGACGCGCGGCTTCGCAACAAACTATGCTGATACCTTGTCTGACCGGCCATGTCCCTGATGTGGTTCCTGATGCGTAGGCGCACCCGCTACTCGCTGCTGCTGATGCTGGCGCTGATGGTTGCGCTGGTGGTTGCGCTGGTGCTGCGAAAGGCCGCTCCACCTGAGGCTGCACGCCTGCTGCCGGAGTCGGACGCGATCGTCTACGCCAATCTGAAACCGCTGCGAGTAGCGACCCATTTCGACCGCACTCAGGTGACGCGCAACCCTGACTACCAGCGCTTCGTCGACGCAACAGGCATCGTGCCGGAGCGCGACCTCGACTCGGCCGCCTTCGCGCTGCATCGCATGGATGATCCGAATGGGCCGAATGGACCGGTGGGCTACTCCGAGGTCTTTGAGGGACGGTTCGATGGAGGGCGACTCGCAAGCTATCTCGAGACGATTGCTACATCGAAAGAAAGTTATTCCGGCCACGACATCTACACCATCGCAGTCGGCGACGGAAAGGTAACGCGACCGTTGCGGATTGCGCAGCTCGGATACGACACCATCGCCGCTTCAAATATGCCGACGCCAGAGCAGATTCACTCCATCCTCGACCGGCATCGCGCTGCGGCATCGCCATTTTCAGGCTCGTCGCTGCTGTCGGCGCGTTACCGCGATGTGCCGGCCTTCTCGAGCGCATGGGCGATCGGCCGCATTGGACTTCCCTTCTCCGATCGCGGCTTCATCAGCGTCTTCGGGCTTGAGCTGCCGCTTCCAGAAGACACCACCTTCGTTGCGAGCCTGCGCTATCTCGGCACACTTCATCTGCGGGTCGAGCAGATCGCTCCCAGCGAAGCCGATGCATCCAAGGCAACGGCAACGTTGACCTCGTTGCTGGAACTTGTGAGGTCGGTGGAAAAGGTGGAAGCGCAGATGCACCCACAGGCTGCGACAGATGCCGAGTTTCAGCAGTTGGCCGATTCCGCGAAGATCGAGCAACACAAGGACCGCACGGTGCTAACAGCGAATATTCCTCTGGATCTCGTCAAGAAGCTGACTACGCCCTCGCCTGAGGAGAGACCATGACCGAATCCGCAGCGTCGGCCGCCACGAAGATCATCCTTGTACGTCACGGCCAGAGCCTGGCCAACGCCGGCGGCAAAACCGCGGACCACGACACGAATCCTCTGACGGAACTCGGCCGCGTCCAGGCAAAAAAATTTGCCGAACACATCGACTGCACGCCGACGCTCATCGTCACGTCCCCCTTTTTGCGCGCGCAGCAGACAGCCGAGCCGCTACGGCAGAGGTTCCCTAATGTTCCGGTCGAAGAGTGGCCCATTCAGGAGTTCACCTTTCTTGAGCCTTCGCTTCACCGCAACACCAGCGAGACCGATCGAGACCCGCATGTATCTAACTATTGGCAGTGGCGAGATGCTGCCTACGTCGATGGCCCCGGAGCCGAGTCATTTACCTCGTTTCTCGATCGCGCCCGCGAAGCCATGCGGCGGCTTGTCGATGGAGAGCTTGTGAATGGAGACCAGGGCGGCTGCATCGTCATCTTCAGCCATGGATACTTCATGCAGGCCATCCGAATGGTGTTGCTCTTTCCCAACGCCACGGACGCGGAGCTGATGGCAAACTTTATGCGCTTCCATCTCGTCAACCTTATCCATAACGTCGATTCACTCGAATTTGAAGTTCACGGCGGTAAACTTCAACTGATCGGACAACCGCTTTCCGCCAGCTTCACGCTTCAAGGAGAAACGTCTCATGCGTAACTTGACCATCTCTCTCATTCAGGGTCTGGCCCTGACGATTGCGGCTTCTGCCCTTCCCGTCTCGCTCTCCGCACAATCAGGCACTGTCCTCACCGGCCAGGCCGCCTTCACCGACTGGAATCAGCAGACTCCAGGCGTCCGCCACAAGATCAGCCTCGCCGACCTGCCCCAGCCCAACCCCGAGGAGGCCGTAGACAACACCCCGCACGTCATCCCGAAGCCAGCCGATGCCTGGCCTACTGCGCCTCCAGGTTTCAAGGTCACGCTCTACGCCGGCGGCGATGCCGTGCCAATGCAGCGGGCCGACAACAAGCAGAATATGACTCTTAGCGGCGGCACCTTCACCATGCCCCGCCTTATTCGCGTCGCGCCAAACGGCGATCTCTTCCTCGCAGACTCCGGCGCCGGCCGCCTCATGGTTCTCCGCGGTGTCAAGGGCGACGGCAAAGCCGAAGTCATCCAGACCTTCGCTGAAGGACTCGACCATCCCTTCGGCATCGCCTTCTATCCCGCAGCAAATCCCAAATGGATCTACGTCGGCAATGCCACCACCATCCAGCGATTCCCCTATAAAGCCGGCGACCTCAAATCGACCGGCCCAGCCGAGACCATCATCCCGGATATCCCAGGCTACGCACAGCTCAAGGGCGGCGGCCACTGGACGCGAGACGTCACCTTCACCAAAGATGGCAAGTTCATGCTCGTCTCCGTCGGCTCCGGCTCCAACGTCGACGACATGGACACACACCCCAGGGAGTTCCACCGCGCCGACGTCCTCGAGTACACCCCCGAAGGCAAGTTCGTCGAAGTCTACGCCACCGGTATCCGCAACTGTGTCGGCGAAGCCATCAACCCCATCACCGGCTCACTCTGGTGCTCCACCAACGAACGCGACAACCTCGGCAATCACCTCGTCCCCGACTATGTCACCTCGGTCCCCGAGCACAGCTTCTTCGGCTGGCCCTGGTACTACATGGGCGGCAAACTCGACCCGCGCCTGAAGGACCCCTGCGCCAATGGCTCCGGCCCTAATCCGCAGCTCGCCGCTCCCCTCACTGCCGATCAGGCGAAGGATTGCAAACGCGAGAGCCTCGCCGCCAAGGTGAAGACCCCCGACGTCCTCGTCCAGCCCCACATGGCGTCGCTCGAGATGGTCTTCTATCCGAACAAGGGCGCATTCCCGCAGGAATACGACGGCGGAGCCTTCGCCGCCGAGCACGGTTCATGGAATCGCAAGAACCGCGCCGGCTACAACGTCATCTTCATGCCCATGAAGAACGGCCAGGCTACCGGCGAGTATGACGATTTCCTCGACGGCTTCGTCACCAAGGACGGCGAAGTCTGGGGCCGACCTGTAGGAGTAGCCGTAGCCAACGACGGCAGCCTCTTCGTCACCGACGACGGCACACGCTCCGTCTGGCACGTCACCTACACCGGTAAATAAGCGATTCAAACGAAAGAGACTCAAAAAAGGAGCAGCCGATACTTTGGCCGCTCCTTTTACTTTCACGTTAACCGAATCAGATGACAGGTTCCAACTCATATCCCAGCGAAAAGACGGGGCACGTGAAGCGCTGAGATCGTGACCGGAAAGCCGCTCCCCTGCAGAACTACGAGGCAGAAAAAGACGTCAGGGCTGACTGGTATCAACCCTGACGTCTTCTCGATTCTGAAGGAAGCTACTGCCCCACTGTTGATGTGCTGCCGAGGTCAGCCAGCGTCACCCGCAGATACTTGTGCGGGTTCACCGGCGTGTTGCGGATGCGAACCTCGTAGTGCAGATGCGAACCAGTAGTGCGTCCGCTGTGCCCAACGTAACCGATCACCTGGCCGCGAAGCACCGTCTGCCCGGCGACTACCGCAAAGCCGGACATGTGTCCGTAGACAGTCTCGATCCCGTGGCCATGGTCGATCACCACCTCGCGCCCGTAGCCGTTGGACATCTCGGCCGTCTGCACGATGCCGTCGCCGGTCGCGCGGATGGGAACGCCATTAGGCGCGGAGATGTCGATCCCGGTATGGAACTCTCCTTCGCCATTGCCCAGGATCGGGTCCTCGCGTTCACCAAAGCTGCTCGTAATCGGGCCCATGATCGGCCAGAGCGTCGGAACATACGACGCAAGATCCGATCCGGAGCCGGCTCCAAGGAGATCGCTCGACGAGTCTCCGGTACCGCCAAGATTCGAAAACGGACGGATCGCCATGCCGCTCATTGCCGTGTTACGCAAAGTGTTGAAGGCATCGATCGACTTGTAATAGCTCTCGTCGGAGGAGTCGGCTGCATTCGCCAGAGGTGCCGTGGCAATCGAATCGACAGTGCCGGCGGATTTGCCGTGGCGCTTGTCCGTGAGCCTGCCCATCGGGATAGCCAGCTTGCTCGTCGTCAGGCCGTAAAGGGCAGAGACCTCAGTCGCCAGAGAGCCCAGCGAAGCCGCCTCGACGTCCTTCTCGTGCGCGGCCTTCTCTAAGTGCGCGTAGTCCTTCTGGAGAGAGTTGTGGTCCTGCCGGAGTTGATTGAAGCGGGCGGTCTTGATCAGCATCCGCGAGTAAGACCCCGCCAGTCCGGTAATGGTAAACATGCCGATGGCCGCGGCGGCTACGAAAAGATAAGCATAATGAAGGGGAACTGGAACCTTCTTCAGGTTGCCGTCGTCGTCGCGGCTGACAAGCATGATGTAGTAGCGTTTTCTTAGCTTCAAGCAGTAACCCTGGCCCAGAATTTGACCGCGAAGCAAAAGCCGCGGCTCGGAGAGGTCTGCAATCGCTGGAAGGACTAAGGCAAATGAAGTTCACCAATCGTCATTCCAGAACGGCAATCTCGTGAGCGTCCTTTGAAAGGGTACCAAACTGAGTAACCCTCGTGCAACAAGAGTGTCACCGATGGGGGATACTGTAACTCCCACAAAAGTGCCACTCTTCGCCTACCATTTATGCTGCCTTCAGGATGAAAAAGCCGCTCAAACCGCTGGGAGAGCTCGGCCTGATCGAACAGATTCGCCGCGAGTTTCCAGCCGGCGGCAAATCCGTCCCGCTCGGCATAGGTGACGACTGCGCGATTCTGCAACCGCCTGCCGACAGTGAAGTCCTAGTCACAACCGACTTAACGCTGGAAGGCCGTCACTTCCGTCGCGACCTCCATCCTCCTGAGTCGGTCGGTCATCGCTGCCTCGCCCGCGGCCTCAGCGACCTCGCCGCAATGGGCGCCACGCCACTCGCAGCTTTTCTCTCTCTTGCGCTGCCCGCGTCCATGCTCGCAAAAGCGGAGGGTCGCGACTGGGTAGAACGCTTCTTCGACGGCCTGCACGCCCTCAGCGAGATGCACCGGGTGCCGCTTGCAGGAGGCGACACCTCGGAATCGCCCGGTGGAAAAAATGCGTTCATCCTCGCCGACATCGTACTGGTCGGCACCGCGCCGAAAGGTCAAGCGTTGCGACGAGCCGGAGGTTTCCCTGGCGACGCGTTGTATGTAACGGGAGAGTTGGGCGGAGCCGCTGCTGAGTTGGCAGCGATGCTGAAACGGCAGAGACGCATCCTCAGTGTCGCCACGACCGAAGACCATCCCCAGTTGTTTCCCGAGCCGCGCCTGGACATGGGAGAAGCCCTGCTGCGCCGCAAGCTCGCAACGGCATGCATCGACCTTAGCGACGGCCTGTCGACCGACCTGACGCATCTCTGCAAGGCCTCCGGCGTGAGCGCGGAGATCGACCAGGCCTCGCTGCCGATTCATCCGCTCGCACGCAAACTGGGAGAAGGCGCGGCACTGCACGCCGCATTGCATGGTGGCGAAGACTACGAGCTGCTGTTTGCGGCACCGGCTTCAGTCATGATGCCAACGTCGCTCGCGGGTGTGCCGGTCACGCGGATCGGCAGCCTCAAAAACCGGCGATCCGGGCGCCCGTTGATCTCCCTGCTTACACCCGACGACAACCGAATGGAGCTGAAAGCCGGCGGTTGGGAGCACTTTTCAAAAGCCCCGAAGAGCAGGAAGAAGAGGACGCTCTAACCCTGCTACCATCAATCGGTTCGGCTCTGCGGCCGATATCCTGAAACTTATGCGTGAAGCCACAAAAATCATTCGTTCCACTCTGAGCCGTTCCGCTCCCGGCGAGCCCCTGCACGCAGGGCCAGTCTTCGCCGCTCCATATCACACGCCCGGCGACCCCGCGGACACGCCCTACACGTATGCCCGGTCGCACAACCCAACCTGGACTTCGCTCGAAAAAGCCATTGGCCAGATGGAGTCAGGCGAAGGTTATCGCGCGAGCGCCTTGGTCTTTGCATCCGGCATGGCCGCGTGCACGGCGGTCTTCGGTGCGGTGCTACGGCCAGGAGACATTGTTGTCCTGCCATCGAACTCGTACTATACGGCGCGCGTGCTGATGCAGGAGTACTTCACCAAAATGGGCGTGGTGTTGCGCATGGCGCCGACCGCTGGGAACGCTCAGGCGGACCTGCTCGAAGGCGCGCGGCTGCTGTGGCTCGAATCGCCAAGCAATCCAGGCATGGAGATCTGCGACATCGCGATGCTGAGCGACGCGGCGCATCGTGCGGGAGCGCTGGTCGCAGTCGACAACACGACGGCGACGCCGCTCGGACAGCGTCCACTGAAGCTCGGCGCTGATTTTTCCGTCGCCTCGGACACGAAGTCGATGACCGGACACAGCGATCTTCTGCTCGGCCACGTTGCTGTACGCGATAAGGAGCTGTGGGCACAGATCGATCAGTGGCGAACCCTGACCGGCGCCGCCCTGGGGCCGATGGAGGCGTGGCTGGCGCTGCGATCGATCGCCACGCTGCCCCTGCGGCTCGAACGCTCCTGTGAGAATGCTCAGCGCATCGCTGAGTTTCTCAGGACGCGCAAGGAAGTCATCAGCGTCCTGTACCCAGGGTTGCCGAATCACCCGGGGCATGAGATTGCGAAGAAGCAGATGCGCTACTTTGGCTCCGTGCTGAGCTTTGTGCTGCGCGACAGATCCGCTGCGGAGATGTTCCTGGCAGAGTCGAAGCTGCTGACGGAGGCGACCAGCTTCGGCGGCGTCGCAACCACTGCAGAACGGCGCGCGCGATGGGGCGGCGATGCGGTTGCCGAAGGCTTCATCCGCATGAGCGCCGGCTGCGAAGCGGTTGAAGATCTGATCGAAGATATGACTCAAGCGTTGGATGCCGTTCGGTAATGGCGCAACCGATTCAAACCGTGCAGGAGTTTTCCCATGACTGGAGCGTCGAGATTCTGAAAAAACCGCCGCTGATCGCTCCCGCGCGACAGTTTATCTATCCGCAGCAGATCGCAGGCGAAGAAGATGCGTTAGCGCGAGGTGCGCTGCAGTTGATGGTGAGGCCGGCAAGCGGCGGAATGTTTCTCGCAACCTGTGCTCTTGGCTTCACTGAAGCCGCGATGCCCACAGGAGTGTTTGCCTGTCCCGATCCGCAGGAGATGTGTGCCATAGCAGGCGGCTATGCCTACGTCATCGACACCGGCCAACCTGAGCATTGCACTCATATCGCGCTGAAGCCGGTGGTTGAAGTCCGAACGTTAGTCGCTCAGAACCTGCTGCTCTTCGTCGGCTTTCACTCTATCGTGGCCTGGGGACGGAACGGCGTAGTGTGGGAGTCCGCCCGCCTGAGTTGGGAAGGTATTCGCATCACAAGCATCGAAGACAATGTGCTACAAGGAACCGGATGGAATCTGTTGACCGATCGTGAAGTTAATTTTTCGCTCGATCTCCACACTGGACAGCATCAGGGAGGTGGTTTTACTCCGCCGCAAGAGAGAAAAAGCTAAGCGCTGCATCGCCCTGCTTGACCAGACGAGTGTGTTCGAACGCACCATAACGAGTCGCGAGTTTCGTCTTGCTGTTATGTTCCGCGATGACCAGGGCATCCGGAGCGAGAATCGCCCGGCCTCGCACGCTGCCGAAAAAATTCAGCGTTCCCGAGTATTCCTCTTCAGCCTCGTAGGGCGGATCGAGGTAGACGATATCGATGGGCTGCTGTAACTTGCCGAGCTGTTGCAGCATGGCTCCAACGCCGCGCTCCTCCAGCGTGAACCCCCGTTCGATCTTCAGGGTTGCAAGATTCTTCCGAAGCGAAGCCAGCGCAGGAGCTGCATTCTCCGCAAACCAGACGTGGGAAGCACCGCGGCTAAGTGCTTCAATTCCGACCGCTCCTGTGCCAGCGTAGAGATCGACGAAGCGGCTATCCGCAATGCGTGGTGCAAGGATATTGAAGACCGTCTCGCGCAGGCGATCGCTCGTCGGACGTGTCTTGTCGCCGCGTGGAGCGGAGAGTGGGCGTGAGCGGTAAGTGCCTGCAATGACGCGCATTTTTTAACATCGTAAGCCGACTCCATTCGAAGCGGCTTGCAGCAGCGCATACAATAGCAGATATGCGTGGGTGGTCTTTTCCGATCGGCAGATTCCTCGGCGTGGATGTTCGCATCCACACTTTCTTCCTGCTTCTCCTTGGTTTGTCGATCAGCTACGCCTCGATGACAGGCGCGACCGGCGGGCGAGGGTTTGCGCTGTGGACCCTGCTGCTGCTCGCCGTCTTCGTTCGCGAGATCGCGCGTGCCGTGGGCGCCGCATGGTTCGGCCTGGAGCTTCGCAGCATCCTGCTTCTGCCCACAGGCGGCTTGATGAGCTACGCAACCCCGGAGGCCACCGAACTCGCCGCAACCCCCGCGATGCAGAAGCGCATGGGCGTGATCGGACCGATCACGAACATCGTATTCGGCTTGCTGCTAGGAGCGATCGCCCTGACTTTTTCGCCTGAGGTCAACCTTGTCGAACGGCCCTGGCTGTCGCCGTCTTACCTGCTGCGCGCTGCGGTATGGATGAATCTCCTGCTGGGTGCGGTGAATTTGTTGCCGGCCTCGCCGCTCGATGGCGGCCAAGTCTTTCGCGGCGAGTTTGCCAAGAACGGAATCAAGGGCTCGCGAGCGGCAACTGGACTGGGCCAGATCATCGCCATCGGCCTGATGATCGCCGGATTTGTGATGCCGAATATCTGGCTAATCATGTTAGGCGGATTCGTGCTGATCGGCGCACACATGGAAGACCAGGGCATGCTGTTGCAGACGGATGTCGACGCCGTGCGCATGCGCGACGTGATGCTGACGCAGTTCAGTATGCTCTCGGCCTCGGATACGCTGGAGGACGCGCTGCAGCGATCGGTGCACACCCTGCAGGATGTCTTTCCCGTAGTGCGCGGAGCCAATCTCGTCGGCGCAGTCTCGCGGCAGAGCATCGTTGATGCGCTTCACGCCGATGGCAATGGTTATGTGCAGGGTGTCATGACGCGCTCGTTCCAAACAGCACAACCGGACGATTCGCTGGTCAAAACATTGCGCCGCATCATGGCTGGCCAAGGCGCGCAGATGGTTCCGGTGCTCGAAGGTGACCGCATCGTCGGCATCATTACGCCGCAGAATCTCGCTCACTCCATGGGAATGCTGAACCAGCGCCGCAAGATGAGGCTCCAGGAATAGATGTCCGCCGAAGACGAGAGAAGCGACGACCGGTCGCTCGCGCCGGGACTCTACCTCGTAGCCACGCCAATCGGCAATCTTGAAGACATTACGTTGCGAGCATTGCGTGTGTTGCGCAACGTCGATCGTATCGCCTGCGAAGACACCCGGCAGACACAAAAGCTACTGAACCACTTCAACATTCAAGCACCGACCGTCAGCTATCACATGCACAACGAAGGGCCGCGCACGGAGGAGCTCACAGCGGAGTTGAAGCAAGGCGCGCGGATCGCCGTCGTTAGCGATGCTGGAACACCGGGGATCGCCGACCCAGGTGGACAAATCGCGGCAGCGGCCATCGCCGCCGGCATCGGCGTCTTTCCTATTCCCGGAGCGAACGCCGCCATCAGCGGTTTGATCGCAAGCGGCCTCCCCACCGATCGATTTCTCTTCCACGGCTTTCTTCCGGCAAAGGCAGGCCAGCGAAAGACAGCGCTTGAAGACCTCATTCGTGGCAATGTGACGCATGTCTTTTACGAAGCACCGCACCGCATTCTGGACACTCTCGCGGACGTCGAATCTGTCTTTGGCCCTTCGCAACACGTCGTCATCGCGCGCGAGCTGACGAAGATCCACGAGGAGTTTCTGCGGGGTCCGGCTAGCAAGCTACGGGCAGAACTTGCCGCGCGTTCAGCCGTTCGCGGCGAGATCGTGCTCATGTTTGCGCCATCGTCGATTGAGAGTTCCTCCGAAAAGAAGACCCTGAGCCTCGTAACGGAGGTAAAAACTCTTATGGCATCGGAAGGAATCAGCGAGAAAGATGCTCTGAAGCGCATCGCTCGCGAACGAGGCATGGGCAAGAGCGAAGCCTATCGCGAATTGCAGCGCGAACAGAATCGCCTGCGCTAAGCCCTTATTCCCGCCCTTTATTCGCGGCCTTTGACACGATCGTAGTTGTAGACGTTACTGACCGTCCCCAGAGCCTCGTTGTACAGACTCGTAGCGCCAGTAGCTTCGTTCAACTCTTCGATGAACTCGTGAATTGCCCTCAGATGGTCGGCCGTAGCGGGAATCTCCAGCTTGCCGGTCTTGAGGAACTTCTGGTAGCCGCGATCCAGCAGGCGCGCAATCTCGCCGTTCAGCAGCCAGCCGGGTCGAGCGAGAATCTCGACCGTGCCATCGGGAGCAGCGGCAATATCCGCCGCACAGCCGTATTTCCTTACCTGAACGGCATTTGCGATGCGCTTTGCACCGTCCTGTACGGGAGCAACATCGAATCTCTGACCGCCAAGGATGGCGAGAACATCGTTGAAAGTGTGTCGCGGAGTTTTCTTTGCCATAAGAGCGATACGTTAGACTTGATTAACTGTCGCACATTCACTGATGTCGATCAATCCGGGTGGGCGCGAAACGAGACGAGGGAAGACCGAAGCTGCATGATCACATCCGTCAAAACGCTTGGAACCAGCATCCTCGAACGTATCGGTCACACTCCGCTTGTGCGGTTGGACGCGCTGACCGCACATCTCCCCGGAGTCCAGATTCTCGGTAAAGCAGAGTGGACCAACCCCGGTGGTTCCGTGAAAGACCGCGCTGCCTCGTCCATTGTGACCGACGCGCAACGCCGTGGTTTGCTCAATAGCAGCCGTGGCTTGCTGGATGCAACTAGCGGCAATACCGGCATCGCCTATGCCATGTTGGGCGCGGCGATGGGCTTTCCAGTCACATTGTGCATGCCGTCGAACGTCTCCGAAGCACGCAAGCGATATCTGAAAGCCTATGGCGCGGAGGTCGTCTGGACGAACCCTGCCGATGGCTCAGACGGAGCGATTCGTAAGGCGCGCGAGTTGATTGCCGCTGAACCGGACCGCTACTTCTACGCTGACCAATACTCCAACGACGAAAACTGGCGCGCACACTACCGTACAACCGGCAATGAGATCTGGGAGCAGACCGAGGGGCAGATCACGCACTTCGTCGCAGCCCTGGGCACCACGGGAACTTTCATGGGCACCACACGCCGCCTCAAGGAGTTGAACCCCAATATCCAATGCATCTCCATGCAGCCGGACTCGCCGTTCAACGGGCTCGAAGGTTTGAAGCATATGGCAACCGCCATCGTCCCGAAGATCTACGATCCTAACCTCGCCGACCGGAATATGGAGATGGCGACCGAACGCGCGTATGCCATGGCGAAGTATATGGGCCGCAATCTTGGCGTGTTGGTAGGCGTCTCCGCCGCAGCGGCGACTGCAGCAGCATTGCAAGTGGCCGAAGAAGAAGCAGCGAAGGGACGCGAAGCCGTAATCGTCACCATCCTGTGCGACGGCGCCGACAAATACATGACAGAACGCTTCTGGTCGGAGGATTAGCCATGCTCCGCATTCAATTTGCCGACTACGAAGCCCTGCGAAAGCATGGCGAAGAGACATACCCGCACGAGTGCTGCGGTGTACTGCTCGGCAAGAACTTCGCGAGCTCCGGTGATGGAGCAGAGGCCACGAACGACGTACGTCAGATCGTTCGCGCCGGCAACACTCGCACCGACTCCGCACACAACCGCTACAACATCGCTCCGCAAGAGCTGGTGAAAATTCAGCGGCAGGCACGTGCCCTGGGGTTGGACATCGTTGGCTTCTACCACTCGCACCCGGACCATCCCGCGCAGTGGTCGAAGACCGACTTTGCCGAGGCCCATTGGCTGGGCTGCTCTTACATCATCACCAGCGTCGAACAAGGCAAGGCCGCGACAACAAACTCATTTCTGCTCGCTGGAACGGAAGAAGACAACAAGAGATTTGAGGACGAGCCCATCGAGATCGATATCGCCAACCACGTCGCTGAACCAGTAATGTTCAACCAGAAAGGTCAGGCATGAAGATTCACATTCCCACGCCGCTGCGCTCGTACACGGGCGGACTTGAGACCGTAAGCATCTCCGGCGCAACCGTCGACGCCGTGTTTCAGCAGCTCACGATCAACTACCCGGACCTAAAGCAGCATCTATTCACTCCAGACGGCAAGTTGCGTTCGTTCGTGAATGTTTACCTGAACGACGACGACATTCGTTACCTCGAGAGCAAGCAGGAGACCGCAGTCAAAGACACCGACGAGCTCACGATCATTCCCTCAATCGCAGGTGGGACTCGATGATTGAGAATCCCGAAGTCGCAGCCAAGGTAAATATCGCCATCCGCGAGGCATACCGGCTGCTAGATGACTCGGCGGCCTTGGTTCGCGAACGGTGCAGCGAAGAGGAGACTAAAAACTATCTCCAGCAGGTCGGGAATGTCCTCTATTGAACTCATCTTCAGGATGATGGAACCTCTTTACAAGACACACCCCGAGCTAAAACCTGAGGGCTGGACCGATTTCCCTGAATTCGGACAATAAAACTCCTAAAATCTCACCTTGCGAATGGGTCGAAGCCTCAAAATGAGCCTTTCGACCCCGAAAACATCTAGAATTAAACCATGCACACAGTGATCGAAGAAGCCGTGCAACGGCCAAAGCTTTCCAACGAAGAGATCGCCCGCTACTCCCGCCACCTGATCCTGCCGGAGGTCGGCATGGAGGGCCAGCAGAAACTCAAAGCAGCCAGAGTGCTGTGCGTCGGCACGGGCGGCCTGGGTGCGCCGCTTGCCATGTACCTCGCAGCAGCTGGAGTCGGCACAATCGGCCTCGTTGACTTCGACACGGTCGACGCCAGCAACCTGCAGCGACAGATCATCCACTCCACCGCAACCGTCGGCAAGCTCAAGGTCGATTCTGCGGAGATCATGCTCAAAGGCCTCAACCCGTTTCTCAACGTCGTGAAGCATAACGTGATGCTCACTAGTGCGAACGCGATGGAGATCTTCAAGGACTACGACGTCATCGCCGACGGCACGGACAACTTCCAGACCCGTTACCTCGTCAACGACGCCTGCGTCCTGCTCGGAAAGCCAAATGCCTACGGCTCGATCTTCCGCTTCGAAGGCCAGGCAAGCGTCTTCGGCACCGAGGAAGGCCCCTGCTATCGCTGCCTCTATCCCGAGCCGCCACCGCCGGGATTGGTTCCCTCCTGCGCCGAAGGTGGCGTGCTCGGAATCCTGCCCGGCCTCGTCGGCGTGATTCAGGCAACCGAGACCATCAAGCTGATCCTAGGCATCGGTGAGCCCCTGATTGGCCGTCTGCTGTTGGTCGACGCGCTGGGCATGAGCTTTCGCACACTGAAGCTGCGCAAGAATCCCGAGTGCCCGGTCTGCGGCCCCAATCCCACCGTCACCGAGCTGATCGACTACAACCAGTTCTGCGGCATCGCGCCTCCGAGCGAGGTTGGCCCGCTCGAAGTCGCCCGCGACAAGGCAGTCGGCGATCATCCGGTCGTTGACGGTATCCCACAAATCACGGTTGAAGAACTTAAGCGCAAGCTCGACAACAAAGAAGACATCTTCGTCCTCGATGTGCGCGAGCCGCACGAGTACCTCATCGCGAATCTCGGCGCTCCCCAGATACCCGTAGGCTCCGTCGAGAGCCGCATCTCCGAACTCGCAGCCCACAAAAACGACGAGGTCATCGTTCACTGCCGTTCTGGCGCACGCAGCCAGAAGGCCGCGCTGATCTTGAAGCAGGCTGGATTTACGAATGTCTCAAATCTCACCGGCGGCATTCTGGCTTGGGCCGACAAAATCGACCCATCGATGCCGAAGTACTAAGAGCAACACCGGAAAAAAGGCGGCGAACCCCAAACAGGTTCGCCGCTTTTCTCTGTTAGCCTGCAGGGGTTATCGTTTGTTGTGCTGCGCTTTCAATGCAGGACGCAGGACATCGAGCGATCCATCAACCTCCGGCGCCGTGAGCCCCAATATCTCCGCGATGAACGGATAGACATTCACATTCTCAAACGGCTTCAATTGGACGTTGTGACGAATATCAGGCCCCGCGGCAAAAAAGATCGCCTTCATCTCCGGCATTGTGCGCGGGTTAAAACCGTGACCTCCATGAGGCTTGTTGTTCGAGGGCTCGCCCCTGGAAGAAGGTTGCGCACGGATCGTAAACGGACCAGTCGGCAAGATCACCGGGTCCCCTTCGCGCGCATTTGCGTCGAAATGAAGCGACGCCGGTACGTCCGCGCGGCGATAGACCTTGAATCGCGGATCCGGATGAGAAAGGAACTCCTCATAGACCTCCTGGACATCTGCATCCGGCTTCGCATAGAGCAGTGAGCCCTCCACACGAAACTCGCTGAGGTCGGCGAAATCGGAGAGCGTCACCGGAGTGCTCTGCAATGTCACCATGCCATGGTCGGCAAGAACAATGACATCGACCGGAAGATGCAGTGCAGCAACTTTTGTCTGAAGATCGCCGACCATGATGTCGAGATGATGAACGGCCGCCCTCACCTCGTCCGAGTCCGGCCCATAGCCGTGCCCCGCATGATCTACGTTCGAGTAGTAGAGCGTAATGAAGTGCGGGCGAAGCACAGGAGGAAGCTTCAGCCACGCAACAACCTGATCGACACGCTTTTCATCATCCAGTTTGTCGTCATAGTGCAGATAGTAAGAGGGTCGTTTTCCTTGAATCTCCGCCTCGGAGCCAGGCCAGAACAGACACGCCGACCGCATCCCCTGCTCTTCAGCCAGCACCCAGAGCGGCGTACCACCGTACCAGCTTCCATCACTGTTGGACTTCGGCTGCGTATAAACATAAGTCTCGTCGCGTGCCGGATCCCAAAAACTATTGGCAACGATTCCGTGGTGCTCCGGATATAGCCCCGTGACGATGCTGAGATGATTGGGAAACGTAAGCGACGGAAAAGAAGGCAACATGCCCTCGGGAGCGCTCGCGCCTTTCATTCCAAGCCGCAGCAGGTTCGGCGCTCCATATTTTCTTGGATAGTCGTACCGAAAACCATCGAGCGAAATCAGGATAACGTAATGTTTCGCCTGTTGGGCCGGAGTATTCGGCGGATTCGGCACAACGACGACTGGCGTCGGATCTTGTGCAACCCCGGAACCGGTAAAAATAACGCCAGCCAGCAGGAAACACTGAACCGCAACTGCAAGGGCCTTTCGAATCTGCATGCTCCCTACTCCGCCTTGTCTTCAATTTCAAGCATCTGCAGACAGAGTGGTCGCTCCAACATGCAGTCCATCCGTGCAATCGACGCAAGCGCGCGCTCAATCGTCGAGGTTAAACATGGCTCCGTCGTTATTACGAACGGCAATCTGTGCTTCGGATAGCCGCGACGTTGCAATAGCGAATCGATGTTAGCTCCAACTTTGGACAGCGCCCCAGAGATAGCAAAGACAATTCCAGGTTTATCATCAACGACAAAGCGAAGATAGTGCGGCGCCAGAAAATCCCCCGTCACCTGTCGTCTCCGGATTGGGAGTGCCACAGTCTCGCATCCCTGGGCGACGGCCAGCAGGTCCGAGACTACCGCGACCGCCGTCGGCTCTCCACCAGCACCGTGACCGGAGAAGACGACATCGCCCCCAAACCTTCCGCCGACGACAACCATGTTTTGCGTACCATGCGACCACGCCATCGGCGAAGCCAGCGGAACCAGCATCGGCGCAACCCGCGCATGCACCAGCTTGCCGTCAAGCTCCGCGCGGGAGACCTGCCGAATCGTGCAGTTCAGCTCCTTCGCATACGAAAAATCAATCGCCTCGATCGTCGAGATGGTCTGCGTAGCCACCCCATCCGGATCAAGTTCAGCATGCATAGCAATGCGAGACAGAATGCAAAGTTTGGCGCGGGCATCGAAGCCGTCGACATCTGCCGAAGGGTCAGACTCCGCATAACCAAGCTGCTGCGCATCGGCCAACACGGTCGCGTAGTCGGCTCCTGCCTCCATGCGGCTAAGAATGTAGTTGCAAGTGCCGTTCACGATTCCGCTAAGCTTAGTCACCTGATCGCCGCAAAGCCCCTGCAACATGCCCGGAATCACCGGCACGCCGCCCGCGACCGCCGCGCCATGCACAAGGTGCGCATTGTGTTGCGCCGCAAGCTTCGCAAGGCTTGAGCCGCGATATGCGATAAGCTGCTTATTTGCCGTCACCACCGACTTGCCCGCAGTCAACGCCTTACGAATCCAGCCTTCAACAGGATTCAAACCGCCCATCAGCTCGATGACGATATCGACATTGGAGCGCAGAATGACATCGATGTTGTCGGTCCATACGACCGATTGTGGAACCGTCTTTGCAGCAGAAGAATTCCGCTTCCGCTCAACATTCCGATTGAAAATATGCGTCAGCTCGATTCCCGGAAACCGGGATGCTGCGAGCACACGCGCCACTGAACTACCCACCGTTCCAAATCCAAGCACCGCAACCTTTGCCATGGAACCAGTCTTCGCCTTCCCACCTGCAACCTGCTTCTTTTGCTTTGTCGCCATAATTTTTAATAGTCGATTCTGCCGGCCTGAGCGCGCCATGCATTAAAGCTCGAGATTGCCTTCTCAGGCAGTAGATTAACTGCAGGAATTTTGCGCTGACCAATGGGCCGCTTCAGTTCTTCGTACAGAAAGGCGTCATCAAATCCCGCCGCCGCCGCATCGGCGGCACGATTTCCATAGAAGATCGCATCGCATCGCGCCCAGTAAATAGCAGCCAGGCACATCGGACACGGCTCACAACTCGTATAGATCTGGCAGCCATGCAGTTGAAATGTTCCCAGCGCTGCGCAAGCGTTGCGAATCGCCACAATCTCGCCATGTGCGGTGGGATCATTGATAGCCGTAACCTGATTGGCGCCGCTCCCGACAATCTCCCCGCCGCGCACAATCACCGCGGCAAACGGCCCACCGCGCCCGGACGTGACGTTCTCCGTCGCCAGCGCGATCGCTTTTTCCATAAAAACTGGGTTGCCTTGCATCTGGCTCGGTATCCTTATTGCACGCATTGCGCGGCGAGAGTCACGGAATAATCAAATTATGGCACATGCCTTCCTCTCAAATCGGATCGTCACCCCGCAAGACACGCAACCGGGCGCGCTTCTCGTCGAAGAAGAAACAATACGCGCCATTTGCCACACCTCGGAGATTCCATCCGACGCCATCGTTCACGACTGCGGTAACGATGCACTTCTTCCAGGACTCGTAGACACGCACGTCCACATCAATCAACCCGGGCGCACAGAATGGGAGGGCTTCCGCACCGCAACAAAAGCCGCCGCGGCAGGCGGCTACACCACGCTCGTCGACATGCCGCTGAACTGTCTGCCCGAGACAACCACCGTCGCAGCCCTCGAAGAAAAGCGGTCCTCCGCGAAGGGAGAGTGCTTCATCGACTGGGCCCCCTGGGGCGGAGCAGTTGCGGACAACCAACGACACATCCTGCCCCTCGCACGAGCCGGCGTCCTCGGCTTCAAATGCTTCCTCATCTACCCAGGCTGCAACGGCTTCACCATGGTCGATCAGCAACAACTCGAGGCCGCCCTTCCCGCGATCGCCGAATCAGGCCTCCCCTTGCTCGTTCACGCCGAGCTAGCCGGGCCGATCGACGCAGCAACCGAAACCCTGCGTGACGCCGATTGGCGAAGCTACGCAACCTACCTCGCATCGCGCCCCGATCAGGCCGAGCTCGAAGCCATCCGCCTGATGATCCGTCTCTGCCGCAAGTACCGCTTCCGTCTCCATATCGTGCATCTCTCCACCGCGTTAGCTTTAGAGGAACTCCGCTCCGCGCGAGCAGACGGCTTGCCGGTTTCAGTCGAAACCTGCCCACACTATCTCCACTTCGCCGCCGAAGATATCGCAGATGGATCGACTCTGCTGAAATGCGCGCCTCCAATTCGTAGCCAAGAAAACCAGCAACAACTCTGGCGGGGCCTGCACGACGGAACTATCGATCTGATCGTCACAGATCACTCCCCCTGTCCTCCCCCCATGAAACGAGAAGATTCAGGCCGCTTCGATCTCGCATGGGGCGGAATCGCCAGCATCTCACTCGCTCCTTCCATCATCCACACCGAGTGCAGCCGTCGCGGCTTCACTCTCAACGACATGGTTCGCTGGATGAGCAGCGCACCAGCAGCGCTTGCCGGATTAGGCCATCGAACGGGAGCACTCTCACCCGGACGCGAAGCGAACTTCGTCGTCTTCGATACCGAGGCTGAGTTTCGCGTCACCACTGACAAGCTGCACTATCGTCACGCAATCTCGCCCTACCTGAACGAGACGTTACGCGGAGTAGTCAAAGCCACCTACCTTCGCGGACAGACGGTCTATCGCGAAGGCACCTTCGCCGCGACCCCGTCCGGACGTGAGATCAAGCTATAGTAGGCAGAACGAGGATGAATAAAGTACTCGCACGATGGAACTCGCTCGATCCCGCCGCCGCTGCTCGCGAGGCGCTTCCCTGTTGCGGTTCACGTGCATGGGCCGCTGCACTTGCCGCACGAAGGCCAATCGCAGACGAGTCCGCATTGCTCGAAGCCTCCATCTCAGTCTGGCGTTCCCTGCCTCTCGAACACTGGCAAGAAGCATTCGACAGTCATCCGCGCATCGGACAAAGCCACGCGCAGAAATACGCAACGGAAGAATCACTGCGTTGGTCCGCACAGGAGCAGCGCGCAGTCCTCTCGCAGGACGATGCAACCAAACTTGCGCTCGCAGACGCCAACCGCCGTTACGAAGAGAAATTCGGTCGCATCTTCATCGTCTGTGCTACAGGAAAGACGCCAGCCGAGATGCTCATCACCCTTGAAGACCGAATGAAAAACGACGCGGCAACAGAACTCTGCGAAGCCGCCGAACAACAACGTCAGATCACCCAAATTCGCCTTCACCGCTGGTTGGAGTCAGAGTAACCATGGGCATCTCAACTCACATTCTCGACACCTCACTCGGCCGTCCTGCCGCGCAAGTTCCCGTCACTCTTGCCGTCCTGACGAACGAAGCCTGGTCCACCATCAACCATGCGATTACTGATCCAGATGGCCGCTGCAAAAACCTGCTGCCGGACACACGGGCGCTGCAACCGGGGACCTATCGCATCCACTTCGAAACCTCTGCCTACTACAAGCAGAACAACCTCAAAGGGCTTTACCCTTATGTGGAGGTTGTTTTTATAGTGTCAGAAGGAGAGCAGCATTACCACATCCCGCTGCTCCTGACCGCCAACGGCTACACGACGTACCGAGGAAGCTGAACCGATGATTGAGCTTGCCGAGAACCGCTACGGGAAATCCCGCGTTCGCCTGATGAAGGTAATGCGCAATGATGGCGGCCACGATCTGCGCGAATGGACCGTGCAGGTACTCCTGAAAGGCGACTTCGACTCCGCACATCTCCTCGGCGACAACAGCAAAATTCTGCCAACCGACACGATGAAGAACACCGTTTATTCCATCGCGCGCAACTCTAAATCGATAATGATGGAAAACTTCGCCAAGGAGCTTGTGGACTTTTTCCTCAGCCGCAACCCTCAGGTCGAATCAGTCTCCGTGCGCGTCGAGAGCACACTCTGGAAACGTCTCACAGTCGATGGCAACCCACATCCCAGCGCCTTCATGCGCGGCAGCAACGAACTTCAAATCACAACCGTAGAGCGCGCGCAGAACGGATCGTTCCATATCCTTTCCGGTCTCGATAATCTGGTGATCCTCAAGACCGCAAACTCCGGCTTTGAAGGCTACATCAAGGACTCCCTCACCACGCTTCCCGAAACAAAAGACCGCCTCTTCGGCACAGCAGTCAGCGCGAACTGGCGATACGTCTCATCGAACCTTCCTTTCGACTGCATACGCATCAAACTCCGCGAGGCGATGCTCCGCACCTTTGCCGGCCACGACAGCAAATCCGTGCAGCAGACACTCTACGCAATGGCCGAGAGCGCTCTCAAAGAGATCCCAGAGATCGACGAGATCGAGCTAACCATGCCGAACAAACACTGCATCCTTGTCGATCTCTCACGGTTCGGGCAAGACAACCCCAACGAAATCTTCATCCCCACCGATGAGCCCCAAGGCTTGATCGAAGCACGTATCCGCCGCAAACCCCAAACCACGCAAAATAGGTAACCATGACAGCTACATATACAGATCGCGCCGCCCATATCATCGCCCGTTGCCGGGAGATCGCTGCATTCACTCAGGTTCCCGGAGAGACGACACGCCTCTTCCTCACGCCCCCAATGCACGACGTCCACGCACTCGTGCGCGGATGGATGGAAGACTTAGGCATGACAGTTCACGTCGATGCCATCGGCAATATGCGCGGGCTCTGGGCCGGCATCGACCCGACGGCGCCGCGCTTCCTCATCGGCTCGCATCTCGATACCGTACCCAACGCCGGAGCCTTCGACGGTATCCTCGGCATTGTTCTCGGACTCGCCGTAATTGAGGAACTTCAAGGCAAACGCCTCCCCTTCGGCATCGAGGTCCTCGCCTTCTCGGAAGAGGAGGGCGTGCGCTACGCCAAACCCTTCCTCGGCAGCCTCGCCTTCACAGGCAAGCTGGGCGAGGATGCCCTGAACCGCTCCGACCGGAACGGAATCACCATGCGCCAGGCGATTCAAGACTATGGCCTCGATCCCACGCAGCTTCCCGCAGCAGTTCTGTCTGACAATGCCTTCGCTTACCTCGAGTTTCACATCGAACAAGGTCCCATCCTGGAGCGCGAGAACATTCCTCTCGGAGTTGTCGAAGCACTCGTCGGCCAGACTCGCATGGAACTCACCTTCACCGGCCACTCCAATCATGCTGGTACAACTCCGATGTCCCTGCGGCACGATGCAATTGTCGCTGCAGCCGACTGGATCGTCGCGCTCGAAGAGTACGCCAGCGCTCAGGAGGGTCTCGTCGCCACCGTCGGCAAAATGGAAGTCTTGCCCGGAGCCGCAAACGTCATACCGGGACGCGTCACAGCCTCATTTGATGTTCGTCACGCTAACGACGACATTCGTAAAGCCGCTGTTGACGCGATGACTAAACTTGCTGAAGATGCCGCTGCACGTCGCGGGGTAAAAGTCGCGATACAGCTCCAGCTTGAGCACACTGTTGTCCGGTTGGATCCACACCTGGTCAGCTCGCTGCACAAAGCCGCAACCCGCGCAGGCTTTTCCGCTCGCAATATGACCAGCGGAGCCGGCCACGACGCGATGATTCTAGCTCCACTCGTCCCTTCGGTCATGTTGTTTCTCCGCAGCCCAGGCGGCCTAAGCCATCATCCCGACGAGAACGTCTTGCCCGAGGATGTCGAGGCCGCACTCGCAACAGCAATGGAGTTCCTTGCCCAGTTGCGCGATGATAGGGCGAACCTCAAGGACGGCCATGCATAAGCTTGGACACACTCGCAGCACCAATCAGCGCGATCACCTCGTGCACACACCGGATACCTTCATCCGAACCGTCTTGCCGGGCATGGAACGCGCTGCCGCCATCGTGCACATCTCACCCGCTGGAGGCGCGGCCTTTACACAGTACACCGCAGAGCTCGATGCGGGTGGCAGCCTCGGCTCAACCTCCAATCAACGCTTTATCTATACGCTTGAAGGCGCAATCGACCTCGCAACAGAAACAACATTTCACACATTAATCTCCGGCAGCTTCGCGCACATCCCCGAAGACACAACCCACACCGTCACGGCGCAACAGGCCGCGCGGCTTGCAGTCATCGAAAAACCCTACGAGCCGCTTGCATCCGCACCAGCGCCGGAAGTCCTTGTAGGCCACGAAGACAAGATACTCTCCATCCCGCTCAATGACGACCCCGACCTGCAAGTCCGCAGCCTGTTGCCCGGCTCTCCATCCTTCGACTTCGCCGTCAACACCATGACGTATCAACCCGGCGCCGCGCTCAGCATGGTTGAAGTGCACGTCATGGAGCACGGCCTGCTCATGCTCGAAGGCGGCGGCATCTATCGTCTCGGCGATCGCTGGTATCCAGTCACAGCGGGAGACTTCATCTGGATGGGCCCCTACTGCCCGCAATGGTTCGCCGCAATCGGCAAACGCCCCGCAAAATATCTCATCTACAAAGACTGGAACAGGCACCCTCTGGCATAACATCCGCACTGAAAGTCGACACGAAGGCAGGAGTTGTAAACAATGCAGATTCAGATCGACGCAGGGCGTCTCCTCAACGAACTCCAGACCCTCGCGACACTCACCAGCGCTGAGCCCGTAACCAACGGCACCACAGTCACCCGCATCGTCTTCTCCACCGACGATCTCCGCGCCCGCGCATGGTTAAAAGACTTAGCCATAGCAGAAGGCCTCGAAGTTCGCGACGACGCCGTAGGCAACATCTTCATCCGCTGGATCGGCTCCGATCCCACGCTGCCTGCCGTAGCCACCGGCTCCCACACCGATGCCATCCCCCACGCCGGCATGTACGACGGCACAGTCGGCGTCCTCGGCGGCCTCGAAGCAATCCGCGCGCTGAAACGCAGTGGCCTGCGCCCCCGCCGCTCCATCGAGTTGGTCATGTTCACCTCGGAAGAGCCAACGCGCTTTGGCATCGGATGTTTAGGCAGCCGCCTGATGTCCGGAACACTTGATCCCACACGCGCCGACTCCCTGCAGGACAAAGACGAAACTCGACTCAGCATCGTCCGCACTGCCGCAGGCTTTACCGGCTCACTCTCATCAGTCCGTCTGCCGCCCAACCACTACTACGCATGGATCGAGCTCCATATCGAGCAGGGCCCTCTCCTCGAACGCGAAGGAATCCCACTCGGCATCGTCACCAGCATCGCCGCTCCTGCGAGTTATCGCTTCACCATCACCGGCCTCGGCGGCCACGCCGGAGCGCTCCTGATGCCTGCCCGCAAAGACGCCCTCTGCGCCGCCGCCGAACTCATCCTCTCCATCGAAAAACACGCCCTCGCCACCGGAGCGATCGACACCGTCGCCACAGTCGGCACCTGCGACGTTCACCCCGGCGCAGTCAACAGCGTTCCCAGCCGCGTCGTCCTGCAACTCGACATCCGCGACACCGATCCCAACCGCCGCGAAACCGTCATGCAGGCCGTTCGCCGCGACTGCGAAGAACTCCGCCAACGCCGCAAACTCACCATCACCGAAGAGCTGATCAACGCCGACGCTCCGGCGCAATCATCGCCTCACACCATCGAACTTCTGGAAGATATCAGCAAAGAAAACGGAATCACGTACAAAAAGATGGTCAGCCGCGCCTACCACGACTCACTCTTCATGGCCCAAATCGCTCCCGTCGCCATGATCTTCATTCCCTGCCGCAACGGTGTCAGCCACCGTCCCGACGAATATGCCTCGCCAACAGATATCGCCACGGGTACTCAGGTGCTCGCACAAGCGCTCGCTAAGTTAGCATCGGAGTAGGGAGCCACACACGCTGAGATATGGCTATCGAATCAATCAATCCTGTAACAAACAAGCTGCTTCGCCGCTTCGACCCCCTCACCGACGAAGACGCACGTCAAAAGGTCGCGCTCGCCGACGACGCCTTCCGTTCCTATGCCAATGTCCCGCTCGAACATCGCGCCCTGTGCATGCGCAAGCTCGCCGCAATTCTGGAACACGAGACCGATGACCTCGCCACCCTGATCACGCTCGAGATGGGAAAGCCTCTCGAAGCCTCTCGCTTCGAAATCCAGAAGTGCGCCGACGCATGCCGCTACTACGCCGACAACGCAGCACGCATCCTGGCCTCGGAGTCGATCCCCATCGGCCAGAACTACAGCTTCGTGCGTTGGGATCCGCTCGGCATTGTGCTCGCCGTAATGCCGTGGAACTTCCCTTTCTGGCAGGTCTTCCGCTTTCTCGCACCTGCCTTGATGGCAGGCAACGTCGCCCTGTTGAAACACGCACCGAACGTCCCGCAGTGCGCCCTCGCAATCGAATCCCTGGTTCGCCGCGCCGGCTTTCCCCGCGGCACCTTTCAGGCGCTGCTGCTTGAGGTCCATCAAGTCGAAACCGTCCTCGCCGACGAGCGGATTGCCGCAGTCACCGTCACAGGCAGCGAGGCCGCCGGCCGCGCCATCGCAGCTCAGGCTGGCTGGCTCATCAAAAAATCCGTCCTCGAGCTTGGCGGCAGCGATCCGTTTATCGTGATGCCCTCCGCCGATCTCGACCTCGCCGTCGAAACTGCCGTGCGCGCGCGCTGCGTCAACAGCGGCCAATCCTGCATCGCCGCCAAACGCTTTCTCATCGCCGACGAGATCTACGACGCCTTCGAATCGCGTTTCGTCGCAGGCATGGAAGCCGTGCGCGTCGGCGACCCCATGAAGCAGGAAACCGAGATCGGCCCGCTCGCGACAGTACGCATGGTGGAACAACTCGAAGCCCAGATCAAAGCAGCAACGCACGCCGGCGCACGTATCCTCACCGGTGGCGAGCGCATGGTAGGCGAGGGCAACTACTTCGAACCCACTGTCATTACCGGGATTCCGCGCACCTCAACCGTCTATCGCGAAGAGCTCTTCGGCCCCGTCGCCATGCTCTTCCACGTCGAGGACGTCCACGAGGCCATCGAGATCGCCAACGACACACCCTTCGGCCTCGCCGCCTCCGCCTGGACACGCGACCCTGCCGAGCAGCAGCTCCTCGTCTCCGGGCTGCAATGCGGTGGCGTCTTTCTCAACGCCATGGTAGCCAGCGATCCACGTCTCCCCTTCGGCGGCATCAAACGCTCTGGATATGGACGCGAACTCTCAGCCGCAGGAATGCGCGAGTTCCTCAACGCCAAAACCGTGGTCATTGCCTCGGCGGGCTCCGCGAGCGACGTCCCTGCCAAGCTATCACCGCGATCCGCCGCGGACGCTTCCCTCAACCGCCAATAAGCCCGCAAGCACAAGACGCCTCTTTTCGGTTAAGCTACGGTGGTTCCTGCGAAGTGCCCTTCGCTCGTCAGGTAAACTTCGTCAACGCACACGCACCTTCGCCAAAGAGGACCATCATGCCCGATCTTCAGTACTTCACCGGCTTCGGCAACGAGTTCGCCACCGAGGCCCATCCAGGCGGCCTACCCGTAGGCCAGAACGCTCCCCAGAAGGCCCCGCTCGGCCTCTACACCGAGCAACTAAGCGGCAGCCCCTTCACCGCCCCGCGCCTGCTCAACCGGCGCACCTGGACCTACCGCATCCGCCCCTCCGTCATGCACAAGCCCTACGAGCGCATCGCCAACGGCATGGTCCGCTCCAGCCCATTCGACGAAGTCGAAACCACACCCAGTCAACTCCGCTGGGATCCGCTCCCGCTGCCAACCAAACCCACTGATTTCGTCGATGGCCTCACCACCCTCGCCGGCAACGGCAACCTCTCCATGCACTCCGGCGCCGCCATCCACATCTACGCGGCAACCAAAAGCATGACCGACCGCTTCTTTTATTCCGCCGACGGCGAACTGCTCTTCGTCCCCCAGCTCGGCCGTCTCAAGCTGCACACCGAACTTGGCATCCTCCACCTTACGCCCGGCGAAATCGCCCTCGTCCCCCGTGGCATCAAGTTCCGCGTCGAGCTCCTTGAGCCTCAGGCACGAGGCTACCTCCTCGAAAACTATGGAGCCAGCTTCCGCCTGCCAGAACTCGGTGCGATCGGCGCAAACGGCCTCGCCAACAGCCGCGATTTCCTCACCCCTCACGCCGCTTACGACGACCGCGACAACGGTACCTTCCAGGTCGTCGCCAAATTCCAGGGCAACCTCTGGGCCACAGACTTCGACCACTCCCCGCTTGACGTCGTTGCGTGGCACGGCAACTACGCCCCTTGCAAGTACGACCTCGCCCGTTTCAACTGCATCAACACCGTCAGCTTCGACCACCCCGACCCATCCATCTACACAGTCCTCACGTCGCCCAGTGAGATTCCCGGCACTGCCAACGTCGACTTCGCCATCTTCCCGCCGCGCTGGATCGTCGCTGAACACACCTTCCGCCCACCATGGTTCCACCGCAACTTCATGAACGAATTCATGGGCCTCGTCCACGGCGAATACGACGCCAAAGCCGAAGGCTTCGTCCCCGGCGGAGCCAGCCTCCACAACTGCATGAGCGGCCACGGCCCCGACGCCGAGACCTTCGCCCGTGCCAGCGCCGCCGAGCTCAAGCCAGTCAAGCTCGACGGCACACTGGCCTTCATGTTTGAAACACGCTTCGTCTGCCGTCCCACCAAGTTTGCCATGGACACCGCAGCCCGCCAGCACGAGTACTACACCTGCTGGCAGACCCTGAAGAAGAACTTCAACCCGGGCCCATGACGAGCCAAATCATCTCAAACAGAAAAGGCGCAACCGGAATCAGCCGGCTGCGCCTTTCGTCAGAATCTTTGGTTAAAAAGTGAACCCCATCTGCAACGTAACCCGTCGCAACGCAGAGTTACTGGTAAACGGCATACCTGCGAGCTGGGTCGACTGACCAAACTGCTTCGATGTCAATGTCCCAATCGGCGTTGAGACATCCTGATTATTGAACAAATTCAACACCTGGACGCCGAGCGCAAGGTTATAACGCCTGCCAGTGCTGCCAGCGCCGCCGAAACCCCCACGTCCACCACCCGGATTACCACCGCCACCGCCACGTGCACCACCGGGACCGCCTACGCCACCAGGGCCAGGACCGCGGTTGTTACCGCCACCGCCATCTGGCCGAGCCGGAGGCCCTGTCGGGGGCCCAAAGCCAAAGGTTTTGGTTAGACGGACGTTTGTCGTGAACTGCGATGGTCCGGTGCAGAGGTTGATAGGAACGGGGGTATACGCTGTACCCGGTGTCGGTGTGACGAAGCTTCCGCAACCTGCGATCGTCTTCGCTCCTGTCTCGTTGGTGGACAAGGCAGCCGCCGGCCGATCGTTATACTGGCCGTCGCCATTCTGGTCGGTACCGGTCGTAATGTTATACGGTGTGCCTGCCGAAAAAATCACGATCGGGCTGATCAGGATCGCGTGCGGCAGGTTGAGAGAGCCAAACACGAAGAGACGATAACGAATGTCGAAGACCGCCCGCCCAAAATCCTTACCGATATCGTAGGGGTCGATCGATGGAAACGACGTGAGCCCACCCGAATCCGACTTGGCATAGTTCAGCACGCCGTAGCCGGAGATCGAATAGATCCGGCTCGGACGGATGTTCAAATTAGCGATCAGCTGGTTCTGCCGGAAGACAGCGCCGGACTCGTATGTATCCTGCACCAAGGGTGAGCTCCCAGGCGCAGGCTGTATCGGATAGATGAAGCCGCTCGTAGAGTTGCCGCCAATCGGCGAGTTCGCGTTGTAGCTGTAAAACTGATGCACACCATCGGCGCGAATATAGTTCACCGATAAAGTCGCTCCGCGAAAGAGCTGCTGGTCCACGCCGAAAGCGTAATGCAGCGTATACGGAGCTCGAAGGTTCGGGGCCTGCGAATACGTCTTATTGCCCCCGGTTCCAGTGCCTCCCGTGCAAGCGGCAATATTCTCCGGCGAGCACCCGGCAGGGATAGTCGAAAGTTGCGTCTGTATCTGATTCAAGCCGTTGGATTCAAGGACATTCATCACGTTGGCAAGCATGTAACGGTCATAGAAAATGCCGAAGCCAGCGTTAAGGACGGTCTTCGGATTGTTCTTCGCTCCAACGCCATAGCGAAGCGACACGCGCGGCGCAAAGTCATGATTACCCGAAAGATGGTTCTGCGTCTCAAAGCGGATACCATAGCTGATCGACAGATTCGGTTTCGCCTTCCAGTCATCCTCCGCATAAAGGCCGAGATCCCACACTGTCGCGGTCACCGGATGCAGCACCTGAACAAGCTGCACTTGGCTCGGCATACCTGCCTGATAGGACGCGGTAGAACCTGTAGGGCACAGCGATTGCTCCAGGCAGTTATAAATAAACTCGCCGTTCTCCCCCGCCGTCGTGCTGTTCGCGTCGCGCGTAGACCGCAGACGTCCGCCAAACCGGATGAAGTTCTTCGCCAGTTGGATCGAGCTATAGTTCTGCTCTTCCAGATGGATCTGGTGGTCCTGCTCACCGCCATTATTGGACCCCCCACCTGTAAAGCCGCCATTCACAGTGACCGTCGGCGCAGTGCTTAAAGCAGTCTGCGTCGTGGAGTCGCGCTGAAACTCAAACCGCGTCTCATTGATGATGCGCTGGCTCAGGACCTGTGTATCACTCATCTGAACCGTCGTCTCGGAGAAGCTCTGGTTCTGCCCCGTGCTCGGCAGAAATAGACCGCCAACCCCAAGATTGTTCTGATCGTTCTGCACATACTGGAACCGCGTCACCAGCGTGTTCTTCTCGCCAAGAGCGAGATCGACGCGCGGATTGATATCGGTACGCGACTGCGGTTCAGGGTTCGCTATGGCGTAGTTACAGAAGCTTGGACCTGTTGCAGGACAGGTGAAAGGCTCTCCAATAATTGGATCCCCGCTAAGAACCGTCGCGCTCACCAGGTTGTTGTCCTGAATTGCGCGGTGCGAGCCCGACAGCGTAAACGAAGCATTCTTCGCCAGCGGCCCGGTAATATTTCCCAATACAAAAATCGTGTGATACGGCGGCTGCGTCTCAGGAGTCTGGCCCGGCGAGTTGAAAGCATTCAGCAGAGGATTGCCCGAGTTCAGCGCAGAGGTGATGCCTTGCAGATTGAACTGGCCATGGAATTTGTCCGTTCCAGGCTTCGTGAATATCTCCACGCGTCCATAACCCAGACGGTCGTATTGCGCGGAAAAAGGATTCTGGTTGATGCGAATCTCGCGGATCGACGACTTCGGAGGAAGCTGCCCACCCGTAAAACCATCCACATAAATCTGTCCGCCGTTCGGCCCCGCCGCAGGCCCGGCAAGCGCAGTCAACTCCGACGAAAGTTCATCTGGATCATCCGAAAGCGCATCGAGATCCGCGCCTTTGAGTATCGTTGAACTCGCGTTACTGTCGGCGTCCACGCTTACCTGCGCCGTCGAAGCAGTCACATTCACCTCTTGCTTCTGCTCCTGAATCGCCAGCTTTGCATCCTGCGTCAGGTTCTGTCCCGCGGTAATCCGTATGCCCGTCTTCACAAACGACGCAAAACCCTGCATCGTCACCGTCATCGAGTAGGTCCCCGGTGCAACTCCTCGCAGCACGTATGTTCCATCGCTTTGCGACTGCGCAACCAGCGGCTTGCCCGACGACGGAGTCAAAGTTACCGTCGCCCCCGGAATCACCGCCTGCTCAGGATCGGCAACCAACCCATGTACCGTGGCTCCAGTCTGCTGGGCAGTCGCAATCATAGGCGTCCAGGCCATAAAAAAAAGTAAAACAATCTTCAATGTGGCGCGAAATGACATTACTACTCCTAAAGATTTATCTATCGTTGCGTTCGTAGAAAGCGTTACTGCCCACCGCCGCCCTCGGCGCCTTCGCCGCCTCCAATATTCCAGGGGGACAACGTCATCGCGGGACCGCCACTTGGCGTCGCAGCCAGAATCGGTTCAACGCCGGACAACAACGTCACCGCCGTCACTGTGGAATTGCTTGGATCTGGCTGTGAGGCCACGATCATCACCGCATCGCCAACCTTCAGATCGGCAATCGTCTTGTTGGGCAAACGGCTCACCATCTGCGAGAGATCCCCCCCGGCAGATCGTCCCGCCCCACCTGGTCCCGCACCGCCCGGCGCATTCCCCTGGCCCGCTCCTTGCGTCGGAGCCGCACCAGCAGCGCCGCCCTTGGCTCTCGCAGCAAATCTCGCCGCGGCTTCCGGTGGCAGCGTACGCACGTTCGAGTTCGCCGTAACCATCACCGTCACCGTCTTCTTCGTCGCCAGATCCTTCAGGGTGATCGTCCCGGTCGCCGCATCAATCGTTGCAATCGTCCCCGCCAGATTCTTGAACGACCCGCTGACGATCTCCTCAGCCTGAATCGACGACCCATCGTCGGACTTCGTGCCACGCACCCGAAGCTGGTCGCCGGTTTGAATCTGAGCCAGCGTCCCCGGCTTCGCATCCTCGAACTTCACCGAGTCGCCAGCATAGCGCCGGAACTGCGTCGTACCGGACGTGTTAACCGCGACCTCCTTCGCGCCCACCGAAACAGTCAGAGTGCCTCCGCCTGCATTCACCGCCTTCACAATGCCGCCGGTCCCGCGTTTCTGCCAGTCCGCCTGCTCCGTCTCGTGTTTCTGCGCGATGTCGGTCGACTTCATCAGGATCACGCGCGACGCCGCAAACGCCGCAGCATCGCCACCAGCCTTCCCGGTCACCAACACCCGATCACCCACAGCAATATTCGTCAGTGTGATCGTCTGCGCCGACTTCAAATCCGTACTGCCCGGTGCAACTTGCAGAATGCGGGCTCCGTCCGCCACGCTGATCACCACCTGCTGCCCCGCATCCGTCTTCAGCGTAAGGCTGCCTCCAGCAACTGCTGTCACCGTACCGCTCTGACGTCCCGCGACCGGTGCTGCTGCTGGAGCCTGCGCGATCAGTCTCGAGACACCGCCAAACGACACCGCCAACGGCAACATCAGGCCTGCTCTTAGCACTGCGCTACGGAATACGCCGACTTCGTTCAACATCGTCCCTACCCTCAAAATTGATCCAAAATTTTGTTATGGTCGCTTCAGATCAGCCCGCTGAAGTCGCCGGTCACTAAGGAAGACGATTCAGTAACCCAAAAGTTTCCGCTGAAAAACAATACTTTCGGATTGGACCGCACGAAACTAAAGCGAACAGGGGAACAGACACATGGGATACCAACCATGATACCGTCGCGGCCTCAACTCATTATCTTGACGAGAGTAATTCCTTCACGGCGCGCTCCAGCTGAACATCCGTGCCCGTCTCCGTCTCACCCAGAGGACGCTCCACCTCGACATCCACAGGCCGCGGATGCATCTCCATCGTCTGCCCGCGCATATCCTGTATCCGATCACCGGGTACCCGCACCGCCGACCCATCGATCAACTGTTGCGCACCTGTGAAGATAATCCAGCCCGCAGTCGGCTCTCCTACTACTTTGCCCAACTTCAGCGACCGGTATCCCTCCGTAAAGTCCTCTGCATCCGAAAGCGACGACTCGTTCGTCACCAATACCGTCGGCAAACCCAACGCCCGCTGGCCCAGGCTCTGCCGCGAAGGCACAGGCGGCTGTCCGCGCGGCGTCATCGTCAGATAGTTCTGCCGCGTAAACACATCCAGCGCATAACCATTGATATAGCCGCCGTTATTGTTCCGCACATCGACCACCACGCCCTGCTTCGCCTCATTCTGCGCATCGAGATCGATATAAAGCTGTTGCAGCGAAGCATCGCTCATATCGGCAATGTGCACATAGCCGATCTTGCCGCCGCTCACGCGATCCACCAGCGCGCGCCGATCCTCAACCCACTGCCGATACAACAACCCTACAGCAGCAGTCGACGAGACGGGCCGCACCACAGCATCGCGCGCCTTCCCCGCCGTCTCAACGCCGAGCACTACGCGCTTACCCACCGTATCCTCGAGCAGGCTGTCGAGATTCTTCGCGCCCACAACCTCGCCATTCACGCTCACCAGCCGATCACCCGGCTTGATCGAACCCTCAATCGCCGCCGGCCCCAACGCAATCACCTCACGCACCACCAGCCCTTTGCCCGCCTCATACGCCTCACGGTCAAAACGCAATCCAAGATTTCCTACCTGCACCGGCTGCGGTCCATTTCCCGGACCACCTCCCCGATTGATCCCCGAATGCGACGAGTTCAACTCGCCGATCAGCAGGTTGATGTCCCGCCGCAGTTCATCCGAAGTCCTCACGCCCGCGATGTACGGCGCCCACTCATCATGCAGCTTCAGCCAATCGTGCCCATTGAACTTCGCATCGTAAAACCTGCGGTTCAACGTCTCCCAGGCCTCTTCAAACACAACCTTCTTCTCCACGTCGAAGTCGATCTGCATCGCCGCTGTCACCGCGATCGTCTTCGGCGTCCGCGACTCGATCGTGATCGACTTCACCGTACCGTTCTCGAGATAAAGCACATCCTTGTTGTCCGGCGTGAAGACATAATCGCTCTTCCGTCCCGGAGTCGAAGTCAGTTGCCGAGCAACCGGAGCCTCCTTCGCAAGCTCATCCAGGCTATACGTATAAAGACTCTGCTGATTTGCCGTGCGAGCCGCAAACAACAGCGTCTTACCATCCGGGCTGATCACCGGCGCCTCCACATTCAATCCCAGCGGCAAAAATGTCAGCCGGTCGTGGATGCCCTCAAACACAATCTTCACCGGTACAGGCTCGGGCTTCTTTTTCGCATCAGCCGCAGCAGCAGGCGCCTCCGGCTTCTCTTCGCCCTGTGGCGTCACAGCCGGCGTAGACGGAGTACCCGGCGTCTTCGACGGACGGAACAACTCTCGAAACTCATCCTCGCGATACTTCGGCACATGCGGCAGCAGATCGATACGCGCAATCTGGGCCTGCTCACTGCGCTGCGCCGTATCGAACAAAATGTACTTCCCATCCGGCGACCACGCCAGATCACCAATCTCGCCGTTCGCCAAAAAACTCACCGCATGCGATTCGCCGCCCGCAGCCTGCACAACATGCACATTCCTAAACGAGCGGCTATCATCTGCCGTGTAAGCCACCCACTGGCTATCAGGCGACCACGCCACCGACGACCTCGGCAGCGCCCCGCTCGCCACCGTCCGATCCGCAACCGCAACTCCCGCCTGCGTTGGCACCGTCAGCACATGCAGCTCTTTGTCGTCGCGCAGATACGCCACGCTCTTGCCATCCGGAGACCACTTCGCCTTACCATCGTCACTGCCCGGCTGCGTCAACACCGTCTGCTTCCCGGCCGCAAAGTCGTACATCACCAGGTTGTGCCCGCTCGCCTCACCAGCCCCCGCCTCGGACCGATACACCACCTTCATCGAATCCGCCGACCACACCGGATCGCTCTCCGCCGTCGGCGTATGCGTCAACCGCTGCGCCTCGCCGCCATCCTTCGCGGAAGCAGCAAACACCTCTCCATGCGCAATCACCGCGATCTTCTTCCCATCCGGCGACAGCGCCATCGTGTTGAAGCTCGTCTCCGTCACATGCGTCACACCAGGCGACGCCGGAACTCCACGCAGCGCAATCGGCACGCGCTCTGCCTTACCCGTCGCCGTCTCCATCTTCCAGATCGCGAAGTTCCGCTCGAACACAATCGCCTTCCCACCATCCCCAATGCTCGGCCACAACACCCGGCCTTCCTTGAAGTGGGTCAGTTCCTTCGCCGACGCAGGCGTAGCCACCGGCACCATCCAGATATTCTCCGCACCTGACGCATCGCTCATATAGAACAGCGTCTTGCCATCCACCGACCACATCGGCCACGCATGCTTCGCATCAGCCTTCAGCAGCATCTGGTACTTCCCACTCTCAGCCACCGGCTTCAGCCAAACCTCAGTCTCATCGATATGCGCATGCCCATTGCGCCACCACTGCGCGAAGCTTATCCCCTTCGCCACCAGCGCTACCGTCTGCCCATCGGGAGAAGGCGCACTCTCAAACTCGCCAAGATACCGTTCATGGCTCACCTCAAGCGGCGTACCCCCACCCGAACTCACGCGAAAGATATCGCCTTGCCCCGCTATATCATTTACCGCCGAAGTGAAATAGATCCACTTGCCATCGTGCGACCAACCATCCAGCGAATCAGGCCGGTCCGCGTACGTCAACCGCATCAACTCGCCCGTCGCCAGCGTCAACACATAGATATTCCCCGCTCCCGTGCGCGTCGAAACAAACGCCAGCTTCGTCCCATCCGGCGAATACATCGGCCGCGACTCTGTCGCCGGATCGGTCACCAGCAGATGCGCCTCACCGCCCGACGCAGGCACAGTCCAGATGTCGCCACCCGACGCAAACGCAATCTCCTTCCCATCGGGAGAGATCGCCGGTTCGCTCAACGACGGCAGAGCCGTCTGCCCCATCGCACCCTTTCCAACCAGCAGAGCCCAGAAAACAAACGCACCAAGGAGCGAACGGCGAAAAACCAGGGACATGACAGACACTTCCTTCAATCGGAAATATGCAGATAGGAAATTCTACACAACCCCCGAAGACTTCCGCTTCGACACCTTTTCGGTCGAAAGAATCGCAAGCCTATCCGGAGGAACCATCACCGCGCTCCTGGTCACCTTGATGTCAGGGCTGGAAGCCATCACTAAAGGAATACGTTTCGGATTTTCGAACTCCATCCGCTCGTCTCCCAGGTTGCAAATCACCGTCACCGCTCCGCGCTCCATCACCAGATATCTTCTCTCTTCATCGAACCGCACCTTCGTCTGCCCAGGCTCTCCGTTATTCAACGAAGGAGAGCCACGCCGCAGCGCAATCAACCTGCGATACCACTCCAGCATCTCCTCATGCCGCCCCTCATGCACCTCGTCCCACCTCAGCTTCGACCGCCGAAACGTCTCTTCACTCCCCGGATCAGGAATATCCACCGGGTTCCACCCAAACGCCGCAAACTCACCCCGCCGACCCTCCCTCACCGATCGCGCCATCTCCGGATCATCATGGTCCGAAAAATAAAGAAACGGAGTCGTAGCCGCAAACTCCTCCCCCTCAAAGATCATCGGAACAAACGGCGCCGTAAACACTAGCCCCGCCGCAACCTTCGCCCTGTCCATCCCGACAATCTGCTCCACCCGATCCCCAAGCGCCCGATTCCCCACCTGGTCATGAGTTTGGATATATCCGACAAACTGCTGCGGCGAAAGATCATCCACCGATCTACCGTGGCTCCGCCCGCGATACTGCGAGTACGTCGTGCCATCCTGCACAAATGTCTTCGACAATGCCTTCGCCAACTTCGCCATCGTTCCGAAGTCAACGTAATATCCCCTTTCTTTCTGTCTCTGCAACACCGTAAACAGCGCATGATGAAAGTCGTCGCTCCACTGCGCATCCATCCCATAACCGCCACGCTCAATCGGTTTCACCACTCGCGGATCGTTCAAATCGCTCTCAGCAATCAGCACCAGCCGCCGTCCCAGCTTCGCCGACAGCTCCTTAACCTCGCTCGACAACTGCTCCATAAAATGAATCGCCGACCGGTCAAAATATTCATGCACCGCATCCAGCCGCAAACCATCGATGTGATAGTCCCGCATCCACATCAACGCGTTGTCGCAGAAGAACCGCCGCACTTCATCGCTTCCCCAATCCTCGAAGTTCACCGCCCCGCCCCACGGCGTCCGATGCCGCTCCGTAATGTAAGGCCCAAACTTCCCGCTGTAATTCCCCACCGGCCCAAAGTGGTTGTAAACCACATCCAGCAGCACTGCGAGCCCGCGCGCATGACAAGCATCCACCAGCCGCTTCAATCCATCCGGCCCGCCGTAACCCTCATACACTGCAAACAACGCAGCCCCGTCATACCCCCACCCACGACCTCCTGGGAACGCCGCAACGGGCATCAACTCAACATGAGTAATCCCCAACCCCACAAGAAAATCCAGCCGCTCAATCGCCGAATCAAAAGTCCCCTGCGGCGTAAACGTACCGACATGCAGCTCATAAATCACTGCACGCGATAGCTCAGGCGCATCCCACTTCTCATCACTCCACGCAAACCCAGCCTGGTCATAAACCCGCGACAACCCATGGACTCCATGCGGCTGCCACTCCGAGCGAGGATCAGGCCAGACCTTCGAATCATCATCCACAGCAAACCCATAGTCCATCCCAGGCCCCGCCTGCTCAACACAAATACGCCACCACCCACGCTCCGGTCCGCCCATCGGATACGCCGTCTCGCCAATCGTCACCGCCACCTTGCGCGCATTTGGCGCCCACACCGCAAACTCATGCATCGTTCTCGTCAGCCCTCACACCCTCGCGCACAAAAAGCGCAGCCGGAAAATCCTTCAGCAACAACTTCATCGTAATCACACCGCCCTCAACGCTCCCACCCGTCAAACGGTTCCTCCACTTGCCCTTCGGAAGCACGACAATCGTATCCTTCCACGCGCCGCCCAGCTTCAACGTCAACCTCGGCGCCACAGTCACAACATCTTCCCCTCGCAGATATGCAATCACATGATCATGCTTATCCCCATCCACTTCGAGCGGCGTGTACTCCGCGTCCGCACCAAAGCACTCCGGTCGCTCACGTCGCAGTTCAAGCGCCTTATGAATCGTCCACATCTTCGGCAGACCTTCATCAGCCCGCAACATCACCTGAGTCGCAGCATCCTGCACACTCATATGTTTCAACTCGCACAGCAACCGCTTCCGCAACGCATAATCCACGGGCCTGCGATTATCCGGATCAACCAGACTCAAATCCCACAACTCCCCACCCTGATACAAATCCGGCACACCCGGAGCCGTGCACTTCAAAAGCGTCTGCGTCAGCGAGTTCACCCGTCCCGCGTCCTGCACTCGCCCCACAAACTGCTGCAGCTCCCGCAAAAACGGCGCATAGTTCAGTGTCAGCTCAATAAACATCCGCAACGCCTCTTCAAACTCCCTGTTATTCGCAACCCACGAAGTCTGCTGCTTCGCCTCACGCACCGCCTTCAACATATAAGCCTGCGCGCGATCCATCGGCAGAGGCCACGCCCCAATCAACGTCTGGTAGTACAGATACTCTGTGTTCCGATCCGGCATCGCTGCCGCTCCACGCTTCACCGTGCGAAACGCGCTGTTCATCCGCGACCATCGCTGCACCGCCGACCCAAACCGACCCGGAATCTCCGACAACACCGCCATCCTCGCACGCACGTCATCACTGCGCTTCGTGTCATGCGTCGAAAGCGTCGTCAACGTCGCCGGATGCGTCGCCTGCATCTTCGCGCAGTACGCATGAAACTCCGCAACACTCAAACCATTGCGCCCCGGATCGCTCCCCACCTCATTCATTCCCGTCAACCGGTTGAAGCAATAAAAAGCCGTATCCTCCACCCCCTTCGCCATCACCGGCCCCGTGAACTGCTGGAACCGCATCACAAACTCGCTCTCCTGTTTCCCTTGCACCGTCATCGTCAGCACATCGCGCATGAAA
>JBEKGF010000011.1:0-119433 GCA_050012935.1 Edaphobacter sp. | reverse complement strand
GCGCGGCGGCTGCAGCAGGTTGCCGATGACTGGAATTCGTCCGCCAAGAAAGTACAGTGTGTAGGCCTGATAAAAGACCAGTACTGCGCACAGGATGCAGAGGATCACCCCGAGAAACGCTACCAGGAAGACGAGGCCCAGCAAGGCGAAGCTGATGTACATCACTGCGCTGCCGAAGGGGCCTGCCTGATGGAGCAGGAACCATAGCGCGGCCGCGACTCCTCCTAGGGGCAGGCAGAGAATCAGCAGGCAGATGGCGATGCAGAACTCCGCAGCGATTCCCGCTGCCAGGGTCAAAATGAGCTTCATGAAGAGATAGAACAGGAAGCTGCCTGGCTCGCCGCGAACGAGAGACCAGGCGTCGCGTATGGCGTCTCCGACGGTCGCGTCCTCAAACAGGAGAAACGGCAGCACGAAGTCCCGCATCGACCAGATTGTGACCAGAACGATGAGGAAGATCGCAAAGGCGAGGAGGAAGATGAGCGCAAAGCTGCCTAGAAGTCCAGGCGCAGGCTGAGCGTTGCCGCGCGGCATCGATCGCACAAAATAGATCAGGGGAACGGCGAGAATTGCACCGGCGACGAGGAAGACTGCGAGGAATGTTGCGACTTTGAAGCCGATCCAGCGCCAGGTGCGGGAGCCCGTGCGATGCCATACCGGTGCGACGAACGTGGTTCGGGTGGCGACGATATCCATCAGGACAAGCTGCATGCGCGAGGCGAGGTAGAAGAGCGCAAGCCCGACGAGGAGGCCGATCACTCCGAGGACGACGAAGGCAGCTACCATCGTCGAGGTAATCGCTCCAGCGGCCGCACCAATTCCAGACGTTGACGAAGGAGTGTGGCGTCCCATGGGTGGGACGATGAACTGCGCGCCGGCTTCAGCGATACACGCGACCAGGCCGAGTTTGAGCCACAGTTTGAGCGAAAACGGCCGCAGGAGAGCCTTGGTGTGCTCGATCGCTGGCGAGATTGCTTCCGACGCGCTAAGGGGGATCATAGTGTGCGCCCTGAGGGTACCGCAGCCCCGGCGTTGGATAAAGAAAATTCTGCAAGGCCAGCGATCCACTCGTCCCAAGCGGAGAGGGCGCGGTCGCATTGGAGCTTGTGGCGCTCTTTTTTGTCGCGGATCTTCTTGCGCAGGTCTTCTTCGAGCGGGGGGAGGAGGTCGAAGGTGATATTCGCCGGTTGGAATTTCTTCGACTCTGCGTGGGTGATGTAGTGGGTGAGCGAGCCGTTGGCGCTCATGCGCGGGGCTGGTGTTGGAGCCACGCCGTTCGCGATGGCTGCGGCGTAGATGCCCGCGAGCATGCCTGAGGCGATAGATTCGGTGTAGCCCTCGACGCCGGAGAGCTGGCCGGCGATCATGATGCCGGAATGAGCCTTGAGCTGGAGGGTTTCGGTGAGCAGCGATGGCGCGTTGATGTAGGTGTTGCGATGGATCTGGCCGTAGCGGAGGAATTTTGCGTTTTCAAGGCCTGGGATGAGCTTGAGGACGCGGTTTTGTTCGCCGTATTTGAGGTGGTTCTGGAAGCCTACGAGGTTATAGCTGTCGGCGCGCAGGTTCTCCTGACGGAGTTGGACGGCGGCGTAGGGCCAGCGGCCGGTTTTAGGGTCGGTGAGGCCGACGGGCTTCATGGGGCCAAAACGAAGGGTGTCGCGGCCGCGGCGGGCGGTCTCTTCGATGGGGAGGCAGCCCTCGAAGTATTGGAGCTTTTCGGCTTTGGTTTCCCTTATGTTGGAATCTGTGGCACTACCGGCAAAATGCGGGGGTCCTTCCCTGCGCTCAGGATGACAACTTTGGAATGCGTCGTTCTCCTGCGGAATTTTCTCCCAGGATTTGGCTTCGACAGCTTCGGCAGTGGCGAGGGCTTCGATGAAGCGGTCGTACTCGTCTTTGGTGAAGGGGCAGTTGATGTAGTCGGCTGTGCCTTTGTCGTAGCGTGCGGCGAAGTAGACCTTGTCCATGTCAATCGTGGAGGCGTCGACGATGGGGGAGATGGAGTCGTAGAAGGCGAGGTGATCGGAGCCGGTGAGGCGTTGGAGCTCGGCGGCGAGCGCGGGGCTGGTGAGTGGGCCGCTCGCGAGGATCGTGAGTGTTTCGCGGTCGTTTTCGTTGAGCTGCGTGATCTCTTCGCGATGGACGGTGATGTTGGGCTCGGCTTCAATGCGTTCGGCAACGCGCTTCGAGAACTCGACGCGGTCGACGGCCAGTGCGTGACCTGCGGGGACAGCCGTGGCGTCGGCTTCAGCGAGAAGGATGCTTCCGGCGCGGCGCATCTCCTGCTTCAGGAGCCAGGGGGCGGAGTTTTCAGATTCGGATTTGAGGGAGTTGGAGCAGACCAGTTCGGCGAAGCCGGAGGTTTGGTGGGCCTCGGTCGAGCGGGTGGGGCGCATCTCGTACAGGTCAACTTTGCAGCCGCGTTTTGCTGCCTGGAGGGCTGCTTCCGGGCCTGCGAGGCCGCCGCCGATGATCCTGATCCGTCTGATTGTCATGACCTCCCCCTCCTCCCTTATTTGCGTCAAAGTCTTCCAAACAAACGGCTTAGCTTTGGACTCTAACGGCAAAGCATTGATTCTACTGGTGACAAGCTTGCAAAGTCTTCCAGACATGAGACTTAACTGCGATGGAACGCAGCGAAAATTGCCTGGATTCTGGTCTTGCCCCCTACTTCCATTATAACTGCGGCGTCAAGCGTTTTCTCATTCCAAACGGTGGTTCCGGTCGCCGTCTACTTTGTCCATGTTTGCCGCGAATCGCGGTTGCCGTAGCAGACGGGCTCCGATAAGATGCGCACTATCAGGAGCTTGCCATGATTCGGATCGCGAAAGTACTTTGTTTCTGCCTTTTTGTCTCCGTTGCTCTTCACGCCGAAAGCAAGAACCCCGCCGATTATCCGCTGCGCATACACATTTTGGGCCGCAATGAGACGACGTTTTATCACTATAGGTATGCCGAGGAAGCCAAGGGCGAGGGCCGCGCTAATCTTTTCGAGAACAGTGAGGCCCACGGGGTGGATTTCAGCTTTGACTGCTCGGAAAAACTGAAGGCCTCGTTCGGCTACGAGACCTATCCGGCCAAGTGGAAGAAGCCGGGCCAGGAACTGACGGTTCTTCTTCCTGTATTCGGCAAGTCAAACGCATACTTCACGTGCACTCTCAAGACCGACGTCAAAGGCTTCGCTTATGCGGCACACGATGGCAAGACGACATCGGAGTCGGTGGCTGACTTCAAGCAGTGGATGGTGAAGCACGACTACGATCCGGAGCACGGGAAGAATATGCCCATCAAAGTTCAACCGGCTCCAGCAGCGGCGGCTCCGGCGGCAGCGGCTCCGGGGACTGCAGGAACTGCTTCGCCACAGTAGATATTCCGGTGCTCTACCCATAACTCGCCTTGTTTTGCCAGCATGGTGCGTCTATCCGTTGATATAACCCATTTGGGGAGTGGGGGGATGGTTGGTTAACGGTCATACTGACGTGAGAGGTCTCCCCATGGATCAGTCGCTGGTGGATGTGTTTGAGCAGGCCCGCAAGGTGGTAGCGGACGCAGACCGAAAGATTGCCGAAGAAGAGGAACGGCGCCGAGAGAGTGAGCGGGAGAAGCTGCTGCTGGAGCTTGGCGCCCGCGTCGAGGAGGCCTTCGACTTCACGAGCAAAGAAAAGCTGGAGCTGGAACCGCGTCTTGATGTTCAGGATGACGTTGCCGTCGTCGAGCTTGTGGTCAGGAGGGTGCGAGCGATCTTTTTGCTCTCGCCGAATGACCTGCTGTCGGCAAAGGAAGGCAATACATGGACGCTTCGAGTGCTCGAAGGCGGCCGTGAGCCGCAGATGCTTAGCGAGTTTCAAGGCGGAACGAAGACGGAACAGGGATCGCGGCGTCTGGCAGCGGCGCGCATCGTGACGGCAGTCGGCAACTGGGCTCAAAACGTCAAGGGAGCGCAGGTGGTTACGGCCATAAAACAAACCCCCAGATGGCACGACCATAACGAGCCGAAGCCCGAGCGCACCTACGGAACCATGGGCAAATTCCTCGGAGCCTAGACCATTCCGTAGTAGTCGCGCGCGCGACCGTCATTGTCCGATCCGCCAATAACGTAAATCCTGTTCGGGATCGAGTTTGTCCTGCTCAATGCGATTTTGGGAACCGGCGCGGGATTGCAGACGTATTCTTATAGCGACGCTGCTGATTACGCGCCGGACACGAGGATCGTCATGCTTTGCCTGATTCTGCTCGTTCTCTTCTTGAGCCGCCGCTGCTGGTGCGGTTACGGATACCATCCCTACTATTACGGAGCTTACCCGTATCCGTATGGAGCGTACTCTCCGTACGATCCCTACTGGCGGGCGCGATACCACGGATACTGGTATGGACACCGTGGGTGCTACTGGTAGACGGCAACAAGTCTGCTCACTTGCCTGAGCTCGCAAGCGCTTTGAGGGCATCGCCGGAGACTTGCATCCCCTTCCACTCGGACTTCATGACAGCTCCAAGCTGGTGGTAGAAGTCGATCGACGGAGCATTCCAATCGAGGACGCTCCATTCAAAGCGAGGACAGCCCTCAGCTACGGCGATGGCTGCGACCCGCGTAAGGAGCGCCTTGCCTATGCCCTTGCCGCGATGCTCAGGGCTGACGTACAGGTCTTCGAGGTAGATGCCGGCGTGGCCGAGCCAGGTGGAGTAGTTGTAGAAGTAGAGGGCGAAGCCAGCGGGGATGGTTGCGCCCGACTCGTTCAGCTCGGCGATGAGGCAGTCGAAGCGCTTTGGTTCGCCGAAGCCGTCGCGGAGCAGGTCGGCTTCGGTGGCATGGACGGCGTCGGGTTCGCGCTCGTAGGTGGCGAGGTCGCGGATGAAGCGCAGGATCTGCGGAATGTCGGCAGGCATCGCGGGGCGGAGGTTGAGCGAGCCGTTCGGTGGCGTGGAAGACTGGGTCATTGCAGATTCTTTCAGGAGGCTGAGGGTTTAATGTTCAGGGCTTGATGTTTTAGGGCTTGGGGCTGGCTTCGGACGGCTTCTCCGACGATTTCTCTGACGGCTTCTGGCTGGGCTGCGCGGCGAGCCATTTGTCGAAGGGAATGTTGAAGTCGAAGAGCTGCTTTTTGTTGCCGTCTTTGTCGGGAGCGGTGTAGACCATCTTGACGTAGAGCTCAGCGCCCTTGAGAGGGTCTTCCACGTCGAGCTGGTGGACGTCGTAGAAGAGATAGCCGGCGAGTGTGCTGTGGGGTTTGACGGTGGTGGTGGTGAAGCCGAAGTCGTTTTCGTCCTCGGTGATCTGTTTGTCGGGGGGCTTGTCGTGAAGTGTGATGGGCGGCAGGGGCAGCGGCAGGGGCACCTGGCGGCCCTTGGTGCTTTTGGTGGAGAAGAGACGGCGCTGGATGTCGTCGTCGGTGGCGGCGGGAATCTTGTCGTTGTTGACGGAGATGAACTGGATGCGGGCGTCGTCGAGCGTGAGTGCCGTGTCGCCGTCGTTGGTGAAGATGACACGGACGGGGAGGAATCCGTGTTGAATGTAAGGCAGGCGGAAGAAGTCGCAGTCTCTGTGATCGTCGCAGGGTTCGGCGGCGACGGTAAGCTGCTCTTTGGGATGGGCATCGAAGGTGGCGTACTGGTTGGCTGGTTTGGCGGGCGGGGCTTTTCTGGGTTTGTCGGAGGCGAAGGAGTTGACCGCCAGGAGGCAGGTTGACGTTATCAGCAGGAGCGAAATCTTCGGGAACCGGTGGGACTTCATGGCCAAGTTGATTATCATCTTCGCTGGCGCACAAGGTAAAGCGAAGGGAAGCAACAGTTGATGATTCTTTATAGTTCGCTGCTGCTGGCAGCCCTGGTTCTGGGTGCGCCGTACTGGCTGGCGCGGATGGCCACCAGCGGACGGTACCGGGCGGGATTGCTGGGGCGGCTGGGGCGTGTGCCCGAGGAATTGCGAGCCGCTGTGGCCGGGCGCGATGTGGTTTGGGTGCATGCGGTTTCGGTGGGCGAGGTGCTGGCGGCGACTGAGCTGGTTCGTGGGCTGAAGGCTGCGCTGCCTGAGTGGGTAGTTGCCGTTTCAACGACGACGGAGACGGGCCAGCGGCTGGCGAAGGAGCGGCTCAAAGACTCACCGGTGTTTTATCTGCCACTGGATTTTCGGTTCACGGTGCGGCGATATCTGCGGGTTCTGCGGCCGAAGATGCTCGTGCTGATGGAGAGTGAGTTGTGGCCACGGCTGATTGAGGAATGCGCGAAGAGCTGCATTCCGGTGGCGGTGGCGAATGGGCGAATCTCGGATAGATCGTTTCCGCGGTATCTGCGGCTGCGGCGGCTGTGGCGGCCATTTCTGCAGATGATTTCGCTGTTTCTGGCGCAGAGTCGCGAGACGGCGGAGCGGCTGGTGAAGATCGGCGCTCCGGCTGAGCGAGTGAAGGTGATGGGGAACCTGAAGTACGACGTGCAGGCCAGGGAGGCGAGCACAATGACGAAGCGGATCGGGTCGCTGCTTTGCGGGGCGAGGCTGATCGTTGCCGGAAGCACGCTCGCCGGGGAAGAGGAGGCGTTACTTGCAGCCTGGCCGCGGATTCATGAAGCGATGCCGGACGCGGCGCTGCTGATTGCGCCGAGGCATCCTGACCGGTTCGAGGAGGTGTTGGGGCTGATTCGGAAGAGCGGGTATCCGTTTTTTCGGTGCAGCCAGTTGCCGCTCGATGCTGAGCCGATTGCGAGCGGCACGATTCTTCTTCTGGATACGATTGGCGATCTGGCGTCGATGTATGGGATTGCGGCGGTGGCGTTTGTCGGAGGGAGTTTGGTGGCGAAGGGCGGGCATAATCCGCTGGAGCCGGCGCAGTTTGCGGTTCCCGTGGTGATGGGGCCTTCGTATGAGAACTTTCGTGAGGTTGTCGAGGCGATGCGGGGGGCCGATGCAATTCGCATCGTTGAACCGCAATTTTTTGCGGACACCTTGATTGCGATGTTGCGTGATACTGAAGAGGCACGGACTCTGGGGGAGCGCGGGCTGGCGGTATTTGGGGCGCAAGCGGGAGCGACGGCGCGAACGGTGCAAGCCCTGATCGATTTACTGAAAGGCCGGTAACAGGAAGATGAGTGCACGAAGGCCGCTGTTGCTGCCGCTTGTTCCGTTGTACGGCGCAGCGCTGGCGATAAAAAACCGCCTGTTTCAGTGGGGATGGTTGCAGCAGAACCGGCTTGCGAGTCCGGTGATCAGCGTGGGCAGCGTGTCGGCGGGTGGAGCGGGAAAGACGCCGATGGTGCTGATGCTGGCCAAGGCTCTTCGCCATCGCGGCTATGCCGTAAGAATTCTGACGCGAGGATACAAACGGAGCGCTGTCGTTACGACGCGGGTGGAACCGTTTGACGATGCGGCGCGGCTTGGCGACGAACCGGTGTTGCTGGCGCAGCGGTCCGGCGTGCCGGTATACGAAGGCGCGGACCGTTATCTTGCCGGAGTGATGGCGGAGCAGAACGAGCCCTCGGAGAAGCTGGTGGTGCATCTGCTCGATGATGGATTTCAGCACCGGCGGCTGGTTCGCGATGTCGACATCGTTTTGCTGACGCAAGAGGACGTGGACGATATCTTGCTGCCTGCGGGGAATCTGCGCGAGCCGCTGTCGACGGTGGCGAAGGCCGATATTGTGGTGCTGCGCGAAGAGGAGGCTGCGTCGCTGCGCAGCGTGGTTGCCGGATTAAGCAGACCGGGGAGAGCGTCGGCGATCTGGGTGATCCGCAGAAGTTTGAGCCTGGGCGAGGGCGGCGACGTGGCGTTGCCGATGAGGCCATTTGCGTTCTGCGGCATTGCGCGGCCTGAGGGCTTTACGACGATGCTCGCAGCAAACGGCTATCAGCCTATGGATACGATCGCGTTTCCCGACCACCATGCGTACGAAGAAGGTGACATACGTCGGTTGTTGGTGCGCGCGCGGCAGGTTGAAGCAAACGGATTTGTAACGACGGAGAAAGATGCCGTGAAGCTGACACCGATAATGCGGGATCACCTGAAGACGATCGGACCGATTGTAGTGGCGCGACTGAGTGTGGAGTTGCTCGACGAACAGGAGTCGTTGGCGCAGCTGATCATGATGGTTGGCAGGTTGGATCGCCGGAGGCACTGATCGTGCGCGGAGTTGGGTGGATTTCGATTCTTGTCGCGGCGTTTCGTGTCCGCCTGCGTGAGAAAATTAAGACTTGGCTACGGAAAGCAATCTCTCGCAGGATTTTGGGGTGCTCGGCGGAGATCGCCCGCTTCGCGTTTTGATTGTGCGGATTGGCGCCATGGGAGATGTGGTGCATACCATGCCGGCGGTTGCGGCCCTGCGGAAGCTGCATCCGGATTGGCGGATCGGGTGGGCCATCGAACCGGCGTGGCGCGAGTTGCTGCAGGCGGAGAGCGAGGTCCATGACGTTGCCTGGCGAGTGGCGGGACGGGACTCGCGCAAGCCGCTGGTGGACGTGTGGACTTCAGTTCCCACGCGGGAGTGGAAGAAGCGGCCGGTCTCGCCGAGTACGCTGCGCGACATTGCGGGGCTGCGGCGGGAGCTGCGCGGAGACCACTATGACCTCTGTGTCGACATGCAGGGGTCGATGCGCTCGGCGATCGTGGGACGGATGGCCGGGGCGCGCGTGTTCGCCGGGCCTGCGAAGCCGCGGGAAGCGCAGGCAGCATGGTTCTACGGGCAAAAGATCGGAGTAAGCGCAACTCACGTGGTGGAGCAGGGATGCGAGCTTCTGGGTGCGGCCGTCGGTGAGACGCTGCGGCCGGCGAAGGTGACGCTACCGGTGGACTCCGCGGCAGAGCGATGGTGCGATGAGCTTCTGGCTGACGTTGGCGAGCGGTTTGTCCTGGTCGCACCGACAGCGGGATGGGGAGCGAAGCAGTGGCCGCCGGAACGGTATGGCGAGGTGGCGAAGGCGATGGCACGGGCGGGATTTCGTACGCTGGTCAACGCTGCGTCGGTTGACGATGCAGTGGCCAGAAGGGTGATGGCTGCGAGCGGCGGAGCCGAGGCGAAACCGGTTCCCTGCTCCGTCGGCCAGTTGATCGCTATGGTGCGACGCGCGGCGTTAGTCATCGCAGGCGATACAGGCCCGCTGCATCTGGCTGCTGCGCTGGAGAGGCCTGTCGTCGGGTTGTATGGTCCGACGGACCCGGCCAGGAATGGGCCCTACGGCACTAAGGCGCGCGTACTGCGGCACAGCTCGAGCACGACGGACCACTCGCGGAACCAGAAGACGGAGAATGGATTGATGCAGATCACAACCGATGAGGTTGTGGAGGCGGCGCTTGAGCTACTGAGTGACAGCGTAAGGTGATGGTGAGCGAACAGGAATGAGTGAACGAGCATGAGTGAAAGGACAAGATGGCAGAGGATCGCGCGGCGCATTCGCGTGCCGCTGGGATTTGTCTTTGCCGGGGTGTTTTTGTGGCTTGCGCAGCCCACTTGGGAGACGATGCTGCTGAGTCTGCTGCTCGTCGTGCCGGGAGTGTGGCTGCGAGCTTATGCGGCGGGGTATGTTCGTAAGAATCGCGAGCTGACGCTGACCGGGCCTTATGCCTACACGCGAAATCCGCTGTACCTGGGTTCGACGATGATTGCCTTCGGATTTGCCGCCGCAGCGGGGAGCTGGATCATTCTGGTGGCGCTGACTGTGCTGTTCGCGGTGATCTATATTCCTACAATCCAGAGCGAGGAAGCGTATCTGCGTGAGCACTTTGCAGGATTCGACGAGTACGCGGGCAAGGTTCCCAGGCTGCTGCCCCGGCTCACGGCTGCCCAGTTTCCGGCCAATGAGAACGCGAGCGGGGGCAAGTTCTCTGCCTCGCAGTGGCGTCATCACCGCGAGTACAATGCTTTAATGGGTGCCGGAGCGATCTATTTCGCGCTGGCGGTCCGGCTTTTTCTCCATCACCATCCGATGATGGGGGAGCTGCGCTGAATGCGTAGAAGCTGGGGCGAAATTGCCCACACATCAACTTGTGCGAGTGCTGCCCTTTGCTGAAACCTGAACGTCTCCCAGTGTTGATTCTCCTGATCTTGAGCTGTGCAGGCTCGCTTTCGGCCAGAGCACAACTGCTGGGTATGACACCGAAGGCGCCCGTCATTATTCCGACCCTGGAACCACCGTTGCCGGAGTTCGTCTACCCGCTGAGACGAACGCTCAACTACAGCGTCGACTGGCGCGTGTTTACCGCCGGAACTGCGGTCATTCAACTAGAGCAGAACGGATCGGTGATGAAGGTCAACGCCTCGGGAGGCTCGATTGGAGCCGTGACGATGCTGTTTCCCGTGGTCGACAAGTTCCAGGCCGGGTTCGACACCAAGACCGGCTGCTCGACGGGCTTCAGCAAGCAGTTGCTGGAGGGCCGCCGGAGGGTCTCAAGCGATCTGAACTTCGACTACGCGCAGGGAAAACAGCGGCAGGTTGAGAAAAATCTGGTGAAGGGAACGTCCAAAGAACAGACGGCATCGATTCCTGCCTGCGTGACGGACTCGCTGTCGGCGATCTTTTATGCGGCGTCGCAGCCGATGGTCGTCGGGCAGACCATCCGGTTTCCCCTTGCGGATTCCATGCGCACGGTGACGGTGACGATGAAGGTCGAGGCCAAGGAAGAGATCAAGACGCCGGCCGGAACCTTCCAGACGATTCGTGTCGAGCCGACGGCGGACGAGGGCGTCGTGAAGAACCGCGGCAATATCTGGGTCTGGTACACCGACGATGCGCGACACATGCCGGTGCAGATTCGCGCGCACCTTTTCTGGGGAACCATTACGGCGCACCTGCAATCCTACGAGGATAAGTAGAGCGCAAGAGAGAGAATTGATGACAGAGAAGCCAGATTCGATCGCAGATCCGGATAAGTTCGTCTCAGTGGGCAAGTTTCTCGAGCCGGCCAATGCCCAGATGGCGAAGGGTATGCTGGAGTCTGCGGGGATCGAGTGCTTCCTGCAGGGCGAGAACGCCAATAGCCTGCTGGCGCTTGCGTTTCGTGCGCGTCTGCTGGTGCATAAACAGGATGAAGAAGCCGCGCGCGAGCTGCTCGGCAGCGCAGGAGACGAATTGACCGAAGAAGAACAGAGAGCGTTCGAGGCGGGCGATGGCGAAGGATGACGGAGGCCGTCCGCGCGCTGTTATCTGTCTCTCGGGCGGGATGGACTCCTGCGTATGCGCTGCGCTGGCGGCGCGGGAGTACGAGACGTATGCGGTCCACTTCAGTTACGGACAGCGGACCGAAGCGCGCGAGCTGCAGTCGGCTCAGGAGATTGCGCGGCTGACTGGTGTTCGCGAGTTGCTGGCTCTGAAGATCGATCTGTTCCGGCGGATTGGCGGATCGGCGCTGACCGACGCTGCGATCGCGGTGCCTGAGGCTCCTGCGAATGAGGCTGAGATCGGCGGCGAGATTCCGGTGACCTACGTTCCCTTTCGCAATGCGCATTTTCTTTCGGCAGCAGTGAGTTGGGCCGAAGTTCTTGGTGCAAAGACGGTCATGATCGGGGCAGTGGAACAGGACAGCTCGGGTTATCCGGACTGCCGGCCGGCCTACTACGACGCCTTCAACCAGCTCATCAGGAAGGGCACGAAAGAGGGCGATATCCGCGTCGAAACGCCTTTGATCGCGATGCGCAAGAACGAGATTGTCCGGCTGGGAGTTGAATTGGGCGCGCCGTTCCATGTAAGTTGGTCATGCTATTCCGGTGAGCGCGAAGCCTGCGGCGTCTGCGAGAGCTGCGTTCTGCGACTGAGGGCGTTTCGCGAGGCCGGAGCGGTCGATCCGTTGCCTTATGCGGTCGCGCAAGGGCTGCGTTAGGCATCAAATTTCGTTGGTGGTTTGTCGTTATGCAACTTTATGCCCGCACGCCGGGCCAGGAGAGATGAAAGAAATGAGACGTTTTGGATTGAATACAAAGAAGATAAGCGGCGCATTGGCCGGCGCTCTGCTGGTCGTCCTGGCGATGGCGCTGCCAACCCGTTCCATGGCGCAGGGAACCGCAAGCATTCACGGCCACATCACCAATGCTGCCGGAATCGCCGTAAACAAGGGCGAGGTGCGGCTTACCACGGACCGAAGCTCGGAGCCGAAGGACCGCAAGTACACGTACAAGTTTCCCGTCGATGCGAACGGAGACTACAAAGGCACGGGAATCGCTCCCGGCAACTATGTCGTCATCTTCTTTCAGGATGAGAAGAGCGTGGACTTCAACGAGAGCGTTGTGCTCGCCAACGGCGACGACAAGCTCGTGAACTTCGATATGACGCGGCCTGAGTACATCGCGAAGATGTCGCCGGAAGACAAGAAGGCGCTCGAAGAATACAAGAAAAAGAACGCCGAGATCGTCGCTGGCAACGCCAAGATTCAGAATCTGAATGGCCTGCTGCTTCAGGCCCGGGCCGACAATAAGGCGGGCGACTACGACAAGGCCATGACCGAGATGCAGCAGGCGACCACCATGAAGCCGGACGAGGCGATTCTCTGGATCGCCATGGGCGATGCGCAACTTGGCAGCGCAGACGCGGCGGCCAAAGCTGCAAAAGCAGCCGGCACGCCGCCGACCGACCCGGCGATCGCACAAAAGTACACCGATGCGGCTACTTCTTATAAAAAGGCCGTCGATTTGAACGCCGCATCCAAGAAACCGGTTGCAGATGTAACCGGAGTGGCCAATAGCCAACTTGGACTGATCTATGCCAAGCAGGGCAACGCCAAAGATGCCGCGGAGGCGTACGACATTGCTGCCAAAGCGCTGCCGGCAAGCGCCGGAAGCTACTACTACAACGAGGCGGTAACGCTCTACAAGGCGCAGAAGATGCCGGAAGCAGCGGCCGCCGCGGACAAGGCCATCGCAGCCGATCCTAAAAAAGCCGATGCCTATTACATCAAGGTGGAAGCCCTGGCTCCCGGCATCACGACGGTTGGGGGTAAGTACGTTACCCCTCCCGGCCTCGCCGAAGCTGCCAATACTTATCTCGATCTGGCGCCTACAGGTCCTTATGCGGGCGAGATGAAGGGATTGCTGACCGAACTCGGAGAGAAGATCCAGTCCGGGTACAAAGCTCCGAAAAAATAGTGGCGTGGACCAGAGAGCGAGCCCCGGGCAATGCTGTCCGGGGCCTTTCTTTTTTTCGCGCCTCTGTGGTTAGAAGAGGAACAAGATGATGAAGACCGCGGCCGGGGTTGTCAGCTTCGATGAGGCGCTCGGGATCGTGCTGGCGCATGCGGCTGATTTAGCAGTGCCGGCTACGGAGGGGTTGAAGCTGCTGGACTGTGACGATCGCGTGCTCGCCAAAGCTGTGTCTGCCGACCGGGACCAGCCTCCGTTCGATCGCTCGACCCGCGACGGATTCGCTGTGCGTGCCTCGGATTTCGATGCCAATGCGCTGAGAATCGCGGGCCAGGTGAGAGCGGGCGAGCAATGGCAGGGCGATGCTCTCGAGCGCGGGGCTGCGATTGAAATTATGACTGGAGCCCCGGTACCTGAGGGCGCGGACGCCGTCGTCATGGTGGAGCATATCGAACGGGTTGGTGGAGCGATCCGTCCAATGGCAGGGCGGACGATTCGCGCCGGCGAGAACATCGTACGGCGTGGCAGCGAAGCCAGAACGGGCGAGACAGTGTTGCCCGTGGGAACGGCGATCGGAGGCGCCGAGATCGCGCTGGCGGCCTCCTGCGGCTATTCCGCGTTGACCGTATTTCGAAGGCCGCGGGTGGCGATCGTCGCGACCGGCGATGAGCTCGTTGAGATCGATGCCACACCTGAGCCGAGGCAGATTCGTAACTCGAACAGCTATGCGCTGGCGGCTCTGGTAGCGCGGGGCGGCGGCGAAGCAGAACAGTTGCCCATCGCTCCTGACCGGCGGCCGGAGTTGGAAGCGATCGCCGGCCGGGCGCGGCAGAGCGATCTGATGTTGCTGTCGGGCGGCGTCTCGATGGGAGAGTATGACCTCGTCGAAGAGGTACTGCAGACGCTCGGCGCTGAGTTCTTTTTTACCGGAGCGAAGATGCAGCCGGGCAAACCGGTGGTCTTCGGCCGCTTGCCTGCCGCGAACGGCTTGCCTGCTCGATACTTCTTCGGTCTGCCCGGCAATCCAGTCTCGACCCAGGTGACGTTTCATTGCTTTGTCGAGCCGCTGCTCCGAGCTTTGGGAGGAGCCGCGGTGTACGGCCCACGGTTTGCCCAGGCAACACTGGCGGAGAACGCAAAAGGAAAGCCCGGATTGATGCAGATTCTTCCCGCCCGGCTGACTTCGAACCGTCTTCGGTCCGAGGTGCATCTGGTGAGCTGGCAGGGATCGGGCGATCTGGCTGCGAATGCGCGCTCCAACTGCTACGCCGTGCTGCCGCCGGAGAAGGAACAATTTGCGGCGGGAGATGTGATCACTGTTCTGCTGCGGTAGTAGGCTTTAACCATGAAGAAGAAAGACTCCATCTACTCGGCTGAGTTGATCGTCAACGATCTCGCAGATGGCCTGCCCGATGCGGCGACGCCGACGCTGTCGCACTACGACGAGACAGGCCACGCCTGCATGGTCGATGTGAGCGCGAAGGTTGCCGCACGGCGCGAGGCCACAGCGGCTGCGTTTGTCGAGCTGTCGGATGCTGTGCTCGAGGCGCTGCCTCGAAATCCAAAGGGGAATCCACTCGAAGTCGCGCGGTTTGCCGGAATTCAGGCGGCAAAGCAGACATCGAACCTGATTCCGATGTGCCATCCACTGGCGCTGAGCTTTGTCGACGTGCAGTTGCGGCTCGTCGAGGGTGGAGTAGCGATCCAGGCCACGGCAGCAACCGTTGCGGCAACCGGAGTCGAGATGGAGGCGATGGTTGCGGCTTCCATTGCGGCGCTCACGGTCTACGACATGACGAAGGCGCTCGACAAAGGCATTCGCATTCGCGAGGTCGCATTGATTCACAAGAGCGGCGGCAAGAGTGGCGACTATCAGCGTGAGATCGTGTAGGCAGAACTAAACCGCGGTCGCAAGAGTGACAGCAAAAAGATGCTGCGGGTCCTGCCACGATCTTGTCGCCTTGAAACTTGCGGAGGCTAACAGCGCTTTGACAGAGGCGGGAGTGAATTTGTAACTGTTTTCGGTGTGAATCGTCTCACCCGGCGCGAAATCCACCGTGAGCACGCCGCCGTCATGGTCTCCGGGAATCTGAACGCGTTGCGCGACGAGCGATTCCAGATGCATCTCAATGCGCGACGCAGCCGGATTCCAAAGCACCTTGTGGCAAAAGTTCTCGAGAACAAAATCGGCGTCGAGATCGCGATTCAGGCGCGCGAGCACGTTCCGATTGAAGGCAGCCGTAGTCCCTGCGGCATCGTCGTAGGCAGCCAGCAACATCGCTATAGTCTTGTTTGGGCCGGGAACGAGGTCAGTGCCGAGCAGCAACGTATCGCCAGGCAGGAGCTGCGCACGAAGATTCTGCAGCACATTCTTTGCATTCTCCGGCGTGAAGTTGCCAATGCTGGAGCCGATGTACAGCGCCAGCGTCCGCGTGTTGCGCAGCCGGTCTAGCGGGAGCCCCTCGCGAGTGTAGTCGGCCACCTGACAACGCACGGTGACATCAGGAATGTTCTTCAAGATATTCTCACTGGCCTCCGCGAGCGCGGTCTCGGAGACATCGACGGGCTGATAGACAACGCTTCCCTGCTGACGAACTGCCTCAGCGAGAAGAATTCCTGTCTTGGTCGCCGTGCCGGCGCCGAGTTCAATCAGAGTGAGCTTACCCGCCGGTCCTTGTCCGCGCGCGGCTTCACGAAGAATCTCTTCCGCGCGAGCAGCGAAGATGCTGCGCTCGGTGCGGGTAAGGTAATACTCCGGCAGCTCGGTGATCTGCTCGAAGAGATGCGAGCCTGCTTCATCGTAGAAAAGCCACGGTGAAAGGGTCTTCGGCATCGCCGAGAGGCCGATCCGGGCCTCGTGGGCGATGGCTTCAGTCGTTGTAGTCGAGATGATTTCAGGTGCGATGGCGAATGTTGGCACGGCATACCCCTCTGGGTTGCGGCTTGGCAAAAAGGCGGAAGACGCACCCTATGGGCAAGAACTCCACCGCTCCAGTGATTCTGATGCATCCGAAGACATTATTGTTCGATTATTCTTCGCAGTTCGGCTTTGATTCTCTGATTGGCCTTGATTTCAAGGTAAATGAAGCCCATAATTTTCGCGGAATCGAGGTATTTCCACGCGTTGTCGAATCTTCGATGTTTTGGGGCCTATCCGACTACAACTAGTACGCGGATGATTAGAGCATCTAACCGAGAGGAAGTTACACCTATGAAACTTAGTTTGCACCCTTTACTTGCCGGCGCACTCTTACTTGGGTCTTCTATGGTCGCCCTGGGCGACAACGTGAGGACAGACTACAACCACCAGACGGACTTCACCAAATACCACACGTATTGCTGGGGAAAGGTGCAGACCACCGACCCCTTCTTTGCAACGCGCATTCAACAGGCAGTCGACAAGCAGCTTCAATCGAAGGGATGGCAACTGACCACTACAGGTTGCTCGGTAACCGTGTTCGCCAGCGACAATCTGCACAACCAGAAGGAGACCCAGACCATGTACGACGGCCTCGGAGGGGGCTGGGGGGGCGGTTGGGGCTGGGGAGGCTGGGGTTGGGGCGGAGGATGGGCAGACCCCGGATTCGGCACGGCTACGACGAGCACCACGAATCAGACGGTATCGAATCTGGTAATTGATCTGTTCGATGGCACATCGAAAAACCTGCTCTGGCGAGGGTTGGCGACGGCAGACCTCTCAACCAACGCCTCCAGGAATACCAACTCGCTGAACAACGATATCGGCAAGATGTTCAAGGGCTTTCCGCCGAAGCCGGGCAAGTGATCCGAAGCGCTGACTGCATGGATGAGCAGGATGGTTACTTCTTACCATCCTGCGCCAGCCGCAATCCTGAGAACTGCCAGCGCGTGGCAGGCGTGAAGAAGTTGCGGTAGGTCGCGCGGATATGCGTCGCCGGCGTCACACACGATCCGCCGCGCAACACCATCTGCGACGACATGAACTTGCCGTTGTACTCGCCCAACGCACCAGGTAGCGGTTTGTAGCCGGGATAGCCTGTGTAGCCGCTCGCCGTCCACTCCCACACATCGCCAAACATCTGCTGCATGCCGGAGAGCGCCACAGCCGGCTTCGGATGCAGATTCCCAGTCTCGAGCAGATTCGCAGCCGTTGCGGGGAGAACGCCGGGCTTCTTCCCAGCGTCGGGGTTTTGATAAGTCAGCAACGCAGGCTGCGAGTCAACCTCTTGGCGCAGCAGGCCGAGCTGGCCGGCGGCATGTTCCCACTCGAACTCGGTCGGCAGCCGATGTCCGGCCCAGCGCGCGTAGGCGTCGGCCTCGAAGAAGCTCAGATGGCAGACAGGAGTCTCGCTCAGGTCGTCGAGCGAGCGGAAGCCATGCATCGTATAGAGGCGCCAGCCGGAGTTGGTCGTGTTGTCGCGCTGCCAATAGAGCGGCGCCTGCCAGCCCTCGGCGCGCATCGTCGTCCAGCCCTCCGAGAGCCACAGTTCGGGCCGGCTGTACCCGTTCTGCTCGATGAAGGCCAGGTACTCCGCACACGTGACCAGACGTGTTGCAAGACGATAGGGCGAGAGATACACCGGATGCCGCGGCGTCTCATTGTCGAAGGCGAAGGTGTCAGTCGAGGCAGCGTCGAGCGTGACTCCAATCTCGGTAAGCCCCGGCGCAAAATCAATCCAGTCCAAAGGTGGCGCAATGCTGTCGATCTTTTGCTGCGCAGAACCCTCAAGGTACGCCGGATGCAGCGGATTGGTGAAGAACGCGTGCTTGATGTCGGTCGCGATCAGCTCCTGATGCTGCTGTTCGTGCTCCAGGCCAAGCGCGATGCGCCGTGCAGCTTCATCTTCCAGCGAATGCTGCATCAGGCCAATCATCGCCGCGTCTACGTGTGCGCGATAACCAAGAATCGCCTCAAGCGGCGGCCGCGAAAAGGACGCGCGAAGCTTCTTCTCCGGCATGTCGCCGAGCGAGTTGTAGTAGCTGTTGAACAGCCAATGGAACTCAGGATGAAAGGGCTGGTAGCCGGCGGCAAACTCACGCAGAACGAACGTCTCGAAGAACCAGCTGGTGTGGGCGAGATGCCACTTCACAGGGCTCGCCTCGGGACAGGACTGCACCATCATGTCTTCGGCAGAGAGCGGGTTCGCAAGACGCTTGCTGCCCTGGCGAACCGCCTTGTAGCGAACAAGCAGGGACGTTGCGGTGGTTGCTTCTGCGGTTGTAGGCATAGTCCCTCTCGCTTGGAAGAGATGGTGAACTGCATTGTGATGCCTGATAGGACGTCAAAGTTGCCGAAAAGGTTCCAGCCGAGTGCTTCGATCTTACTCCGAAACGCGCTAAGGCCTGGCGATAACGCCCAGGTCTGCCATCCCGTTCACAAAGTACTGCACCGCCAGGGCGACCAGCAGCAACCCCATAATGCGCACCAGAATCCGCACCCCGGTCTCGCCCATCGCACGCGCCACGCGGTCCGAGTTCCCCAGCACCAGGTAGCAGATAGCCGCCGTAATGAAGATCGACACCAGGATCGCAAGCATCTTCAATCGCGTGTCGGCCTGCCCTACCAGCACCATCACACTGGTGATCGAACCGGGCCCAGCCAGCATCGGAATACCCAGTGGCACAATGCCCGCGTCTTCTTTGGCCGCGGCGGCGGCTGCCTCTTCGCTGGACTCCTGCGTCGGCGACCGCTTCGCCTCCAGCATGTCCAATCCAATCAACAAGAGAATCACTCCGCCGGCAATCTCGAACGCCGGCAGCGTAATCCCGAACATGCGGAAGATATACTGCCCCGCCACCGCGAACGCGCTCAGCACCACCAGCGCTGTCACCGATGCCTTCCAGGCCATCTTCCGCCGCCGCCGCGCATTCGCCCCGGCCGTGACGGCCAGAAACGTCGGCAGCGCCGCAAACGGATCGACCAGAAAGAAGATAGAGCTCAACGCCAGCAAGGAAAACCGCACATAAGCGGAGCTCTTCAGCCCTGCAAGGCTGACGGTATGAGGATCGAAGATCACTCTTTATTCTCCCATGCCCCACCCCGCTATAATTAACCAGTCAGGCCTAGGAGCAAAACGAATGACCCTGCAGACTACCGCCAACATCTGGCACAACGGAAAACTCATCCCCTGGGACAAGGCGCAGATTCACGTCATGTCTCACGTCGTCCACTACGGCTCGTCGGTCTTTGAGGGCATTCGTTGTTACAACCAGCCCAACGGCGCCGGTGTCTTCCGCCTGCCCGAACACATGACACGCTTGGTCGACTCCGCCAGGATCTATCGCATGCCGCTGTCCTATACGGCCGATCAGCTCTCCGCCGCCGTCGTCGACGTGATCGAAGCCAACGGCGTTACACCCTGCTACATCCGTCCCATCGCTTTCCGCGGATACGGCGAGATGGGCGTCAACCCGCTGAAGTCGCCGGTTGAGGTCTACATCGCCAACTTCCCCTGGGGCAAATACGTTCACGGCGACGCCGGCGCTGACGTCTGCGTCTCCAGCTGGAGCCGTCTCGCGCCGAACACAATGCCTTCGCTCGCCAAGGCCGGCGCGAACTACATGAACTCGCAGTTGATCCGCATGGAAGCCGAGATCAACGGCTACTCCGAAGGCATCGCACTCGACACCAACGGCTACCTCTCTGAAGGCTCCGGCGAAAATCTCTTCCTGGTCCGCGGCGGCGTCCTCTACACCACACCACTCGCGAACTCAGTCCTCAATGGCATCACGCGCAGCTCCGTTCTCACGCTCGCCCGGCAGCTCGGCATCGAGATCGTTGAACAGGCGCTGCCCCGTGAGTTGCTCTACATCTGCGACGAAGCCTTCTTCACCGGAACCGCCGCCGAAGTTACCCACCTCCGTTCAGTCGACCGTATCCTGGTCGGCGACGGTACGATGGGCCCGGTTACTCGTGCAATTCACGATGAGTTTTTCGGCATCGTCAACGGCACTCGCCCCGACCGCCACAACTGGCTTACCCCGGTCAACGTAAAGGTCGCCGAACCCGTCGGCGCATAAGTAACTACCACCGTTGCAATTAAGAGGGTGAGCCGGATCGGCCATCCTCTTATTTTTTCCCAAACAGCCAGATAGGTGACATTCGTGTCGAACCTGCGTCTCACCCTCCAGCAGCCGGTCGATAGCCATTCGCAGGAGTTACGATGAAGTTCCGCACAGTCATGGCCACGGCTCTTGCGCAAGGACTCTTCTATGGGTGAGTCCGAAAACGAGCTTTCCAGGCTTGTAGACGAACTGAACCGCTCGGCAACCAGCGCCAGGTTCAATGAGAAAAAATCGCTCGACCCGATCCTCGCGATCGCGTTTCAGCGAAATGCCTCCGACATTATTCTGGTCACGGGATCGCCGGTCACTTTGCGGGTGAACGGATCTCTGACCTCAAATGGAGAGCCGCCGCTTTCGGCCGAAGACATTCGCGGAATGCTGCTGCCTTCGCTTACCGCTGATCGATTGACCGAACTCCAAGAGCGCAAATCTCTGGACTTTTGTTTTGTGCGCCCTTCGCTCGGTCGATTTCGAGCCAACTTTCACTATCAGCGCGGCACGCTCGCCGCCGCAATCCGTCTCTTGCCTGAGCAGGTGCCGTCTTTGGAGTCGCTTCATCTGCCTCCCGCGCTGGCCATGTTGACGGAGCGGCGGCAGGGACTCGTGCTTCTGACTGGGCCGACCGGATGCGGTAAAACGTCGACGCTCGCCGCATTGGTCGATCGCATCAATACCCGCCGTCGCGACCATATCATTACCATCGAAGATCCCATCGAGTATCAATACGCCAATCGCGCCTCGCTTATCGAGCAGATCGAACTCGGTCGCGACACTCCCGACTTTGCTCAGGCCGTGCGAGCGGTTTTGCGGCAGAACCCAGATGTGATTATGGTCGGAGAGATGCGCGACAGCGAGACCATGGCGGCAGCACTAACCGCAGCCGAGACAGGACACTTGGTGCTATCGTCTCTGCACACGAATGATGCGGCCCAGACGGTCTCGCGCATCCTCGACACTTTTCCCTCCGGATACCAGTCGCAGATAAGGCAGCAACTGTCCCTGGCGCTTCTCGCGGTCATCTCCCAGCAACTTCTGCCGGAAGTCAACGGCGCTAACCGTTATCCGGCCGTAGAGATTCTGGTGGCTACCGCCGCGACCCGAAACCTGATTCGACGCGGCGATGATCACCAACTCCGCGCAAACATTGAGACTGGACGGGCGGACGGCATGATGACGATGGAACAATCGTTGGCAGAGCTTGTTCGCGCGGGACGTATATCCCGCGAAACGGCGTTCGCTCACTGTTATCACCTGGACGATCTGCATCGGCACCTCAAAGCGTAACCGATCGCCATTCATCGGGTAAAAGAAAAAACCGGAGAAAACGACAGAAAAGAGGGTAACCTCCATGACCTCTGTGCGACCATACCCTGCACATGCTCTCAGCTTCTAATGTCACCCCGGCCCCACCCGAAAACGTCCCGCACACCCTACACCGACAGCTTCGGCTGCGCGATCTCGTCCTCACGCAAGTCCTCTGCGTCGTCGGCAGCTCGTGGGTTGGCATCGCCGCTGGCCTCGGCCGCGCCCAGGCCCTCACATGGATCTCAGCCATGGTCCTCTTCTACCTTCCCATGGCCGTCTCGGTCATCTATCTGAATCGCGAGATGCCCCTCGAAGGCGGTCTCTACGTCTGGGCCCGCACCGCATTCGGCGACCTCGGCGGCTTCATGACCGCATGGAACCTCTGGTTTTACGGCATCGCAGTCACCGCGACTATCCTCTACGCGATCCCTACCGAGCTCTCCTACCTCATCGGACCCTCGGCCTCCTGGCTGCCCGAAAACCACCTCGTCTCATTCCTCATCGTCGCCCTCGTAGTCCTCGCCATCACTGCCGCTGCCGTCCGCGGCCTCGATCTCGGCAAATGGATCCACGATATCGGGGGCGTCTCCATCATGGTCGTCTACAGCGCATTGATCGTCCTTCCCTTCTGGGCCATCGCTCGTCACCAGTCCATCCACTACGAGCCGTTGCCTCTCCAACTCCCGCAGTTCAACATGATCTCCCTCGCACTCTTCGGACAAATGCTCTTCGGCGCTCTCTGCGGACTTGAGTACATCGCCATCCTCGCCGGAGAAAGCCGCGATGCTGCCCGCTCCATCGGCCAGTCCGTCGTCTTTGCTTCGCCGATCATCTGCGCCATGTTCATCGCCGGCACCAGCTCCGTACTTGCGTTCTCACGCGGACACATCGACTTCATCGCTCCCATTCCCCAGACGCTCCGCAACGCCCTCGGCAACTCCGGCCTCGCCAGCCTCTTCGCCATGGTCGCCATCCTGCTGGTACAGTTCCGCCTCATCGCCGCCGCGAGCTTCATCTTCACAGGAGTCACCCGTCTCCCCATGGCCGCCGGCTGGGATCACCTCATCCCTGCCTGGTTCACCCGCCTTCATCCACGCTTCCGCACACCGGTAAACTCCGTGGCCTTCACCTGCGCGCTCGTCCTCGTCTTACTCATCCTCGCCAACATCGGAGTACACGCACAGGAGGCCTTTCAGGTCCTCTCCAACGCGGCCATCACCCACTACGAGCTCTCGTATCTCGCGATGTTCGCCATCCCGCTTATCGGGGCATCGGCCCTCCGCATTCGCCTGCCCGGCTGGCTCCGCTGGACCTCCATCGCCGGCTTCATTGCCACGCTCTTCAGTTTCGTCATCTCCGCCTATCCCTTCGTCGACGTCGTCAACCCGCGCGCCTACGCCGCCAAAATCCTCGGCACCACCCTCATTAGCAACATCATCGGCTACACCTTCTACCGCACACGCAACCGCCCCTGAGGCACCATTAGCGGTGCGCGGGATGCGGTGCCGGAGCTGTCGGCCCACGATGGATGATCACACTCGTCCGCTCGCGCGACACACGTATCCGGCATCCCAACGGATCCGGCCCGACCCAGCACGTATCATCCCGCATCTGTATCCACGCAAGCTGGTCCTGCCCCAGCATCCACGCCGTTCCATTCGTCGCATTGTGGATCTGGTCCAGATAGTAGGCCGCCGTCACATCCACATCGGCCGCATCCGCAGTCATCTGCTCGCAGACATCCTGCGGCGGCGCCGGATAGCCAACCGCCGGCCTGCAGTAGTCCTCGTCGTGCTGCAGCAGAATCCTCTTGTTCAGGCCGCCGATGAAGTAGCGCGTGGGGATCGGCGGAACGCGAGCAAACGTAGCCCACTGAATCATGTCATCCTCAAACGCCGGAGGAAGCTGCGACAACGTCACGATCTTCTCTCTTATCTGCCGCGAAAACACTGTCAGCGTCGGCGTAGGCTCACCGTTCGTCGGATGGAAGTAGAATCCTCCCAGCCCAATCCCCTCCTGCATATCGATCCACAGAAATCCGCGGCCACCGAGATACGGTCCTTTCTCTCCCGACAAAATCACATACCGCCCATCGCGAACCAGCACCGGGTCATCCGACTTCGCAAATACTTTCTCGAGCGAATCCTCAAGCGGCATATCCGATCCGTAGTGATACATGCAATCCGGCACGAAATTCTTCATCAGCTTGCGAAACTGTTTGTCGCGAAAGAGATCGTACGACGGCTGCCCCACGAACTGATTCAGAAACACAAGCTGATCGGGCGGAATTGTATTCTGGAAGATCGCGCGGTCGTAGGGCTCGGGCGGCGCCTGCACGGCGGTTGTCTGTGTCTGCGGCGCTGCCGGCGGGGACTGCGCTGCTGCACCTTGCAACAATCCTCCGGCAACCATCAAAGAAAATGTTCCAGCTCCCAGAATGCGAAAAAACCTAACCTTAGGCAGAAAGACATGCAACAGCGACATAGGGGCCCAGTCTCCTCGTGCAATGCGGATCGACTGGAATTGTATCGCTCTTCTCCGTTGTCGCCGGTCAAAATCCATCGCCATCTTCAAAAGATGGACCCAACCGATAATTCAAACGCATCCAACTTATCTTTCATTGAATGGATCAAAGCGAAACTAACGCAGGCAACGTCTGGATGCGGCGTTCCAGGCATTGACGACACGGTTGAAAGCCGGCACAGGTAACGCCGATCGCATCAATCTCATCGGTTGATGCGATCGTCTTGATACCGAGGAGCGACTGGGCCGCTACTCCGGGGTAATTACCATCTCCTTCTTTCCAATCTTCCGCAGAAAGTCCTCACCCGTTGCGATATGCTCGTCCACCAGACGCGACGGAGTATGCGCCAGCCACTCCGCCAGCGAAATATCCTCGTAGAACGGTGTCGGAAAAACCTCGATGAACACCAGGTCTTCGTCTCCTGTGTTTTCGATGTAGTGCGGCATCGATATGTCGATGTACCCCACATCGCCTCCTTCGAAGTCCATCGTGCGAGCCAGGCCTCCAGCCGCAAATACCGTCATTCGCCCCTTGCCCTTCACGTAGTACTGCCACTCATCTGCGTTTGGATGCCAGTGCAGCTCGCGCAGCCCACCCGGCTTCAGCGTCACAATCGCCGAGGCGATATCGGTCGCTGGAAAATTGTTCCGGTCGACGATCTTTACCTCGCCACCCTTCGAGACCTTGCTTGGCTGCATCTCGCTAGGTCGGAAGTCGAACGGATGCGGCACCGCGCCGGTCACATCTTCGACCTGTCTCTTCTCTTCCGCCAACGGACGAGGTAGATCCCGCTGGAAGATAAACAACTCTCTCTTCGGCACATTCGCAAACGTCGACTCAGGCACATCGAAGTTCTTCGCCAGCACCTCCTTCGGAGTATGGTGCAGCCAATCCGTCAGCAGAAACGTTCCGAACTCATTGAAGTTGCCATCCTTGAACACCAGCAGAAACTTGCATCCATCCGGTCCCAGCCCCTGAATCGAATGCGGAACCCCGCCTGGAAACAACCACAGGTCACCCTCATGCACATCGTTCACAAAACCGCGCCCCTGCTGGTCGACCGCGGTGATGCGAGCCGACCCATACAGCATCAGCGCCCACTCCGAAGCCACGTGCCAGTGCAGCTCGCGGATGCCGCCCGAGATCAACCGCATCTCCACGCCCGCCATCGTCTTCGACAGCGGCAGGTCGCGCACTGTCACCTGCCGCGTCCATCCCCCGCCTTCGATTCGCTTGTGCGCCAGCGAAAACGAATACTTGAACGGTGGCTGCCCGCCTGCATCCGTCTCAGGCGGCCAAACAGAATCCGGATTCTGGCCATCCAGCACAGCATTGTTCTTCGGCCCCGGCTGGCTCTCATTGATTCCGGTGTGCGTATCCGTCGGATAGATCTTGGTCTGTTGTCCCTGAGCGGTCTGCAGGCCCGCTGCCGCCACAAAAACCGCCGATCCGGCCTCAATAAACTTGCGCCTGCTTAACTTCGATTGGTCTTTTTCTTCTGACACGGTGCGACCTCTCTTCTCTCGCAACCTTGCGAGCCTGATATATGAAATATTCTACTTCCCAATACTTCCTGTATCATCCACAACGAACACCTAAGGCGAACGATGATGGTCCACCTTGAATCTGTAAGTCAGGCCATAGTACGCCAGCGTCAGCGGCGCTCCATGCGCGTTCTCACGCATCAGCGTACCCGGCGAAAAGTGGCCTACGCCGACGTTCAATACTAAATAGTCGCGAAAGACATATTTCCCCGACGCATCGAATTCATGTCCGATATCCCCACTGAGAAACCCTGTTGCGGGCGCCTTCACCGTCGTGCCTGCGCTGCCGCTGTACACGTTATCGAACCTTGAAGCGACCTGCAGCGACTCCTCCTGAATCAGCACCGAGAGATGTTTCAGCGGGATCAGATCCAGATTGATACGCTCCTCTTTAATATTCTGAAATCCGAACAAGTCAGTCAGGCCGAACGCATTATGGTTACTCGGATACTGCTGATCGAAGGTTCCCATGCGCAGTGGATCATTTTGCGGATTCCCCGAGGCATAGTCATACTCGCCCCGCAGCCGCGGCTTCCACGGAAGCTTCGTCGCGTTATATCCAGCCTTCACAAAACCAGCGGCAGCGTCGATGGACTTATTGGCATAGCTTCCTCGTTGCAGCGCACCGAGCCCATCAAAGTCAAAGCCTCGAAGGTTGCCTGCTACCTCAGCCCCCGGCGTCACGGTGGTCTGCGTCCCGAAGACTCCGTTTGTCCCTTCAACTCGCGGAAACGCTTTGATAAAGACGAACGGCTGAATCACCGCGTGGGGCACCCACGTCCCAATCGTCCCCACTGCCCCGTGAAATGTCAGCCCCGCGCCGTGATTGTCCAGTGAAGTCGGATGAATCGCGACCACCGATGTGCTGAACACGTCAAGCCTGTTCTTATCGCCGATGCGCCCCAGAAATCCATCCCATGTTCGACTGTTGTTAGTCCAGTCGCTGATACCGACCAGTCGTTCGCTGCCGTACTTCAGCTCCTGCCGCCCGGCAAAGACCTTGACCTGCTTTAGATGAAACTCCAGATACGCCTGCCGGTCGTCGAATACGTCTCGCTGATTCGCCGCCACATACTTCAACGGCAATCCCAGCGCATGCGTATCGATGAACTGGATATACCCCGTCAGCCACCTTGCCGGCCGAACCTCCAGCCCTCCATACGCCCGCGTCAACAGATAGGTTTGACCATTGCCCGAAATGTAATTATCTGAAGTCTGATCCTCAAGGCGTCCCCTGAGTTGAAAATCGATCGTCGCCCACTTCGGTACGCCACTCCATTCAAGCGGCTGTACCTTGCCCTGAATCTGGGGGTAGTCGATATAGTGCGTCGCCGATTCCTGCGCCTTCCCCGGCACTGTCGTAAACAAAATTGCAGCCGTCGCCAGCACAAATCCTACCCACGGAAGCCGGCAGCCCGGCAGCGATCTCAACCACGTGCTGCGCGGCCAAACTCCTGGCTCCAAAACCTGCTTCCTGCAACCTTCCATGCGTCAATGCTCCTGACCGTCCCGTGCCGCCGGAGCACAACTTCTTCCGATCGACGCCAGTCCAAACAAACTATTCTATGCCCTTCGATGCGGCACTTTCGTTGAAGGATTCGGGCATCAAGAAATTGATCTTCACAAAAAAACGCTTTGGACCATCCGCACTCGCTTGCCGGCCATCAGGTGTTGGCCAATCCTCAGGCATCCCGCAGACCGAGACTCTGCGGAAAATCCTCTCCTTCACTCTCCACCATATCGAGCGCGGACCGCTGCACGGATTGCCTCTGCGAGCCTTCAAGCAGCAGGTGAGTCGCAGCGAACAAAAGAGCCGTTTCCACAAGATGCCGCGTACTCGCCTCAATCCAACTCTCTAAGTGGACCGTTGTCGCAACCAACACAGGAAAGACAATGACGTAGCGAACTATTGCCAGCGGCATATCGGTAATCGCACTCTTCCTCAGAGAGGTGAAAGGAATCTTGCGAACGGAAAAGAGAAATAGGTCAGTAAGTAGAAACGCCATGCCTACCGCAACGACAACTTGCCCCGCCATTACATGTTCCCCATGCAGCGCGCCCGGCGAGATCAAACGCAGAGCCGCAATCGCGCCCGCGCTAATGACCGCGCTCCATAGCGTGATCCAGAGCCTTGTCCCTGAAAGGTGTTCCGCCTGCGCTCGCCCAAGAATGATGTTGAATATCCACGCACCGCGGCGGTCGACCGGAGCCGAAACAACAGAGCGAAGTCCTGCAATCGTCCAGAAGATGAGAATCGGAATCGCCGCGCGGATACCCGCAGGCAAAAGCGCCGGATGAATATGCCCCGACCCGACACGCAGAACCAGCATTGCCGACACGGCAAGCGCCACACACAATCCGCCGTACAGCGCCAGCATCACTCTCTGTCGTTGATAGCGAAGGATCGTCTGGCTGATGAAGTGAAAGATCGCTCGCTGCTGCGGCAGACGCAAGACCGCAGCATGCAGCAGACCGTCAGTCGCCGCCGGGGAACGCAAAGACGAATCGGCAGCGCGAGCCCCTTCGATTAGCTGCCGCACCCTTCGACGATAGGCAAGCGGGTAGGTCACCAACGTGCAGCCAATCACGAGCAGCAGAGCATAACAGCCCGTTCGCGTGAGCGAGTGAAAGATCTGCGGAGACGCAGGCCCTCCCATCATTCGCTCGTAAACGCCGAGAAACCAGAACGGAGGGAAATACCGCACAGCGGGGCTTCCTGACGTCAACAGCACCTTAAGCGAGGAAGAGATCGTGGGATGCAGAAGCAGAATCGCCAGCAATACCATGATCGACGCGCCCTGCAGCACAGGAGTAATGCGCCGAAAGATACTCTCGCCCACTGTGTTCAGCAGAATCCCCTGCAACGAAAGAAAACTACACGCGGCGAACATCCCGCTCATCGCCACTGCAATCGCGTGCGCCAGAAAATGGCGAAGCAAATTATGCTGCTCCGCAACCAGCGGCAGAACAATCGTACCGAACGCGCTCGTGCCGACTAACACCAATGCCAGAAAGATTCCAAGTGCAAGTACACGGCCAAAGAACAAACGCTCTTTCGCAATCGGCAGAACCGAAAGCACAAAGATGTCCAGCAGATCCGGAAACAGCAGATCCCACTCATAAACAGTCACCGCCCCCATCACGATGAACGAATACATCACGTAGAAGTAGTGGTCACTCACCTGCGGCCAGAACAGCCTATGCAACGGATTCGGCGGAAAGCCGTGGTAAGCAGGAAAGAGAAACATCGCGACCAGCAACCCAGGCAGAGCCGCCGCATAGGCGATCAGCATCACACGCTTGGTCTCATCGTCTGAAGCCAGAAGTTCGTTGTTGAAGAAGCGGTGAAGAAGATGCCCGACGAGAACTCCAAACTGGCTCTGCCTGCGCTGCGTCCCGACCGCCTGCGCCTGGACACTCAGCGACTGCACCGGATTCTCCGGCCCTGCGAAAATTCCTGCACGCTCAGACATTCCGCACCCCCATCACATCGACCATCTCGCGCGCGACGCTCCGCGTATCCTCTTGCCTTACCAGTTGCGCAAACACACTCTCCAGATTGGCTAATGCCAGCGACTCTTTCAACTCCGACGGCGGCGCATCCGCCAGAATCCTTCCCTTCGCAATCACAATCACGCGATCGCACACCACCTCCACCACCTCCAGCACATGCGAGATATAGAGAATCGCCTTGCCCTGCGCCGCAAGCTCCTGCAACAAATCCTTGAACAGCCGCGCCGAGATAACATCAAGCCCCGACAGCGGCTCATCAAAGACCAGCAGCTTCGGATCATGCATCAGCGCCGCCGCAATCAGCACCCGCTGCTTCATCCCTTTCGAGTAGAGCGAAATCGGCGAATGCCGCCACGACTCCAGCCCAAGCAGCGCCAGCAGCCGATTCGCCTTCAGCCCAATCATCTCTTCCGTCATATTGCGCAGCCGCCCCACCAGTTGCAGGTACTCAAGCCCCGAAAGATGCGTATAAACATGCGCCTCCTCCGGAACATAGCCAAACGCCGCACGATACCCCATCAGGTTGTCGCGGATGCTCTCTCCCTCAAACAGCACCTGCCCGCTATTCGGCTCGAGCAACCCAGTAATAATCTTCACCGTCGTTGACTTGCCCGAGCCGTTAGGCCCCACATAACCCACAATCTCACCCGCACTCACACAAAAACTGACGTCTTCAATGGCTGGGATACCGCGGTACCGTTTCGAGAGAGCCTTAACCTCAAGCATAGAGAGACCTCGCTGACACCCTATGTAGCATTCAATATAGCCATTAGTCAAGTAGCCTGCTACATAGGTATATTTCCCACATGGCAAACGACGCCCGGCTCTCCCATACCGCAGCCATGATCCTTCAAGCCGTCAACGCCGGCTATGTCTACGGATTCAGCGTCATGGAGATGACTGGCCTGCCCAGCGGCACCGTCTATCCGGCGATGCGCCGCCTCGAACGCGATGAGCTCATCCGCTCCAACTGGGAGCAGCAGTCCATCGCCGACGCCGAGCAGCGCCCGCCCAGAAAGTATTACAAGCTCACGCGCGCCGGTAAGCTCACCCTCGAGGCCTCCCGCAAACGCTACCCTCTGCTCGCCAACATGATTCCCTCGTCACAGGAGGAGAACGTATGAAACTCCGCACCGCGCCTCTCTTTCATCTTCTCTGTCTCGGAGTCCTTCGTCTTGCCTCGCTCATCGTACCTCGCAGCCAACGAGCAGAATGGTGGCGTGAGTGGCGCTCCGAGCTGTGGCATGTCCGTCAGACCTGCACGCCCGATCGCGGCATCTCCTGGCCGGCGGAGCGCGAAGTCGCCGAATTTTGCCTCGGTGCCTTTCAGGATGCACGTTGCCTCAGGGCACACTCCGGCAGGATTCGCCTGCCACGCGCGACAACGATGGGATCAGCCACGCAATGCCTCCTCCTTCTTACCGGCCTGATCGCAGCAAGTCTCGCCGTCGCGGTCTCGTTGCCCGGAGTGCGCGAGCAGTTCAATCAATTCCATTACCGCATCACTCCCAACATCGTTCTCATCCAGAGCGTCCATACCACCAAGGACTCCTCACCGACAATCTCCGCCGAACAGTTCCGCCTTTGGAAGGGACGCCACCAGCAGCTCTTCAAGGACTTCGCCTACTACCAGGTAGTGAAGGAGTTCGAGGCGAAGGAAACCAGCGCTCACACCACCATCAACATCGCGCACGCAAGCACCAATCTCTTTCAACTCCTCAGGTTACCCATCCAATCTCCCGCGCCCAATGCAAAGATTCAGGCCAACCTTGAGAACGAAATCACAAGCGTAATCCCGGAAGTGATCCTCAGCCACGCGCTCTGGGAGAGAGAGTTCAACGCCGATCCGCAAATCGCTGGACAGACCGTACACGTCGGCAAGCACAGCGCCATCGTCGCCGGAGTCGCCCCCGAGGGTTCCTGGAGATTGCCTGGCCAGATCGACGCCTGGCTGCTCGAACCCAACTCCGCAATGCCCTCCAATCGCGACGGAATCGTTGTGGCCGAGATGACCCCGTCCTCCCTGCGCGAAAAATTCGGCGATCACTGGCGCATGACCGCGCCCACCCCCGACGGCCCCCCGGACGACTTCCTCTGCCTCGGTCTCGCTGAGCGGACCCACAGCTCAACCGGCATCTTCTTCTTCGCGATCATCATCGCCTTCCTCGCCCTGCCTGCCACCACATCGCTTCCGCTCGGCGAGTACCGACTCGGTTCGCGCAAGCTCTCGTGGCCCACCAGGCTTCGTCGCTGGACCTTCCTCGCCGGTAAAGTCGTCCTGCTCCTGCCGATCGTCTATCTCATCTCCCTCGACCTCGCGCATCTGCGCCCAGCAATCGACCGGGACACGTCGGACTACATCCAACTCATCTCTGCCTTCTCGATCTGCCTCTTTGGCCTGCGCTGGGCCTTACGCGATCAGCGGCAGCGCTGCCCTGTCTGTCTCGGAAAGCTGACCCATCCAGCCCGCGTAGGCCAGCCCTCGCGAAGCTTCCTCGCATGGAACGGAACCGAGCTGATCTGCATCGGCGGTCACGGCTTGCTCCACGTCCCCGAGATGCCCACAAGCTGGTTCAGCACCCAGCGCTGGCTCTACCTCGACCCCTCATGGGACGTCCTCTTCGCTCAAACAGGCCTGGCAACGGCCTACTTCTGAACTCGTGCTTACCACCAGAAATCGTGATTAAACAAAATTTAGCTGATCTGCTATTGACATCTCCGAGATACTCATAATATTGTCACCCGTGGCTCCGCACTGCTGAGATTCGGAGATGCAAATGACTCGCAATACTGATATATCTGCAGGCCCCATCCCCCACAAGATTCTTATGCGGACCCTCTACGTAGTCGTTCTGGCCACGATTGGTGTCTTTGCATTCTATTTTTCATCGAGATTAGCGGCCCGGCATCATGCTTCGAACTCGCCCGACTTTCGCTTGGTTAAATATGGAGACACTCTACGGCCATTTAAGCTGAGACCAACCTCCGGTGAAATCATAAACATACCAACTCCTGGTCGGTATTCCCTTGTTCAATATATCTCTGCTGAATCATCTCGAACCGAGCAGGCAATTCTGTATGCTCAGTATCTGAGCCGTACTCAGCCGTGCTCGCTCGGTGCAAATGGAGGCTGTACGTGTAGTTAGACCCTGACAAGAACAGCGAGAGTCAAAAGCGTTGCATTAGCAAGTCGGACCACGTGCGGTCGTCGTCCGACTTGCTAATGCGTGTAATGGAAACTATCTAGCTTATCTACCACGTTCATTCCTTTGCCCGGTGTCCTATGGAGGTGTGTCGAAAGCAACCTGCACTTCAGATATCCCGAACTGCGACGGTGGATCATAAGCTAAACAATGGAAAGGCGATACAAAATGACATTATGGAGTGTGATGCATACGCATAGACCGCGCGCGGAGAATTCAAGGCAAATAAACGAGAGACTACGTTTCCGGGTGAGATGTGGGCTTCTTAGAATTGCGATGGTCCTCGCGATTCTCGCTATCGGTTCTAGCGGTTGGACTCAGATGAACGATTCATCGACGAACGGCACTACTCAGCCTGCTTACGATGTAGTGTCGATCAAGACAAACAAAAGTGGCGGATCATCCATGAACTTCGTTACCCGAGTCAATGGGTTTACCGCCGAGAACGTATCTGTTGAAGTTCTTCTCATAAACGCATACGACATCCGAGATGGGAAAATTCTTCAATTGCCCGACTGGGCACATACTGCGCGTTACGATGTGATCGCAAAAGTATTGTCTGATAGTACTGCCCGCCCCTCGTCGCAACAGGAGCGCTTAATGATGCAACAGATGCTGGCTATAAAGTTTGGCATAAAAGCACATTATGAGATGCGCGATGGCTCAGTCTTTGACTTATTGGTCGGAAAAAGCGGCATTAAAATGAAGGAAGTTAACAGTGATTCTCTGCCAGGCGGGCTTGTGAGAAACCGCGGAATGATCCAGGGAGAGACCATGTCTATGTCATCTCTGGCCAGCGAATTATCTTTCGCAGTAGAACGAGATGTTGTGGATCAAACCGGCCTTACGGGAAGATATCAGGTCCATTTGGAATGGACACCCGACGGCTCCGCTCCCCCTGAGGAGACGGCCTCGAATAATAATGCACCGTCATTGTATACAGCTCTACAAGAGCAATTAGGCCTCAAGTTGGTTCCCGGTAAGGGTAAAGTAAAGTTTCTAATTATTGACAATATCATCAAACCTGAGCCCAATTGAGAAGTTCGTGGCGCTCTAAAGCGGAATGACACCGCGCAGCACAACGATGCCTGTACCGGATAGCTCCGGTTCGGGCGTCATTCGAACGCGCAGAATACTTCGGCGGCCCATTTTTGTGCCTTGTTCGATTGCCAATTCATTGTTCTTCAGCCTGCCTTCTCTTGCGAGATAAGCCGCTAACGGGCCGGCTGCTGTTCCCGTTGCGGCGTCTTCCCACAGTCCGACGGTAGGGTTGAAAAACCGGGCATAGGCAGTCTCTGGCTCGTTGCCGTTGAAGGCATAGATATAGCAGCCTTCTGCCCGCGTTTTGCGCAGAACAGCGAGCAGTTCGTCGGCGTCTGGACGAGCCTTATCCACGGTCGTCGCATCCAGAACCCGCACCATCAAGTGAGCTGCCCCGGTATCGGCCGGACGAGGCTTCGGTTCGGAAAGGATGTCACTCGGATTGAGACCGAGAGCCTTCGCAAGCGGCGCCACATCTTCCAACGGATCGAACAAGCGCAAGGACGCCTGACGCATGCGGCCATGAACGCGGCCATCGACCATCTGAAGCTCGATAGGCAAAACCTCCGGACCGATCTCCTGATAAAAGGTTCGCGCCTCTTCCAAAGAACCCAGGTCGCCATGTTCCCCGAGCCAGAGCCACGCACCAAGAGCATTGTGCCCGGCGCCAAAGACCTCCGCACCGCTCGCGGTGAACGACCGCAATCTACGGTCTGCGCGGCTGCTCTGCAAAAGGAACGTTGTCTCAGCCTGATTGAATTCGCCGGCAATCCGGCGCATCTGTTCGTCATTCAGACCATCAGCATCTTGCGCCACAGCCAACGGGTTGCCGGTCATCGGCGCGTCGGCGAAGACATCGATAAGACCAGCAATCAATTCGGCCATTCTTTCATTCTAGATGGGGCTGCTGAGAGGGCGGGTGGCCGACGCGTTATCACGATGAGTGGCAGTGGCTGCCCCATCTTCGGCGTGGTTTCATCGCGAATGCCAAATTTCCCAAAATGGGAATCGCCAAAAAATATTTCTCAAAATTTGGCGTGTTTTTCAGCGCCCAAAAACGTGGCTCTAAGAACCAGCTTATGTCGACCTGACGACCACAAATCACCACAAAAGTACCACGCATTTTCACCACAAAGTCTCGCGACTCCTCTTAAAAAAGGCCAGCAAAACCGGCCCTTTTGAGTAGTCGACCCACCCGAAAAAAAATCTGAAAGTTACGCAGGATCTTTTGAGAAATTGCGCATCCCCAGCACATGGAAATCTTTCAAACCAGCCTTCAGCACATACACCAGCCGGTTATTTCCATTAGGGTCGGTCGGCCTCAGGAAAAAGCCCGACTCCAGCACAAAATCCTTCGCATTGCTGATAATTCCTTCAATCATCTCGCCATCGTAGAAATACACCCGTACCCACAGACCGGGCACGGTCGGCGCATGTTCATGAAAATGAAGGGCTCTGTGGCGAAGGTCCCCATCGAATGTCTTGACGAAAAACACCGCCTTGGCATCCTTCGTCGACACATCTTCCATCTCGCCCGAATCCAGCAATTTCAGACGAATCATATCCAGCGGATACATCGGGTCGTTGCGCAGCAACTGATCGATTGAACCGAGCTCACTAGGCTCCACTAAGCCCCGCACCGCATGTTTCTCGTACCGGATGATGATGCGATAGGTCTCAGACAGCTCTTTGTCAGCCTTCTTTGACCCTATGACGCGTGGTTCCGCGGCTGCAGGTCGTACTGCTTGATCTTGTACAGGAGCGCCTTGTAACTTATTTGCAGATCGTTTGCTGCGGCCTTCCTGTTCCATCCAACTCCCTCCAACACCTGTGCAATCGCGATCGACTCCGCATCGCCCTTGAGGTTGCGAACCATCGCCTTGAGCCCGGCGCCGTTCGGCGCCTCCTGAACTACAGTCGGCGACGATGCCCCCTGGTAAACAGTGGAGGGAGACAGCTCTTCAACGATCGACTTCTCTTCTCCCAGCACCAGATAACGGTTGACGACGTTCTCCAACTCCCGCAGGTTGCCTGGCCACGAGTGTTCGCCAAGCGCCCTCAACAGGTTATCGGAAAACGGAAGCGGATCGCGACCGTATTTCTTCGCGCCCTTGCGCATGAAGTACTCCGATAGTACCGGAATCTCCTCTCTGCGATCTCTCAATGGCGGAATGCTCAGCGTAAATCCGTTCAAGCGATAGTACAGGTCTTCGCGGAAGGTCTTGTTGGCCATCGCCTCTTTCATATTAATGTTGGTCGCGGCGATGACTCGTACATCGACCTTCATCGGCGCGCGGCTGCCCAGCCGGGAGAACGTACCATCCTGCAAGACTTGCAGCAGTTTTGCTTGCAGGATTGCCGGCATCTCGCCGATTTCGTCGAGAAAGATCGTTCCACCCGTGCAAACCTCAAACTTGCCGGGCTTGGTTTTCACCGCGCCGGTAAAGGCACCCTGCTCGTAACCGAACAGCTCGCTCTCCAGCAGATCGGCCGGGACTGCTGCGCAGTTGACCTTCAGGAAGATGTTCTGGCTGCGGGCTGACATCTTGTGGGTGTAGAGAGCAAGAATCTCTTTGCCGGTGCCGCTCTCGCCCAGAATCAGCAGGGGAATATCGGCGCGCGCAACCAGGGCCGCCTGGGCCTCGAGATCGCGCATCCGCTTGCTCGAACGCACAAACGAGTGGGTCTCGTTGAGCGGAATCTCCTTCAAGGCATCCGCCGCCGGCACGTTCTTGTCGGCACAGGCGAGGTGTTCCTCAATGGCCTGCTCGACATCGCTGCCGGTGAACGGCTTCATCACGATGCCCCGAACCCCGAGCCGGATGACCATCTCGAGATCCCGCAACTCAGCGGAGCATGAGAGCACGATCACTGGCAGGTTCGGCTTTGTGCACCGAATGTGTGTCAATAGAGGAAGAGTATCCCGGCTGGTGTGCAGTGCGAGCAGGAGCAGATCGGGCTGCTCGGACTTCTCGAGACGATCAAGCAGGGCCTGCTCCTCAGAAAAGAGACTGAGGGAGTACTGAGACCCAAGCGTCAACCGAAGGTAGTCAAGCACGGCAAGGTCTGGCTCCAGAATCAAAATCTGGGACCGCGATCTGGCGATCGGTTTCAAGGCAGAGACTGGATACGACAACGCAGCTGACATACAAATACCCCTGTTTCGCCGGAGTAGGTTCGATTGCCCAAACCGGTGACGATTCTCAACCTGACCCGTTGCCGGGCCGTGACTTATTCATCCATCTCATCGGTCGCGAAGTGGGGAGCCTTCACAACGTCATGCTCTGCAGATTCTAGATTGTCCCAAATAACTTTGAAATAACTTTGACGCGAAAATGTTAAGAATTTTGCTGACAAAAGAGATAAAGGTTTTCCACTCCTCACCGCAAGTAGGCCTAGCTTACATCCTGTTTGCATCATTGGGACGAGAAAATAGGGATATTTTTTCGCGGGTTACTTTAGTTGTAGAATGCTGGGTGAGCGCAAAATCTCACAAAAAATCGCGATTTCGACACAACCTGGAACCTCTTTGGAGCGCAGCAGCCTTGCGACAACGTCAAAATATCCTCCGATTTCCTCAAAGACATCTAACGATTGGCGATAAACGTGCTCCAGTGAAGCGTATTGCAAGTTTTGCACGGCCGATCGCCGATAGGAAAAGATGACCTTGGTTCACCATGCCGAATCCGCCGCTTCTCTTAATCTTCCACCGCTAGACATTATTTTTGGCAAAACTGCTGCGATGCAGGCCGTCCGAAATAAGCTGGAGCGGGTTGCGGAGACCGATGTCCCTGTCCTCATCCAGGGGGAAAGCGGCACCGGCAAAGAGCTTTGCGTGCGCCTGCTGCATGCCTTCTCTCTGCGTGGCCACGGCTCTCTGGTTAAGGTCAGCTGCCCGGCCATCCCCCACTCTCTGCTAGAAACCGAGCTGTTTGGTTATGAAAAGGGGGCCTTTACGGGCGCCATGGCGACTAAACTCGGCCGGGTCGAGCTGTCACATAACGGTACCCTGTTCCTGGACGAGGTCGGCAGTCTCGATCTGGCGGTTCAGTCCAAGCTCCTCCAAGTGTTGCAGGATGGCACTTTCGTCCGCGTAGGCGGCCACGAACCCCGTTCCATCGCTACCCGGCTGGTCTCGGCTTCCAATAGCGACCTACGAAACCAGGTCGAGGACGGAACTTTCCGTCTGGACTTCCTCTTCCGTATCAATGCAGTGACGATTAATCTTCCGCCCCTGCGCCAGCGGATCGCGGATCTGCCGATTTTGATCGACTATTTTATCGACCACTATGCAAAGATTTTCCATAACACACCGGAACTGCTTTCCAGGAGCGCTGTGCGCCTGATGCAGAACTACCACTGGCCGGGAAATCTCCGCCAGTTGGAGAATCTCATCCGCAGCTATGTGCTGATCGGCAGCGAGGAAGCGTTGGTAGCGGAGCTGATGCCCGAAGCCCCGCGCGGCATTGTCACCGAGATCGACCTCAGCGAGCCGGTCTCCCTCAAGAACATCACCAAGAAGGCAACCCAGGACCTCGAACGCCAGATCATCCTGAAAGTCCTCCAGGAGAACAGTTGGAACCGGCAAAAGACGGCAAAATGGCTTCAGATCAGCTACCGGTCGCTGCTTTATAAGCTGAGCGAAGCCGGTATGCCTGAGGTTCCACCGCGGCCTCTGCGAATCCCTCATCTGGTGAAGAAAGAGGAGCGCACCCTTAAGCCGGCACTCTCCTCGCGCACCCGCATCTACTGATTTTTCCTCGGTTCCTGTTGCGACGGAATGGCCTGGACGGGCTGGTGCTATTGTGCCCCTTGCCGCCGGATGATCGTCTTCACTGTCTCGAACATGATCAATAGATCGAGCCCCAGCGTCATGTGTTTGATGTAGTACAGATCGAACTCGAGTTTTTCGCGGGCCTCTTCCAGAGTCGCTCCGTATCCATAGCGCACCTGGGCCCATCCGGTCAGTCCCGGTCGAATCATGTGACGCAGGTTGAAGTAGGGAATCTGCTCGGTGAGCCACGGCACGAACTCAGGCCGCTCCGGGCGCGGGCCGACAAAGCCCATATCGCCGCGCAGCACATTCCACAGTTGCGGCACCTCATCCAGCCGCGTCTTGCGCATGAACCTTCCGACGCCGGTTACACGCGGATCGTTCTTGGTCGCCCACTTGGCTCCAGCCACCTCGGCATCGGTCCGCATGGTACGAAACTTGTAAACGCTGAAGTTTTTCCCGCCGAGACCTACACGCGTTTGGCGGAAGAAGATCGGGCCGGGCGAAGAGAGACGGACCATCAGCACGACGAATGGAAAAAATGGCAGAAACAACAAAAGTCCGGCCGCTGCGGTCAACGTCGAGACGATACGTCGCGCAATCTGCTGCGATGGCTTCACGCGAAATCCTTCGCTATAGATGAAGCTGCTCGGATGAAGTCCGTCGAGGTAAAGTTTGCCGGTCAAACGCTCCAGCAGGTTTCCCGCCTCTTCAATAATCACCCCATTGAATCGCAGCCTGAGCAGTTCATTGACTGGAAACACGCCGCGTCTGTCTTCGAGAGCTACGATGACGCGGTCGACCTTCGGCGTGGCCCCGGCGAGCCGCTCCAGGGCAGCGCTGAATGCCTCTTTGTGTTCACTCCTGTTGGTCAGCACACCATCCCAACCCACCACGTGCATGCCTGCGTCCTTGCGCGTATGCAACAGCTCAACGATCGTCTGCGCACGCTCTCCCGCGCCCAAAATATAGACTCGTTCCCGAAACATCTCCCTTCCGAGTATCCATTCGTATGCGCTGCGCCACGCCACCAGCGCCGCAGTGAGAAAGATCAGCCCAAGCAACAGAACGTAATGGGCGATATCGGCGTCGGGAAAGAAATAAATGATCGCGGAGAGCAGAAACGAGAGAAATCCGAGGACGAGGAGCAGGCGAAAGTAGATCTCCCAGCGTGCGGAGATGCGCTGTGGCTCGTAGAGATCGAAGTAGTACGAACAAAGCAGCGTCAGAACTGTAAGGGCAAGTATCTTCAGGCCGCCGTATTCGTAGTTCAGAACAAGATACGTATCCGGCCCCAGCAACAATAATGTTGCCAGCAGGAAGCATCCACTGACAATGAGCGCTTCGCAAAGCAAAAGAACAATGGTACGGGTCGGGTAGTACACGTTGAACAGCCGGATCATCGTTCGACTCGCTCCCTCACTGGCCCTTGGCGTCGTAGCCGTAGTAGCCGCCGACCTCAGGAGCGTCCAGCACGGCATTGAGCACGAAGCCCAGAACATGCGAGGCCTTCAACTCACTCTGAGCCCGTTGCGCAACTGGAAACTTCGTCACTCCTGCACGCGCAACCAGGAGAACGCCATCGCATGACCGAGCAAGATTGACAGCGTCCGAGACCGGCAGCACAGGAGAAGAGTCCACAATAATCCAGTCAAAATACGGCGATGCCAGCCGAATGAGCTCTCGAAACCGGGAACTTCCTGAAAGATCGGCAGCCTTGTCTCCGCCATTACCGCCCGCGATGAAAGTAAGGTTCGGCAGCGTGGGAGCAACTCCTGAAGCTGGTGTCGGCGAGTGCTCCGGACGTTGCATCACCTCGATGGCGCTTGCCTTGCCGCCCAGATAATCCGCCAGCCCCGGATGCGATTCGCACCCCAGGATCTGGTGCAGCGTATAGCGCCGCATGTCGCCGTCGATCAGCAGTACTCTGCTGTTCTTGTGGCGGGCCAGGCTTAGCGCCAGATTCGTAGAGACGAAGCTCTTTCCCTCCTGGGGCATGCCGCTGCTCACCAGAATCGTCTTAAGCGGGCTGATGTCGCGAAGCTCAAAGATTCTAGATCGCAGGCTTCGAAACTGTTCTACCGCAGGCCCCCGCTCTGCCAACGCGGGCAACTGCGCCAGTGACAACACCCAGGGTCGCGCAGCAATCTTGCTGAGGTCAAGCGCCTCTCCGCCAGCCTCAACCGGAGACGGTTCCCGGTAACTTACCTGCTGCATCGCAAGGAACGGGTCTTCCGGCTCGGCTACGGCTGTGGTTAGGACGGGTTCTACGCTGAACGGCTGTTCCGGCAGCCGTGACTGTTCTGGTTCGCGCCGCTCCAACTTCCGCTCGGATTCTGCCTTCTGGAGTGCTTCGTAAATTCGGCTCATCGTTCTCGCCTTCCCGGACTCTCTCTGTCAAAAGCTGCAATAAAATTTTCTTCCGTTGCCGACCGCGATGACAGCGGCCCTCCGTTGCCCAGCGCAGCAGAAGACACCATGAATGGCTGCACCTCTAACTCCAGCTCGGTGGCAACGCTTTCCACAATCGCTGGGGTGACCTGCTGAACCTGCTCCACATAAGCCAGAATCAGCGAGTGCTCGCACAGCAGATTGATGATGCGAGGAATCCCCCGGCTAAAGCGATGGATCAGTTCGAGCGCCTCCTGAGAAAAAAGCGCCCAGCTCGCTCCGGCGATCCGCAGACGCTCGGCAACATAGGCATGGGTTTGAGTTTCGGTCAACGCCTGCGTCCGGCACCATAGCGAAACGCGCTGGCGCAGCTGGCGCACGCTCGGATGGCGCAGCTTTTCTTCAAGCTCAGGCTGTCCCGACAGCACAATCTGCAGCAACTTCTCTGAAGAGGTCTCAAGATTGGTCAGCAATCGTATCTCTTCCAGCAGGTCCCAGGAAAGGTTCTGCGCCTCATCGACCACGACCACGCATGTCTCTTCCATGCGAAACCGCTCGATCAGCCAGCGGTTCAACTGCAGAAGCATGCCTGACTTCGTCCGGGTCTGCGGCACCAGCCCAAAGTCCGTCAGGACAAACTCGAAGAAGTCCAGCACATCCAGGCGCGGATTGAAGACAAACGCCGTCGATACCCGGCGGTTGCTGAATGAACTCAATGCGCGGCGCAGCAGAGTCGTCTTTCCCGTTCCCACCTCGCCGGTCAGCACCGTAAAGCCCTTTCGCGCCGAGATTCCATACTCCAGGCACGCGAGAGCTTCGCGCGTATGCGGCATCATGTAGAGGAACCGGGGATCGGGACTGGTTCCGAACGGACTGCTCTGCAGTTTGAAGAAACTTTTATACATCTCAGCCACCTGCATTCATCAGCGGCTTGGTCCCCGCCGTTATGTCCGGACTGCGACGCCCGAACCATGGCCGCTTCGTCTTCACCGGCTCCGGTTCTCCATTGAAACCAATCACGCCGAGCGTCGGCAGTTTGGTAAACGCCCAAATATCGCGTTCGCTCCTTACAGCCGTGTCGAGGTACTCCAGCAAAGCCACGATCAGCAGGCCCAGCGCTAACCCTGCGCCGAGTCCTCCACTGACAAACACGGGCCGCTTCGGAAACGCAGGCGACTCGGGAAGATTCGGCTCATCCATCACTCGGAATTGTTCGCCCTGCTGGCGCTTTTCGAGGTCGGTCGCCATCTTGGAATCATCCATCTTCTTAAGGAGGTCATCGTAGAACGCCTGCGCGGTCTGATTGTCCCGCGTAATGCTCTTATATTCCTCCTCGATAGCCGGACTCGAGGCGACTCGGTCCTGGTACAAGTGCAGTTGCGCCTGGATTGCCGCCTGATCGCGCTTCTTCTGCGCGATGCCCTGTTCCATAGCCCGAATCTGGGCGCGAATCTGTTGGATCCCCATGGGTTCGGTAGTCTTCGGAGTTACCGATGCTAACGAGGCTGCCGGCGCGGGGGGAGCCTCGGCCATCTTGTGCCTCAACTCCGCAATCTTTCTCCGTACGGTGACCACATCGGGATAGTCGTCCGTGTAGCGTGAGGTAAGATCGGCCTCCTGCGCCAGAAGGTTCTGCAGTTCACCCTCCTCAGCCTGCGGTGCGAGGCCGCCATGCTGGGGATTGAGAGAGGCCTGGTTCTGCAGCTGAATCGCTAATTGAGACTCCACATAGCCTTTGTCCTGTTCCATACGCGCCAGCGCCTGCGTCGCGGCGTCAAGCTGCGTATTCAGGGTTGTCAGCATATTGATGTTGGAAGTTTCTGCCCCAGGAAGTTTACCCATATAGGTCTGCTGGAACTTGGCCAGCGCTGCATTTTGCTCATCCAGTTTGGCCTTGGCATCAGCCAACTGTCCTTTCAGGAAGTCCGTCGTTCCTGCCGCGGCCGCCGCGCGATCGCTCAGATTTTCGCTCACAAAAAGCGACTGAATTTCCCCGCACACCAACTGGGCGGTGCGGGCATCGCCCGCCTTGAAGGAGATATAGAACCCGGGTAATCCGTTGGTTCGAGCGATCTCCGACTGAACAGGCGTAATACCGATGTTCTTGCGCGTCAGGTCGATGCGGTCATCCATCGACACTTTTCCGCCTGAAAACAGGTTGAATCGTTCGATGATCGGCTGCAGCCGCGACCGGCTCAGGATCTGCTCCTTCATCGTGGCCAAACGGCCGTTCAGGTCTTCCGTGACCACCGCCTTGACGTAAGACTCCGGAACCTTTTGCTGCTCGACCAGAACGAGGGTCTGCGAGACGTACTCCGGCTGCACCAGAAACGTAATTCCGAAGCCCACTATGGGAAAGATAATCGCAGGAATGGCGATGATCCACCACCTGCGCTTCAGGATGGTGAGGTAATCCTGGACCGTCAATGCACGATGACCAAGCATAATGACTCCTTAAAATTGCCCCAATCGAGTGGAACGGGGAGTGAACGTAACTCCAACTCCTATCGTCTGGGAGGTGCCGTTCAATGCGTTAAACCCCGCGAGAGAGTAGTTGCTCGTTTGGTTTTGTGCGGAATAACTGGCATAACCGGAGAGATGAGCGCTGAACGCACGCCGCACCTGCACCCCCCCGTAGACTGTGTCAAAGGTCTCGTTTACCGGAACGAGAGAAGGGCCATTGGGAAGCTGCGTGAGACCGACGGAGTGGGTGTACGCCACCGTCATTGACCCAACCCACTTACGTCCGAAGGTATGTCCCACGTAGCCGGATACGCTATCGGATTCCGCGCCGGGCAGAACGCCTGAGCCTGCATTGACGCCGCGGCTGTAGTTCAGCGAACCGTTGGTAAATCCTCGGGTGTAGGACAGGCTCGCATTGACCGCGGCATTGAGCGACGAGGGAACCAGCGTACTGTTCGAGCTGGAGACCCACTGAGGGCCGGCCGAGAGGGTCATGCTGAGTGTGTGGCTCAAGGTACGCGAATAGACCAGGTTGATGCCTCTTGTCTCGATATCCGGATTGGTTGTATTCGTGTCAATCTCACTGTCGTTCGTGCTGAAGTCGTATGTCGAATAGTTCGCGTTAACGCTCACCGAGCTGCGTGCATTGATGCGACGATTGATCGACACGGATCCGGTAACCTGGCTTGAATCCAATCCGTCGTCATTGTCCAGAAAGTGAAGCACCGACCAGCCGGCAGCACCGCTGATCGAGGTATCGTGAGTGATCTGCCGCTCGAGGCTTCCACTGATTGAGTTAGCCACACGGTTACCGGCTTCGGAAAAGATCCCTCCTGCTGGACCCTCCGTTGGTCCCACGATAGGATCTGCTCCAAGGTCGCCCACACCCGCAATTCCCGACAGACCGACAGTTGGCGATTGCGGCAGGAAGCTCACCGAGTCGGAGATATTGAAGGTCCAGTTCCGAGTTATCAGTCCCTGCGACACTGCGGCGCTCGAGTAGTAGCTTGTGCCCTGTCCTGACTCATTCGGCAGAATAACGCCACCCGCAAACAACATACTGAACGGCAGGTCGGCACTCTTTCCCGTATAGGAAACGTCTCCCGAGACCGCAGTTGAAGCAGTGGTGTCGCCCGCGCCGAAGTACCCAAATTGAACGATCTCAGAACCGCTGATTGCGTAGTGTAGAACTCCATCGAGAGATGGAAGATTGGGACCGGCGCCGCTGGGCCTCATGGCTGTGCCACCGGCAGGAAGAGCCTGACCATAGCCGATCGAACCTGCTGTCAGAACCAACGCCGACACTGCAAAACGAATTTTAAGTAGGTTCATCATGGAACGACAATCGTGTCCCCGGGAATCAGTGAGACTCCCTGGCTATCGCCTTTAATTGCCATCTTGTAATTGAACGGTATCTTTTGTTGTTTACCGCCCGTTGTCCGCAAAATATAGATCTTCTTCGAATTGGCAAACTGAGTGAGCCCCCCGGCAGAGACGATCGCCTGCAACGGCGTCATTCCGGGAGTCAGCATAACCGGACCGACTCTGTTCAGTTCACCCACGGTAAAGATTCTTTGGCTGTTCACCCCGAGGACGACGACTGTCACCACCGGGTCCTGAATATATTTCTTGAGCCGCTGGCCGATATCCGCCGATAAAGCCATCGGTGTCAGACCCGCCGCCCGCAGATCCCCGACCAAAACCAGAGAGATCATTCCATCCGGCCTGACCGGGATCGTGCCCGAAAGCGTTGGCTCTTTCCAGACCGTAATCTGAAGCGAGTCCTCGGCCCCGATCACATACCGCTCCGGATCGATCGGCCCCCCTGTATTGATCGCCGAAGAGGCGGCGGGGGGCGGAGTTGAAACCGCCGGCGAGGTAGTCGCGGGCGGTTGGGTCGCCGGAGTAACGGTCGCGGGCGACGAAGCCGCTGGTGGGATTGTTGGCGGCGACGTAGCCGTCGTCTTTGGCGCCTGCGCCAACCCCGCTCCTGATAGCGCGACCAGTATCACAGACAACTTTGAACAAAACTCCTTCATGAATGACTCCCTGCTGCCTGAACTACTTGGGTGGTTCCCTTCTATCGTTAGGACTCAATTTTCCGTAAGTTGTTTGTATGTCAGCCACTCGCTTATGCTGTCGAAACCTTCCGTGCTTCTGCCTGGTGTTCTTCGCCAGCTATTAGTCTATCGACAGGGTCTTTCTTGGCCATAACCGCATGAACCTCGATGGATACGCCAACCCTCCTGTTTCGATGCAAAACCATCATGATCACAATTGCTAATCAGCAATCTATTTGCCAAATTCTGGCAAAGTGGCAATTTTATGCACTCTCCGCGCAGATTTTTTGCGCATCTCCAGAGTCACAGGACTCCCGTGCAACCCTCCAATTCGTACCATCCGTATGCAGATTAGCAGCCCACTCGTCCAATAATTGTCCCTTTGGGGGGCATGATATCTACCACTTTTGTTTAGTGGGGATAGACCACAAATAAGCGCAAATCGCCCCGTCGAAGAGGTACGCTGATTGCTTACATGTTCTGTGTGAAGTATAACGTCTTACGAACCTCTTCAGGGATCTCTCAAACCATGCCCTATACCCCGGAACTCGTCGTCAAGGAAGCGGACCCCCGTCCGCCAAGTGAGGTCGATTCCAGTAGATCCCAGAGACTCGCCTGGCTGCCTTTCGCCGTCATCGCCGCCCTCTTAGCCGTCCTTTATTACAGGGTCGGCATTAAGCTCGTCTATGACTGGTGCACCATTCCTGATTACTCGCATGGCCCTTTTGTGCCTCTCTTCGCTGCCTTTCTAGTCTGGGACAAGAGAAAGGCCATCAGCGCCACGCCTATCAAACAATCCTGGGCCGGGCTCCCACTCGTCCTATTTGGCATCGTGGTCCTTATTCTTGGCGTCTATGGTGTCGAGCTCTTTACCGCGCGAATGTCCTTCGTCCTTCTGCTGACCGGCATTATCTGGACGCTTTATGGCTGGGCGATGGTGCGTGAGCTTCGTTTTCCGCTCCTGGTGCTGGTACTCGCCATTCCCTTTCCGGCTATCGTCTTCAACCAGATCACCTTCCCTCTTCAGCTCTTCGCCTCGCGCATCGCCAGCCAGATTCTGCCCCTGCTAGGCGTTCCCGTCCTTCTGGAAGGCAACGTGATCCGGCTTCCTGTAATGCCGCTTGAGGTCGCCGAAGCCTGCAGCGGAATCCGCTCCCTGATGAGCCTCTTCACCCTCGCGGTCTTCTACGGCTACTTCCTGGAGCGCACCACCGCGCGCCGCGTTCTTCTCGCTTTCGCCAGTATTCCGATCGCGGTCACTGCGAACGTCCTGCGCATCGTTGGCACCGGTCTTTGCGTGCAATACTGGGATCCCGACAAGGCCCTTGGATTTTTCCATGAATTTTCCGGCTGGGTCATCTTTGTCATCTCGCTAGGCTGCCTCTATCTGGTCCACCGCGCCATGCGACTTATCTCCCCCGTAAAGGCAAAAACACCATGAAATCCACCCGGTTCTGGGTCATCATCATCCTGCTCGCCTCGACCATCTTCGTCCTCCAAAGCCGTGGAGACGTGGACACGGTGCCTTCCAGCGAACCCCTCAGCCTGATGCCTCGCACCTTTGGCCCGTGGACCGCACAGGACATTCCCCTGACCGAGGACACGCTGGAGGTGCTCGGAAAAGGCGACTTTCTCAATCGCATCTACTCCACCCAGCCCACACCCGGATCGCCTGCTGTACCCCCCGTGAGCCTTTTCATCGGCTACTTCGCAAGCCAACGGACCGGACAGACCATGCACTCTCCGCAAAACTGTCTCCCCGGCGCCGGATGGACCTTCGAATCGAAGACGTACACAGAGATTCAGGACATCAATGGCAAAAATTACAAGGTGAACGCCGACGTTATCAGCAACGGAGACGTCAAGCAGTTCGTCATCTACTGGTATCAGGCGCATGGCCGCAGCGTTCCCAATGAATACGCAGCGAAGGGTTATATGGTTACCGACGCAATCCGCATGAACCGGACTGACGGAGCGCTGGTTCGCGTCATCACGCAGGTTATGCCATCGGAGTCCCTCGAGTCTGCGGAGGCCCGCGCGGTTCGTTTTACCCAGCAGATGGCTCCCACTCTGCCGCGCTTTGTCCCCAACTAACGATCACCGGTGGCATTCCTGCACAAGTTGTGTCAGTGCCCCGGCAACTGAAAGACGATAGCATCGCAGTAGGAAAAGCGCAGCGCAGTTGAAGAACAATTGAGGAAGCGGCAAATGAGAATCTCACGAATCACGACAACTCTACGAATCTCGGCAGTCCTGGGTGTATCGCTTGCACTTGGTCTCACCAGCGGTTGTCACCGCGATCCGAACAAGCAAAAGCAGCGGTACCTTGAGAGCGGCAAACGCTACGCCGACCAGGGCAAGAACAAAGAGGCGATCATCCAGTTCGCCAATGCGCTCAAGGTTGACCGAAACTTCGCCGACGCCCACTATCAGATGTCCAAAGCTCTTTTGAAGCAGGGATCCATCATGCCGGCTTACGGCGAGCTGATGCGCACCGTCGATCTCCAGCCCAGCAATATTCAGGCGCGGATCGATCTAGGCAACCTGCTGGTCGCCGGCAAACAGTCCGCACGCGCAGCCGATCAGGCTAACGCCGTCCTTGCCCTCGATCCGAATAACGCAGACGCTCATGCTCTCCTCGCCGCTGTTGCCGCCTCGAATGGCGATATGGCTGAGTCCCTCGCGCAGATCCAGAAGGCGCTGGCCATCGATCCAAATCGCGCCAGTTTCCACGCCACTCTCGGCTATCTCCAGAGCCGCAACCCCGCCACCGCGGCCGCCGGCGAGGACCAGCTTCGCAAGGCCGTCTCGCTCGACAACAAAAACATCTCCGCGCATCTCGTCCTGGCCTCACTCCTCCAGAAGAAAGGGGACCTGCCGGGCGCTGAGGAACAGCTAAAGGCCGCCATCGCCGCCGACCCCAAAAACGTCACGGCGCGCGCCAGCCTGGCCGAGCTCTACATGCGCCAGAATGACACCGCAAAGGCCGAAGCCATCCTACGCCAGGCTTCAGAGGACCTGTCCGACTCCGAGAGTGGCGCCGGCATGCTTGCCACCTATTACATCCGCACCAATCAGCTCGTTCCTGGAGCTGCCGCCTACGCCGATCTCGTCGCGAAGCATCCCAAAAGCACGCCACTTAAGGTCGCTTATCTCCGTCTTTTGATCCTGAATCGGGACTTGGATAAGGCCAGAACCATCGGCGCAGAGTTGGAGAAGACTGATCCCAATGTTCCCGAAGTGGCTGTCTTTGAAGGCATGATTCTGCTCAATGACGGTAAGACCAACGAGGCGTTTACAGAACTTCAGAAGGCAGCGAAAGCTAATCCTGACAGCCTCGTGGTCAAGCTTTGGCTCGGCCGCGCCGCCCGTGCCAAGGGTGACTCGACGGTCGCCCTGCAGAGCTACCGTGATGCGGTCAAGATTAGCCCCAGAAGTCTCGAAGCACAGACGGGCCTGGCCGAAGTTTCGCTCGATGCTCGAGATTTCAGCGAGCTGGAACAGATTGCCGATTCGGCGATCGCAATCAATCCGAACTTCAGTGCAGCCTATATCTGGCGCGGTATGGCCGAGGGCAACAAGAAGGCTTACGACAAAGCGGACGCGGACTTCCGTCAGGCCATCAAGCTCGATCCCAAGAACTCGGCCGGTTACCTGGAGCTTGCCCAGTTGCGTCTGATCCAGCAAAAGGTTCCCGAGGCCAAGACTCTTCTCGAGCAGGCTCTTGATGTCAATCCGAATTCTGCTCGAGCCCTCCGCTTTCTGGCCTCCGCTCTTGTGTTTGAAAAAAACCCGGACCAGGCTCTCAGCCGCGTGCAGGCCCAAATCGCCAAATCGCCGCAAAACAGCGATATGTATGACCTGCTCGCCGAGCTTCAGTTGGCCACGAGAGATCCCAAGAGTGCGCTCGCTTCAGCAGAAAAAGCGATGCAGCTCAACCCGGCCGACAGTGCCGCGGTTATCGACTATACCCGCGCAGAAATCAGCTCCGGCGATCCCGCCAAGGCCGTTGCCAAATGGCAGCAGTGGACCAAAGACCATCCGAGGGATGTGCGGGCTTTCACTCTCCTCGGCTCCCTGCAGGAGTCGCAGGGTGACCGTAACGGAGCCATGGACAGCTACAAAAAAGCTCTCGCCATCCAGCCGGACCAGGCTGTCGCTGCCAACAATCTCGCGTACCTGATGGTCGACATGGGGCAAAATCTCGATGTCGCGCTCTCTCTCGCTCAGGTCGCCCGACGCGGCGCACCCAACTCGCCCAGTACCGCCGACACCCTGGCCTGGATCTACTACCAGAAGGGCAACTATGACTCTGCGCGCGATCTGCTCGAGGATGCTGCTAAGACCGCACCCAACGACGCTGCCATCCACTATCACCTTGGGATGACGTACGCGAAGCTATCCAACAACACCGACGCCAGAACTCATCTCAAAAAGGCCGCGGATCTAGCTCCTAACACTCAGACAGCCAAGGACGCCGACAAAGAACTTGCGCTTCTCGGCTAAGATCACACTTCGGGTCTGATCGGAATTAGTTAGAGGACCCGCGGAACGATGGAGCATCAGCCACGTTCCGTGCGGTTCCAACGCGCATGGCGCAAATTCAGCAGCGCACTGAGGTGTTGCGAGGATATCCAGAAGGCATAGACAAAAAGTCCCACAATCATCTTGCCAAGATTGCCCTCTTCCTTATTCGTGGACAGAATGGCGAGAACGTAGATGCCCTGCAGCAGAACCGCTGCCCCAAACAGAATCCACCAGATGGGAGCCAGGCTGTGCCGTTCAATCACCACGACCAGGCCGGAGAGCACGGTCAGTAGAAACAGTGGTATTCGGCTCAGCGTTACGAGATAAAGGCACAACTCAAGACACTTCCAGTCGCCATTTCGGAAGGCCCGCCAAAAAAAATCGGGGAGGCTCCTTGCAATCAGGGCATAGCTGCCACCGGCCCATCGCTGTCTTTGGCCGCTGGCATGTTTCACTTGTCCCGTCATCGTGGCAGAGACGCTTGCATCTTCGACGAAATGGATCGGAACTCTGTGCCGTGCCAGTTCCAGACCATACTCGAGATCCTCGCAGATCGAGTTTGCGCGCCAGGGCGCCTTCATCAACGTCTGAGTGCTCAGGCAAAAACCCGTCCCTTGCAAGCCCTGATACAGCCGCAGTCTCGAGCGCGGACCCGTGACATAACAATCCTGCGCATTCTTGGTCGCGCGGCTGATGAGCCGAAGCCATGGAGGCGTCTCCGGCGGAAACTCAAGATTGTCTCGCGCCTGCATCGCATCGAAACCGCCGCATAGATCGCGATCGAACGCCCGCAGCAGATTAACGCTCGCCAGCGTGTCCGCGTCAACCACAACGACAGCATCGAAAGGGAGTGCCGAGACCTGTTGAAAGGCCCACGTCAGCGCATGCCCTTTTCCACGCAGGTCGGGATTCGTTCGTACCCAGGCCTCGCATCCCTCCTGTTCGGCGATCGCGGCCGTGTCGTCCGAGCAGTTGTCCGCGATAACCACTACATGAAAACGATCCTGCGGATAATCAAGCCCGCGAAGACTGCGCAGAGTAGGCCGCAGATATTCGCCTTCGTCATGAGCAGGAACAAACACCAGAAAGCGGGTACGCCCTGTCACTCCGCGGTTCGCCGCATTTGCATCAACCGACCTGGAAGTAATCAGCCCCACAATCGCATAGAAGAGAACGTATGCAGAAAGAAACAGAACACAGGAGATAAGCAAGGCAGCCATGACTACCTGAACTATACATCCGCCCTAAGAAGGCTCGCATAAATATGCGTGATCTGATTCATCATGGCGTCGATTGTGAATCTTTCCTTCACCAGTTCCCTTCCTGCCGCTCCCATTTCTTGCGCCTTCAATGGATCGGACAGCAGCCGAAGAATAGCGCTGGAGAGCGCTTCGACATCTTCTGAAGGAACAATGAAACCGTTGACACCCTCCTTGACCGCCTCCGCATTGCCGCCGACGCCGGTCGCCACAACGGGAAGCGACGCCGCCATTGCTTCGATGATGGCATTGGAGAAGCCTTCGCTACGGGAAGGCAGAACGAAGATATCCGCGCCCGGGAGATACTCCCGCAAATTGCTGACGCCAGAATCAAAACGGAAGTGCGCCGTGAGATTCAGCTCGCGGACAAGTTCCTCCAACTCCTTGAAATACTCCGGCTCCAACACCTCACCCGCAATGCTGAAGGCGACATCGGGAAACTTCTGTACAACAACGGCGGCGGCCTTGATGAAAATGTCGTGACCCTTCACTCTGCGAATATTGCCGACGGTCGATACCAGAAACTTGCCTGAATCCTTCACCTGACGATTGGCGGTGTCCCAACCGGCAATGTCGAGACCGTTATAAATGGTGAAGACCCGGGCTGGATCGATTCGATCTACGTTGATGCAATGCTGGCGAACCTGGTCCGAGACAGCGAAGACCGTCTCTGGAACTCCCGCCATGAGCCTGTAGGCGATCTGGTGCTTGCGCGCGCGAAGAATCCCCATATCTCTGCGGCTCCAGATCAGCTTGGCGTCGGACATCGTCTTCGTCACGAACCCCGCCCAGAGATCGGAGGTTTCGAAAAATGTCTGGACGATCCGGACCTGCTGCTGCCGCAGAAACCGCTTCAATTCAAAAGCGGCCCGCATCGCATTCACGTCGTAGACACGCCGCAAAGGCAGAAAAAAGAAAGGACACGGCAGAGACTTTAGATACGGGCTCTCAGGGTCGATAGAAAACGTGAGAATCGAGGCGCGGTACCCGTACTGCGGCAACAGCGCAGCAAGCTTAAGGGCGATTCGTTCTCCACCACCCATGGTCCTGGAAAACTGATCGAGCACGAGCAGCACATGCGGCAGCGACGCATCCTTTGCATCCTGGCCTTCCACTGCATCACGCTCCAGCGCGCGAATCATACTCATCGATTAACTTTCCAAAAGTCAGATAAAGTGAACGTTCCGCAATCGCGAAGAACGGAGATGAATTGTTACCGGTAAGCGATGTACGGATTTACCGGCATAGCGTTGCTAACTGTTGCGAGTTCCGTCACTGGCTCTGCTTCTTTGAGTTCCATCGCGCGAACAGCGGTGCCCACCAGCACCCAAAGCATTCCGGTAATCTCAATAGCTGTCCACCGGTCGCCGAAGAAATTCGCAACCGCGCACGAGCAGAATGCCAGAAATAGTCCAAGTCCGAGCCCTTGGTAAAGCGGATCATCCGCCGTCCTGAAGAGACGATAAGCCGTCGCAAACATCTGCTGAAACATGGCAAAAGCGATGATGAGTCCGACGATGCCGGTTTCGACGACGACCTTGACATACCAGTTATGAGTGTCCTTCAGGTTGTCGACATGAATCCCAAATTGGTAGGTCGCATAGCCGCTCCCTAAAATGGGGCTGCTCAGCACCGATTGTTCGGCATCCTCCCACAGCCTGACCCGCTCGTTGGCGGAGGCTTCGAGCCGCCCACTGGAGGATTCGGTCATCATGATACGTTCCCGAACAGCGACGGGCACAATTAATTGCCAGGTGAAGAGGAAGATTGCTCCAACCAGGAGAAGCTTACGGTCTTTGAGCGCTCCGAGGACAAAGACGCTAAGAACCACCGCAATGTAAGACCCACGCGAGAAGGTATACATCGTCGCAAAGACCGTAGTCGCAACGATTCCATAGAAGATAAACTTTACTTTCCTTCTCTTGATAAACTGGACCATCCCCCAGAAAAACATAGCAAATTGGGCAAGAAACGCAGCGGTTTCATTGGAGCCGAAGCTCAAAGGGCCGCTGTAGCGTTTGTCTTCATTGAAGCTGCCCCACGATCGCGACAGGCTCTCCAGGATGCAGCTCCGATCGACCAGCAGGAGAGCAACAGCCGTGATGATGATCACCCTTCTCACCGACTGCCGGTCTTCAACCACCAGGCCCGCCGCTACGAACGTCAGGGGGATCAGCATGAAGTCTTTCCACGTAGCGAAGTTCTGGCTCGTAATCCACAGCGGAGCCGGAGCATTGCCAAGCGCTGCGCCATACCACATCGAGATGTAGAGATAGACACCGAAGATCAGCCAGATTCCATATAGCTTCGACTTCGGAAGACGCTTGCCCTTGAGCAACGCGCCAACGATAACCGAGAACACGAGAATCGTCAGCACGTTTCCGCCCAGCGGATAGTCGAGGAAGTGCTCCCGCACCGTGCGATACGGCAGAAACGGAATCATGTAGTAGAGGCCGAGAAGAGGACGTCCCGTCAACGAGACGGCACACATGATCCAGAAGCTAATGTAGGCGACCAGCGGAATATAATGAACAAGCCCTAGTCCCACGATCTTATCTCCATGGCATCAACCGAAAATCCATTGGCGCTAGCCGACAAAATCACTAAAGCCACACCCTTTTTCGCCCAGCAGCAAAGTTGTAGAACGCAAGCGCCGCGGCGGCATTGAGCATCACAAACGTGCTGGCGATACCGACCGGCTTGAACTGTTTGACGGACGGAACAACGGTTCCAAGCACGGCCAAAACGTAGAATAGCATCTGCATCCAGAAGATCGCCCGGTAGAACGGGCCGCCGGCCATCGCAGAAGCGATCAGCGTCAAAATCAGCAACATCGGCACCAGAAGCCGCAAAAGTTTATGGCTGACGAAACGAAAGAGAAGCGGATTCGCCGGCGAGAGCAGCCACGGCTCGAGCCGCAGCAACTGATAGTTGCCGGTCAATGTGCGAACCTTGCGCGAAAACTCCTTCCCTCTTTCGCTGAAGAGCCGGTCGCGCGCGATCGCCTGCGGCTCAAAGATCACACGCCTCCCCTTCCGGGCAACATTCATCGGAACGAAGACATCGTCGAGAATCGTTCCGGGAGGAATCTCTACATAGAGTTCGCGTCGAATTGCATAGATCGCTCCTGTCACTCCCACCACCGAGCCGGAGGCAGATTCAAGCTTGCGCACCGCCTTCTCAATCTTCCAGTAGATACCGAGGCCCTCTTCCGAAGGGGCGCCCGAAGCGGTCTCCAACAGAAGTTCGCCGCTGACTGCGCCAATCTGCGGGTCCTCGAAACAGGCAACCAGTTGCGAGACCGCATGTTCATCCACCGTCTGGCGAGCGTCGAGAAAGACAAGAATCTCCCCTCGCGCATGTTTCACAGCCTCATTCAACGCATTCGCCTTGCCGCTCGATTCGTCAAGGATGACGGACAGAACCTGGGGAACGCCTTCTTCAAGAATCTCTCGCGTCCGGTCTGTCGATCCATCAGAAGCAATGACGATCTGAAGCCGGTCCTGCGGATACTTCAGCGCGCGAAGATTTTCGAGCTTGGCAGGCAGGTTTTTCTCCTCGTTGCGCACGGCCATAACGATGGAAACGTACGGAAAGGACTCGCGCTTTAAGATCGTGCATCGACGGATCCGCACCCACAAAAAAAGCAGGATGAGATAACCCAGATAGGCATACGCTATCAGCCCCAGGCACACCCAGAAGAGAACCTTCATCGTCCCCTCCAGGCTTCTAACGCAGCGCTGATCCTTCCTGTTTGCTCACCAGGAGCCAGAGGCGCGATCCATTTGGAATCAAAGTTATTCATTCGGAATATTCATTCGCCCCATTCATGCGCCAAAATGGCAATTCCAGCGCCCGCTTCGCGAAACATCCATCGACCCACTACGATGATACGCCGCATCCATTCCCGACAAACGAAGATATCCTTGCACCCAAGTGGTATTGGCAAACGCAAACATCACGCCGCTGCACCATTTATCCTGTGATTCAGAATTCTGTTGTGCTTCAACTACCGTCATCGGCATGCTCAATGCCTGGGAAGTGAGCTTCGTTTGTTGAATCAGCATCAAACAGACCAGAGTCAGACCCGGTCGCAGAGGCTCTACCTGCTCTACCACGAGCTGCGGCCCGGCAAAAGCGACTACTCCTACATCGTCAACACGCGAGAGTTTGAACAGCACCTCGACCTCTTCCAAAAACTCCGCGAGAACGAAGCAACAATACTCCGGCCCGAGATAACCTTCGACGACGGACATATCTCCAACTTCGAGTTCGCTTCATCCGCTCTTCAATCGCACCACATCAAGGCACACTTCTTCATAACGGTTGGCTGGACGGGCAAACGGCCCGGCTACATGGGCTGGGAACAATTGCGTGAATTGCAGCAGGCAGGTCACATCATCGGCGCTCACGGATGGACCCACACTCTCCTCACTCACTGCAATGAAAAAGAACTGCATCACGAACTATCCGATGCAAGGCTGGCCCTGGAGCAAAAGGTCGGAGCGCCCATCACGACAATGTCTCTGCCCGGCGGCCGCTATAACCGGCGTGTCCTTGCCGCATGCAGGCAGGCAGGCTATACGCAGATATTTACCTCGGCTCCAAAAGCCGAACCGGAACCGCCCGGTCAAATGATAGGCCGGTTGAACATCCGTGGCGACATGTCGTTGGAGTGGCTCTCAAGACTCTTTCAGCCCCTAAGCAACATCCTGCCGGGTCTGGAACGGCAGTACCAGAGAAAGGAAACTGCAAAGTCGCTGCTTGGAGACCGGCTCTACGCAAAGCTGTGGGCGATCCTCAACCGAAAAGAGTCAGAGACCGATGCGGGAGAAGTTGCCGGCCAATGAGGATTCTGCACATCATCAGTAGCAGCGGAATGTACGGCGCGGAAGCTGTCATCCTGAACCTCTCGCGCACCTTGAACGAGGGCGGCCATGCCAGCGTGCTCGGTGTCTTTTCGAACTCCTCCAATCCAAACCACCAGCTTCACGAAGCAGCAGCCAGAGAAGGCATAGAGTCGCATCTGATTCCGTGTCAGGGACAGGTCGACCGAACCGCAATTACGGCAATCCGCGAACTCGTGACCCGCACAAAAGCAGATGTCGTCCACGCCCACGGCTACAAGGCAGATATCTACGTCTATTTTGCGTTGCGCGGATCGGGTATTCCCTTTGTCTCCACGTGCCATAACTGGATCGACAACGACCTGACGGCCTCTTTGTATGGACAAGCGGACCGCCTGGTCCTGCGCAACTTCACGGCGATTGCTGCAGTCTCCGCCGCGGTGAAACAAAGGCTGCTGAAGGCCGGCGTGCGCGAAGACAAAATTCATCTCGTACGCAATGGAATCGACCTGCGCCCCTTCGACAACGCATTTCCTTCGCTGGAAATTGGCGCCTCCTCAGAGCATCTCCCAACAGTTGGCCTCGTCGGTAGACTGGGACACGAGAAGGGAGTCGACATCTTCCTTCGCGCCGCGGCCCTCGTGCTGAAGGATTATCCTTCTGCGAAATTTGTCGTCGCGGGAGATGGGCCAGACCTCGAAAAACTGCAACTGTTGATCGACGAACTGGAACTTCGAGAGAGCGTGTCGATGCTGGGACGCCGTGACGATATGCCTTCGGTGTACGCCTCGCTCGATATCCTCGTCTCGTCGTCCCGGCTTGAGGGGCTTCCAATGACCATTCTGGAAGGCATGGCAAGCGGACTTCCGCTAGTGGCAACTCCCGTCGGCGACGTACCCACCGTAGTCCTCGATGGCCGCACCGGCCTATTGGTTCCCTCGGAAGACGTCGAATCGCTTGCCTCGGGGATCGTCAAGCTCCTGCGCGATCCTGCGCTGCGGAAATGTCTCGGAACTGCGGCGAGAAAGCTGATCGAAGATGAGTTTTCCGCCGCCCGCATGACAGACGACTACCTCGGCGTGTACGAGTCGGCGAAAAACCGGAGCATGTCTGGCTACAAAGGGTAGAACCGCGCCAAAAGAATTGACGAGCGATCCATCACCGGTTTTATTTCATAATCGAATTTTCATATAGACATCGTTCTTTAATGTGATATAAAAACTAAGTTGTCCCTTTCGAGCGGCCCGTCGTTTACGTCATCGTCTTTCTGCTGGTTCTTATTGATTAGGAGATTCGCTTACGCGAGTCATCTTTAATTCAGGTAGGAAAGACTCATTCGACACCGAACCAGCTTCACCTCCCCTTCCTTCATCTTGCAACTTACAGGGAACCGCCTTGTTCGCGGGAAAAGCCCGAACATCGATCGCAATCCATCAAGATGCGTCTCCAAACTCGCGTCCCGCAGAAGTTGTATGTTCGAACCTGGAAGGACGCCGATACCATTATTGTTAGGTTACTTTGGTAAGTCGCTCTAAGCCTGGCTGACACCCTGATCTTCCTGCTCCACTGCGCTCTTTCAGCGCTTAGGCACTCTTGTGCCTGAAGTTGACAGTTTTTGCCTCGCTCACACGGAAGTGGCATCTCCAGACCCCCAATCGGGTAACTGTAGTAACCCCTTTTTCCCTGTAACGTTCAACCGAGTGGTCACGCAAGCCTACTTTTATCAGGCTTTAGCGCTGTCGGTTGGCAAGCTTGATTCACTTTTGGGGTGTACTTTTGAAAAGATCATTAAAGGCAATCGCGGCGGGTGCATGCGCTTCTTTCTTTCTCTATTGTGTCGGCTGCGGATCGAATCTGACGCAATCCACCACACCGCAACAGCCGGTCGCCGAAACCCCAAGTATCAGCCAGGTCTCTCCGCAGACCATCACGGCTGGCTCTCAGTCTATAACCCTCAAAGTCACGGGGACAAATTTCCCGACCCAGGCCACCATTCTTTGGAACGGCGCGCCGTTGTCCACTACGGTCGTTAATGCGAGCACCTTGTCGGGCACAGTTGGAAGCAGTAGCCTCGCGAACCCCGGTACAGCTCAGCTGCAGGTCCAGAACACCCAGACCATGCAGGAGTCCATCGCGGTCCCGATTACCATTGCAGCTCAAAACACCGGTTCGCCGACTCCTTTGACGATCTCCATAACACCGCTGCCTCAGGCTGTTCTCGGCGTCGCCTACACCGGGACCCTCACCGCCACGGGAGGAACCGCGCCCTACACCTGGAGCCTCGCATCCGGGCAGCTTCCTGCTGGACTCAGCCTCGCTGCAAGCACTGGAGTCATCTCCGGCATACCCACGGCAACCGGAAGCTTCTCGTTCAGTGTGTCCGTATCCGATTCAGCCTCGGCAGCACAGTCGGCGTCGACCACGGTTACGCTCTCCGTCACCGCAACGCCAGTCAAGCCGTCGAGCTTAATGATTAGTTCGTCGTCGCTTCCCGCTGGCACGATCAACTCGGCCTACTTGGCTTCCCTCCAGGCAGCCGGAGGCACCGCTCCCTACATCTGGTCGGTCACCTCAGGCCTTCCCACCGGACTCGGCATCTCTCCGAGCACAGGCGTCATCTCCGGCACTCCCACGGCAAGCGGCACGTTCAACTTCACAGCCACCGTCAGCGACGCAGGAAACCCCGCACAAGTAACCTCGGCCTCACTTTCGATTGTCATCGCACCAATTACATTGAAAATCCTCTCTCCGAGCCTGCCCTCCGGAACTCAGAATGCAAGTTATTCAAGCATGCTGCAGGCATCCGGAGGCAGCGGCCCGTACTCATGGTCGATCTCCTCCGGCGCGCTTCCTGCGGGCCTCACCCTGGCCGCAAACGGCGCAGTCACCGGAACTCCCACGGCGGGCGGAAACTTCTCCTTCGGGGCAACGGTCAAGGACTCCGGCTCCCCAGCCCAGACGGCGACCGGCAACGTCACTCTTACGATCATCGCGGCAGGAACTCCGCTCGCGATCAGTTCAACCTCCCTTCCCGGAGGAACGCAGAACCAGAATTACAACGCAGCCCTGAACGCAACCGGTGGAACTGCACCCTACACCTGGTCTCTCACCGGCAGCCTTCCCCCAGGCCTCGCCCTTGTCCCCGGCACCGGCATCATCTCCGGCAGTCCGACCGCAAGCGGAGCCGTCAACTTCACAGTCAACGTCAAAGACTCCAGCTCCCCAGTCCAGACCAGCTCGCTTCCTCTTTCGATTGTCATCGCACCTCCGGCAGCCTTGACGCTTAGCGCCCTGCTACCCCCAGCTACCGTGGGCACAGCCTATACGACATCCGTAGGAGCAAGCGGAGGAACTCCTGCTTACACCTGGTCGATTAGCGTTGGCAGTCTCCCGCCTGGACTCACGCTGGCCGCAACCACCGGCGCTATCACAGGAACACCCACGACGAGCGGCACCTACAACTTCACCGCCGCCGTTCAAGACAGCGGCTCTCCAGTGCAGACGAACTCCGTCGCTTCGTCAATCGTGGTTGCCGCAGCGCAACCCGGAGCGCAAAATACCTGGTATGTCCGTCCTGACGGCGGCACACGGTATTCCAGCAATGTCCCAACGGGCCAGTGTGACGGACTAGGCGATGCAGCTTATCCGGGCTCCGGTACCAACCAGCACTGCGCGTTCAACGATGTCCGCTACTTCTGGACCGATAACGGCACCTATTGCGTCGATAACACCTCAACTTCTAACTGCTGGTACTGGATCGGCCAAGGCGGCGACACATTTCTTGTCCGGGGTTCGATCGGCACGGGCGTGACCTACAGGATTGGCCAGAGCGGACCAAATTCAGGCGACTGGTTCGGGTTGGCGGGTAACCCTTATGGCGCTGGGATCCCCCCGCTGCCTTCGGGAACTGCGAACGCTCATACCAAATTCCTTGGGGAAAACTTCGCCAGTTGCTCAGCGCAGTCGGCCCGCACGCAGCTTCACGGAGGATATGGCGTCAGCATAGTGCTCAACATGAGCGGCTCCTCGTACGTCGACGTGGCATGCTTCGACATCACCGACTTCTCCGCGTGCGGCCGCTCTGGTCAGCTCGACAGTTGCAATACCAACTTCCCGCTCGATGACTATGCCGGGTCCGGCATTGGCTGGAGCAATACCTCAACCAATGACACCATCACCGATGTTCGTGCCCATGGCCTGGCCTCGCTCGGGATGACCGGGCCGACGGGCAACGGGGTCGTGATGACCGGCCTGGACATCATAGGAAACGCTGGAGCCGGATGGAACTCCGACAATGGCAATGGAGATCAGACGGCGATCGGTAACGGAAGCACTCTGGTGCAGAACTTCAGCATCGCGTGGAACGGTTGCGCCGAAGAGTACCCCATTGTGGATCCGCTGCCCTATCAGGATTGCACCGACGACAACATCGGCGGCTACGGTGACGGATTCGGGACGGCAACAGTCAACAACACCAGCGGTGGTTGGCAGGTTCACTTTGACCAGGGAATCGTCAACAACAACACGCAGGACGGCCTGGATGCTCTGCATCTGACAGGCGATGGCTCATCCATGACCATCACCCGCGTTCTTGCCTATGGCAACATGGGTCAGCAGATCAAGATCGGCGGCAGCGCCGGCACTGCCAACAACAATGTCATCTTCACGAACTGCAATGCAATGCGGCAGGCGATTCCGGGCACTCCTGCCGGCTACGATACGCGGCTCAGCGATTTCTGCAGAGCTGCTGACTCAGGTGTGGTGATGGAAGTTAACGCAGGGGCGACTACAACCTTTGACTTCAATACGATTTATTCAGCGTCAGCTACTGGAATCGAAGTGGATTGTGGCGGGACTTGCGACGGAACAACGTTGATGGACTTCCGCAACAACATCTTCCTGGGATTCCTCAACAACACCGCCAATGGATATCCGAACGGTGGCACGGGTGACTACTCCAACCCGATTTATCTCGGCGTCACCACTACCAATCCGTTTACCAATCCGGGAAGCATCAACTCCAACAACCTCACCTACCACTGGAAGAGTGACTGGACCTGCCCGGCGACATGGATCAATGAAGTGAATGCGCTTTGCGTGGATCCCACCCTGACCGATGAAACCTGGCACCTCTATGGGACCGGAAACGCGATACCCCTGCCCAACTCACCGGTTATCGGGGCAGGCGTGACAATACCTTCCATCACAATCGATTACACTGGTCAGACTCGGACGAACCCTCCGAACATAGGAGCCTATAACTAGTGAATCTTGGCTGCAGGGCGATGTGCTTGTCTCTTCTGGCACTCGCCTGCATGCCGCTCTTCGCGGAGACCTGGTATGTCCGGCCACACGGCGGAACTCGCTATTCGGCGAGTGCTCACAAAGGTCAGTGCGACGGCACAGCCGATGCCGACTATCCGGGCTCGGGCAGTAACCGACACTGCGCCTTCAACGATGTGCGCTACTTCTGGACGGACGCCAGCAGTTACTGCACAGACAACGCCTCAACCTCGCCATGCTGGAAGTGGATCGGCAAAGGCGGCGACACCTACCTGATCCGCGGCTCGATCGGCGCGGGCGTGTCCTACAGGATCGGCCAGAACGGGCCGAACGCGGGCGACTGGTTCGGCCTGGCCGGCAACCCTTATGGAGCTGGAATTCCCCCGCCGCCCTCAGGCACGGCCAGCGCACATACTAAAATCCTCGGAGAAAACTACGCGAACTGTTCCGCCCAATCGGCACGGACACAGCTTCACGGCGGATATGGCGTCGGCGTGGTCCTGGATATGAGCGGATCGTCCTACGTCGATGTAGCGTGCTTCGACATCACCGACTTCTCCTCATGCGGCCGATCCGCACAGGTCAACAATTGCAACACCAACTTTCCCCTCTCCGATTACGCAGGGTCCGGCATCGGCTGGAGCAACAAATCCACCAACGACACCGTGACCGACGTGCGGATTCATGGCATGGCCGTCCTCGGCATGGCGGGACCGACCGGCGATGGCGTCGTCATGAAGAATCTGGACATCATAGGAAATGCGGGAGCAGGATGGAACGCAGACGCAGGCAATAAGCAGACCGGGCTAGGCTCGCTGCTGGTGCAAAACTACACCATCTCGTGGAATGGCTGCGCGGAAGAATATCCGATCACTCATGACCTGCCCTACTCCGACTGCACGGATGATAATGTCGGCGGCTACGGCGACGGCTTCGGAACAGCGACGGTCGACAGCGGCCCCGGCGGCTGGCAGGTGCACTTCGACAAAGGCGTCGTGAGCTACAACACGCAGGATGGTCTGGACGCGCTGCATCTGACCGGAAACGGCTCATCGATGACCATCACCAACACCCTTGCCTATGGCAACATGGGCCAGCAGATCAAAGTCGGCGGCACGCGCGGAGTCGCCACGAACAACATCATCTTCACCAACTGCAATGCCCTGCGCCAGGCGATCCCCGGCACACCTGATGGCTACAACAAGCGCCTCAGCGATTTCTGTCGAGCAGCCGACGCAGGAGTAGTCTTCACCGTCGGCGATGGAAGCACGGCTGTGTTCTCCGACAATGTCATCTACTCCGCTTCGGCCACCGCAATCGAAGTAGACCTAGGTGGCCCGTGCGAGACATCGACCTGCCTCGTGCGTCAGCAGCGCAATATCTTCATTGGATTCCGTAACAACAAAGAGAATGGCTATCCCAACGGTGGCACAGGAGACTACTCCAATCCGCTCTACGTTGACGCCGCCACGCGAGCCTATAAAAACCCTGGCAGCACCTTCGACCACAACACAACTTTTCACGCCAAGAGCGGCTGGCCGTGCCCAGCGACCCACCTGCGCGAGAAGGATGCCTACTGTGGCGATCCCCATCTTACCGATCAAAGCTGGCACCTCTACGGCTATGGCGACACCAAGCCAACACAGCCAATCCCACCCAATCCTGCGAAAAATCAAAGCCGGCTAAACGGAGTGATTTGGACCTCAGTGGGCGCTGCTGTTCTCGCCACGGGCGGTGTAACGGCCTGGCGAATTATGCAATCGGACCGAGACCTCTAACAGCATCCAGCTAAGCGTGTTGTTTGGTCCTGAAAAGAGACCTTAGACGCAGGAACCGGGACTCAAAGAACCGGAACGAGAACCACGCAAACAGAACGCTAAGAGAGCCTGCCACAATAAAGGTCAACCCAAAAGTCATATTGCGGCCTGCGTTCGGTGCAATCTTTTTCACGACCCACAAAAACAATGGGGTAAACAACACGTGGAAGATATAGAACCCATAACTAATTCCACCCAGCCAACGCAATGGTTTGAGACTAAAAAATCTATTGGCAATTCCCTTATCAAGCGCCATCACAAGAACTGCAGCCAGGCAAAGCGTGATGCAAGGCAATCCAACCATGAAGCCGGCAGCGCACTCATCCGTCAGCGTACCCGCATACTTTGCAGCGATCAGAAACCCCGCCAGTCCAGCCACGCATACATAAGGAGCGATAACCTTGAGCCGCGACCATGAAACTGTATTGCGGAAACTCATCGCCAGGTACGCGCCTGCGGCAAGCTCACCCGCGCGGCAAAGAAGAAATCCATACCCGCCATGGAAGATTCGGTGCGACGGAATTCCAGCAGCATCAGGCGGCGCAGGCAGCAGGTACCAACCCACAACCCGGAATACTGCCGAGAGCACAAAGATGCCGACACATAGCCACTTCGCACGTTTCAGTGTCTTCATCTGCGTCAGCAGAAAAGGCCAGATCAGATAGAACTGCTCCTCCACCGCAAGGCTCCAGAAGTGCGACATCTCCAGCGGCGAACCCAGGTTCTTCGCATTGAAAGGAAGCGGCATGTTCTGAAGATACAAAGCGTAGACGTAGATATTCGTAAACGCGAAATGCGCGTTTCCCGCAATAACTGCTGTGATCAGCACAAGCAGAAGACTCGCGTAGTAGACCGGAAAGATGCGCAGAGTCCGGCGCATGTAAAAATTTCGCCAAAAATGCGGCTCATTGCGCGTGTCCCAAAGAATTCCACTGATCAAAAACCCAGAGAGAATGAAAAAGAAAGTGACCCCACTCCAACCGGCCTGAACGCTCACGCCGACCGTGTGCAAAAGAAAATTGGAAGATTTAGCCCCGCCGCCATAGTGAACAAGAAACACCATCAGAACCGCAACTCCCCGCACACCATCCAGCGCCGGCAGGTGTCTGTGCTTGTGCGAGGGTTCAGTCGCGAGAGCATCATTTGCAGTTTCGCGACGAAGTTCCAGCAAGTTGGTTCCGTGTTCGTTAGTCACGCTCACCTTTTATCTTGCACTGTTCCCATACTAACGTTGTTTTACGAGCAGGCTTGCTTGCTCAACGCCTGAAGCCTGCCCAGCCCAAAAGAAACGATCCTGCTCTTTTGACATTGTCCAAATCAAATGGACTAGTAAGCGAAGCTCGCAGCAAACTTTTCAATGCTGCCCCACGCTGTCCTCGAGCCTCCAAGGCCTCCGCTTTATTTCTGTAGATCCGTGCAAGAGCGACTCGGCGTGGCCCACTCCCGCACCCTGGTGCACCGAAGTGCTTTTCAACAAACCGCGCCTGCGCCGTTTCCATCCGGTCGAGATCGGCCGACATCGATCCCAGCCATATTCGGTAGCGCGCGATAACTTTGGGCACCAGCGCTACCTCATACCTCAAGGCGATGCGAAGCCACATGTCCCTGTCTTCCGTAGCCCGCATGGTCTCGTCGAATAACCCCACCTCATCGACAGCGCTTCGCCGAAAAGTCATCGTCGGACAAGGCAGTTGTATTCTGCGTGTGTAGATGTCAGTGGCAATCCGCCCTTCAGCATGCCCGCGATTGCCTTCGAAGGTATCGATCACTTCACCATTCGCATCGACGCGCACAACCAGACCATACGACAGACCCACCTGCGGCCGACCGTCAAAGGACTTCACCGACTCAGCAAGACGGTTGGGCAACCAAACGTCATCCGCGTCCAGCAGCGCCAGAAGCTCAGCCGAAGAGTTGCGGATCGCAGTATTCCGCGCCGCGGGAAGCCCCGCATTCGGCTGGTAGATATATTGCAGCTTCGGACCAAGCCGTTCAATATACGGCGCAACAACTTCAGCAGTGTTGTCTGTGCTGCCATCGTCGATAAGCAAGATCCGCCAGTCCTCGAAGGTCTGCGTCACAACGCTTTCGATCGCGGCAGGCAGGTATTTCGCTGCGTTATACGCGGGGATGATGACATCGACCTTCGGCATTCAGCAAATCCCTGTGAAATCGGCTGCGCTTACTTCAGCAGCGAACAATCTTCTCCGACGCAATCCCCTTAGTCGCGTTCCGTGAATCCACCACAAGCTGCGACTCCTTCACAATCGCGTTGTAGTCATAGTCCGAGTGGTCCGTCATAATCAGCACGCAGTCATACTGCCCAAGATCTTTCAGCGGCGTGCATGTCATGTTCAGGTTGTAATGCCGTCCCCTTCCCACCGTAGGAAAATAAGGATCGTTATAAACAACCTCCGCGCCCTCTTCGCGCAACAATTCAATCACGGTCAGCGAAGGCGACTCCCGCAAATCATCAATATCTTTCTTGTAAGCCATTCCCAGCATCAGAATCCGCGCCCCATTCAGTGCCTTCTTATGCTTATTCAGCCCCTTCGCAACATACTGAACGACGTGAGCAGGCATCGCCTCATTCACTTCACCAGCCAACTCGATGAACCGAGTATTGAAGTCATACTCCTTCGCCTTCCAGCTCAGATAGAAGGGGTCAATCGGAATACAGTGACCGCCCAGCCCTGGTCCCGGATAAAAAGGATGAAATCCAAACGGCTTGGTCGACGCCGCATCGATCACCTCCCAGATATCCACCCCCATCCGCAGCGCAAGAACCTTCAACTCATTCACCAGTGCAATATTCACGCAGCGATAGATATTTTCGAGCAGCTTCGTCATCTCCGCCACGCGCGTCGAAGACACCCGCACCGACCGCGTAAAGATGCCTTCATACAGCACCGCAGCCAGCTCCGTCGCAATCGCTTCATGTCCGCCCACAACCTTCGGTATGTTGTGCCGCGCTACCGTCGTATTACCCGGATCTTCCCGCTCCGGCGAAAACGCAACATAGAACACACCCTGTTCCGCCGGCGCCCCCGCACCCTGTGCCTTTAGTCCGCGCTTATTTCCTTCCTCGAGAATCGGAATCATCAACTCTTCCGTCGTCCCCGGATACGTCGTGCTCTCAAGCACCACCAACTGGCCCTCTTTGAGCCACGGAGCGGCAGCCCTCGCAGTATTCGCGACATAACTCAGATCTGGTTCACGATGCTCAGTCAATGGAGTCGGCACGCATAAAATAATCGCGTCCTGCTCTGAAAGTCCAGAGAAGTCAGCCGTAGCCGAAAACCCCAGCTTCCGCGCACTTTGAATCTCCTCCGCCGCAATCCGGAAGATATACGACCTTCCCGCCTGCAGATCCGTCACCTTTTTCTCATCGATATCGAAACCCGTCACCTTGAAACCTGCCTCCGAGAGAAGCAGTGAAAGTGGCAATCCAACGTACCCGAGTCCGATCACTCCGATCTTCGCGGTCCGGGTCTCCAGACGGTTCATGCGCTCCTGCGCAATCTTTGGCAGAACAACTTGGTGTGTAGTCAACATAGTCTTGATTATCGCATTCGCCTTCGTGCTCTCTGGCTGCACAAAAGTCGCATTGACCCTCGTCCATTACCTTGTCAAACTAATCTCAGGCTCCTCCCTCAGCTCCCGCGTTGGCTTTCGCGCTGCGATTTCCGATAATAGGAAGGACATACCGTACGACACCTTGCAGACGCCCCGGCAACGCACGCCGGGGGGAGGACAGATGGCCCGTTATCTCATCACCGGAATCGCTGGTTTTATTGGCTCCTCGCTGGCCCATGCTCTCGTCGAGCAGGGACATGAAGTCAGTGGCATCGACAATCTCTCGACAGGGACCCTCGACAATCTTGCCGACATTCGCCATGCAATCTCTTTCCAGGAGATGGACCTCCAGAACGTAGCCGGAGTCAAAGCCGCCTGCCAAGGCATCGACTACATCCTCCACCAGGGTGCCCTTGCCTCGGTTCCGCGATCGGTCAAAGATCCCCTCACCTCGCACGAATCCAATATCAACGGAACGTTAAATCTGCTCATCGCTGCCCGCGACGCCAAGGTTCGCCGCATCGTGTACGCCGCCTCTTCTTCTGCATACGGGGACCAGCCGACCCAACCCAAGCAGGAAGACATGCTTCCCCGCCCCCTGTCGCCCTACGCAGTGCAGAAGCTCACATGCGAGTACTACATCCAGTCCTTCTACCGCGCCTATGGCCTCGAAGGAGTCTGCCTGCGCTACTTCAACATCTTTGGCCCCCGCCAGGCCGCGGACTCGCCATACTCCGGCGTTATCGCACAGTTCACCTTCAGGATGATGGCTGGCGAAACCCCCACCATCTTCGGCGACGGCCTCACTAGCCGCGACTTCAACTACATCGACAACGCTGTCAGCGCAAACCTTCTGGCCTGCCTCGCACCCAGCGAAGTCGCCACTGGCCGCGTCTTCAACATCGGCACAGGAAAGAGCCACACCCTCAACGAGGTCTACTCGACCATCGCCGCCCAGATCGGCTTTACCCCCAAACCAAACTACGGCCCAGAGAGAGAAGGCGATATCAAGCACTCTCTTGCCAATATCTCACGCGCTACCGCCGAGCTAGGCTATGAGCCTAAAGCGCACTTCCACGAGGGTCTGCAAAAGACAGTGGCCTGGTATCTCCAAGAGCGGGAAAAGAACCAGACCGCAGCCCTGAAATAGATACAAGGCATCAGTTGTTACGGCCCACCTCGTACAAAAAAGCGAGCATGAAGGAATCCCTTCATGCCCGCCAAAAAATGATCTGTAGAAGGGGAGCCCGGAGGAACACTCCCGGCGTTCCTGCCAGGCTCCGCTCTACAGCTATGGTTAGGCCGCTCGCTTCCGGCGGAACAGGGCGCCGGCAGAGCCGATCAAGCCAGTTCCCAGCAGAAGGAGTGTGTTTGGCTCAGGAGTGGTCTGCACCAAACCAGCGACATCCAGACCCTGAGTGATCGAGCCGCTCTGGTCCACAACGAACGTCAGAAGGTTGAAGCCATCCTGGTTGATCAGCGAGGGAGGAAGGAAAACGCTCTCTTCGCCGCCTACACGACAATTCGGAGGACCGTCGGCGCACTGTACATCGCTGCCGATGGTACCCTCTGGCAGAATCAGAGTGTTGTTAAGGTAGACAGCGGCCGTATCGTCTGCCAGCACCGTAAGCGACCCGGAGTAAGGGAGAGCGCCACCTGTGGTAGTGAAGCTGGTTACATAGGTGTAAAAGCCATTCTCATCGTAAGGGCTAGTTGTGCCGTTTTCGCCGCCCGTCGGACCGGAGTTCGGATCGTAGGAGATCCAGGCAGAGTTGGTAGTGGTTCCGAACATGTCCGTGACACTCAGCGCCGGGGCCCAAATGGTTCCGGGGGAGATCGTCGCAACACTGTTGGGGAACGCAAGCTGACCGCTATTATTGACGCCAGTCGGTTGGAATGCCGGCGTTCCTGCGAAGGTTGCGCTGTAACCCTCGTAAAAGAATCCGCCAGAGTTAGTGGTGATTGGAATAGTGCCTGCGGAGGCATAAGCGCTGGCAACCACCAGAGCCGCTCCAAGTGCAGCAAGTTTTGAGTAAAGCTTCATAAATCCTCCTGAGGGTCTCCGCGTAGAGCGGCTGGTTCCAATTTTTTGCTGCCAAACTGTAATCCTGCAATCGCTTCGCTGAAGCCTGCTCAATGTCCAGTGCCACACGTCCACTCTTCGGACGCCAATGGTCAAGCATTCATGCCAGTGTTGGATGCAGATTCACTGCCAAACGGAATCTTTTATGTCTCAACCACTTAGCTATGCAAAGTTTCGCAAGAGTGAAATATATTGCACATCAACTCAAGCAGTATGAATTTAATTTCCACTCAAATCGCCTACAATTGCACAAAGCACATCCGGGTGCGGTCAGAAATTCCCTTTCGCAGGCATCGGAGTCAAAGTAGCCACCCAACCAGCCAGCTTCGGAAGCCCTTTAGGCTGCCCTTCCCGCTTCATATCGCGTCTCATCCGGTTTGACGCGTATCTCAGGCAGTTCCTCCCGCGGAACCCAAAACCAAAGCGTGACATTGTCGCAAATGAAATGAGGTAAAAGTAGAGAATGCACGTCCCGTTTCACGCGTCGGCGCTCCAAACTCCCCATACGAAGCTCCGACGGCGTATCCCCCGCATCGCTTTCCTGCTCCTGTTTCTCCTGACGAGATCTCTGGTTGCCTTCAGCTCTCCGCTGACCGGCACACTGCTCGACGATGGCTACTACGCCCTTTACAATCTTGACTTTGCAACCGGACACCGCCTCATCCAGCAGTGGATGGCAGCCAATCCGGACAACCCGCTCGGGCCAGCCTCCGATGCCGCCGGTTATATCTTCAACGAGTTCGATCGCCTCGGCGTCCTCGACATCGAGCTCTTCGCCGACGACGACCGCTTCACCTCGCGCAAGCGCCCCGATATCGATCCCGTCCTCAAAAAGGGGTTCAACGACAGCGCCGATCAGGCCGACCGGCTTGCCGACGCCGCTCTCCAACGCAACCCAAAGGACGCGAACGCCTACTACGTCAAGGCCCTTACCTCCGGCATGCGCGCCGACTGGGCTTCCCTGATCGACCGCCATGAGTTCGGCGCCTATCGCTACAGCGAACTCGCCAGCAAATATGCCAAGCAGGCCCTCACCCTCAATCCCACCCTCTACGACGCCAACCTCGCTGTCGGCATCGAAAACTACATGCTTAGCCTCAAGGCCGCTCCCATCCGCTGGTTTCTCGGCATGACCGGCGCCGGCACCAATAAAGAAGAGGGTGTCCGTCTGCTCAAACTCACTGCGGAACACGGCCACTACCTCGCTCCCTTTGCCAAGCTGATGCTCGCTGTGGGTGAGCTACGGGACGGTCGCATTCAGCAGGGCAAAGCCATCCTGGTCGGCCTGTCGCAGGAGTTCCCCAAAAACACCCAGTATCAGCGCCAGATCGCCCGCCTCCACTAACCGATACTCCCCTTCGACAAGAAAATACGTCAAGGATTCCGAAGACACGTGTACCTTTAACTCATTGATTCGCTGCTTCTCTTGAATGCGCTTTCTGTTTGCATATTCGTCATCTCTTCGCCACTGAAAACGTTTCAATCACTCTGCTAGAAGGACTCTCAATCAGCATGCGCATTGCATCCGTCGGAACAGCTTATCCGCCTCACCGGTACTCGCAGGCAGCAATCTCCCAGGCACTTACTGGCCGCTGGCAAGACAGGATGGAAGAGCCGCGCCTCATCAATCGCCTCTTCATTAACTGTGGCGTCGAGTTTCGCAACCTCGTCTTCCCACTCCCAACCTACGCCAATCTCTCCGGCTTCGGCCCCACCAACGACGCATGGATCGTAGCCGCTCTTGAACTCGGCGAAAAAGCTGTCTGCAATGCTCTGGCTCGCGTCAATCTCGGCCCTGAAGATATCTCAGCCATCTTCTTCGCCTCCGTCACCGGCATCTCCAGCCCCACCATCGACGCGCGCCTCATCAACCGGATGCCCTTCCCCACCTCGATCAAGCGCACTCCCATCTTCGGCCTGGGCTGTGTCGCCGGAGCCGCAGGCATCTCGCGAGCCTCTGATTACGTCCGCGCCTTTCCCAATCAGTATGCGCTGCTCCTGTCTGTCGAGCTCTGCTCCCTCACCTGGCAGGACAACGACCAATCCATCGCCAATCTCATCTCCTGCGGCCTCTTCGGCGACGGGGCCGCCGCGGTCATCATTGCAGGCAGCGAAACCACGCTCGCAAAACGCGACGGCTGCACCACCTGTCTCGCCGGCCCACGCGTCCTCGACACCCGCTCCACGTTTTACCGGCACACCGAACACATCATGGGCTGGGAGATCGGCGATCTGGGCTTCAAAATCGTTCTCTCGCCCGACGTCCCCAAGATCGTCCATGAGCATCTCCGAGGAAACGTCGAGTCGTTCCTCGCCGACAATCGCCTCTCCCTCGATGACATTTCGAGCTTCATCTTTCACTCGGGCGGCCCCAAGGTTCTCGAAGCGATGGAGACGACACTCGACCTCCCGCCCAACGCGCTCGAACCCTCATGGCGCAGCCTCCGCGAGGTCGGCAATCTCTCCGCCGCCTCCGTTCTCGCTGTTCTCGAAGATGTTCTCGTCAACTCTCCCGGCGAACCCGGTACCTACAGCATCCTCGCCGCAATGGGACCTGCCTTCTGCTCAGAGCTCGTTCTCCTCAAGTGGTAGCTCCAGCTCTTAGGAGCCAGAACAATATCGGGTCAACTTCTCGTCATCTGTTTGTCATTTGCTTGTAAGCAGCCACTTCTTCCCCTCCCAAGCGGCATCGTACTTTAATGGACGCGCTTTTGGAGGACGCGCCGCTTCTATGCTCCATCGCACTTTAGCAAAGCAACCAGATGTCCTTATCGTCGGCGGTGGCCCGGCTGGTCTGGCCTGCGCCATCGCCTCCGCCAGACAAGGACTGCACGTCGAAGTCATCGACGCCAGAAAACCTCTCCTCGATAAAGCCTGCGGCGAAGGCCTCCTGCCCGGTGCTCTTGAATCGCTCAGCGCCCTCGGCTTCGATCCCAAAAACGACCTGGATCCAACCGAGAGCGCTCTTCTCCACGGCATCCGCTTTATCGGCGACTCCTCATCGAACCACTACACCACCATCCAGTGCGCCTTTCCCGCAAGCCCGGGACGCGGCATCCGTCGCACCGCTCTCCACCAGCTCCTGCTGGAGCGCGCAATCAGCCTTGGCGTTCGCTTCCACTGGGAGAACACCCTGCGCAGCCTCTCCACTGCCAACAACATCGCCGTCGTCACTACCAACTGCCAAACCTTCCGCGCTCGCTACCTCATCGGAGCCGACGGTCTTCACTCCCGCGTCGCCGCCTTTGCCGGACTCGACCGGGGCACGGTCCACTCCCGCCGCATCGGGCTCCGCCAGCACTATGCCATCGCTCCCTGGAGCCGCTTCGTCGAAATCTACTGGAGCAACCATGGCCAGGCCTACGTCACGCCTGTCTCCTCCAGCGAAGTCTGCATCGCCTTCGTTGCACGAGAAAAACCAGCCAGCCCCAGCCAGGCCCTCAACCACTTCCCCGCGCTTCAACGTCACCTCGCCACAGCCCATCCAAACGACGCCCCGCTCGGCTCCATCACCCTCGGACGCACTCTTCCGTGCGTCACCTCCGGCAACATCGCCCTCATCGGAGACGCCTCCGGCTCCGTCGACGCCATCACCGGCGAAGGCATCGCGCTCGCGCTCCGTCAGGCCGCCGCCCTCGCCCTGGCGCTCAAAGCCAACGATCTTGCCGTCTACCAGCAAGCCCATCGCCGCATCCTGCGCCGTCCCACCATCATGTCCCGCAGCTTGCTCCTCATGGACCGCTCTCCAGCCCTTCGCGACTACGCCCTCAACATCTTTCAGCGCAGTCCACGGCTCCTCGAGCGACTCCTCCAGATCCACATCGGCCACTCAACCCCGTTTTTCTTCGGAGCAAAAGGCCTGCTCGAACCCGACTACACCGGCTGACGAGCCAGGCGCCCGCAACCCCTTTTATCCCACACAAAAAACGTGCCTTGAACGCCCCGCCTTTACAGCACCCCGCGCCTCCCTGTAAGTTGAGGCTACCCACTGAGGAAGTTGATCCACCATGAGTGACATCGCCACACGCTGCATTGAAATCATTGCCAAATCGAAGAGCATCCCCGCCGACACCGTCACGCTGGGCAGCACCTTCGACGAGCTCAATGTCGACTCGCTCGACAAGATCAACATCTGCTTCGAGGTCGAGGAGACCTTCAACGTCGAAATCCCCGACGAAGCTCTCGGCACCATCAAGACCGTAGGCGACATGGTCGACGGCGTAACAAAATTAACCTCTGCGCAACCTCCCGCCACCGCCTCCTGACGACAAACCCACAGCCTGCCTGAGTTATAACTGGAGCTGGAAGCACGAGGAATAAAGAGTGAATCGCGTTGTCGTCACCGGCTTGGGCTGCATTACCCCTATCGGCAATACAGTAGAAGACTTCCGCACCGCCCTCTTCGCAGGAACCACCGGCATCTCCCCAATTGCAGCGGTAGACGATGCTCCTGAGGGCCTCCCGGGAGTCCGCTACAAGCAATCCGCCCAGGTCCTCGACTTCGACCCCGCACAACATCTCGCCTCTGGCATCATCGGCGCAACTAACCGCAACGCCCAGTTCGCCATCGTCGCCGCCCGCCAGGCCGCGCAGCAGTCCGACCTGCTCAAACATCACGCCCCCGACGACATCGCTATCATCATGGGCTGTGCCTGCGGAGGCCGCTCCTCCGAGGAGCACGAGGTCAAGGGACTCTACACTCGCGATGCCCGCGCCCATCCTCTCACCATCGTCCGCACCATGGCGTCCTCGGGAGCCAGCAATATCTCCATCGATCTCCGCATCACCGGCCCGACCCTCGACATCTCCACCGCCTGCTCCTCCGGAACCCACGCCATCGGACTCGCCTTCCACATGGTCCGTTCCGGAATGGTCACCGCGGCCATCACCGGCGGCCACGAAGCCCCACTCAGCTTCGGCTTCTACCGCGCCTGGGACTCCATGCGTGTCGTCTCCCCCACGCGCTGCCGCCCCTTCGCCGCCGACCGCGACGGCATGACCCTCGGCGAAGGCGCCGCTATCTTCGCAATCGAAACCCTCGAGTCCGCCCAGGCCCGCAAAGCCACCATCTTCGGCGAGATCGTCGGCTTCGGCATGTCCGCCGACGCCAGCCACATCACCCAGCCGCTCGCCGAGGGAGCAGCCACAGCCATGCGCAAAGCTCTCAAGGACGCAGGCGCTTCACCCGAAGAGGTCGGCTACATCAACGCCCACGGCACCGGCACTCAGGCCAACGACGCCACCGAGGCCGCCGCCATCCATCAACTCTTCGGCCCTCGCGCCTCCCAGATCCCAATCAGCTCCACAAAAGCCCTCCACGGCCACTCCATCGGAGCCACCGGAGCCATCGAAGCTCTCGCGACAATCCTCGCCCTCAAAGAAAAACTCCTGCCTATCAACGCTGGCGTCACCCAGGTCGATCCCGCCCTCAACATCGACGCCATCACCGACACCCCCCGTAACGCCTCCGCAAAACTTGCCCTCTCGAACTCCCTCGCCTTCGGTGGCCTCAACGCCGTCCTCGCCCTCCGCTCCATCGATTAACAAATCGACGAATAGCAAAACAACACAACCCATCGCCCGCCGCGCGTCTCTAAGGAGAAGGCGAACTTCGCTCTGAGAGACACCTCGGCAACACTTATGACGAAAAGACATCTTCAGCTCCTCCCCGTGATCTTGATCCTGATCGCCATCCTCGCCCCAAAACTCAACGCGCAAGCCAAATTCGCAATCTACGGCACGGCCGGCGGCGAAAAGACCGAGATCGGCAACGAATCCTGGACGATCGCCGGGACCTTCGGAGCCTACTACGGCATTACCCGTCTCGGTCCTATCGCCCTCTCCATCGACGGACGCGGTGACCTCTCCCGCAACATGAATAGCGCTCTCTTCGGCCCCCGCGCCGCTTTCGCGCTTCACCACTTCCCCGTCAAGCCCTACTTCGAGATCCTCGGCGGCGTCTCCACTTACAACATCACAAACGACGGCCCCAAGAACTTCACCGACGGCAACTACCGTTGGGTCGGTGGCGTCGACACGACCATCTTCCCCCAGGGAGACTGGCGCATCGACTACAGCTACAGCGGCGGCATCACCCAAAACGACGTCACACGCCATCCGCAGAGCCTGACCTCCGGAATCGTCATTCGCTTCTAATCGGCGCCACGCGCACCCGCGACGCAAGCCGATGTTAACGGCATCCCCCAACCATTGTTTTGCCGGCCAGCCATCCAGCCTCGTCGCGATACCATAGCCAGCAGATGATCTCAGTCCTCATCCTCACCCGCAACGAGCAGCTCGACCTCCCCGCTTGCCTCGCCAGCGTCTCCTGGTCCGACGACATCCACGTCTTCGACTCTCACTCTACCGACGCAACCAGGGAGATCGCCAAAACCGCAGGCGCACAAGTCCACACCCGCGCCTTCGACGACTACGCCACCCACCGCAACGCCGCACTGACGACCATACAGTTCAAACACCCGTGGGTCTTTCTCCCCGACGCCGACGAGCGCCCCACACCCGAGCTCTCCCGCGAGATGCAGCAGCTAGTCCTGGCCGCATCGCAGGACACAGCAGCCTTCCGCGTCCGCCGCCGCGACTTCCTCTTCGACACCTGGCTCAAGCACGCGCAGATCTCGCCCTTCTACATCCGCCTCGTCCGCCCCGAGCGCGCCCGCTACACCCGCGCCATCAACGAAGTCCTCGAAGTCGACGGCCTCATCGCAGACCTGAGCTACCCCCTCGATCACTATCCATTCTCAAAGGGCATCGCACGCTGGGTCGAAAAGCACAACCTCTACTCCACCATGGAGGCCGAACTCATCGTCCGCAACCAGGGATTGCAGAACCCATCGCTCACCAAGGCCCTGCGCGGCCCCGACTTCCACACCCGCCGTCTCCACCAGAAGGCCATCTTCTACCGCCTGCCGGGCCGCCCTCTGATCAAATGGCTCTACATGGTCTTGCTCCGCGGAGCCATCCTCGACGGCGCAGCCGGCCTCACCTACGCCACCCTGCAATCCTTCTACGAGTACCTCATCGTCCTCAAGACCAAAGAACTCCGGCGCGGCGGCGCCTGAATCCTCGCCAAATCTCCCGGAACTAAAGCAGTTTGACCGATGTCACCTTGATCGTGTCGCCATCCACATCGCCGGTAACGTTCACCCGCAGATGGTCCGTCTTGTCCGAAGCCTTCAGTGCTGCCGCCACCTTCGCGTTGCCATTCGCGTCGAACTTCAGAAACTTTTTATCCGCGGTAACAATCCCAAAGCCGCTCTTCTCGCACTTCAGCGCACAGTCGCGAGTATGCGAATCCGCGTCCGCAGCCACTTGCTTCGAGCAGGCCACATCCACCACCGAAACATTATTGAAGCTGGCGGCCAGAGCGGGCGTCGCCATCAGCCCGAGCGCCAGAAGGGAAGCAAGCATCTTCATCATAATTCTCCGTTTCCTTGATTTATCCGTAACCGGAACCGCAACGTCAAGCCGAAGCCATCGAACGAAAGAAAGCCTCAGCCGACAGCCAATCCTATGCCTCGCCTCCGCGGCCAGTCCAGTCTCAGATGATGATTTCTGCTTTTTTATCTCTTCTCTCTAGAATGGCCACTTCCAATTCGTAATCTCTTTCTTATCGATCCCGTTCTCATGCGCGTAGTTCACGCTCTCGATAATCTGGCCCTTCAGCCACTCCTTCAGATGAGCCGCCGTCGACTGCAGCCTCGGCACCCGATCGATCACATCGATCGCCAGGTCGAACCGGTCGATCTGATTCAAAATCGCCAGTTCCAGCGGTGTATTGATATTTCCCTTCTCCTTGTACCCGCGCACATGGAAGTTGTCATGGTTCGTTCGCCGGTACGTCAGCTTGTGAATCATCGAAGCATACGCATGGAAGTTGAAGATCACCGGCTTATCCTTTGTGAACAGTCCGTCGAACTCCCGCGACGAAAGACCATGCGGATGTTCCTCCTCCGGCATCAATCGGAAAAGATCCACCACATTCACAAACCGTATCTTCAAATCCGTGCAATGCTCCCGCAGAATCGCCACCGCCGCCAGCGCCTCCGCCGTAGGAATATCGCCCGCGCAAGCCATCACCACATCCGGCTCCTGCCCCGCATCGGTACTGGCAAAGTCCCATATCCCGATGCCCTTCGTGCAATGCTTCACCGCCGCATCCATATCCAGATATTGCAGGTGCGGAGCCTTATCCGCCACAATCACATTCACGTAGTTCGTACTCCGCAAACAGTGGTCCGCAACGCTCAACAGACAATTCGCATCCGGAGGCAGATAGATCCGCGTCACCGCCGGGCTTTTGTTCGACACCACATCCAGAAAACCCGGGTCCTGGTGCGTAAATCCGTTGTGGTCCTGCCGCCACACCAGCGACGTAATCAGCAGATTGATCGACGAAACCGGCGCCCTCCACCGCAACTCCAGCTTGCTCTTCTCCAGCCACTTCGCATGCTGGTTGAACATCGAGTCGATGATGTGGACAAACGACTCATACGTCGAAAAGAACCCATGCCGCCCCGTCAGCACATACCCCTCGAACCATCCCTCCAGCGTGTGCTCGCTTAACATCTCCATTACGCGGCCATCAGGAGATATCTCCGTCCCATCCGCATCCTCCGGCAGAATCTCCTCCATCCACGTCTTCTCGCTCGCCTCGTAGATCACCTGCAGCCGGTTCGAAGCCGTCTCATCCGGCCCAAACACACGGAAGCTCGTCATATTCCTCTTCATCACATCGCGCAAAAATCCGCCCAGCACAAACGTCGGCGAAACCTCAACCTGCCCCGGCTTCTTCACCTCAACCGCATACTTGCGAAAGTCCGGCATCTCCAGCGGCTTTAGCAGCAATCCACCATTCGCATGAGGATTCCCCGTAATCCTCTTCGTCCCCCTCGGAGCCATCTCGCGCAACTCCTCGATCAACCTGCCCTGCGCGTCAAACAACTCCTCCGGCTTATAGCTCTTCATCCACTGCTCAAGCTGCTTCAAATGCTTCGGATTCGTCTTCACCTCAGGCAGCGGAATCTGGTGCGCCCGCCAGAATCCCTCCACCTTGTGCCCATCCACCTCCTTCGGCCCCGTCCATCCCTTCGGAGTACGCAGCACAATCATCGGCCACCGCGGCCTCTCAGCCTTCGCCGCACTCCCCTTCCGCGCCTTCGCCTGAATCTCGCGAATCTCCAACACACATCGTTCCATCACCTCCGCCATCAAACGATGCATCGTCGCCGGATCATCTCCCGCCACCACATACGGCGTCCACCCATAACCCTTCATCAGCCATTCCAACTCCTCGTCGCTGATCCGTGCCAGCACCGTCGGGTTCGCAATCTTGTACCCATTCAAATGCAACACCGGCAACACTGCGCCATCGCGCACCGGATTCAAAAACTTATTCCCATGCCAACTCGTAGCCAGCGGCCCAGTCTCCGCCTCGCCATCCCCCACCATCACCGTCACAATCAAATCCGGATTATCAAAAGCCGCGCCAAACCCATGCGACAAGCTATACCCCAGCTCCCCACCCTCATGAATCGACCCTGGAGTCTCCGGCGTGCAGTGGCTTCCAATCCCACCTGGAAACGAGAACTGCTTGAAAAACTTCTGCATCCCAGCCTCATCCTCGCTCTTGTCGGGATAAACCTCCGAGTACACACCCTCCAGATAACAATTCGACAGCGTCGCAGGAGCCCCATGCCCAGGCCCTGAAAGAAAGATCACATCCAACCCATACTTCCGGATCAGCCGATTCAAATGCACCCACGTAAACGACTGCCCTGGGTCCGATCCCCAATGCCCCAGCAATCTGTTCTTAATATGTTCAGCCTTCAGCGGACGCCGCAGCAGCGGATTCTCCACCAGATACAACATTCCCGCAGAAAGGTAATTGCAAGCCCTCCAGTAAGCATCCATCTTCCGCAACTCATCCGCAGACAGAGCCTGCGAACTCAACCTCTTTTCCTTGCTCGACGCCCTGGCCACGCTCTTCATAGACAACTCCTTTTGCGTAAAGTGTGAATGGAAATTGAATCATCAATAATTTGTCACTAAAAAGGTACTAATTCTGAGGCCGAGCCATACGGCCGACATGCACGGCAATCATCCAGTCCTCTTTCGCGGGAACCACAAACACCATCGGTGCTGAGTCAGATGCATTGAGACGCCGAATGGCATCGCCCGTCGCCTCATTCAGCGCAGAATTAATCGAAATTCCAAAACTCTCCATCCCACCCAGAATCTCCGCCCGCGACCGCGCATCATTCTCTCCAATCCCGCCCGCAAACACCACGGCATCCACCCCGCCCATCAGTGCGATAAACCCACCCACGGCTTTCTTCACACTCCGCGTAAAGATCTCCACTGCGAGCCGTGCCCGCGCATCGTCTTTCACCACTGCCCCCCGCACCGCCTTCATGTCATTCGGCATCCCCGACAACGCCACCATCCCCGAATCATGATTCAGTATCCTTTCCAGCGCGCTCGCCCCATCACCCTTCATCCTTCGAAGCAGAAAAAGCACCAGCCCCGGATCGAGATCGCCCGGCCGAGTCCCCATCACCACCCCACCCGTCGGCGTCAACCCCATCGTCGTATCGACCGAGCACCCATCCACAACTGCCGTCACGCTGCACCCACTCCCCAGGTGCGCAATCACCATCCGCCGCGGAAACGGAATCCCATTCTCCGCCCGCAACTGCCGAACAATCGACTCGCAACTCAACCCATGAAACCCATATCGCCGCACGCCAGGCTCGCGATACTCCACCGGAATCGGATAAGTGGTCGCCGCAGCCGGCATCGTCTCGTGAAACACCGTATCAAAACACGCATAGTGCCCCACATTCGGAAACCGCCTCATCATCTCCCGGATCACCGCAATCACCGCCGGATCATGCAGCGGCGCAAACTCCACCGCCTCCTCAAGATCCTTCATCACTGCATCGTCGATCCGAACGTGCCTGTCCAGCTTCGGCCCCGGATGAACCACGCGATACCCCACCGCCTCAAACTTAGGAAGCCCCGCCCCACTCACCGCATCCACAACCAGACCGATAGCCTCAACCGAACTCTCAGCCTTCACCTCCGCTCGCCCGCCGCTCAGATCCCGCCCACTCGCATCGCGAAATTTAAACCGCGACGTCGACCCGCCAATCCCCGTCACTTCCCCCTCGTACAAAGATCGAGGCTCACCCTTGTCCGCCTCAAACAGCGAAAACTTGATCGAAGAAGATCCGCTATTAATCACCAGTATGTGCACAGTGCGTCCTCAGTCGATCCCGCTGCCCCTACGTTACACCGCTCTCACCAGCCGCAGATAAATTCCCCTAAAACCCGACTCCATTCCCATCCATGTCGCGCAGTTGTCTCGCGATTGTAAAAAGATAGAACCATCTCGCTCTTCCATGTCTGCGCCATAACAGCAAGTCATAAACTCAAAGCAGCGCAGAGTAGCTCGCCCCGAAGCGTAGTCTCCCAAGACCACGCGCATCGCCGGCGCACCTCCCATGACGACCGCCCTCTACCAGCTATCGGACTCGACGACCGCAACAGACCGCAGCGGCTTTCTACTTCTGCCCTCGCTGATCGGTTTCATCTTCGCCAGCCGCATCTGCCTCACCGTGCTCTGGTTTCAGGACGAGCCCGAAACCGCCTCCGCCCTCTCCGTCGCTATCAGTCTCACCCTGTTCATCGCCGCCGCGCTCTCAACCATCGGCAGCAAACCCTCCATACCCACCTCCGCCTTCCGCAACCCTACCCTGCGCTGGATCGCCGCCTTCCTCGCCGCCAATCTCCTCAGTCTGTTCTGGACTGCCGGCCCTCTGGGACCAGCCGCAAGCTATTGGGTCGCATGGCTCGCCGACATCGGCACCATCTGGTTCGTTCTGCGCGTCAATCCTGCCGCAGACCAGGGCAACGCTGTTATGAAAGGCTATATCTGGGGAGCCTGCATCGTTGCCATCGTCGCCTGGTGCCTCCCCGCCCTGCCCGACCTCAGACTCGGAGACGAATCCTTCTTCCATCCCAACCTCATCAGCATGATCTTCGTCTTCGGAATCCTGATGGCCTTCTATCTCGCCCACAAGGAGCCTAACTGGCGATGGCCTGCCTTCTGGCTCACCCTCACCCTCATCCGAACGATCAGCAAAACCTGCATCGCCGCCTTTTGCGTCGCCATGATCTTCTATCTCTTCAAGGATGTGGCCATGACGCGAGCCACCAAGATCAAAATCACCATCGCAGGACTGATCATTGTCGGCTCACTCACCGGCCTGCTCGCGAGATACGCCGATAACTACACCGAGAGCGTCGACCCCGCCACCCTCACCGGCCGCACCGTCATATGGGCCGTAACCAGCGACCTCGCAATCGAGAAGCCCATCCTCGGCCATGGCTTCTACGCCTATCGCTTCGTCGTCCCTCCCTTCGGAACCTTCGAGGCGACACACGCCCACAACGAAATCCTTCAGCAATTCTTTGCCCTCGGAGCACTCGGCGTCGTCCTTGTCGTCGGTCTCTACTGGGTGATCTTCCGTCAGATTCGCCGCGCTCCCCCTTCCACCCTGAAGACCTTTGCCGCTACCGTTCTCGTCTTTGCGCTCGTTCACGGAATCACGGACACCCTTCCCTTCGACCTCTCCTTCCTGCTCTGGCTTATGGCCATGTTCTCCATTCTCCTCGCCGCTCAATCCGCGCAGCCTCTTCCGCCAGCCGCCATCGCCGATCCCATCGACCACGAATTCATCGGTTAGATCATCCCCGGCCCCTCCGTCAACACCATCCGAGCTGTTGATACAGTAGTGCCACAGGAGCCAGCGCGTTGCCCCAGCTCTCGCAACAGCCTTCCCGCCGAATCGTCAGCATCCAGGTCTGTCGCGGACTCGCCGCACTCCTCGTCGTCCTCACCCACATTCACGGCATAGAAGAGACTCACTTCGCCTCCCATCATCTGCGCCTCTTCGGCTACGGAGATATCGGCGTGGACATCTTCTTCGTCATCAGCGGCATCGTCATCGCCGCCGTCACCGCCGGAAAATTCGGCAGCCCCCACAACGCCGCCGTCTTCCTCTATCACCGCCTCGCCCGCATCTTTCCAATCTTCTGGCTCTACAACACCCTCTCGCTCCTCGCCAACCATCTCGCGCCAATGGCAGACAACATTCCCCAACGCTCCTTCAATCTCCTGCCTTCTTACCTCCTCATCCCAACCAGCCTCCCCATGCCACTTCTTCAAGGCTGGACCCTCAGCTTCGAGGTCTACTTCTACTTTGCCGTCACCTTGCTCCTCCTCGTCCCCGAACGCATTGCACCCTGGCTCTTAGGTCTATGGGGCATCGCCGTCGTCGCGCTGAAACTCCACATCGGCCTCTCCCCGTCACCCATCGTCACTCTCCTCATCAACCCCTCCGTACTCGAATTCCTCGCCGGATACGCCCTCTTTCATCTCTATCGCCGCTCCCGCCTGCATCCTGCCGCAGGAATTCTCCTTCTCACCGCCGCCTTCCTCTTACTCGTAGCGATCATCTTCCACGACAACCCAGTCGCAATCGTCAACGACCCCTGGAAACGCCCCTTCCTCTACGGAACCTTCTCCATCCTCCTCCTCTTCGGAGCACTCGAACTCGAACGCTCCCGCATCATCCGCTATCTCCCGCTCTTCAACTCCATCGGAGACTGGTCCTACTCCATCTATCTCTCGCACGTCCTCGTCCTCGCCGTCATCGCCCGCATCATCGAGCGTCTCCTGCCTCACCCAACCGCCATCTTCGCAATCCTTCTAATCGGCCTTCCCGCAGTCATCCTCGTCGGATACCTAAGTTACACCTTCATCGAGAAGCCCCTCCTAACCCTCCTCTACAAACCCGTTTCATCCCCCCAAACCCCGGCAAAACAATCCGCATAACCCAAAAGTCACACTCAGCCCCAATACAAAATTCCCCGCTTCCCACTAAACTCAATTCATGTGTGGAATCGTCGGTTATATCGGACCTCAGCCTGTCGTCCCCGTCATCATTGAAGGTCTTCGCCGCCTCGAATACCGCGGCTACGACTCCGCCGGCATCGCCGTAGCCGGTGGCCCCGAAGGCCTCGCCCTCCGCCGAGCTCCCGGCAAACTCCGCAACCTCGAAGTCGCCATCGCCGACTCGCCCCTCCACGGCTCCTTCGGCATCGGACACACTCGCTGGGCCACGCACGGCCGCCCCACGGAAGAAAACGCCCATCCCCACCGCGACGGATCCGGCACCCTCGTCGTCGTCCACAACGGCATCGTCGAAAACTATCTCTCTCTCAAAAACTCCCTCATCGCCAAAGGCCACAAGTTCGTCTCCGAGACCGACACCGAGATCATCGCCCACCTCATCGAAGACGAACTCAACATGGCCGCAACTGCGCAGCGAAACGGCGCGACAAATAAAAGTTGTCATCCTGACCCTGAGCCTTTCGAAGGGGAAGGACCCCCGCATCTTGCTCGTAGCACCACAGACTCCCCTGAAGCCAACACCGCCGAAGCCGTCCTCACCCTAAAATCAAAACCCGCAATCCCGTTAGAAGAAGCCGTCCGCCGCGCCGTCAAGCGCATCACCGGAGCCTTTGCCATCGGCGTCCTCTCCGCGCACGAGCCCAACAAGCTCGTCGCCGCCCGCATGGGACCGCCCGCCGTCATCGGCATCGGCGACGGCGAGTTCTTCCTCGCCTCCGACGTCCCCGGCATCCTCCACCACACCCGCAACATCCACTTCCTCGCCGACGGCGAACTCGCGATCCTCACCAAAGAAGGCGTCACCCTCACCGACTTCGAAGGCGCACCCATCCCATTAAAAGTCCAGCGCATCACCTGGGACCCCATCCAGGCCGAAAAAGCCGGCTACAAGCACTTCATGCTCAAGGAAATTAACGAGCAGCCCCGAGCCATTCGCGACACCACCCTCGGCCGCGTCTCCCTCGAAACCGGCAAAGTCTTCCTCGAAAAACTCGATATCACCGACGCCGAAATCCGCAAAGCCAGTCAGATCACCATCGCCGCCTGCGGCACCAGTTGGCACGCTGGCCTCGCCGGTAAGTTCATGATCGAGCGCCTCGCCCGCCTACCCGTCGAAGTCGACTACGCCTCCGAGTACCGCTACCGCGACCCCATCGCCGACCCCCACGCCATCGGCCTCCTCATCACCCAGTCCGGCGAAACCGCCGACACCCTCGCCGCCCAGGCCGAGCTCATCGCCAAAGGCTCAAAAACCCTCGCCATCTGCAACGTCGTCGGCGCCGCCGTCACCCGCAAAGCCAACGGCACCCTCACCACCAACGCCGGCCCCGAGATCGGCGTCGCCTCCACCAAGGCCTTCACCGCGCAACTCACCGCGCTCTTCGTCCTCGCGCTCCACCTCGCACAAGTCCGCGGCACCATCACCGACGCCGAGTCCCTCAAGCTCGTCGACGAGCTCAGCAAGATCCCCGGCAAGCTCGACGCCATGCTCAACCTCAACGCCGTCGGCGCCTCCGGCACCTCTGAGGGAGTCGCCGCCCCGCGAAATAATGCCGTCAGCCTCAGCGGAGCGCGCAGCGCGCAAAAGCCTGCCCTGAGCGGAGTCGAAGGGAACGACCCCGATAGCTCCCGCACCATCACAACTGGCGGCGCCTTTCAGCCACCTTACTCCGGCCCCGACCGCCGCAGCCGAGCCCGCCAGCCCCTCACCACCCAGTGCGAAGAACTCGCCCGCCTCTTCCACACCGCAAACGACTTCCTCTTCCTCGGCCGCGGCATCCACTACCCCATCGCCCTCGAAGGCGCCCTCAAATTAAAAGAGATCAGTTACATCCACGCCGAAGGCTACCCCGCCGGCGAGATGAAGCACGGCCCCAACGCCCTCATCGACGAAACCCTCCCGGTAGTCTGCATAGCCACCAAGGACCCCAACGACCCAAGCAGCGTCCTTAAATACGAAAAGACCTTAAGCAACATCCAGGAAGTAACCGCCCGCAGCGGCCGCGTCATCGCCATAGCCACCGAAGGCGACAAAGAAATAGCCCAGCTAGTCGAACAAACCATCTACATCCCCCAAGCCCCCGAACTACTCCTACCCATCCTCGAAGTAGTCCCCCTCCAACTCCTCGCCTACCACATAGCCGTCCGCCGAGGCTGCGACGTAGACCAACCCAGAAACTTAGCCAAGTCCGTGACGGTGGAATAGACGACTGAAATTCAATTGAGTCCTTGGTAACGGACAACAATATCGAGAATCGCACAATATTATCCAGAACTGCACAACATTTAAGTACAAATTGGGTACATACGCTTCCCACAGCTCGCAGCCGGTTTCGCTATGTCCGCGTAATGGGCATGCGTAGTGTCGGTTTTGCCCGCCTCGCCATATTACGAAGCAGATGACTTCGTGGTCGCATGCGGCTGAAAGGACAGTCTGATTGAGACCCTGCGTCGCTCGATCGCCCTCGGGCTCGAACATGAGATGCAGGAGGGGAATACCAAAAATGGACCGTCGCACCTTTTCGACGCGGCTTTCTAAAGTGAACTCCCCTATTTGGACTTTTGAACCGATGTATGGCGCCCATTGGAGGACGCCGTACATGACCGAGTTCGAACTCGTCTTTGCAGTGGCTAACCTACTGAGACATTTCGGAGATTCTAGCAAGGGTGCCGATGGTAGAGTGAGCTTCGCTGGGCAACGGGGTTCCGGCACAGCGCCGAAAGCCTTTGTTGCGTCCATGTGTTCGGTGGCCAACCACCACGAAGCCACGGCAGGCAGAGTTCTCGATCTGAGCGGTGTAAAGGCGCGAAATGGGCATTTCTTGGATGTAACTATCCGGCATCGACGCTCACGGTTGCGGAGCTGTCATTGAAAGACAGAGTGATGAGCGAACTCGGAAATTGCAATCACGGCAGGATGCTTCAGTCTACGGTCCAAGGAAATAGCATAGAAACTCGCTACGATGTCCCGCGTCCTCCCGAGAACTGAAAGACCATACTGACGCTTGATCTGCACCTCCGTAGGCGTCGGTGCGGCGAACGCTCCGACTGCAGCTTCGCTAAACACTGCGGCTAGGGCGCTATCTTCAAATTCTCCGACGATCAATGGACGCACTTTTTGGACTTCGAGCCAATGTTCCAGTGAACGTCGAAGGTCTGTGTTGTCGGCAGGCATAAGAAACGGGAGACCGTCGAGACATTTGGGAAAACGAGCCTTGATATTCTTTGCCAACTTCGGGTGGGCAAAGAAGGTCAGTCCAGATTGACCTAAGAGGTGGGTGAATGCTTGGATGCGGAGCGAAGGATCGAGTGGGGCATCCGAAATTACTAAATCGACCTCGTGAATTGCGAGTTGTGCAATGAGTTTGTCGGGATCTCCTTCACGGCATACCAAGCGGATCGGATCAGGTAGTTTGAGCGCGGGCAGAAGCAGGCGGTAGACGATCATCTTGGGTACCACGTCCGCGATTCCAAGCGTGAAACGATTCATGCGGCGCGGAGTACGTCCACTCAAAACATCTGTCATCTCCCGCCCACGCGAGAAGATGTCTTCTGCATACTCATAGGCGACGCGACCGGCATCGGTCAGGACAAGGTTCCTGCCTTCCTTTTCGAACAGCTTTATCCCAAGAGACTGTTCGAGGCTGCGAATTTGTTCGCTCACTGTCGGAGGCGCCAATCGCAATGCCTTGCTTGCTTTGGCAATGCTGCCGTCGCGGGCAACTGTCCAGAAGTAAAACAGGTGATGATAATTAAGCCATTCCATCGCTCGCCTCCCCGAGTGTCACGCTCAGCGCGGTCATTCGGATTACGTTTCCCCGCCCGAATTTGCACACTCGGAGATTTCCTAGGTATATCAGGTAATCATTCGGTTATCCCGAATGGTCAAAGTCCATTTTATCTAATGGACACAGACCCCACCAATTATTTACAAACGATCTTGCCTGCTCTTGTGTCGTACAAGCGAGTTCGGTCAGCAAGGATTTTATGGACACGTCATGCAAAAAGGAGCCTCCGAGTCGCTCGGAGGCGATTGACTCCTTGCGTGTCGCCAGTTAGTGACTGATTTCTGTCAGCATCCCTCACTCGCGCACGCGGAGTCGTTCTAACACGAAATCCGGCGAGTGGGAGATTTTCTCCTACCCTCCAAAATCTTTTGTCATCCGCAACGGCGGACAACGCGCGTGTTCGCAGTGTTGTGCCCATCTGTGCGGTGAGGAGGAATCATGTTTCAAGGAAATGACTGGACGCTTCGGCGCGTATGGGTTCCCGCCCATGACGGTCTTAACGCGCCTCTATCGGCCATCTGGATCAACACGCCGCAACGCACTTCACTATCTCACGTAAGCGCAGTGGCCACTCAAGCGGAGGGGGATTCGTGGGCCTGTGCTGCGTAACCAACATTGAAGCGGAGGTTTGCTCATGAGCGTCATGGAACAATCTCCGATGAACCCGCCACACATCGTTGTTAAGCGTAGATGGCAGCAACAACTGCTCACGTTCCTGCTGGTCTTTGGCCCCGGCCTGATCGTCATGGAAGCAGACAATGACGCAGGGGCCGTCTCCACCTACATGCAGGCTGGTGGTCAGTACGGCCTGCACCTTCTGTGGCTGCTGGTCGTGCTGCTGCCTATCTGCTACTTCATTCAGGAGATGGTTGCTCGTCTCGGCATTGCGACGGGTAAAGGCCATGCCGCGATGATCTACGAGCGGTTTGGCAAGTGGTGGGGACACTTTTCACTGCTTGACCTGCTCGTGGTCAACTTCCTTACGCTTATCACGGAGTTCGCCGCGATCTCGCTTGCGCTGAGTGCGCTCGGCATCAGTCCTTACATCTCAGTACCCGTCTCCGCTGTTGGTTTGACCCTGATGGTTGTGACGGGAAGTTATCTGCGTTGGGAACGGATCGTCATTGCGCTCTGCCTGATGGATTTGACCTGGTTCGTCCTTGCCTTCAAGGTGCATCCACATTGGGCGACCGTTGCCCACAACTCCATCGTTCCGACGATGCCAGCGGGAGGCATCACCGGCAGTCTCGTGTTCCTTGTGATCGCCATCGTCGGTACAACCATCGCCCCCTGGCAACTCTTCTTCCAGCAAAGTTGCGTGGCCGAGAAGCGGCTCCGCTTCGCCGATCTGAGATGGGCGCGGCTGGACACGCTGATCGGCGCAACCTTTACCGTCTGTGTTGCCGGCGCGATGATGCTGGTTGGGAACTACGGCTTTGAGCATAGGATCGCATTCCAGGATCCAGCACAGCTCGCCCTGGCTCTCGGCCTGATTGCCGGCAACTTTGTCCGTAATGGCGTTCTACTGCTGATGGTCAACGCCGCCGTGCTGGGAACGACGGCCATCTCGCTCGCGAGCGCATGGGCTTATGGCGAGGTGAAAGGTTGGGAGCATTCCCTGCACAAGAAGTTATGGGAGGCCCCCGGGTTCTATTCAACCTACATCGCGTGTGTCGGAGCGGCTGCAGCCATCGTGCTGATTCCTCATGTGCCGCTGCAACTCGTCATTATCAGCGTGCAGGTGTTCGCGGGCCTCATCCTGCCCTCCGCCATCATCTTTCTTCAACTGCTGCTCAATGATCGGGAGTTGCTCGGCGATCGCTGGGTCAACCGGCCATGGAACAACTACATCAACTGGACGATCATCGTCGTTCTCTTTGCCCTGTCGCTGCTGCTCGCGGCGCAGGTGATTCTTCCAAACTTTTTTCAGTAGAGAGGTGATTCATGGCAACCATGGGAGTAACCCCGGATATAAGCGAATTCCGCGTTGTCCATCCACTGGATGACGTTGCAGAACAGAAGTGTTCTGCGGAAGGGCTTGGCAAGATTCGCATGACACGAGCGGTCCGCATCTCGCTCGGGGTTTTGCGGGCGTACCTGATTTTGATGACGCTGATGCTCAGCTACCACGTCCTCGATCTCTCGGGCCTTCTGCACAGGATTCACTAACCACGTTGCAATACGAAGGAGGAAGTATGGACGACCCCGTTCCAAGTGAGCCTCCGCCTAGCCGGAGGCTGGCGGCAATCCCTCTCTGAGCACGACATCGCATGATGCTCTCCGCTCGCAGCAGGGGTTCTCCGCTTACTGCGCGGGCTTATTAAACGAAGCTCCGTAACAACTGAGTGACTGCGTTTCAGACAGACGCAGACGCAAGACTCACTGGCGAGCCGGATGGCGGCTCCGCCCAGAACGGTAGACGTGTGCCTGGATGGCTGAACGCGCTACACCGGAGACTACGATGTATCACCGCAAACTGATCGATACTGCCTGGACGTATAACGTAATTATTCGCGCCGAAGATGGGCCGCAGAAGTCTCGCGGATGGAGAGCTCTGCTCGATACGCTACTGGTTCCACGCTGTTTCATTGCCGCTCTCGTTCTGTTCGCAATGCTGACGACTCATTCTGCCCATGCTCAAGCGGGAAGCGGCAGGATCGCAGGATCGGTGAAAGACGCGACCGGAGCCCTCATCTCCGGCGGCAACGTCACGCTGGTCAATGCTGCGACCGGGGCGACACAGAAGACGACCAGCAATGGAGAGGGAGTCTTCAACTTTCCCGTCGTTTCAGTCGGACAGTACGAGATCGACGTGACAGCGGACGGTTTCAACCCCTACCGGCAGACCCAAAATCTGAAGATCGACGTAAATACCGCTTTGGCTATTGACGTGGTGTTGAACGTGGCCGATGCAAGCCAGACAGTCAATGTGATCGAAAATACAGCGGAGGTCCACACGACCGATACGCAGGTCGGACAGACCATAGAAAGCAAGCAGGTGGTCGATATTCCACTCAATGGACGGAGCTATACCGACTTGCTCGCAGTGCAGGCTGGTGTCTCACCGATAACGACCAGCGGCGCGGGCAATACCAGCTCTGGTGGGGGATTTGGCACAGTGCCCGCCGCAGGCGAGGCCAACACTGGTCAGTTTTCCATTCATGGCCAGCGTGAGTCCGACAACGCCTACTACCTCAACGGCGCAAGCGTGCAGGAGACCATCGGCCAGCAGGCCGGGATCATCCCGAATCTCGACTCGATCGCCGAGTTCCGCATTCTTTCGAGCAACGTCGATGCCGAGTACGGCAGCTTCACCGGCGGCATCATCAATGTCGTCACCAAGGCCGGCACGAACAACTTTCATGGCAATGTCTTCGAATTCTTCCGCAACACCCATCTGGACGCGCGTAACTACTTCTCTCCCGAGCGTGCGGCCTTCCATCAAAATCAGTATGGCGGCACCTTGGGAGGGCCAATTTGGAAAAAGAAGATCTTCTTCTTCGCCGATTACCAGGGACAACGGCAGGTCCAGGGTATCGAGACTGGCCTTGTCAACGTGCCTTCGATGGAGAATCGAAGCGGCAACTTTGGTTCTGCATCGGCATTTACGGGAACAGTCAACGGGCCTTATCTTGCCCAGATCTTGACTCAGCGTCTCGGCCATCAGGTCACGCAAGATGAGCCATTCGCGCAGGTTTTTCCCAACGGCATCATTCCACAAAACGCGTGGGGTACAGCGCCTACACGGATGCTCCAGTACATTCCTATGCCCAACGTTGGCCTGAACCAGTTCTCAACTGGTGCATACAAAGAGCGTATTAACGACAACAAGGCCGCGGGCCGGGTGGATTTCAATTCGTCGCGCTTCGGCACTTCGTCCATCTATTACTTCAACGACCGCTATAACCTCGATAACCCGTACCCCAGTGGACTTGGCGGAGCCACGCTTCCAGGCAACGGCTTTGCTTATGACGCAGCATCCTTTGGAGTCGACCAGACTCTCGTCTTCAGCAACATCCGTACCTTCGGCGCGAAGACGGTCAACGAGGCCCGCTTCGGCATCACGCGTCTCGACAACAAGATCGGCGAGCCAGTAGGTGGAGTTGGCGTTAGCCTCGCCGATCAGGGTATTCAGGCTGGCGGTGAGGGCATCGTCCAGGGCTTTCCTTCACAGGCTGGCGTAGAAGGGATCTTCTTCAATGGCTTTTCCATCGGGACCAACCCGTTCTCGCTCGCGCAAGTGAACAGCACCTACGACCTCTCCGACTCCCTTTCGCGCACGGTCGGTAATCATACCTTCAAGTTCGGTGGACTCTATATCTGGTATAGGGTGAAGCAGGCCCCTAACCTCGTTGCCAATGGAACATATTCCTTCTTCGCGTCTGGCAATCAAACCACAGGGAACGATTACGCAGACTTCCTGCTGGGCCTGCCGGACTTCTATTCGCAACAGTCTTCGCCGACATTCTATGAGCGAGCTGCGAACAGCGATCTATTCGCACAGGACAGCTACCGTGTACGCCCAAACCTGACTATTAACTACGGCATTCGTTGGGACTACGTCACGCCCTGGGCAGAGAAGTATCACCAGACGACGACCTTCGTGCAAGGGGCGCAATCGGAGACGTTTCCCGGCGCTCCGCTCGGCTATCTTGTGCCTGGTGATGTACTGCCGAATGGACATAAGATACCCGATGGCATCGCTCCAACGCCGCTCGACAACTTCTCGCCGCGCTTTGGGCTGGCGTACTCACCGGATGTCTCCGAAGGCTTTCTCGGGGCACTTACAGGCGGTCCAGGCAAGACAAGCATTCGGCTGGGAGGAGGAAGGTTCTTCACCTCACCCCAGGGCCTCACCGTCGCCTATCCAACCGGCAATCCGCCGTATGGGCTGACCTACACCAGCCCGGAGTCTCCGATCATGGAGACGCCCTTCGTTGGCGCACTCACAGGCACACAGTACCTCCAGCAATTTCCCGTGCAAGTGCCCTCCTATAAGGTCTCAACCACCAACCCAGACAATAGCGTGGACTGGAGCCGCTACTTTCCAATCAGCGGGGCGGGCAGTGTCTATTACTTGAACAAAACCGGCTACGCGATGCAGTACAACCTCATCATTGACAGGCAGATTAGCTCAAATTCGCTGCTAAGTATCGGCTACATCGGCTCCCTTGGCAGACACCTGCTGACGGTTCACGACGCCAATCCAGGCATCCCCGCTCTATGCCTCGGTCTGAGTCAGCCATCGGAGGTCGCCCACGGCTCGCCGACGTGTGGGCCTTTTGAGGAAAATCTCGTCTACACGCGACCGGATGGCACAGTGGTCAATGGGACGCGCAGTCCCTTCCCCAATCAGATTGGGACCGATGCTTACTACCAGAACATGGGCAACTCGAAGTACAACGGACTCGAAGTGACCTTCAAGCGCACCACCGGGCCGCTGACTTTCCTTGCAAGCTACACCTACTCGAAATCCTACGATCAGACCTCGAACATCCAGGAGCAGGTCGATCCATACGACTATCACCGACTCGATGGCATCTCGGCCTTCGACCTCAAACACAACTTCGTTGTCAGCTACAACTATGAGCTGCCGGTCGCTCATTTCCTTCACCCCAGTCGCCTTACCAGCGGGTGGGCGCTCTCCGGAGTTACTCGCTTTTCCACGGGAGTGCCGGTGACGTTTGCGGCCCAAAGCGACAACTACCTGGTGCAGGTACAGAACAATGGTGTCAACGCTACGAGCATCGATATGCCCCAGTACGACGGCACAGGGTACAACATCAACCGCAACCCGCGTAAGAGTAAATTGCTTTTCAACTCTGACGCATTTCGTCCGAATGCACTCGGAACGCAGGGTAACTCCAAGCGCCGCGACTTCTACGGTCCCGGCATCGACAACTTCGACATGGCGCTGCACAAGGTGACGAACTTCACCGAATCTCGTTCACTTGAACTGCGTCTCGAAATGTTCAACGTCTTCAATCATGCACAGTTCGATGGCGGAAACTCCGTCGATGGCAACATCGGCGATCAGATCATTGGTCCCGGAGGCAGGGTAGACCCTGCCAATCCAGGCAGTTTCGGGACAGTTACCAAAGCTGCCGATCCACGCATCGGCCAGATCGCAGCAAAGTTCCGGTTCTAGTGGAAGGAGGGAGGCTAACCCGCCTCCCTCCTCCTTTCAAGCCACCTGAACGGAGAGAGACATGATCGGAATCAGCACACTTCATTTCGCCATTCGCTTGTTGCTCGCAATTGCAATGGGAGCGACAGTTGGTTTGGAGCGGCAATGGCGGCAGCGCATGGCCGGCACACGCACCAATGCGCTCGTTGCCGCAGGAGCTGCGGCTTTCGTCATGTGCGGATTGCTACTCGACAATGATCCGTCGGCTAGAGGTCGTATCGTCTCTTACGTCGTCTCGGGAGTGGGCTTTCTTGGCGCAGGGGTCATCTTTAAAGATGGCGCCAACGTGCGCGGATTAAACACTGCCGCGACAATCTGGTGTTCCGCTGCGATTGGTGCGCTATGTGGACTGGGAGCTTTGCATCTAGCTCTTGTTCTGGCGGTGGGTGTATTACTCACGAACATGGTTCTACGACCACTCGCTTATCGCCTTCACCCCGTCCTTCCCGAAGCAATTCCTGCCGAAACGCTCTATGAGTTGAAACTTAACTGCAAAGTCTCCGCTGCCGCCCACATCCGCGCTTTACTCCTTTCCACCATTACCCCTCTTCCCGTCACGTTGCATTCCATCCATGGGGAACAGAACGACACGAACGAGCAAACCCATATCCGCGCCGAGGTCACGACCGCAGGCCGGAACAACGAAGCTGTTGAACAGGTGGTGATGCGCCTCTTGTTCGAAGATGACGTTTCAACCCTGAGCTGGTCGATCATCGAATCGACAATGGAGTAAGCGAATCGAAGGCAGCAGGAAATATGCAGCGAAGCATGTATTGCGAAGGAAAAGCACAACAGAAACTGGTGCACCGGATTAAGCGAATCCGTGGGCAAGTGGATGTGATCGAACGGTCTCTATCCATGGGAGAAGTCGATGAGGATGTCCTGATGTTGTTGGCAAATGCGACCTGGGCGCCCTTCCCGAAGGGGTTTACCTGAAGCGCGGCAAGCTCGCATTGCAGGGCGAGCAGAACCTCTACTCGACGACACTGGGTGGCGGCATGAATGCGCTGGGTCTGTCGAACAGCGCGCTGACGGGTGCTGACACTTCGGCTGACAACAACCCATATATGCAACTGTTGCAGTCCGGGATCGCGGCGGGCGGGCAGGCTGCAGGAGGGTTTTTTGGCGGATGTCCCATCAAAGGTTCTCTCTACCTTATGGAGGATGGATATGAAAAGCCGGTTGAGGCGCTGCAGATAGGAGATCTTATTCAGGGTATCGATGGCGACCCTCAAACAATCGAAGAAATAGAAACAGGCGTCGCTCCCTGCGTCCGTGTCACCACCGACGACGGACATATTGCTAATAATTCTGCGACTCATGCCTTCGCACTTCCGAAAGGTGGGTTTGTTGTGGCGACTAAATCTCTCGGAAAAACCATCCTTACTGCAAGTGGCGCAGCCAAGGTCATAAGCGTCGAACCTATCGGCGATCTTCTCGTGTTCAACGTGATCACAGACGGATCGCATACCTATCGCTCTGATGGAGTCTGGGCACTGGGCGTAGGGGAAGCAGAGCGTCACGTCGATATGGAAATATGGCGAAGGATCGGCACCATAATGGTCAGTGGGAGTTCACCCTATCCGCAAACGATTTGACGCAACTTTTCGATCCGTTCGAGAAGATCGTCCATCGTTCCGTGTCCTGAAATAAGGAATCGGTGGAGTTGTTTGGCGTGACCGTCATCGTCAGAGAACTTCTCGTCGTCCCTTCATACAATGAGGAGTTATAGGTAAACGTGGCGATCAGGTCGGCGGCGGATTTATCGGAAACAACGGTGAATCGGCCCCATTTGCTGAACTCGGTATAAGCGCCATCCACCACACCTTGTGAACCGGACTGGTTATCGATGTAGATGGTCTTTGCTTTCGTCACGGCGTCGGGAAGCGGGGCGTGGAGTGTCTTGGCGAGAGCCGCAGTGGTTAGAAGCAGGACGAAGGCAAGGAATTTATTCATGGGATCTCCGGAACTTCATTCCTCAAGGCTGGGCTGAGCGAATGAGATTCACAATCCCACATGGCACGGGGTGACTACAACTTTTGGAAAACACTAGATGGCGCTAACGAACCCGATTCTCGATGAGCTTTCGAATCTCTCGCCTGGTGCGCAAGCGGCTTTGCTGCAGGCCCATGGAGCGGCTACCCCGGCAGCCGCTGCTCCTGCAGGACCTCCGCCTCCCGCGCCCATGCAGGCGCCGGGGACGCAGCCTGCGAAGATCGCACCCTTGCTGGCGCAACAGCGATCGGTTGCTGAGGAGCCTCCTCCATCGGCTGCGATCGCATCGTTGATCCGGGTCCGTGCCGTGTTCAGCACCGTCTCGACCTGAAGTACCGCAACGCGCTCGAGAGCTTCCACCCTACAACAGGCAATTGCTTCCGGTATTGTCGCGAAACCTCTGCACCACATCGTGACACCCGAAGAGGGAGTTCATCTCGTTCGGGAAGATGTCGGTGTAGCCTTCATGGCGCAGTCCGTCGGACTGACCGAGCAACGTCTTGGCGTAGTAGTTAGGCCCATAGCGGATAAGATGCTACAACTTACAACGCATTTGGCTCTACGAGATGATGAGTCATCTCCGCTTATTCGTGAGTTCGCACACGAGTTTCTTCAGCGATGGCACACGAGTAGAAGCGAAAGTGACAAGACCTCCTGATTTGAAGTCATGTCACATTGCGAAAAATTATGCGCATAGAACCCAAAAGTTGGAAATTTTTGACATGAGCCCTGCTTAGCAGTGTTCGCCATTACGACAAGTATCCTTCTGGCGCGGTGCATCGTGTTCGAGAATATTAAAGAATCATCCCGTGTGGCGGCTAAGCTACTCGGCGCATCTTCCAGACTACGTAGAACATCAACTTCTCCAAATTGAGGCTATGGGGCGAGTAGCCCCGGTCTAACCACCAAAAATCTGGGTGGCGGGTGGCCCATACATAAAATCCAACCCATACTGCGGGTGCCCCATTCATGCGGTTTCTCGCATGAGTGGGCCATCGCGCGGAAGCGGAGTCCCAAGCGAGCGGCTCTTTGCTCGTTGGGGTGGGAAGGCCCGAACAGCCTTCCTTTCCCAAACGGTAAAATCCCCCCATGCTTCCGTCCATCACCCAGGCCGCCGCCGTTGGGCAAAGATTCTTCTTCTCGCAACGATGCAGTCCACAACCTGAGGGGTTTCGAACGCCTTCTAGAGCCGCCTGCCTCGGCGTGGAAGTTCTCTCCCGCTCTTCACTTCTTCGGCTTGTAGCAGACGTCCACGTTCACGTCGCAACCACCAGAGTGCTTGTTGGAAGATGAAGAGCTCGAGATACAGTAAAGCTTCATTGCGAACCGATACTGAACGGGTTCGCCCACTGGCTTTAGCTCCGGTGCACTGACGGCCCAACCATTGTCGTACAGTATTGATCCGCTCGGGATGATTAAAATTCCCTTCGGAATATCTGTTACGCGCAGGTCTGACTTCGCCTGGCCATTGCCTGCGCGGGCGCGCACGTTGCGCTGTTGGAACGACGAGTCGATCGTCGCATACAGGGGAAGAGTGAGTTCACGCCTCTCATCGAAAGCGATCCCGTAGGAACCGGTGCCCCGCAGGGCTCCTGCATAGTCGAACCCCTGAGGACAATTGTGCTGCGCAAGAAGCGGAGGTGCCATGGTTAGCAGCCCTAGCGTAACTAGACTGACTCGCAATCGCATAATGATTTCCCCCCTTGATTCCAGTCAATTCTCGGCCTGCCCACACCTCGAGCCAACTAGAAAATCCCTAGGATCGTGACTAGGGCGGGTGGCCCATACATTGAAAACCAACCCATACCCTGGGTGGGCGGGTGGCCCATACATTGAAAACCAACCCATACCCTGGGTGGGCGGGTGGCCCATACATAAAACCCAACCCATACCCTGGGTGCCCCATTCACTCAGTCTCATCGCATGAGTGGGCATCGCGCGAAAGCGCGATCCGCTTTCCTCTCCCCACCACTAAAATCACAAAATGCCCCTGGGCCTCGAACGACGCCACAACTTAGGTCATCTCCACTTCATCACCTTCAGCTGCTACCACCGTCTTCCCTACCTCGAAACCACCAAACCCAAAGAAATCCTCGAACTAGTCATCGAGCGAACGCGGCGCTCCCATAACTTCCTCCTCTACGCGTACGTCCTGATGCCCGAGCACATCCATCTCCTCCTCAGCGAACCCAAAAACCATTCCCTGTCCTCAACCATCCGAGTCCTCAAAGGCGAGTCTTCCAAACTTCTCAAGGGCACCCGTGACCACTTCTGGCAACCGCGCTACTACGACTTCAATGTCTTCACCACATCCAAGTTCGTAGAGAAAGTCCAATACATCCACCGAAACCCCGTCACTCGCAGCCTCGTTACCAAACCCGAGGACTACCCGTGGAGCAGCTTCAACCACTACGCAACCGGCAAACCCTCCCCAAATCGAGATCGACTCCGAAGGAACAGCCCGCAAGCGACGGGTAGCCGACATCTAAATCGGGCCCATATCCGATTCTGAGATGGGTACATTCGCGTAAGGGGGGTATTAACTCATGATGCAACTCACACCAAAGTACGATGGCGCGGTTATTGCCTGGGGGCTAGCTTCCTTCCATGGGCTCGTAAATCCGAGACTCAGGGATGCCCAACCGAGGACGTCACCTCTATGCCGACCAGGGTTTTGGATCTGTTCCAGGCTATCGAAGAAACTTACGAGTTCATGTTCGCCTATGCCGATCGAGGCCTCAGCCCTGATCAGCGAGGCCCCGAAGCACGCTTATTCCTCCATCAGGCCGCCAACACGCTCCATGCTGTGGTGGAAGACTGCGCGATGGGAACGCAGCGCGCAGACGTTGAGTGCTTGAAGCCCTACCTCAGCGCTCTGACCTCGGCTCAGGGCACAACAATGTCCGAAATCAGCGAGGGCATGGATGCTTCGATTCATTTTCGGACCCTCCTCACGATCATCTCTGTTCTTGATGTAAATCCCGTGGCGCCAGCGCTCTCCGAGAACTGAAAGAAGGCCGGTGGCCCACATCTAACCCTCTCCACTAAATCGGGAATGAGGTTCACTCGAACAGAGAGATGGCGACGCGCAGGTCGTCGGCAAGGCGCCGGTATAACTCCTGTATCGTGCGTAGCGCGAGTAGTTGGTCCGAGGTGTCCAGCGGCTCCGAGGCGATCAGCCGCTCGATGTCCTCAATGTCGATCGCGACAGCGTCCATCTTCTCGATCAGCAGGGTTGTGGCGCCTTGTGGCATGGCAAAACAGTCTACCATTTGGCTGGTGGCTCACATCTCACCACTACCACCAAATCGGGTGCCGCATAACCTGCCCTGAGCCTGCCGAAGAGTCTCGATTCTGAGATATGGGCATTCGCGCAAAAGTACAAACTGCCTCCCTCCTCCCACATGAAATTCGACCCACCCTCCCTTGACAAACCCACCCTCAAAAGCTCCAACCCACATCACAGAGTCCGTTATATCTCCTCGGAACAAACACGTAAGTCCAAAGCTAACCCACATTATTCGAAGACTTTGAGCAAACTGACGAGGAGGGAAGGGTACACATACTAAGCAGTTCGGTGCCCATTCACGCAACGCGCGAACCTCTTTAGTTACCCCAAAGGGTGTATGGCCTAATTCCCCGTTGGGGACCAAGCTATTACCCATGAGCATCTCTCAATCGATTCTCACCGCTGCCCTCCTCGTAGCCTCCACCCACTCACCCGCCCAGACCTGCCTGAGCGGCATGCCCGAATCTCTCCGATCAGTGGTCGAGCAGGGCCAATGGACCATCGTCCAACCCCGGGACCTCCCCGAATCCGACCTCAGCCTCTGGAATAGCAGCCATCCCGGCCAGTGTCCCGGAGTCGCCGCCGGAAACTCTTCCTCGAAAACAAACCAATACTTCATCGTGGCGCTCATTCATCCGGACGGCCCGAAAAACCTGCTCGAAAAAGTCGTCGTCGTCACTCGGAAGAAAAACCGGCCCATAACCCAGGAAGCTGTCTCCATGTGGGCAGTCAGCACTCCACGCGTTGTGTGGCTCCGAAAGGACAACTATCCCGGAATCGACGTCGCCGCCTCCCGCGACTTCTTCGCCTTCGAAAGAGTTTCAGCACCCGGCGGCTGGCCCACATCTAACTCTCTCCACTAAGTGGAGTGCCCATATCTCGATTCCTGCTCTTGCCTGAGCGAGAAGCGAGCCTACGCAGGGCAACCCGCATCCATCCACTGCTTGAAAAGCGCAACACGATCCGTCGGCCAGGGTTCATCCGGAGGCATCGAACCATCGGCAACCGTACCGTAGACACTCTTCGCGTTGGCCAGGACACACATCCATGCAGGATCATCAAGATCGATCCCCATTGGCTTCATGCACTCAATGTCCCCATCCCGAAAGAGAGGGCGGATATCTTTTGCAAAACTGAGAGCCATTTCGCCTCCTTGATGTGCGTGCAGCACCCGGTCCCAAGTGTACGGCTACAGATGCGCAAAGGAAAACCAGGGTCATTGCCACCTGGTCCCGCCGCCTTCCAGAGTGGTAGCCTTGGTCATGCCCGGCCCGACTCTGCAAGAACGCCTCAACATCCTGCTCGACCATCTTGCCGAGGCCGAACGCGAATACGCTGCCGGAGTGCCATACCCCGATCCCACCGGAGGCTCCTGGCCCAACAAAATCGCCGGCATTAAGAAACGTATCGCCGATCTTCGCGAGATAATCGCCAACGAATAGCCCCTCCCACCGCTTCCAGTTACAATTGGCGCGAGGTGAAACCCATGCGCAAAGCGATCCTCGCCGCCGCAATCCTCTTCATGACACTCCCGGCAGTCGCTGACAAGATCAAAGGAGACACCACCCTCAAAGACTCCCAGCCCTTCGGAACCAGGGACAAGGAACACAAGCATCAGGCCTACGATCTCTCCTTCGACGGCAAAGGCAAAAGCTACACCTGCCGCACCGACTCCGGGAAATCCATGAACGCCACCGACTTTGTTGTGGGCAGCGCAATCAACTATGAGATCGATGACGACAAAGTCAAACTAAAGACGCCGCAAAACAAGAAAGTCGAATGCAAGATCGTTCGCGTCGAGCAGATGCCCGCCACTCCCTAACTTCCATCGATCCTCTACCGCTCGCAGCCGGGACTGAAGGTATTCTGTCTCCAGCCTTTGTTTAATCTTTTCAACTCACTCTGCCACCGCCGCGGTATGAGGAGCGTTCCTGAGGAGTATTCATGCGGAAGTTTGCCGGCCCCCTGGTGTCCAGGATGATCCCGAGAATCCCTGCACTCGCGGCAGTCGCCACCATCCTCCTCATTCTCGGCATCGGGGCGCTGAAGCAGGGAAATCCGACTGCCGCCTGGCATGTGCTGCATCTGCCTTCCACCTCACCGCACTTCATTGATACTCACACTGTCACCAACTCCATCGACTGCGTTCTAGCCGGCCAGGATCCCTTCACCATCCGCACCTTCGATCCCTGGCACAGGCTCTACAACTATCCCCCAATCTGGCTCGACCTCCGCTACCTTGGCATCACCTCGCGTTCATCGACCCTCATGGGTACGACTCTGGCGCTTCTCACAGCCGCTTCCTCTCTGCTTTTGTTTCGCGCAACGACATGGGCGGGCGCCGCAATCGTCTTCCTCGCACTCACCTCGCGCATCGTCTTCTTCGCCATAGAACTCGGCAACATCGACCAGTTCGTCTTTGCCTTGCTCGTCTTCGGCTTCTTCCTCATCGATCGCCTGCCGCCCCATCGCAACACCCTCAATGGCATACTCAGCGGCCTGCTCATCGCCGTACTCACTATACTCAAGGTCTATCCCGTAGTAGGCGCAATCATCTTTCTGCGCAGCCGTCGCGGTCTTCTCAAAACCATCCTGGCCGCAACAGTCGCCATTGCTGCCCTCGTCCTCACCAGCGGCCCGAAACTTCCCATCTTCCTCGCCAACACTCCCCGCGACTACATGATGTCCTTTGGCTCCTTTCCTTTCTTCCTCGCCCTCGTCAACGCGATTCTTCCATCTTCACAATCACGCCTCTTGCTTCATCCCAATGCTGCGTCCATTGGTGCAATCGTCATCGCCGCTGTGTTGCTTACTGCATCCCTCCTCTTTCGCAATCGACTCGTCCAGTTTCTTCCACGTCTCGATTTCGATCATGCACGCGGACGCATCGCCATCTGCGGCCTCGCCATCTTCTCCCTCGCATTTATCTTCGGCGCCAACTACAACTATCGCCTCTTGTTCCTCTTCGGAGCTCTGGCCTACCTCGTCGAAGACCTGAACAACAACCCGTCTCGGCGCCCGCTGCTGATCGCTGCCCCCATCCTTTTTCTCATGTGGGCCCCTTTCAAATTGACGCTGATTCACGAGATCCCGGATGGATTAGTCTTCGTTCTGGCAATCACATGGCTGGGAACCTCCCTTCTTCCTCGCGCTTCCCAGCGTGAAAACGCAGCCCTTCCGCAACTGAGAACACTCCAGTCGAATTGACCGAGTCATTCGATGGCGTCCAACCGTCGCAATGCCACACCAACCATGATTTAATAATCGTGGAGTCTGAAATGCCGTTTCCCATCAAAGTCTGCGTCATCTGTAAAGAGGAGTTCGAACTCAAACCCGGCAAACCTGGCTTTGCCAACCGCTGCCCCCAATGCAGCGAACCGGAAGCAAACGACTCCGACACAAAAGCCAGCATGGACGCCGACGAACGCAAAACCTCCAAAGAAGCCAACGAAGCCCGCCGTCAGGCCATGCGCAATCTGCTCTATCGCAAAGACAGCTAAGCCGATCTCCCATACTCGAGTAGGCGCAAACCGCTCATCTCAGCAACCCCTGCCATCCCACTCCGCGCAGCGAAAACAGTCTCCACCAAATTCTCCCTAAAAATCAGCTCCCCCAGGAAATCCACCTCAGCCGCTCGCCCGTTATCCCTTCAACCAGGAAAGTTCCCCAGCCTCTCTGCCGACCAGACATTGACCACGGGTGGCGTCCTGGAATCAGAAGAGGAGATACAAGTCATGACAGCTCCAATCCGCACCATTCCAGGCGAAGTTCAACTCCCAACTCCACCCGAAGAAACTCAATCCGGGCCCTCTCGCCGATCCTTCCTCAGAAACGCCGCCTTCACCGGAGCCACCCTCGCAGCTCTCGGCACACTCACCACCACAGCCTCAGCGCAAAACGACGACGATCCCGACAGCCTGAAGTACGAGCACGATCACCTCAAGAAAGGCGATCGCGACATCCTCATCGCCGCGCAGATCGCCGAGGCGCTCGCCGTCACCACCTACACCAACATCATCAACACATCTCCTTTCTTCCAGACAATCCCGCAAGACGATCAGGGCTACCTCATCGGCGCTCGCCAGGAAGAGATGTCCCACTATCTTCTCGAGCAGTCCGTCACCGACCAGTTCACTCCCTTCACTCAGTTCTTCTACCCGCCAAAGATGTTCTCCGACGCACAAACCACACTCAACATCCTCGTCACCCTTGAAGACGCATTCATCGCGGCATACCTCGTTGGTGTACGCAACTTCAGCACGCGCAATCTGCGAGTCACCGCAGCACGCATCATGGGCATCGAGAGCGACCACCGCACTCTAGCCCGCGTCGTCGGCGGCGACGTAACCCCGCAGTTCGGCGGCCCCATCGCATCCATAACCGGCATCCAGGGAGTCGCCGAAAGCATCGCGCCCCCTAACAACAACGGCTACGAGAGAACCCTCTGCTGGACCTCGATCGATCAGGCCCTCAATGCGCTCACACCCTTCGTCAACTTCAACGCCGCCAAGGCTGCAGGCTTCAATACCTTGCAGTCCTTCCCCTTCGAACCCTTCAACCCCACGCTGCCCAATCCACTCGGAGATTTCATCTCCTTCGCCGGCTGCTAAAACACCGTCACGGACCGCAACACGGACGCCCTTCCAGCAACTTCGCCTGGGAGGGCGTCCGCACTTATTCACCCCGCATACGCACGCGCAATCAGCACCAACGCCAGCATATAAGCGGCAAACATCGCCGCGAGATAACCCTTCGCCCGCGCATTCGCTCCACGAAACTCCTTCCACACAAACACACCCCACAGACAAGCCACCATCGGCGACGCCTGCCCGATCGCATACGAGATCGCAACCCCCACCAGGCTCGCCGCAACAAAATTGAACACCGTCCCGATCCCCCAGATCGCGCCACCAAGCAACCCAAGCGCGTGGTACGAAGCCGGTGCACGAAAATAATCGGACGCAGCCACCGGCGAACCCACAATCGGCCTCCGCATCAGGATCGTATTGAACACAAAGCAGCACACGAACGCACCCAGCGTCAGAAACACCGCAGTCGTATAAGGAGTTAGCGTATTCCCTCGCGTCATCGCCCGTGTCACAAACGGCGCAAAGATTCCCATCAGCAAACCGGAGATCACGCACACCACAACACCTCGCCGCGAAACCACAGCCGTCCGCAGCGCTCCATAAGCCTTGCCCACGAGCACTACCGCCACCACCGCCATAAAAACCCCAGCCCCAAGCAGCATCGGATTCCCGCGTGGCTGAAGCGCATAACTCAGCACCACGCCCTCCACCAGTGCAATCCCGATCGAGATTGGAAAAGCAATCGCCAGCCCTACAATCTCGATCCCCGCCACCAGCAGCACATTGGCGATATTGAAGATAAATCCACCCAGCGCCGCATAAAACAGATTGATCCCATCAGCCGAGTGCAAATTCGCAAGAAACGCCGTAGGCCCACCCGCAAAACTCCCCATCGTAAACGCCAGCACCAACGCGATCAGAAAGATCCCCAGCCCATAATCCCAGTAATAAAGCTCGAACCGATAGTTCTTCGTGCCTTTGAAAGTATTCGCAAACGACCCCCAGCACACCGTGCTCAGAACCGTCATCAAAAGCGCAACCGCAAACGTAGTTGGAACAAACATCGGACAGGACTCCTTCAAAAATGTCGCAACACCACGCGCATACGTATTCAGCGATCAGCCATTATGCCCAACCCGCCAATCGAAAGAACATCAAAATCAGCATGAGCGATCTCGCTTGAGACATTCGAGAACCGCATGGCGTAGGTGGGTACTTGACGGCCTCATATGACGAATGCTACATAGATAGAGAAAGAACAGTTCCTCCGTAGGTCTTGAGCATATGCACATTCGCGTAGCTTTACGTAGCTTGATCACTTTTGTTGCTATCTTGCCCGGAGCGGCTTCTCTATCGGCGCATCCGGCAAAAGGCACTCCAGCTCCTCCTCTGGATACTCTGAAACTGTTGCAAGCCCCTTTGGGAGCAAAAGCGGATTGGGCAAGCCTGAAGGGTAAGGTCGTCGTGCTGGAGTTCTGGGCCACGTGGTGTTCTCCTTGTGTGGCGAGCCTTCCGCATCTCAATCAGCTTGTGGAGTCGCTCGATCCAGCAAAATTCCAGTTCATCTCCATCGATGATGAAGACCTGAAGGCCGTACAAACCTTTCTAACCAGTAAGAAGATGTCGGGCTGGGTTGGCGTTGATGCTTCAGGCAGCGTCTTTGGTCTGTATGGAGTCGAATCGAGGCCGACAACCGTCATCGTCGATGGAAACGGAAAAATCGTCGCCGTCACAGAGATTGATTCGGTGAACGCCGCCGATCTGCACGCAGTGGCAGAAGGAAAAAGCGTCGCATTTAAGCCAACGATGGAGATCACCGAGACAAGCACTCCATCCAGCCCGAATGTCGAACACTCATTATTTACTGTGTCTGTCAGCAAGGCTCCCCCCGATGCAAAGACAGCGATCGCCAAACATCCGCCAACCGGAACGGACTTGCTTGGTGAGGACGCCGATGGCCTTATGACGGATGTCTTCAATGTATTTGGAAAGCGTTATGTTCTGAAGGATCCGCTCCCGGAAGGGCGCTACGATCTCCGCATCCATTCTGTTGACGTTCCCCAGACGGCGATCGATTCGGCTGTCCAGCAAGCAGTCCTCGCCACATTGCATCTGCAGATTCAGTCAAGAACTCTCACCAAAACTGCGTATATTCTGCGCGCCATCGATGCGAGCAGGAAACTACTTAGCCCGTCGGCTTCGACCCACGCGGTAAAGCGAGGCTATTGGCACGGCAAGTATCTTCTGATGAATGGAACGATGGACGATCTGGCGTATGTGTTGGCAACCGGGCTGGAGAACCCTGTGTTGAACGAGACAGGCATCGACGGCACCTATGATGCGCGATTCCAGGCTGCCGGAGGAGACGTTGACAGCGTTAATGCCGTTCTCAAGGAGACTCTGGGCCTCGAGCTTGTCCCGGGCAACCAGGAGATGTAGATTACCGTCTTCGAAGTGAGCACGCAAGAGAAGAGCAAACCGTCTGAATCAACGAAGACGGTTTCCGGAAAGTGATTCGATCAAACTGTGGCAACCGATGAATGCTTCACGGTGAAGTAGCTCTGGACTTTGTTCGCAAATCCGAGAACCTCGGCTCAACACATCACCGAACTGTTATTCAGCCTCTGACACCACTACTCCCACTGCGTAGGATGCCGCTCCAGCCACCAGCAAGCCGGATTCCCCTCCTGCGGAAAGATCGACCGGCTGCACGTCATCGGGGCCGTACCCATCAGGTCATACTCCACCTTGTTTCCCTTCAGCGGAGTCGCAAGAAGCTGATTCACCTGCACCACGCCAAACGCCGTGCCACGCGACATGCGAATCCGCAGCACCACCCAGTCCCCTACATACAACAGGCCAAGCAGGGCAGCCAGCACCAACATCAATCGAACCAACCGCCCTGCCCATTTAGCCATTACCCAAAGTATTGCACGTGCACATAAGTTCCCAGCCGAACGTTGTAGGCAAGATACCAACCCGGATGATCAGGATCTTCATAGATCACAATCTGATCCCCTCCCCAGTTCCATCCATCGCAATAGCCCAGATCATACGGAGCCACGCCAAAGACCACGAGCAGGAGCCCGATGACCTCCACCACCACCGCCTGGATGCTGCGCAATTGCCGCGAGAGACAAAGTAAGCAAAACCGCAAACAAGCCGATAACTCTCTTCATAAAGAACTCCTGGGATAAGTCCTTAAAAGTCCTAACGATGAAGATTCTCTTTCAAATAATTGACTCTACGCCAGTTCTAACCCCGGCGCCCCCGCGCTCTTCGAACACCTCGAAGACCCATCGAAACATCTCATCTCAATCTAAGGTAGGGTTAACTTTAGGAGAGAAGTCAGAGGACTGAATGAAGGACAAACAAGCATTGGTAAGGTCGGCTCTTTTGGCCGCAATCTGTTCACTGGCTCACACCGCAATCGCACAAGCCATCCCCGCCGGAACCCAGAAACTCCAGCTCTCGGCATTCGCTGGAGCCACCGGCACTTTCACCGATCTCGAAGGCGGCAAAAATCTCGGCATCACCGCCGGAGCCGACCTCACCTTTCTCTTTTCCCGACTCGTGCGCCCCTCCTTCGAGATTCGCGGCACCTATCCCATCGACGGCGGCAACATCAGCAGCCAGAAAAGCTTCCTCCTCGGCCCCAAAGTCGAGTACCCCATCGGCCGCTTCCACCCTTATGTCGACTTCTTCATCGGTCGCGGCGAGATGGACTTCCACGGCGCCGGCTTCATATTCAATAATGTCGAGTACCTCAGCTCGACCACAACGGTCTACTCTCCCGGCGTCGGCCTCGACTACAACCTCACCCACAACATCGCAATCAAGGCTGACGCGCAGTTTCAGCACTGGGACACGCCCGTCACCGCCTCCGGCGTCATCCATCCCACCGCCCTCACCCTCGGCGTCCAGTACAACTTCGACTTCAACCCCCATCACCGCCACACTCAATAGCCTCACGCCGCCCGCGCCGTCACACGTGAAAACTTCGTAAAAGTTCCGCCAAAACTGGACTCACCCTCCGCCATGGCGTATCTTTTGGCAGAAAGCCAATCTCAGCATACGAGTGAATCCATGAATGCTTTGCCTCGCCTGACCCGCAGCGCCTTGCCGAAATTTGCCGCCATCCTCGTCTTCAGCCTCGCCGCAACCACATTCTTCGCCCAAAACCCAACTCCTGCAGCCACATGGTCGGATCAGGACGGCCTCCGCATCACCCAGGACGTCCAAAAGAGGCTGGGCCGCCTCACTAACTTCAGCGTCTTCGACTGGATTACCTTCGGCTTTCACGGTAAGACCCTTGTCGTGAAGGGCTACGCCTCTCGTCCCATCCTCAAAAGTGACATTAGCAACGCCCTTAAGGGCATCCCAGGAGTCGACTCGGTAGATAACCAGGTCGAAGTCCTTCCCAACTCCCCTAACGACGATCGCATCCGCGCCGCCGTCTACAACCGCATCTTCACTCAACCGAGTCTGCGCAAGTACAACGCCAACCAGGGCACCATTCGTCAGGCAACCGGCCCAGGCCCCAACGTCGCCATGATGGCCGGAGGCATCACCAACAGCCCCCCCATCGGCTTCCACGCCATCCACATCATCGTGAAAAACGGCAACGTCACGCTCTTCGGCGTCGTTAACAATGAGGGCGACAAAGCCATCGCAGGAATCCAGGCAAACTCAACACCCGGCACTTTCAGCATCGACAACGATCTCGTCGTTCAGGGCGCAGCCTCCCAACCCAAAGCCAAATAAACCCCACAGCCTGGTGCTGGTCCAATCCAGCGCCAGGCTGGCAATTCGTGACCTAAATCCAAGTTTGCGGTCTCATCGGCCCCGCTCTTGTTCTTGCCGTTGCCAGTTCCTGATCAGTGTCATCTGTGAAAATCCGTGTTAAGCCTTTTTAGGCTTTTGACCAGGTCCAGACACACCAACCTGGGGAAGCTAGCTACAATAACCCTGTGCGGCGTCTCCTCAGCGCGATCCTGCTCCTCGTCTTCAGCCTTCCGCTGATCTCGCCGGTGCTCGCCCTCGCATCCGATTCCGACCTGAATCTTCCAGCCTGCTGCAGACGGAACGGCGCACATCACTGCACGAGAATCATGCATCCGGCAGACCCATCCCACTCCGGAACCTCCGTCTCCACGATCTCGCAGCGCTGCCCCTCCTATCCGGCAGTAGTCGCACAGATCCGGCATGGCGACCTCTCATGCCACACGGCGTCGCTGATCTTCGCAGGAATCGTCAGTCATCCCGCCATCAAGCCGCAGACTCACGCATGCGCTCGCGTAGCTCTCGACCGCTCTCGCCAGAAGCGCGGTCCTCCTTCAAACCTGATCTAGACCTCCTCCAGCAACCAGACGGTACAGAAGTCGTTCGCTCAGCGAACACAAACTGCCGTCATTCCATCGGAAGGTTCAGAATCATCAGCTCTAACGAGGGAGTCTCATGCGCAAGCTTGTTCTATTTTGTCTCTTGTCCTTGTTTCCAGGCGCAATCGCGGCCCACGCCACGATCTTCGGTTCCGTGCGCGGCATGGTTCATGATCCTCAGCATCGCCCAATCCAGAGCGCACACCTTACGCTCAAAGCTCAAAACTCGGACTGGACCCAATCTCAGGAATCCAACGACAACGGAGAATTTTCATTCACTTCCGTACCCATCGGCAATTACAAGGTCACCGTAACGTCAAAGGGCTTTCAGCAAGTGATCCAGGACGTAATCGTTCAGTCCAACACCAGTCCGGTGCTCCATTTCCAATTGGCTCTCGAAGGCGCGAAAGAAAGCATCGTCGTGCAGGGAGTGCCGGTGGAGGCGACGACGGATAGTGCCACGCCGACGACGATGCTGAGCCGCGTGGACATTCAGCAAACTCCAGGAGCCGCTCGCACGAACAGCCTGCAGATGATCACCGATTATGTTCCCGCCTCCTATGTGACGCACGATATGCTTCACATGATGGGCGGCCATCAGGTCAACTGGCTGATCGATGGCGTGCCCATTCCCAACACGAACATTGCCACCAACCTGGGGCCGCAGATCTTGCCGCGGGACATTGACTATCTTGAGGTGTATAGCGGCAGTTACGACGCCGATTATGGAGATCGTACCTACGGAGTTTTCAACGTAGTGCCGCGAACTGGCTTTGAGCGCGACCGTGAATGCGATCTCGTTCTCACCGCGGGGAATTTCTACCAGACCGACGATCAGATCAGTTGCGGTGGGCACACCCAGCGGTTCGCCTACTACGCCAGCTTGAACGGAAACCGCAGCGATTACGGACTCCAGACTCCCATTCCTCAGGTAGTCAACGACGCGGTAAACGGCTACGGCGGATTCGCCTCGTTCATCTTTAATCCCGACGCGAAGAACCAATATCGCCTCGTGACTTCGCTTCGCCGGGACTATTACCAGATCCCCATCGACCCCGACCCCAACTCACTTGGAAACCAAATATATCCGTCGAGCGGCCTGCACGACGCCGAAATCGAGCCCGATGGTTATGTCACGTTCTCCTGGATCCACACTATCAACCCCAACACACTTTTGACGGTTTCTCCGTTCTACCACTACAACGGAGCCGACTACAAAGGCGGGGCAAACGACTTTCCTGTCATCTCCACTGTCAATCAGAACGCCAGCTACGTGGGTATGCAAACGGCCCTGAACTATAACTTCTGGAAGAATGATCTTCAAGCCGGCGTCTACGGATTTTTTCAGCACCAATCCAACTTCTTCGACAACAATTTCACCGACGGTACACCCAACGTTCCCTCGTCTTCCATAGGAGTGAATGGCGGGGTAGTCTCCGAGTTCATTAACGACAAATTCAACGTGACCCCATGGTTTACCTTGATCACCGGACTTCGCCTGACGCAGTTCAACGCAGCCATCTCAGAGACGGCAACCGATCCGCGCTTTGGCGGCACTTTGAAGATCCCACGGCTCAACTGGGTCTTGCAGGGCTTCTATGGGTACTATTACCAGGCCCCGCCACTCGTTACTGCCACTGGCCCCTTGCTCGACCTGGCGAGCGGCCAGAACTTTACCTTTGCTCCTCTCCATGGGGAACGGGATATCCAATGGCAATTTGGCATCACGATTCCATACCGCGACTGGACCTTGTCCGCTTATAACTATGAAACCAGGGCGGAGAACTGGCTGGACCACAATAATATCGGCGAATCGAACATCTTTTGGCCGATTACTTGGTCTTCGGCGCTCATTCAAGGGTGGTCACTCATGTTGCGCTCTCCCGACGTCTTTCACCATGGCCAGTTCCACCTTGCCTATGCCAACCAAATCGCGCAGGCAACCTCGCCGATCACCGGAGGCCTGATCTGCCCAGTCCCGGTCACTTCGGCATGTCCGCTCGATATTCCACCGGGACTCGCGCCGGTCGACCATGATCAGAGAAACACCCTAAACCTCGGTTTCAACGGCACTCTGCCGTGGAAGGCCTACGCGTCCACCAATATCTACTATGGGTCAGGCTTTACCAACGGTTTGTTCGGAACGCCTCAGGCGCAGTATCCCGGCCCATATCTTCCCAGCCACACCACCTTCGATTTAGCCATCGGCAAGACCTTCGCCGAGAAATACACCATTTCCGCAAACGCTGTGAACGTGGCCAATCGCCGCGTGCAGCTGGATAACAGCCTCACGTTCGGAGGATTCCACTGGAACGACCCGCGACAGATTTATGGGGAGTTTCGCTACCGCTTCAAATACTAAAATATCAATATCAGTGTGTAACTGTGACCGACGCAAAAGCAAAATAAGCTCTTGTGTCGGTCACAAATAAAAACCACGATTTTGCATAGAACGACCACGTAACGACCACAATTTTTGTCCCTAACATCCATTCGCGCGCGAACCCGGAGGGAGCAGGGGGACCTTCAAGCTCTGGAAGGATGCCTAAGAAAATAAGGGTATCGGGACTGCTGAAGAAAGTAGTTTTGCTTAAGGGCATGGCTTCAGCCGTGCCGGGAAGACCGGCCGAAAGGCCCTACCGCTCTGCCCTGAACACCGTCGAAGGGCCGGAACGAAGCCAGAAGGGTGAAGTGACTGATTTAATTGCCCTTGTCTTTTACCTTAAAGTTTTTTCTTCATTTTCAGCCCAAAAATCGCATGTCAAGCCTCAATACCAGCTAACCCATTTTCATTCATCAACTTCCGCGTGGCGTATTAGTTCCGTCTCAACCGCTATAATGAATATAGAGAGCAAAAAAAACAAAGCCCCGGACACTCGGGGCTAACTCATTGATAACAAGTATTTTGTCCATAAGATACCTACTATCAATATTTTACGGAGGTAAGTATCCCTTTACGTAAGGTAAACTACACCTACCGTGACAGGGCAGTCCTTTGGTGTGTCTATTTGTCCCTTGGAGTAGTGCAGCTTGCCCCTCCAAAGCTTTTATCGATGGTTCCGTTTTCGTCTGATGTCATCTCCATCGTGCACACCGTATGTGGCGCGAAAAATAAAACATTACCGAACGGGGAATTTTCTTCCCCACCGGGCATCACTTTAGGAATAGTGCCGAACTGCCGATTTCCGGCATCGTCTTGGATCACTAAGAGTGTCCAATCTAAAGACTTTCCTTTATCTAATTTGGGAAGAATGATTACCGTATCCGCGCGCAATAATACGCTCTGCTTGGTTCCTTTCATGGGATCTGGCCTAGCTACTCCATTGATTACGGGGACGGATTGTATAGGCGTGGTCATGCGAGACAGTTCTGTTTGCGCCTTGGCGCTTTCGGATTCAGCATGGGCAGCACGTTCGAGAGCATCGGCCAGGTGTGATTCTGCGTCGGCGGCTGTTTTCTTTGCCGATGTAATATCCGACTCAAAGGAGTCAGCCTCCCCTAAGGCTTTAGCTGATGCAGTTGACGCTTTTCCCGCCTTCACTACGGCGTCACTTGAGGCTCCCCGTGCGAGTTCCGCATCTTTTTTCGCGGCTTCTGCGGATTCCTTAGCGCTGCCTGCTTGGATGATAGTTTCTCCTAGAATCTTCTCATCGTATGCACGGATAGACGTTTCTGCGTCCGCGCTGAGAAATTCAAATATTCCCTCACCGATAATTCCGCCGATGACCAACACAAGTCCGAGAAACGTAATCGGAACCTTCCAGCCTATTGCTTTCTTCAGTCGCTTGAGCTTCCACCAGCGGGTCAGCTCGTGGAGTTCTCCAGGTGCTTCAAAGATGACCCCCAATCCAGTCACGGCACTCGCAACCACTAGCCAAAAAAACATTCGGTCGCTGCGTGTGGATAGGGATTGCCTAACTGGGTCAACAGCGGGCGAGGATGTGGTAAAGAGAAGCAAGGAAGCTAGATACGGACTCGGCATAATGGCTTTCCTTGGATTGGTATTGGTCTGCGAGGTAGTCTACATACTTCTCAGGGCAAAGGTGTAGTCTTTAAAGAGGACTATTTTATGAGTCGATCTACTAAACTCACAGACGAAGAAAAACAGAACGGAAAAAGAAAACTCCTGATCCCATCTAAAGAGATTCAGGAGTTGATGCATCCGATTACGCATGAAGAATTCGCACGCCTGGTAAAGAAGGCTATTCCGCCTTCTCCACAATCTGAGACAACAAAGCCTTAAACATTGGCTGGTTATCCATGCGGCGGTTGTAGCGGAACGAGTATTCGTTGCAGTAGGACTGCAAATACTTAGTGCTAACCGAGTGGTAGACACCCTCAATTCCGCGTTTCAATAGGCTCCAAAATCCTTCGATGGTCTGAGTATGAACGTGACCCATAACGTAGATACCCGCCGTGTGATTGATGCGCTCGTGCTTGTAGTTCTTGCCCATCCAGCGCACGTTGTCATACGAGGAATACGAGTCGGTGTAGACGGTGCTCTTAGGCAGGACACGCTCTGCAATGATGGGCATGAGAGTCTTTTCTTTTACGTTGTCAACCACACGAGTAATGACACGGCCCTTGCGCTCGACAATACCGAAGATGGGTTGCTTGTCCTTGTATTTGCCCTCAATCCGCCTGTTGGCATGCTGGTTCTTTTTCGGTGCGCCGTGGAACGTCTCATCCATCTCGACCGGGCCAGACAGCACGAGGTCTTCGGCCATGAGAGTGCGAATCTGCTTGAACATACGCCATGCCGTTTTGTAGGTCACGCCGCACTCGCGCTGAATCTGCTTTGCCGAGATTCCGCAGCGCGTAGCGGACATGAGATACATCGCATAGAACCAGAGCCGCAGAGACGTGCTGGACTTCTCAAATATCGTTCCCGCCATCGGGGAGATATAAGTTCCGCAGTGGTCGCAAGCGTAGGCTTTCTTCGTTGCAATCCGGTGGTGCTTGCGCTCCACCTTGCAATACGAACAGGTCGCACGGGTGTCGGGGTATCGTTGCTCCATCAGCCAATCCAAACAGGCGTCATTATCAAAGAATTGCTCGTTGAAGTCGTTGATAGTAAAGCGTCGATAGGTCGGAATAGGCTGAGGGATTTTCATGGCAAAAACAGTGTCCCATGAATCGTACCTTACGTCAAGGGATACTTACCTTAACGGACACAGGCACCCTGTAAACACATGAAAACAGGTATTTTCCATCCAAAATACCCTTGAAGGGAGGGGGAGGGGAGGGCTACTGCGCGACGATCTGCCGAGTATGGACCGAAGCAGCCACCTCGGGCACGCTCCCGTCATTCACAACCACCTCCTGCGGCGTTCCCGCAAACACAATCCGCGTCGAAGCGCTCGAGTGGCCCGAAATCCGCAGCCGCTCCGTCACGGTCAACGTTCCTGACCGCACCGTCACCGGAACATCAGCCGCCGCATCACCATCGTTCTTAACCTCAACAGCCACCAACCACCCCGGCCCCTTATCCGCAACCTTATCCAGAGCCCGCGGAGTAACGCTCGCAATGCTCAGATCCGGCAAGCCACGGTCCCGGTAAACCCAGTCATCGAAAAACCAACCCATATCCCGCTTCGAAACCCGCTCCAGAACCCGCTGAAACTCCTTCGGATCGGTATCCAATTTGTCCTCGCGATAGCTCCGAAGCGTCCGTTTCAGCGCCTCATCACCCACCAGCGACCGCAGCATCCAAAGCACCGCCGCAGCCTTAGTCCGGTAATAAACCTCATCGCGGGCCAGAATCAAACTCTGTCCTTCTTCGGCGGGGCCAACCGGAGCCGGCTCAGCCAGCGCCAGCGTCTTCGCCTCCTCCTGCAGTTGCTGCAACGCAACGTCTCGTCCCAGTGTCTGCTCGAGCCACAACAGCGACATAAACTGCGCCACGCCCTCGTCCAGCCACACATGCGAGGAACCAAACCACGCATGGCTCAGCGAATGCGTCAGCGGCGGAGCCAGCACATCCGCCGCCGCAGCCCTCATCGGCGCTACCAGCAAAGCATCATCCTCAAACGGTTGCCCATCATGGTCAAGAAGGTAGAGCACATTCAAAGGCCCATCGCCCAGCCACTCCTTCAGCAGCGGTGACACCTTCCCTGCCCCAGCCGAGTAGCTAGGCACAGTATCATAATGCTCCGTCACCGCCGAAATCAGGCTGTTCTCGGTCACGGTGCCGGCCCTGTCCGTAACAAATAGACTAAGCGTACGAAAACCAAGCCGCCGCTCGGAAAACTCCGCCGTCGCAATGCCCGCAGACTCGGCCACCGGCAGATTCTCGTTCTCGCTCACCGTCTTCAACTGCTCCCGCCGGCCACAAAAAAAAGCCGCATCCGGAGTATCGCCCGTATATTCAACCGTAAGCCGCAGGTGCACCGTCGCCGCCGCCTGTTGCAGCTTGGCCTGCCCGACGCTCTCGAAAAGCTTCGCGCCGTCGCCAAGAAACACAGGAGCCGCGGCCGTCGGATACCACAGGACGTTCCCGAACCCGCGCAATCCAGTCCACTCCGGGCTGATCTGGTCCCAATCCGCGCGCGCTGCCTGATCCGCAGGCGCTCCAATGCGCTCCAACCGCTCAGCCGATTGCTTCCCCTCGCCCGAGTAGAAGCTCGTCAATTCAAGGCGCGCGCCAGGCTGCAACGGCTCGGACAGCGACACAACTGCTTCAGTCGCCTTCCCCGTATGGTCGGCATCTGTTTCAACGGTCTGCACCGCAAAAGGCACGGACGAAATTCGGCCCGCCTGATGAACTGCTATGGTCTCCCACCGCAGCGACGACGATATCTGAAAGACAAGTCTCGCCAAAGGCTCCTTGCCAGAGTTCTTCACCGTAAACCCAGCGTGAACCTCCAGGCGAGACTGCGCGGGAGCCAGATGAACATCCAGATCATAAGCAGTGAATGTAAGCGAAGCGCGCTCAACATCGGTGACGGCCACAATCTGTCGGTCGACCGGAGGCTTTGACACCTTTGGCTCTGGGGTGTCCTGATCTCGATTGAACAGCACCTTCCCATGCGGCACAGTCCCATCCGGAGATGGTGGCGGCGTCTGTGCCATCGCAATCGCACCCACGGCAAGAACAACAGAAAACAGACACAACCGGCGACGAGCAAACAGAACAGCTATTTTCTTCAAGATCCTAATCCCTTACGCTGTTTCACAGGCTTCGGCACAGGAGGAGGAGCCGCGGCCTGACGTCGTTGCCTCATCGCCTCATACATCACAATCGCTCCGGCAACAGACACATTGAGCGACGAGACCTGTCCCGCCATCGGAATCCGCAGCAGATGGTCGCACGTCTTCTTCACCAGATCGTGGAGCCCAGCGCCTTCTCTCCCCAACACCAGCACGCAATCACTCCTGAAGTCGTATTCCGTGTAGTCCGGCGTCCCGCGCTCGTCCAGACCAAGAACCCACACATGCTTCTGCTTCATCTTCTCGAGCGCGCGAACCAGGTTCGTAACCCGCGCAATCCGCACGTGCTCTGAAGCCCCCGCTGAGGTCTTCGCGACAGTTGCAGTAACCGGCGCCGACCGCCGTTCGGGCAGAATGACGCCATCGACACCGGCACCATCGGCGGTCCGCAGCAACGCCCCTAGATTGTGTGGGTCTTCGATCCCATCGAGAGCCAGGAAGAACCTGTGCTGTCCAGCTTCGCTGGGAGCAAGTAGATCCTCAATCCCCAAGAACTTCCGCTCCCGAACAACTGCCAATACGCCCTGATGGGCATCCGTTCGCGCCAACCGAGTAAGTTGGTCCCGCGGCTCCATTGACACCCGAACCCCGGCCGTCCGGCAAAGGTCGATCAGCTGTTCCAGACGATCGTCTCGACGTTCCCGAGCCACACTGACATGGTCAAGCTGCCGCGAACCCGAACGAATGGCCTCCTCGACAGGGTGGAGGCCGTAAAGAACTTCCATCTCTCAAGTTTACTTTCTAATTAGGAAATTAACCTTAATGCCGTAGAATGTTTGTAAGCTGGTAATCCACTGGCAGGCGCCCTCAACGCTTCCTGGAGAAAACTTTCACCTTTTATGGATCATTCGGTCAGAAAGCGAGTCTTCTCCGGTCGAAAGAACGTCTCAACTAACGTGCAAACGGGTTCCATTTCGTTAACCGCTACGCTGGCTGATCAGGCCCAAAGCGAAAATGCCGCGATTGCTCACGGATTAAAGAAGCAGAATCCCGAGTTGCTGGATCAGCTGATTGAGCTGTATCAACATCGGCTCCTTCGATATCTCCTTTTTCTTACAGGCAAGCGCGAAGTTGCCGAAGATCTCTTTCAAGAAACGTGGATGCGGGTTCTCCTGCGGGGCGCGCAATACAACGGCAAGGCGCGGTTCGATACCTGGCTCTTCACAATTGCGCGCAATCTGGTGATTGACTTGTCGAGAAAGCGGACGATGGCCAGCCTTGACGAGATGAGTGAGCGAGGGGAGGATGAGCGTCCCTTTGAAATTGCCATGGCAGGCCCCTCCCCGCTAGAACAGTTTCAGTCCCGCGAGGATAGCGCGGAGGTAGGCGAAGTGTTGCTGAAGTTGGAACCGACCTACAGAGAGGTACTTGTTCTTCGCTTTTATGAGGAGCTCTCGTTGGAGGAGATTGCTGCGGTAACCAAGGCTCCCCTGTCGACGGTAAAGTCCAGGCTCTACCGCGGATTGGCGGCGTTGAAGCCACAGATGGAGCAGCTTCGTGGGGCACGATATATTGCGGAGGCGGGTGCATGATGAGCGACGCCTTCGATAAGCCAATTTCAGAGGATTCCCCGTCGTTTGCGCGCGTTGCAGTGACACCTGCGCGAGCGTCTGTGGTCAATCGTACGCACCGGGTGGTGCGAGAACGCGCGAAGACGATGGCGGCGCGGCGTAGCCGGGTTCGCAGTCTGTGGATTCCATTGGCCATCTGCTCGTCCCTCCTTGTCATCCTCTGTACTGGAGTGTGGAGCGCGTTGGAGGCGTACGATGCGACTCCCGGCGGCGTACCGGATGCGAGCAATCAGTTCCTGGTGTTGTGTCTCTGGTTTCTTCCGGTTTCGCTGGCCTTGCTGGCAGTGGTATTGTTTCATCGTGCCCGTAAGCGTGAGGCTGCCCAATGATCAGATTTATGAATCAGAGATCGGATCAATCAGTGGATACCCCAGCAGTCGGTGAGGATACGCTCAGCATGATCCCGACCTGGTCCGTAGTGCTGGCGATCATCGTGTTCGGCGCTGTTCAGTACCTGTTCCATGGGGTCCTTCCTCACCATAGGGCTGAGCTGTTGCCCATGCGCCTGCTGATGGGTTATTCGTGGGGGACGGCGTTTGCCAGCTATGTATTGCTGGTTGGGTATGTTAGCCGCGATGTGCGGCGGCGCAGGATGCCGGCTGGGTTGTGGATGCTGATCGTGGTGGTGATGCCGGGGGGAATTGGGGCTGTCGTGTACTTCCTCCTGCGGCAACCGATAATGACTCCTTGTCCGCATTGCAGTACGGAGCTTACATCGAGTGTGCACTTCTGTCCGCAGTGCCAGTTCCAACTGGCTCCGGTCTGTGGACGGTGTTTCCGTGGGGTCCAGATTACGGATGTGTACTGCACGCAGTGTGGACATGACCTGGCCGAGGACAATGCCCCGGCGCGTCTGCGCGTATATAGTGACTAGTTGTGTCACTGACTGCACTCATCATCGATGACGAACCGTTGGCCCGGCAGGAGTTGCAATATCTGCTGGAGCGAGCGGGCGGTGTAGACGTCCTGGCGCAGGGAACCAACGGAATCGAGGCAGTAGAGCTGATCCGGACGCATAAACCTGACCTGGTGTTTCTGGATGTCCAGATGCCTGGGTTGGACGGCTTTGGTGTTCTGAAGAAGCTGCTGGATCGCAAGGTTGCGATGCCCCAGGTGGTCTTTGCTACGGCGTTCAATCAGTATGCGGTGCGCGCGTTTGAGGTGAATGCGATCGATTATCTGCTGAAGCCGTTCGATCGGAAGCGAGTGATGCAGACGATTGAGAAGGCGCAAGCGCGGCTTGTTGCTCCTGTCGAATCCGCAAGTGAGGCCAAGCTGGATGCTTTGCTGCGGCTTGTTGAAGAGCAGGCGCAGCCGTCAAAAGCTAATTCGGGCAAGGTGGTTGTGCGGGCCCAAAACCGGCTCCTGCTCGTGGATCAGCGGGAGATTTGTTTTGCGTCGATTGAAGAGGGCACGATCAGCGTTGTGACGCGCACGATAGAAGGACATTCAAATTGCAGGACGCTCGAGGAGCTGATGGATCAGCTCGATCCGGAGATGTTCTGGCGGGCTCACCGGTCGTTTGTGGTGAATATTCAGCACATTCGGGAGGTTGTTCCCTGGTTTAAGTCCAGTTATCAGCTTCGGATGGATGATGCGCAGAAGACCGAGATTCCGGTTAGCCGCGCGCAGACGAAGCGGTTGCGAGAGTTATTTAATTTGTAGCCCCCCTCCCCCTCCCTTCAAGGGTATTCTGGATGGAAAATATCTGTTTTCCTATGTTTACGGGCTGGTGGTGTCTGTAAAATATTGAAAACAAGTATTTTGTGCACAAAATACTTGTTTTCAAAGCATTAGCCCCGGGTGTCCGGGGCTTTGTCTTTTGTTTTTTGTTCTATGTATCTAGTATATCGGTTGGGATAGAACTAATACGCCACGCGGATGTTGATGAAGAGTAATGGGTTAGGTGGTTTTGGGGCTTGACATGCGATTTTTGGGCTGAAATGAAGAAAAAAACTTTAAGGCAAAGACAAAAGCAATTAAATCAATCGCTTTCGCCCCTTCAGTCTTCGCACCGGCCCTTCGACGGTGCTCAGGGCAGCAAAAACTACTTTCTCAGCAGTTGGTATGACTGGGAAGAAAAATGTTGTGCTGCCGGCGAAGGGTGATGATCGCCAGGGAAATCGTGGTTGCGCAATCGTGGTCGTAGCGTGGTGGTTAGGTGCAAAATCGTGGTTCTTAGCTGGTTGTTAGTGCGCCAGTGAGGAGTGGATAGGGCGGCGGGGGTGGGGTGGTGCGGGGTGGGTGGTGTTGTCAACCCAGGTTTGGGGCCCGCCCCAGGTGCGGGTGGCGGTGAGGTCGATGCGGAAGGGGCCGGCGGCGCGGTTGGTGGGTAGGACTTCGCCGAGGCCGTCGCCTAGTTGTGGCAGGGCTGTTGCCAGGGCGTGGAGGCGTGCGAGCGAGGCCATGCCGGTCAGGTGGAGAGTGTAGCCGGTGGCGTCGAAGTGGCCGTCGAGGATGGCGGGGTCTTTGCCGCCTAGCGCTAGAGAGGTTGGGGCTAACTGGAATCCGGGTGGCGGTGGGGATGTGGGTGCGCGGCGATTTTTGTGGTGGGGATCGGGGATCGGTGGAGTGACTGATTGGAGGGAGACGTCGCCGGTAATGAGGGAATCTGTACTGGAGCGGGGGCCGGAGCGGGGATTGATGAGACCGGCGTTGGTGATCTGCATCCCGCCTTGCCAGGGTATCGAGTTTGCCGAGTCTGGGCGATAGGCGAGTGAACCAGTGAGAGTGCCTGAGGCGGCGATGTCTGCGGGAACGCGGGAGCTTGCTATGTGCAGCCAGTCGAGCAGAGTGGCTGCGGGAAGGCCTGGGGTTCCGATCTCGACGGCGACCGAACGGGGAGCGCGGATGTCAGGAAGAGCGCCCGAGATGGCGAGCATGGGCGGGTCGGAGGAGCCTGTGGGCGGCCAACTGCAGTGAATGTCCTGGAAGCTGTGGAAGTCGCCGGTGGCGGCGCCGAGGCATTGGAGGTCGATGTCGAGCGGCTGGGCGGGGACGAAGTCTGCGCGGCGGGCTCCGACGAGTTGAAGGTGGGCCTGGATGGCGCTGTTGCTGACGGTTCCCTGGGCGTTGGCGGAGAGGGTCATGTTGCCGCGGAGGCCGGCGTCGCGGCCGAAGAGGATGAG
>JBEKGF010000010.1:0-121359 GCA_050012935.1 Edaphobacter sp. | reverse complement strand
CGTCTCATGCCGCTTCGGAAGCGGGCCTGCAATCCTGCCAGTCTTTCGGTTGCGTATAAGACCTGTGCAGGAGGCCGCCGATGAGATCGTGGGAAAGATCGTTCTCACTCTGGTTTGCTCTCGAACTCCATGGGGAAGAAGCCGAGATTCTGGGGCGTCTCCAGGAGGGCGAAGACATCGACTATTATGCGGGGGCGTAAGTATTCGGATGGCCAACGTGAAGGCCGCTCCGAGATACGTCTATGGCCTAACTTGCTCCGCATAATCCCATGCTGCGAAAAGTGAACCCGTAGCGGGGCGAGGTGTACTTTCAGGTTGCCGACCACACGTCTGGGGATCGGAGATTCCGACCAGCCTCCTGAGGCCGTCCCGGTTCAAGCAAGTCTCTTTTAGCCATTCACTAGAAGGAGCAAGTATGGGTTACTCCGTTTATTACAACGGCGAGATCAGCATCACTCCGCCTCTTTCGGAAGATCATGCAGCAATCGTGCTCGCGGTGTCGAATCAGGAAGAGACAGACGAGACGCGCGCGATCTTTGCAGCCATTGCCGCAAGCCCCGAATCGGATTTGCCCGCGTATGGGGGCCTGTTCAGCATCTCGGAGGACAGAGCGCTGATCGTTCCCGAGGAAGGCGAGAGCCGCCACGGACTCAGGCTCTGCCTCCTGCACTTGATTGAGCATTTCTTCAAACCGTCCGGCTACGTTCTCAATGGTGAGATTTCCTGGGGCGATGACGAACCCGACGACCGGGGATGGATCTTCGTCAAGGAGAACCAACTCGAAGCTGTCGATGATCTGATCGTCAATGCCGGCCCAAGCTGGTCTCCCGACCATTACGCGGACCCCGACCTGAAACAGAGGATTCAAGGCCTGGTGGACTCGGCCGATAGTGAAGGTTGCTCGAACGATCTCACAGTTGTGACGGCGGCATCGCTCGATGCCCTGCGATGCCTGCTGCCGACGTTGTGAGTTTTTCGCAGTCACCTTCGTGAATCTCATCCAAAGCCCTCCAAATGCCCGGCCGAAAGCCGGGCATTTTCGTGTCTTCTCCACGCGTCTCGAAGAGGTGTCCCATGGCCGATCTAGGCTTCCGCCATCACAATCGTTGTTCTCGCTGTCCGGTCATCGGAGCCGAGAACATTCCCGGAGACGAGTATTTCGAGCTGCGGTCCCTGCGATTCAACCTGCAGATTGCGCGGAAGCTCTGCCGAGATTCCATGCTGCACCGTCTGGATGACCCCGGGCTGGCACGCTGGCTCGATCACGTCCACATCGACCAGGAGCACATCGACCATCTCCCCTTCAACCTTGGACCGGGGATCATGGTGACGCTTCCGAGCGGCTGCGGACGGCCGTTGATCGACGGCAATCATCGTGCGGCCCGCGCCCTGCGCGATGACACAGAGTTTCTTGCTTATTTGTTACCAGAGGCGGAGACACTGGAGCTGCTGCGCCGCAGCATGGGCCAAGCGACCGCCGACCACTACTGGAATCGTCTGCGCGACTCCAGACCCCACCCCAACGATGTCCAAGAAGGAGAGTAGCGATGAGCAGTCTCAAGACCGAAGTGCTTCTGCGAGAGTTTCATTACAACGGCATCCGTATTCCCGACCCTGGCCCGGAGCTGACCGTGGACCAGGTCCGTGACCTGCTGACTCCGGCCTATCCCGAGATCGCAACGGCGACGGTCTCCGGACCCGAAGATACCGGCTCTGTGCTGCGTTACAACTTCAGCCGGGCCATCGGCACGAAAGGCTGAGCGATGCGTGCGCGCATCCGGACGCCGGACGAGTTGATCGCCTTGTTCTCCGCGAAAGCGGCCGAGCCACCCACGGAGGCCAATCAGCTACTGGTGAGGCACCTTCAATGCAAAGAATCGATCGCAATCGCCCGCATCGTGTCCGAGGCTATCGACCGGTACTCGGGGAACGGCAACTCATCGCTTTCGGCGCCAACGGAGTTGCTGCCACCGCTGGGGTAGCCACGCTGGCTCCTGCATTTGCTCAGGCGATGCCCTCGCTCGACGGCATCGTGACCGAATACACCCATGAACTCCATGCCGAGCTGGTCTACGATCTGTGTTCGGCTCTGGTGCGGGAAGGATTCGGGACGCCGGAGACCTGGAAGAAATGTAGCGAGAATGCCAAGACCTTCGCGGAACACGCCATCATGGGTGCGATCGGTGAGGACCGCTGGAACCTTCTGCGGCGCAACGTCGAGTATCACCTGCAGGTGAGCGATGTGACCGAGGTGGAAGGGTACGACAAGCCGCTCGAGAGCGGGAACCTGCTCGTCACCATCGAGTGCGGCAGCGCCGGCTATCTCAAGATCGGTCCCGCGCTCGAAGCTCTCGAACAAGAGGCGGAAGGATTGGGAGCGGCGTTCTACTGGGCGCTGACCTATGCGCTCTATCGCGTCATGCGGATCTACAACCACGACGACGCCATGCAGTACGAAGAACGGATGCGGGAGTATGCGGAGGACGACGAGGAAGAGAACCGCGGGCAATACGAGTTCCCGGAGATCGGGAAGGCTCTTCCTGAGTGCGTTCAAAAGTGCTTGGACGATACGCACAAACGGCAGGGCGAAGGCGCACGCCGTCTTCTCTCCCGATATAGGAATGGCAAACACAGCTCATGGATCGAGCATCTGCGAAGGATCCAGCAGCTCTCCCGTTTACGCCTGCCCCAGTCCCGCAATGTTATCGAAGAGGGCAACTACGACAGCCCGCCGCTGCCTTCTTTGCTCGTAGCGTTCAAGGACCAGGACGCGATTGTCGCGTGCTTCGATGAAGAGAGCCAATACATGCTGGAGGGAAGCTCTGAGCCGGCCGTCGCCGTCGTCTTCTGCCCTCAACGGCCCGAGGAGGTACGGCACGCGCTGCGGATTGTCGGTCGCTTTATCGCCCTCAACCAGGAGCTCTTTCAACTGGTCGAGGAGTTGGCGGAAGGAGGGAAACGCGATGCAGATACACGTCTCGATCGGACAGAACCATCGCTTCGAGCTGCGTGAGGCGCTGCTTGTCTACAGCGACCGGCAAACGAGCTTTGTCACCCGGCATCAGATTGCAGCCGCCGAAAAAGGTCCGCCGACGCTCGGCCCTGCGCAGCCCCTCACCGTCGCCTTCATCGAGTCGCTGGTACGCTCCTTGAGCGGAAGCTCTACAGCCGAGGTCCTGCCGGAAAACATCCTCGCCAAGGACGATCAGATGATTGCGTGGTGGACGCCAGCCCAGCGCAGGCAGATGTTCTACGAGAACTCGGAAGACAAGGCCGCCCATCTCAACGGGAGAACCTTTCCGCAGCCCCCACTGGTGTGGCGCGTGTCGAGAGGCAACCTCAACCTTCGGGCTCTCAGCGAAAACAAGCGGCCGGATGCGAAGACGAAGCTGGCTGTTGCACCGTTCTGGAACTTGTCCGACGATGGCCGCGTTTGTACCGGATCGATGCGCCGTCCGGACGGCGCGGCGGTGGCGACCATCTCCAAATGGGAGAGCGGCTTCTACGAGAGCGCCTTTACCCACGCAAATGTAGGCCGCCTGACGCGGCATCGCGGAGGCTTCGAGGGGTTATGGAGCGAACTTGCAGACAAACGAAAACCGTTTCCCGGCGAGACCCTGATCGTTCTGCCCCAGACCCTTGCGCAGTTCGTGCGTGGCGAGAGGAGTTAGCATGCGGATCGAGCATACGTTGCCTGCAGATTTCGTCAGCCGTCATCCGGTGCGTGTTCTCGTTGTCGGCGCAGGCGGGACAGGAAGCGCCGTCGTCATGGGCCTGCCCTATCTCGACCAGGCGATGCGGGTATGGGGCCATGCTCACGGGCTGGAGGTCGTGATGATAGACGCGGATACCGTGTCGGAGACGAACTGTGTCCGGCAGCCGTTCTCAGCCTCCGACATCGGCCAAAACAAAGCGACGGTTTTGATCAACCGCATCAATCTTTTCTGGGGCACGCACTGGACGGCGATGCCGAGCCATTTCGATGCGCGCTTCCTGAATCGGCATTTTGACTGGCGACCAGACGTTCTCATCGGGTGCGTCGACACGCGCGCGGCTCGAAAGGCCATCGAGGGCTCCTTCGTCAGGGCCTTGAGTTCTACCTGCTACTGGCTCGATCTCGGCAATAACGCTGCCAGCGGGCAGTATGTTCTGGGGCAGCCTTTGAATGCGCGCAATCGCAGGAAGGCAGGACGGCTGCGCACCGTCAGCGAGCTGTATCCGGAGGTCGTCGATACCGAGGCTGGGGAAGATCCATTGCCTAGTTGCTCCGCGATCGAAGCGCTTGAGCGGCAAGAGCCGTTCATCAATCAGACGCTCGCGGCGAGCGCGCTCGCGATGCTGGCGCAGCTCTTTCACTATGGCAAGCTGACGCATCACGGTGCTTTCTTCAACGCGAAGACAGGCCAGATGAGCGCTCTTCCCGTCGACCCAAACCTTTGGTCGAAGACGCGGAGACGTTCGAGAAAATCGCAGCGCGGCTTTGAGAAATCTGATGCTCCGTTGTTACAGTCGCGGTATGGTTGGAACGTACCGGAGACTGTCCATGACGATGAAACTCGATCCCGATCTCGCCGCTGAAGCAAAGGCGCTGGTGGTATTGGCTTTTCGCAACGGCTCTATCGAAGACTTGCATGCGGGGAGGCCCTGCGCCGTTTGCAGTGGCAGGTCCGAAATCTCGCATATCTCCGACGACGAGATGAAGGTCATCATGAAAGCGGCGGTCGATAACCTGTACCGTCTTTTATGGCAGCGGGACTACGATCCCGTGGCCTACAACGAAAGCCTGGTATTTGGTCGACGCCGAACTCTGCACTGGGACGCTCCGGAACTCAAGAAGCCCAGAAGGAAAGGAGCGCGCCCGAAATGAAATCCCTCACAAGGAGATATACCGATGTTCAAAGAACTCGCTCCCTTCCTCCGGCAGCGCGCCGTTTTGCTGACCGTCACCCATCTTGAAGAAGATCAGATTCGCGTCAACGTCGTTCCGCAAAAGCTCAAGGACGGAGAAAACAGCGCGCTCATGACGCCGCTCACGGTCACCGGAACAGCGGAGGATCTCGATCGAGATCTGCCATCGACCATCGTTGACTTCGTATCCTCGCATCTGCAGCTGAAGAACACCCTGAATCGCGCGAAAGAAGAGATGGACGCGGCTGCGAAGACAGCCCAGGCCGAAGCGCGAGCGAAGGCGAAGACCACGGCGAACAAGGAACTGCCGAAAGCAGGCGTGACGCCAACCGCCTTGCCCACCAAGCCAGCCCAGGAGCCGAAGCCCGAACCACCGAAGACCGCTAGCCTCTTTGGCGAGCCGACGCCACAAACTCCTGCTCCCACACCTGTGTCCGATGCAGATGAGGAAGACGAGATTCTAGCCGAAGCCGCAGAAGACGAGCGGACGGATGAGGACGAAGAGTTGGATGAGGCGGCCTAGAGCGGCCTCATCCCGTTGGCTGTGGCGGTCAACGACACTTGCTTTCAAGCCGGATCAATGAGCGCATTGCCCTGTTAGCAACAGAGAGCATCCATAGTTGCCAGCGAATCGCTAAACAATAGCCGACGTAGCGTTCCGAAATTGTCGAAGGAGCAGAGCCGGCACGGCAAGGTGGTCGGCCGGTTGCGGCCGAGCAGACCGGGCGTTGGTCCAGGCGCGGAGTGCGAATCCGCGCCTGGACCAACGCAGGGACGGCTTACCCCGCCCTCCTCTTCTTTGTGTCACGTTGGGAGATGGAACGGAGAGGTTTGCCGCCCTTGACACGGGATTCAACGAGGGCGCCCTGCGTCAATACGCGTATCACCCACTCCTCCACCTCTCGTGCCTTGGCCTCCTCGATGTGCAGCACGTCGCGAAAGACGAGCATGGACTCCGTGCCGAACACCAGCGCGAGCGCAGCGCACAGCTTGCCGTACGTCCCGTTGTCCAGGCGATCCCGCGCCGGAGCAAGGGCTGCCTGAATAAATTCCGTCCTGCGATTTTGGCGGGATATCTCGTGCGAGCCTTTGCTCGTCTTTGCCACCTGGCCCAGTACACTGGCCAAATTAACTCGCAACTGCGTTTGATTCTCCCAGATGAAGTCCTGCAAGGCGGCGTTTGCCTTCAGCAGCCTCTCCTCAGGATCAAGCGACGTCTCGCGGGAAAAGAGCTGCGTGGCTGTAGGAACGCGGCTGTGCAGCGGAGCCTCCGTGAGCAGCGCTTCATCGCTGGAGAAGTAGCGGTAGGCGGTGGCGCGGGAGATCATCGCCTCCTTTGCCACCTCCGCCAGCTTGGGGACTTTTCCCTGCCTCATCAGACGCGCCGCCGTCTCAAGGAGGTCCTGCCGGGTCCTCAGCTTCTGGTCACTCCGCTCTCTTGTTGCCATGCGTTACTCTCCCGGGGGAAGCTGCTGCATCATCGCAGCCATGTCGATCCACGCATTTTCACGTTGGATCATGCCGTCGGTTGCGAACTCTATAACGTGCAGCAGACGCGTGCGCACAGTACGGCCCTTTCCCTCCAGCCCATAGGGACGCCCGACCGCCTTGAACTCAACGATGGATTCGTCCACGACAAAGTCCTCGCCATATAGCCGCTTTACCGTCGTGGTACCACTCTCCGTGAGATCGGCAAACAGCGCTGCGTAAAAGGGACGCGCGTTTTCGCGTCCCTGCGTTGGGCCGGCAGGCCAGCCGACAATGTCGTGCGTGGCGTCCGTGGCGAGCGTCGACAGGACGCCCTCGATATCGTCTTCCGCTTCATACTTGAAGTGCTCATCCACGGCGCGGTCCATTTCACTGCGTGTCAGGCTCATTGAGGAGTCCTTTCGGAAATAAGATGAGAGTAGCTTAATGAGATTTGTGTCTCATGTCAAGAATATATTCTCACTATTGAGCGGAGGGCTGCACCGCCCATTCCTTCCGAGAATCCGAGACGCGGCTATTAGGTGTCCACGAGTGAAAAATCGCCAATGCGGTGCGCCGGGATAAACCGGCATGAAGCAGGGAATGAAAGAGTCCTACGAGAAAGGAGTAGCGAACCGCTCGGCCCTGAGTTTTGCGTTGCCCACCGCGAGGTGTTCGACGAAGCGTAAACAGGGGTACAGGTGGGCTGGGTATTGAGCTCCGAAAAGATGCAATCAGGACGCTGACGCTTTTGCATTGGCGGAAGGCAACACGGGCGGGAGCGATATCGCAAGTTCCTGTCCGGTCCTGCGTAGTCGTAGACCCCAGACACGCCTGGAAGCTTCATGCACGAGAACCGGGAGACCTCGGAGACGCCTGTTGCCAACCAGCAGCAGGACGGCGGGTGAAGGCTTAGGCCACAATACCCGCATGAACGTCCCCGAGGAGTCGGACAGCGGCGTATTACCTATGAATCATTCGAACAAAATCGAGCAGTCGATGGCGGAGAGTGAGGAGGGAAGGCCGCTGATCAAGGAGAACATCCATCAGTCCAGCACGCGCCCGACACAGAGCGGGGCATGCGTGTCACAGGGGCTGGCGGGTGTGCGGAAAGCAGCAAGGGAACACAAGGAGATGAAGTTCACCGCCCTGCTCCACCATGTCACCATCGATCTGCTAAGGAGCAGCCTCGGTTCTCTGAAACGCAAGGCTGCACCCGGCGTAGATGGGATGACGTGGCAGGAGTATGAAGCCGGACTGGAGGGTCGGCTTGCCGATCTGCACAGTCGGGTGCATCGAGGTGCGTATCGGGCACTTCCATCGAGAAGGGTTTACATCGAGAAAGGCGACGGACGGAAGCGTCCGCTCGGGATCGCTGCACTGGAGGACAAGATCGTCCAGCACGCAGTGGTCACCATCCTCAACCATATCTATGAGGAGGACTTCCTCGGCTTCTCGTATGGATTTCGTCCGGGACGCAGCCAGCATAAGGCGCTGGATGCGTTGTCTTATGCGCTCGTGAAAAAGAAGGTGAACTACGTACTTGATGCCGACATCCAAGGCTTCTTCGATAACCTCGACAAAGCGTGGATGATCAAGTTCGTCGAGCATCGCGTTGCTGACCGACGCATCCTGCGCCTGATCCAGAAATGGCTCAAGGCCGGGGTGATGGAGGACGGGAAATGGTCGGACACGGAGACAGGTACTCCGCAGGGGTCGGTGATCTCACCGCTCCTTGCCAACATCTATCTCCACTATGTGTTCGATCTCTGGGTGGACGTCTGGCGCAAGAAGTTTGCGCGAGGCGAGGTGATCGTCCTCCGCTATGCGGATGACATCGTCCTCCGGCTTCCAGTGGGGGACCGACGCAGACCGTTTTCGCAAGAGCTTGGGAGAACGGCTGGGGAAGTTCGGACTGGAGCTGCACCCGGAAAAGACGCGCCGGATCGAGTTCGGGCGGTATGCCGAACAGAACCGGAAACGAAGAGGGGAAGGCAAGCCGGAGACCTTCGACTTCCTAGGCTTCACGCATATCAGCGGGAAGAATGGGAACGGGTCTTATGCCGTGCGGCGCATGACGATCCGCAAGCGCATGCGAAAGAAGCTGCAGGAGATCAAGCAGCAACTAAGGATGCGCATGCATGATCCCGTGCCTCAGACCGGCGCGGGGCTCAGGTCAGTTGTACAGGGGTACTTCAACTACTACGCTGTGCCGGGAAATCTCGATAGCCTCGGGCTGTTCCGGGAACGCGTGCTCCGCTACTGGGGGCAAGCGCTTAAGCGCCGTAGTCAAAGACACCGGTACGCCTGGGCTCGTCGTCTCAAGCTGGCCGCACAATGGCTTCCCATACCTCGCGTGATGCATCCCTGGCCCCTTGACCGCTTCGCCGCCACTCATCCGAGATAGGAGCCGCATGCGCTAATGAGCGCCCGTGCGGATCTGTGCGGGGGGCGATCAGCAATGATCGTCCCTACCGCGACCTCATCGAAGCAGCAAAATTCGCTTTCGCCTCCCGGCGACACTCTCGTTTCTGAGAAAGCAGCTTTTCGTTATTCGGCACCTCATCCCGCGTGGAATGCGGCATTGACCTTTCCGCAGATTCCACATAACAGCCATTCTGATGCGTCGGCTCGAGGATGCCTCCCTCCGGCCATGCTCGCTCGATAAGTTGGTCGTGATCACTGCTCCCACCGGCGACGAATGCCATCCAAGCGGTAGAGCGACTCACTCCATACACGGACAGGGCCACTGCGTTGCAGAGCCTCCGCGCCATTACCTATCAGAAGGACGAGATCATCGAGAGGCGCAATATCCGGTACGTCTACCGTGGCTGAAAGTCCGTGGTGGGACCCGCCCTTGGCGGGGTCGTCGGTGGCTGACGCAGAGGCCCACTCGATGGTGACGACGACGCGGGGTTTACCAGGCTTTTCCCATGCCACTTCAATCTCGGCGAGGGGCATGGTCTGTGTCGCGATCTGGAGCTTTGCGGATCCGGCAACCTCAAAGACGCTCTTGATCGCGCCGAGCAGCTTCGGGAGCGGCACACTCTTCACACCGCTGCCCATCAACTGAATCGCCGAGGAGCGCAGGGCAGCGCCGGGGAGCGCGATCTCTTCCTCGCCGCTCGCTCCGCCGACATGCACGAAGCGCACCGGAGTAGCATCTTCCACCGTCTTGGCGATAGCGATGATGACCGTCCTGGCACTCTCGCCCCACAGGTAATCGACCACGACGTTGACCCCGTGAGCGAACACCTCTCTCAGGGCCTGCTCATAGTTCTTCTCGGCGGAGGGATGCATGGCGCCCAGCGTAAACGGAATGACTGCATCCGCCCCCAATGACAGCAGTTCCTGAAGCTCACTCTCATTGCGGCCGGTGGCGATGACCTTGCCCGCACCGAGGTATTTAGCTAGTTGGACGGCAAGGCGGCCAGCGCTGCCTGTTGCGCCGTTCACGAGGACGGTTTCGCCGGGCTTCAAGGCCGCACGCTCTATGAGCGCAGCCCAGACCGACATGCCTGGATTGGCCATGGCGGAGGCGGTCACGTCCCTTCGCGTGCGCGAAAGCTCCTTGCCGAGGCTCGAGAGGATCTTGCTCTCGTCGAGAATATCCGGCTCTAGGGGATTGAGTGCAGGGAACTGCTTCGAGGACTGAAGAATGTCGTCTGCCTTTGCGATGGCTCATCCCATCCTCTCGCGCAATCCTGCGGCTCTCTTGCGCGAACGGCCATTTCGAATCTCAATAGTCGCTCGTGAGTGGCTGCTCTCTTACTCGAACAAAGCCGGGCGTTCGGCCTCCTCGTGGGGGCCTCTGAAGTTACTGAGGCCCACTCCTGCTAAGCGAAACTTCCGCTTCAGGCCTAGATTTACCTTTTGGAGCAGGGATAAGGCGATGCGCGTCAGTTCGTCACAGGAGGCTGGCGGAGAGTTCGGCGTGTGGCTCCTGGTGACGACGTTGAAATCCGCAGTCTTTAGCTTCAGAACGACCGTTCGGGCGACGCGCGGCTCTTTCTGCGATGCGGCCCACGTCTTCTCGGCGAGGCGCCGTATTGTGGGCTCCGTTTCCGCTAACAAGACATCCTGCTCAAAGGTATCTTCGGCAGAGATTGATTTGGTCGGCCGGTTGGGAACGACGAGGGTTTCGTCGATTCCTCTCGCCAAGCCATAGAGCCGTGTTCCGTATCTTCCGAAGAGAGCTACGAGCTTCTCGCTATCCCAGTTCCGGAGATCGCCCACCGTGCGTATCCCAACTCCATCCAGCTTCTTTTCCATGACCCTGCCCACGCCCGGGATGCGGCCGACGGGCAGCGGCGTAAGAAAGCTCTCCACTTCTCCGGGTTGAATGACAAACAGGCCATTAGGCTTTCGCCAGTCCGATGCAATCTTGGCCAGGAACTTGTTGGGCGCGACGCCCGCAGATGCAGTTAGGTTCAGCTCCTCAAATATCTGTTGCCGGATGGCGCGCGCGATCTTCGTCGCGGTCGGAAGCCCAGTCTTGTTTTCGGTGACATCGAGATACGCCTCGTCGAGCGACAACGGTTCGATCAGGTCGGTGTGCCGAAGAAAGATCTCGCGCACGGCGCGGGAGACCGCCTTGTAGCGAACAAAGTCCGGGGGCACAAAGATCGCGTCTGGACAGAGGCGCTCGGCGTGCGTTGCCGCCATCGCGGATCGCACCCCAAACTTCCTCGCTTCATACGAGGCGGCGCACACGACAGAGCGCTTTCCCCGCCAGGCAACTACGACCGGCTTACCTCGCAACTTCGGATCGTCTCGCTGCTCGACCGAGGCGTAGAACGCGTCCATGTCGGCGTGGATTATTTTGCGCTCGCTCATCTCTCGCAATCATGGTAGCCCATCCTCTCCGGTCACGTCAGGAGCTGTCTTGGCGATGTGGCGGATAGAAGGATGAGGTGTCCGCAGGCGCGAAGGTTTCGATTCCAACTCCCTTTCAGGAGGTGCTCGGACATGGGGTTCGTATTCCATGACGGAGGCCGTTTGGCCGCTGGATACAAGGGGAGAACGGGAGACTGCGTGACTCGTTCCATCGCGATCGTGACAGGAAGGCCATACCAAGAGGTTTATGACGCGCTCAATGAAATCGCACGATCGGAGCGCATGGGGAAGCGCAAAAGGAAGCGGTCGAATAGCCGGACGGGCGTGTTCCGCTACAGCTATCACCGCTACATGCAATCGCTTGGATGGAGATGGACCTCCACGATGTCCATTGGGTCAGGGTGCCAGGTCCACCTGTGCGCGGCAGAGCTTCCACAGGGCACGCTCCTCGTGAAGGTCTCCAGACACCTCACGGCCGTGATCGACGGCGTGATCCATGACACCCATGACTGCTCCGCGGCGGTACGAGGTGTGCCTATGGCTACTTCTCGATGGGCTGAGAGCTTGACGCAAGCGGGTCAAGGCCTCATGTCACCACCCACAAACCAGCCGCCACTCAAAAGGAGAGTCCTTCATGCTTCTCACCATGGAGTCGAAGACTGCGGCCACCCATAAGCTCGAACAACTGATCGTCCAGGGACGAACCAAGGCGAGCGAAGTGGTGGACCACGTTATGAATCACCAACCGAGCGACCGTCTCGCACGAGGCGGCGAACTGAACTTTGAGCCCGACCCAGAGGCGAATGCCGTGCTGATCGACTATCCCGATCCTCAGGTCGCTACCATCCGCCAGCGTCTGCATCGCCACTCCATCCAGCAGATGGCCCAGACCACGGACCTGCCGCTGAAGTTCATCGATGGCCTGCAGCAGAGCAGCGAGCCTTGGGCTCGGGAGCTGCTGGCCCACAACCTGAAGACCATCTTCGCCAACCGCTTCGGCAAAAGCCGCTATCTCCTGCGCTCGGTCCACGGCGAAGTGCGCGGGTTTCTCTCCGACCGTTACCGGCGGCTCGACTCACGGCCGATCATCGAGGCCTTCGCTACGGCCGTGCGGCAGAAAGGCGCGCTGCCGTATGACGGCTACGTCACCGACACCAAGGTCGCCCTGCAGGCGATCATGCCGGAAGTCTACGAACCCATTCCGGGCGAGATGGTCGCCTATGGTCTGAGCCTCGAAAACTCGGACTTTGGAAACGGGGCTCTCTCCGTCCGGGCCTATCTCCTGCGCATCTGGTGCTCCAATCTGGCCATTACCCAGGAAGAGATGCGGCAGGTGCATCTGGGCAAGCGGCTCGATGATTCCATGCTGTACTCGCAGCGCACCTACGAGCTCGATGCCGAGACGACGGTGAGCGCCCTGAGAGATGTGGTCGGCGCTCAGTTGAATGCCGATTCCTTGCGCCGGCGGATGGAGTCGATCCGTCACGCGAATGAGCAGACGGTCGATGCGCCCTCCGCGCGAGACATGCTGAGGAAAGCACTGCTCAAGTCGGAGTCGGATGCGGTAATCGAGGCGTACAACTCGCCGGACACCTACAACCTGCCCGCCGGCAACACCACCTGGCGCCTGTCGAATGCCATCTCGTGGATCGCCGGAAGCACAGAAGACGCGGAACGCAAGCTGGAGTTGATGAAGATCGCCGGCGAGGTTCTGCCCAAGGCTGCCTAAAGGGACAGTTAGGAAGCGGCACTCTATCGTGCCGCTTCCTGCCATCCTCTGCGGAACGTCGCGCAACTTGTGCCCCTCCGCAGATCCCAGAAGCCGGGTCAATTCATAAATCAGAGGTGACAGTATGAGCGCAGAACGGGAGAAGATTCGCTGCCTGAGTTGCTATCTTGCGCAATGGAACGATCGAGCCAACTGCCGGCGCTGTGGCAGGGCACTGCTTGAAGTGATGGTGAAGGTCGTAACGCGTTGTAGAGAAAATTGTCGTACAGCAGGACGCGGAGTGCCTTTATAGCCTCTCAAGGGCATGCAACCGGATCGTCGCCGCAACCGAGCGAGCGATCGAACCGGGTTCCGGCCAGACGGTTTCGGTTGTCTTAGGACAGGTCCAGGAGGCGGAGGCCTTTCCGACGATGGCAGAGATTGAACGAGCCATGGTCGTGGCGGCTTACGAGAGGTCCAATCACAAACCGATGATGGCTGCGCAACTGCTCGGAATCGGCAAGACGACGTTCTACCGAAAACTCAAGGAAATGGGTGAACTCGCCGCATGACGATAGCGCGGCTGTCCGTAGGAGCAATTCGCAACTCTCACGCTCGGAGATCAATCGGTCCTCACGGTCATTGACGAGGGAGCAACTGTCTGGGAAGGAGGATTTCTATGAACTCGATTGTCGAATCGAACTCACTTTTCGAAATTGACGCGGAACTCGACACGCTTCTTGACGAGATTCAGGAGCAGAGCGAAAACGGCGAGCCGGTGTCCGAGGATCTGGTCGCGCGCTTTCACGAATTTTGCAAGGCGCACGGAGAGAAGGTCGACCGGATCGGCCGTTTTGTCCGGATGATGGAAGCCCGCGAGACGTATTGCCGCGGCGAGGCCAGCCGCTTGGCGGACCGCGCGCGTTCTGCCGCGAGCAAGGTTGAGCGCACGAAATTGATGGCGCTCTTTTACCTGATGAGCAGAGATCTGAGGAAGGTCGAGGGCCAGCAATTTACCCTGCGAATTCAGAAGAATTCGCAGGACTCGGTGAAGATCACTGACGAGCTCCTGCTTCCCATCAGCTATCGAAAGATTGAAGCACGGGTTGACGGTGTCCTGTGGGAGACAGTCGTCTCGCATCTTCCGGAGGGACTGGTTGCAGCTCTCGAGGCCTGCGTCCAGGACACCAAACCCGACACCGACGCCATCAAGGCCGCGGTCATGCGCAATGAGGAAGTTCCCGGCGCGGAAGTGCGGCGTGGATCGCACCTAAGAGTGGCGTAGACGCCGCAAGGGAAGATTCGCGCTCCGAACGGACATGGCTCGAGCGGCACGAGCTCTGAGAGCTGTTCGCAGAGAAACCAGCTAGGGAGGCGTAAAGAGTTTCAGCCGCCTCGATGTTGTTTGCAGATGAGTAATTTCCAAGTAGCCAATCAGCCGCCCGGAACCTGCAAGAACGGGATGAGCCGAAGTTGAAAGCGTGCTTTGGCCTGTTGTCGTCAACCGAGAATCATGTGCAGGTTGGATGAGGGTCTATTGCGGAGACCTACTGGATTGTGACGACGATGCGGGGTTTGCCAGGCGCCTTCCAGGCTTGTTCGATCGCGGAGAGGGGCATGGTCTGTGTGGCGATTTGGAGTTTCGCGGGTCCAGCAACCTCAAGGACGCTCTTGATCGCGCCGAGCAGCTTCGGGAGCGGAACACTCTTCACGCCACTGCCCATCAACTGAATCGCCGAGGAGCGCAGAGCAGCGCCGGGGAGCGCGATCGCTTCCTCTCCGCTCGCTCCGCCCACATGCACGAAGCGCACCGGAGTAGCATCTTCCACCGTCTTGGCGATAGCGACGATGATTGTCTTTGCACTCTCGCCCCACAGGTAATCGACAACGACGTTGACCCCCTGAGCGAATCCCTCTTTCAGGGCCTGCTCATAGTTCTTCTCGGCGGAGGGATGCATGGCGCCCAGCGTAAACGGAATGACTGCATCCGCCCCCAATGACAGCAGTTCCTGAAGCTCACTCTCATTGCGGCCGGTGGCAATGATCTTGTTGGCGCCGAGATATTTAGCCAGTTGAACGGCAAGGCGACCAGCGCTGCCCGTTGCGCCATTCACGAGCACGGTTTCGCCGGGCTTCAGGGCCGCACGGTCTATTAACGCAGCCCAGGCAGACATACCTGGATTGGCCATGGCGGAAGCGGTCACGTCGTCCAGGCCATCCGGAACCTCCACGCACTGGTTTGCCCGGACGAGACACTTCTCAGCGAGCGCGCCATACGGCGCCTCAGGAAGAACGAAGTAGACGCGCCGGCCGTCCGCTGTGCGTCCGACCCCATCGGCGCCGGCGACGGCTGGGAATACGGCTTCGGAGCTGTAGTGGGTGCCCGAAGAACGTGATTTGCTGAACTGGCTCAGAGCCGAGGCGCTGACGGTGATGAGTTCCGCTCCCGGGGTCGCCCCCGGCTCGTTGAACTCTCCGAATACGGGCGCGTTGCCGACTGCTGTCACGATAGCTGCTTTCATATTCTTTTCTCCCTTGCGGACCGCTGCGGTTCTGAACTGATTCTCGACATCTCGCCTCTTCAAGATTGCTGCTCAGGCTGATGAGCGCTCTTGCGAGGCGAGCCAACCTTCGTTGTATCGGCCGAAGAAGGCATCGTAATCGCCGCGCTCTGCGAAACGCATCTGTTTCGAGCGCTCCGAAACGATCTCTGTGGACTCCGGTGAATCGTTCAGAATGACCATCGTTTCGGCGATGTAGTCCTGGAGCGGCATTGCCTTCGGGTTCATCCCGCGCTCCCCCTGCAACTCGGTTTGTATCCAGGGAGGAATGATCTCGATGACCTGAATCGACGTGTTCCTTATTTGATAGCGCAGGGACTGCGCGTAGGAATGTATCGCTGCCTTACTGGCGCAGTACGACGGCATCATAGCGGCGGGCATCATGGCAAGCGCAGATGAGACATTCAGAATCGCAGCCTGCGGTTGCGCCATGAACTGCCCGATCAGCGCTGCCGTCAGATGCATCGGACCGAGCACATTGGTGTTCCAAGAATTACACAGGAAACGCTGGCGGAGATGATCGGAACCACCCGTTCTCGCGTCAGCTTCTTCATGAACCGGTTCCGCAAGCTTGGCTTCATCGAGTACAACGGACGGATCCGTGTCCACAAATCCCTGCTCAATGTCGTTTTGCATGACTGAGCACGGCTTTTCAAACGGACCGCTGTTGGGTCTCTTCGGTTTGCGACGACTTCGTAGCGGACCCGCCGGCAATCCGAAATGGAGTCAAGGGCAGCATTGGCAGAACAATGGAAAATGTTGTTCCCTGCGGCTCGCATGTGCGAGAACGCGTCGAGATAGAGCCGCCATGCTTTTCAATGATCTGTTTGCAGACCCATAGACCCAGACCATTTCCTGTCGAACCTTTGGTCGTGAAGAACGGCTCAAATATCTTCGGTAGCAAGGCAGCGCTGATGCCTTGGCCATTGTCGGCGATCGTCATTCGAATGCGCGAGCTTCCATCCAAGGGGTTTCGCGACCTTGAAGCCCGCAGCGTGATCCTGCCGCCTTCGCCAAGTGCATCGAGACTGTTGAGCATCAGGTTCGAGATCACTTGCCGCAGTTCGCCGAAGAAAGCGGTGATTTGCAGCAGATCGTCGCACTGCTTCTCCACGATGACCTGCGTAGACGCCCTCTTCGCTTGGAGCAGGTCGATGACGGAATCCAGCAAAGTGACAACGAGAAAAGTCGTCGGCACGGAGGACTCACGATAGAAGCCAAGCGTCTGCCGGGTGATGTGGGCAACCCGCTTCAACTCACTGTCAGCCATCTCCAGATACCGACGTATGGCCGAAGGGGTCTCGCCTGTGGTTTGCGCAAGGAACAACAAGTTCATCACGGCGTCGAGAGGATTGTTGATCTCATGCGCGAGCACCGCAGCCATGCGTCCGGCAGAGGCCAGTTTCTCGCTGCGGATCAGCGCCGCCTCCGCCTTCTTTCCCATGATGATCGCGGCCTGCAGTTGCACGTTCAGCAGTTCCGCCGCTTGCGTTAGCTCATGTTGGCGAACTGAGCCCAGAAGCAAAGCCTGATTCATGGCGACCGCATCGTGATGAAACTTGGTCGCTTCGGTAACCTCAACCATGATGCCGAGGTGGCTCTGGCTCGCCCCGAGCAATGGCCACATCGCGTATGACCAGTAAAGCGGATGGCTGCCTGTATGCTCCTGCCCGGTATGGCTATCGGCCAGTCCTGTCTTGGCAACCCGATCGAGCAGCAACATGCATTCGCTCATGCCGGGAGTAATGTCGCAGAAAGCAGTTCCGATCAGTTCATCCTTCGATTTGCCAGTGAGCAAGCAGAAGGCCAGGTTGACGTAGCGGAGCGTGTGGAGGGGACCGCCCAATCCAGCCATCGGCATAGGGGAAGCGTCGGCAACGGCACCGCAAAGCGTCGGAAGATCCATCTCCTGCGCGGCGTTGCCTACCTGTTCGGTTGCCATCTCACCTCCGGATCAAACCTTTCGGTTGAGTAGCAGCTCTTCCGACCGCAAGACCGAAACCGGTTGCGGGATTCCAGTGATGAGGTCTACATAGTTCTTCAGGCGCTCCCCGATGACGATGCCGTCGGTGGTGATCTGATACTTTCGGATTTCCCGGCTGTGGGCGGTTCTGCGCATCTTCACCACCATCATAATCTGGCAGAGTTCACCATCGATCTCTACATAACGCATTCGGATGATGTCGTCGGTGAGGAACGAGATCGAATAGCTGCTGAAGGACAGCTCGGTGAAGGTCTCCGGCATTTCCAGGGTGCTCAGGATGGTGATACCGATAGCGGTCAGGGCGAAGATCATGCGGTAGAGCGATTCGCGGAAGTCGGTGCGGAAGGAGGGCGCCAAGGCCATCTCGAAGCCGGCCAGGGAATCGATCACCAACCGCTTTGCGCCTGTCCTCTTCACGGCGTCGAGTATCTCCTGCATCATCTCGTCCACCGACAGATCCAGCGGCCGCAGGTAAATCACTTCCAGGCTTCCTTCGGCAAGCGGCGTCTGGAGATCGAGTCCAAATTCAGTGGCGCGCGCGGTGTATTCGTTAGGCCGCTCTTCAAAGACTGCCGCAATGCCGGGTTCTCCCGCACGTATACCCGCGGCAAGGAATTGCGTCGCCATTAGCGATTTGCCAGTTCCCGAAGAACCGGCGATCAGCAGGCTGTCCCCCTCCGGAACGCCCCCGCCCATCATCTCGTCCAGCGTCGGAATACCCATGGAAAGACGTCTCACGGTGCTATAGGTCTTCCTCTGGCCAACCAGGCCAAGAGTTCGCGAAAAGGCCTGCAGACCAGCTTCCGTGATGCGGAACGTGTGCAGCCCCGGCACAGAGGCTTGTCCCCGCAGCTTCATGATCTGCATCTTGCGCACGACGGAGTTCCTATCTACTTGCTGAAAGAGCCAGAAAAGGCCGTCGGCAACGGTGAAGACGGGGTTGTCGCGCACCTCGGACTCGGAATACTCGCCAATCAGAAACGTGGTCGCTTCCCAACTGGTGAGCAGCAGCGCCAATTGCTGCACGAACGTTTGTACAGCCATATTTGTGCCTTCGTGCATCTCGCTGCGTAGCACCGTGCGGAAGGAGTCCACCACCACAATGCTGGGATTGGCGGCTTCCACCTGTTTGGAAATCTCTTCCAGTACTCCCTGTAGCCCGCGCTCGACGAGATCCTGGCTCAGGTTGACGAAGCGCACGGCGTTGTTAAGCTTCGCTGCATCGAAAAAGGTGAATTGCTGCTGGTAGCGCAGCATCTTCAGTGCCGGTTCGCCCAGTACAGTGAAGTAAAGGGCAGGCCGCTCCACCGTGGCATTGGCGAAGATGAACTGGTGCGCCAGGGTGGTCTTGCCGCATCCGGGCGCACCGGCGATGATGTTGAACGAAAACTCGGGTAGCCCGCCACCAAGAATCTCATCGAGTCCGGGTACTCCGGTCGGCAATTGGTTGATCTTGACCTTGCTCTGCTCGTTCATTTTGATTGGTTCCTTCCAAAGTTAGTTTCGGAGCCGGGCAGATCTGGCCACACATCATGCAGCAGCCGGAGCGTGAGAGACTCGCCGATGAATGTGATCATCAGCCCAATTAACTGCGCAATGAGCACGGCACCCGCCTGCGCCGCTTCACCGCTCAGACTTTGTAGCGATCCGTCCGGCTTAACTTCCCATGCGCCGAGGACCGGAGACTCCTGCTTTGCCAAGGTCAATGCGCGCGCCAGAAGCGAACGAAAACCGGCTGCCCCAGCCAGCGTGGTTAGCGGACGGCGAAGCTTGTCACACACGCGACATACTGCTTGCGTATCCGGTACGGCCCCCCCTGCGTCAACCGCCTCGTGAGCCAAGAGCCGTTGGGCGAGTTCGCGTGTTGTCGGAGCATCTGCGCTGCGCGTCATCTGTTCGTGCTCGTTCGTACCATCATCCTGCTAAACGAGTTTACGCTGTCGCGAATCCTCTGACTGGTCAATGCAGAACGCCTTTCCCGGAAAGCTTCAAGGTTCGCTCATACAGGACTACCTCCGGCTGCCCCTTCTAATGACCGCTGGAGGTGACGGCCATTGACATCTAGTTACTGGTCAATACCGCTCATATTTGAAGCCCCATTTCAATTAGCTTGGTAGATGTGACGCACAATTGAGTCGTATGAAGAGTGCTGGGGATTTCATCGCCAAGGCAGCCGGCAGAAAGTATCATAACGATAAGACCTCTCATGCAACGCGAGGCCTAGTGTGTAAGGAGAGAACCGATGCTTCCTCCGCCAATGATTCGCGATTGGGCTCGCGAGCTTATTGCTTCCGAAGTTGATGCTGATTCACCCTCGGCACGGACCGAGGGTGCGACACTTCGAGTCTATGAAAAGCTTCGCCGGCAATTTTGCGCCCCCGTTGGAGCCGACGCATTTCAGGCCCTCGCTTCTCGTGCCCTGTCTTTGGCTAAATCGCAGTTTCCAGGCCTCAGTGCCGTGAGCGTAACCGCGAATGGAGGCTTGCGTGGTGTTGGCGAAGTCGAAGCCTCACTGAGCGTAGTTGAGGATGGTGAGGTCGGGATCACTCTGATTGCACAGATGCTCAGACTGTTTATTACTCTCCTTGGCGAGGCAGCGACGGTTCGTTTGATAGAAGATGCGTCCCTTCGGATTGAAGTCAAAGAGGAGTCGGACACGACAGCTCCGAGCATCTCCGCGACAGGCACGAACTACCTCGGACCTTTTAAGGATATTTTGTTGGAGGCTGACCAACTAAGGCACGTGAGCGAACGCCTTGAGACCCTTGCGGACACACATGCCGATATTGATGAGCTTATGGGCGTAGCGGGAAACATCCGTAATATTGCTACGGTGTTGGATGTTTTTACACTCGTCCGAAGCAAGGCTGGCGGCTCACACGATAGCGTACTTCTCCCGCCAACGAATGGCTATCTGAATTGAGTTCCGCCAGCGAGATATGCAGAGGGTGCATGAGGTCGAACACCTCAACCCGGGTGCCTCCCAGGAAAAGGCGGGATCGTCGGACAAATTGACCCACATAGAGTGTGATGAGTTGTGGATTCAAGAGTCAGGGTCAATCAACGACAATCTTTGTGGCAGGTCATAAGCGCCATCCACAAAGAAATTCTGGGGTAACGGGGTGATTACGCGGCGAAGAGCGATCTTGCTTCACCAATCGACGATCGAGCGATCATGGTCCAGTACCCGTCGAGGACCAATAAAGTTCCTAGCCATTGTCGAAACCGTTCCCCACCGACATGTCTTCCGTACTGAGACTTCCGGATAGTCGGCAATTCGGAGGTAATCAGCCTTACACATCTCAATTGGTGATAAATCTCTAGTGCCGTATCGGCAGTGCTCCGCGGCGAGACTTTCTCGTGCTCCGACGCTGTTGGTGCGGAGCAGTGCGGATACGGCGATTTGCAGTAAGCCGCTAGCGCGGTAAAAGTATAGGGATTGAAAGCTGTTTGCGGTGAGCTAACGCGGCTGACTGAGCAGGAAATGGGATGCCGGTGACCTGAGCGAGGCCCCCTGCGGTGTGCATGGCAAGGCTGCGGCAGGCATCGAGGTCATGCGGAGCCGATTCGAGCCATGGGGTAGCGTTGGCGGGATGAATGCCTGTCGATGCGAGGGATCGTGTTGGTATGCGCGTGGGCAAAGTCTTCCTCAGGATGAGTCGAAGTGCGCAGGCGAGCGGTGCGCGGGAGGTGGCCGTTCCATCGGGTAGCTATCTTGCGACCACGTGCAGGGTGCCGTTTTTGCACTGGGGACAGGATCGGTTGAGTGCGGACTTCCGCGGTTCGGTCAGCAGTGTGCTGACGTCTGGGGCGGTGGCGTTGAGATGCAACCGCAGCAGCGTCATGACCCTCGATGCCGTCGAGTTGATCCGCCGCTTCCTGGTCCACGCCCTGCCCGCAGGCTTCGTCAAGAGCAGTCTCCCGTTGGAGATGGCAACACGGTGGGTGTAGCGGGCCAGGTACTTCAGCACATGTTCCGGACCGCCAAAGGGAGGCTTAGAGTAGACCACCCACTCCTTGTTGCGCAGTGTGTGGAGCAGGGAGTGAAACGCATGCGGCGGAAAGAGCGTAGCCGGTGCGCCGGAGAAGCGTAGTTGGTTGTGTCGGTAGCTCTGCTTGAGGAAGGCGAGCAGCTTGCCGCGGAACATGCGGCTGAGCACACGGACGGGCAGAAAGAAGTTACGCCTTGATCGAACCCATCGGGAGCGTTCGAGCCACACGCTATTTCGGTGAGAACGGAGTCTTCGCGAGCCTTTCCGCGTAGGCCCAGAATTGGCCTATGGTCATTCCGAAATACTCGCTTACAGCGGCCATGACATCGCAACTGACGTTGGCATGTCCGCGTTCAATTCTGCCCAGGTAATAAGAGCTGTATCCCAGGGATTCAGACAAGAGAACTTGTGATACTTTGCGTTTTGAACGCAATGCCGTCACGGCGCGTCCGAAGACCTCATTGGGTGTGCTTGATTTTCTGTTTACATAAGCGCCGATTGGCTTTGCCACAAACCAATCGTTCTCGAATGGAGTCAGGTTATACTAGCAACTATAGTTGCGTATACCATTTGAGGGTACGAGATCGAATTTGGCTTTGCTCAATGGGATGCATTGCATCACTGTATCCAGGAGAGTATCCCGAACGATGGAGCTATCAGAGCGGCCGCCCTGCGTCATGAAGCTGTACCGGGTGCAGAAGTAAGTTGCAGATTGCATCTGCGCGTCGCGTAAGCGATACCCGCACAACGACGGCAATTCACACAAGGGCCGCTCGTTTCCTTAAAATAGGACCGGAATGCCCAGAACAAGATTGGCCCCTCGCTCGGCCTGCGTTCTGCTCCAACTGACTGGGGATACCGATGATGGAATGCAAAGAACTTGCTGGTAAGGTCGTGGGCCAGGTCACGATCTTCGAGGATGGCGACTGTGGTCCGGAGGTCAACTTCGTCTTCACCGATGGAACGAATTTCAACATCTGCCTCAAGAGCAGTATCGAGGCAAAGTTGACCCTCGACGAGGGGGGAGAGCCTCGCGTCCTTCAGGACTACTGCACTCCGACCATTCCGCGCTAAATCTGGTGACAAGACCGCTTGCCTTGATATACGACCGAAAGTCCGACGTCCTGAGATGATCCGCTTTCTGATTCACTATGGCGTCGATTTCATCGAGGCGGAAGATATCACGCAGGAACGATCGAATGAGCACCTCGGATCAAAGACGAAACCTTCCAGTTTCAGGTGTGATTCGGACCGGGGGTTTCTGGATATGACCTGCTGAATCAGCCCCGGCTGAATAAAGGCACTGCCTTTACGGAGAGGGGAGAGAGATGCTTTTGCTCTTCATGGATTGCTGCCGCCCACCAGAGGAGATCAGGCATGGTCCTATCTCACGTCGACAAAGTGAGAACGCCCGTCTTCAGGAGATCTTCAGACGAGCGAAGACAGGGATCTTCACTCCGTCAAGGATCAGCCAGAATACGAGAGCCGCAGCGAGTTCACAAGCTACGACAGAAACCGGCAAAGGCGCCATCGCAATCCCGCGAACCGCCAGGACGGAGATAATCAGGAGATCGGCGACAGAAGATAGTACGAGCCATATGGTTGGGCGGAGCCCCCAGAAATGGCGGCGTTCCCGTATGGCGTAGATTGTGGCCTGGCTGCCATAGACGATCGCGACCACAGAAAGAGTCTGCAACGCCGCTATTCCAAGCCGCAGTTCAAATTTGCCGACCACCAAGACAGCGACGCAAAATGCCAGAAAGCATACGCCCAGGATGACCCCTGCGCCCGTGATCTTGCCGATCTGCCACGAATTCGGTGTCCCGGATGGCCGCACTCTGTCAGTGGTCAAAGACATCGCCAGGAAGTCGCCGGTGATCATCACAATGACCATCAGCATGGGAGTCAGGACCGCATGCCCAGTCATCACTAAGCCGATCGCCAGCAAGAGCACCTGCACGATCTTCTTGAGCACGGAATTCAACGTATAGGTGAGAATGCGCTGAAATGTAATCCTGCCCTCTTTGACAGCAGCGACAATGCCGCCCAATCCCGCCTCTGTCAATACCACGCCTGCTGCGGATTTGGCGACATCGGTTGCAGTCGAAACCGCGATGCCGATCTGTGCCTGACGCAGCGCCGGTGCGTCGTTGGCCCCATCGCCGCACATTCCGACCGTATGTCCATTCTCCTGAAAGGCTTTAACGAGATCGTATTTTCCCTCCGGAAGAATACTCGCGAACACCGCAAAATCCGCTGGCTTGATACCGGCCGAAATTGGACCGGGAGGGCAGACCTTTCCGTCCAATCCAACGGCATGGGCGACGATAGCTGCAGTCGCCGGAGCATCGCCCGTCACCATGACGGTGCGCACGCCGAGAGTCTTGAGCTCCGTGATGAGCGAGGTCGAGTCGGTCCGGGGCGGGTCGCTGAGCGCGATAAAGCCCGGCAACTGCATGGACGCCACTGGTCCGGCAGCTACCGCCAAGACCCGGAAGCCTTGCGTTTCGAGTTCGTTCGCGATTCCAGCCGCGGTCGGCGATGGAGCTGCGAGGCCGACGACTGCCGTGAAGGCGCCCTTCACAATGCGTTGCGCGTCCCCTTTCGCGTCTGTCGCCGCCGCCTCCGATGTCTTCCTGGCAGGATCGAATGGCACGAACTTGGTTAGCTTTGGCAGGTCCGAAGCCGGCTTGTGCAATGAGGCAGAGCGAATCGCGGCATCGACAGAGTCCTGGCCGCCGTCGGAGCTGGCCAGCGCCGCCAGACCGAGGATATGGGCTTCGTCAAAGCCGGGCAGCGGCCGGACGCTGGTGACCGAAAGCTCGTTGCGTGTCAGCGTTCCCGTCTTGTCCGAACATAGGACGTCGATGGTTGCGGCTTCATCGACCGCGGAGAGTCGGGTTGGAAGGACGCCCAGCTTCGCCAGAGCGCGAGCTCCGAGTGCCGTCGCAAGGGTGAAAGTCGCCGGCAATGCCACCGGGATCGACGCGAGAACGGAGGTGAGAATCAGAGGAATGATCTCACTCCACGGCATCGCATGGAAATAGGCATACGCTCCGATGAGAACAATGACGCCACCGTTGAAGATGGCAAGATTACGGACGATCCGCAGCACGGCCTTCTGCTGCGAGCTGACGACATGCGCGGTGCGGACAAGCTCCGCGGTGCGCCCGAATTTGGTCCGAACGCCGGTGGCTGTAACTTCAGCGGTGGCTTCCCCGCGCCGCACGAGCGCGCCCGCATACGTGTTTGCCCCGGCTCCGGCTTCAATTGGCAGAGACTCGCCTGTAAGCATCGACTGATCGAGCAGGACAGACCCATCGATCAGGTGCACATCGGCCGCGACCACGCCTCCCAGCGACAACTTCACTAAATCCCCACGCACCAACTCCGCGGCCGGGACCGTCTCCCAGGCCCCATCGCGCCGGACAGAAGCGTTCAAGGCGAGGCGAGACTTCAAGGCAACCAGCGTGGCCTGGGCGCGCCCTTCCTGGATGTAGGCCAGAGCTGCATTGAAGACCAGCAGTCCCGCAATCACCGCAGCTTCGAGATCCTTGTGCAACACTACCTGAAGAACGATCGCGGCTTCGAGAAGCCAGGGAACGGGCGCCCAGAACTTAGCCAATGCGTTGCGAAGAGGATGATCGGACGTATCCGGCATCGCATTGGACCCGTCTTTTTGAAGGCGGCTCTTCGCCTCATCGCTCGTAAGTCCGTTGCAGCGATGGTTGGAACCGGCATGGCGGGTGCACTCGGCGCTGTCGCTACAGTAGCGTTGGTTGGGCTCATTTGGTTGATTCCTGACTTTCTCCGCTCTAGAGGCTGACTTTTGAAAGCTAAAGCGTCGTAGTTTGAAGTCTTAGACCGTTCGCGATCACGGAGGCAGATCGGAATCTCGCCCCCGCTATAGTCGACTTCCGACAAGAGCTCGACCGTTGCGAGAGCCACGCTGGAGCTTGGACAAGATAGAGGTTCATCCGCCCGCACCTCTGGCTGCGAGAGACAGGGAGATCTAATAGAGGACCGTTGCGAGAAGGAGCTTCCTTCGACACGATCATCTCCCCCGAGCCACAGAGGTGGCTGGATTCCTATTGTTGTTCGTCAGGCGAGGGAAAGCTGTGCACTTTTAGACATATCCCTGAATGCATCATTCAGCGACATCGATGGAGAAGAGGCTAGTCCGCTGTTTCTTCAAACCTCAGCCGCAACGCATCATAGAGGTCGAGGACGTTCGATTTCCCCTACGTTCCAAAGTTTCTTCGTGGATCCCTCAGTTTCGTCTTCGTGTATCGACTCAACGGCGACGACTTTGTCCATATCTGCCAATAAGTGGTCGTCTGGAGGAGCCGACGCCAGGGCTCCGCTATCCTCGTTGCCCGTTCTGCTCTGCTCCGGGAATATCCGGCGAGAATTTCTTCTCTTCATCTAAATCGTGGGGATCTGCTTTGGTCGGGTCACTCTCGATCGGCGTCGGCAGTGGGGACGGCAAAGAGGTATAGGAATCCCTGGCGGCGTCTGGGTACGCGTCAAAGAGCGTCGGTCTGTGACTCCAAGGAGGATCCCCGAGACTATCGAGCACATCAAGGTCAGAGGACGTCGGGCGAAGAAACTTTGTGGCCGTACCGGAGTCGGAGCAGCCCTTCGGAAATCCAGTCGGTTGCGTCTGTGCCAAAGATACCTCCCCGCGTCCCTTCAGATGGCAAAGAACCTCTACGCTGCAGCCTGAATGGGAACCACGCAAATCAACTTCCTATTGATGAATTCCTGTATGCCAAGGCCGGAGAGTTCCCGTCCATAACCGGAGTGCTTGACCCCACCGAAGGGCAGTTCCGGCGCAGTCCAGGTCGGATGATTGACGAAGACCATGCCGGTCTCGATGCGGCTGGCTACGCGCTTGCCTCGTTCGATGTCCGCGGTAAACACGGAACCGCCCAAACCGTAGGTCGAATCGTTGGCAAGAGCGATCGCCTCCTCCTCGTTGGCGACGCGGAAGAATAAAGCCACAGGACCAAAGAACTCTTCGAGATATGCAGGGGTGCCCTTCTTGATGTCCGTGAGGATGGTTGGCTGCATGAAGGCGCCGGTACGTTTGAGCCTGCTCCCACCCATGATGATCCGAGCTCCCTTGGCGACAGAACGCTTTACCTGGTCAAGGAGATGAAGGAGGGCCGCTTCCGAGCAAAGAGGGCCAAGTGTTGTCGAGACGTCGAGCGGATCGCCGGGAACGGGAGCCTCCAAAGCAGCCTGGAACTTCGTAATGAATTCATCGGCGATCTTGTCAACGACAATGAATCGCTTTGAGGCCACGCAACACTGGCCGGTATTATTCATGCGTCCCCAGACCGCCCATTCCACGGTCTTGTCGATTTCAGCGTCTTCCAGCACGAGGAATGCGTCGCTGCCGCCAAGTTCCATCGTCGATTTCTTCAGGTTCTTGCCAGCCTGGGCTGCGACCGCCGAACCGGCACGTTCACTTCCGGTAAGCGCGACTCCCGTGATCCGGGGGTCCTCAATCAGTCGTTCAGCCTGCTCGTTCGTAAGGAAGAGATTGGTGTAGGCGCCCTCGGGAGCGCCAGCCTCTTTAAAAAGCGCGACGAAGGCAAGAGTGCATTGTGGCACGGACGGCGCATGCTTCACCATGACAACGTTGCCGGCCATCAAGTTCGGGGCGACGAAGCGCGCGAGTTGATAGTAAGGAAAATTCCAGGGCTCGATGCCAAAGAGCACGCCAATGGGGCTACTCTCGATGGTTGCATCGCCTGAATGTGGAGCGAGCGTCTGCGGGGCGAGGAAGGTCTCCGCATGTTGGGCGTAGTAGTCGAGGATGTCGGCGCTGAGAGCGACTTCACCGCGGCTTTCGGCGATGAGCTTGCCCATCTCCAGGGTGATGAGGCGTGCAAACTCCTCGGTGCGGGAGCGCAGGATACTCGCGGCTTTGGAAAGAATCGTTGCCCGCTCGGCAAAGGTCTTCTTCTGCCAGGTTGCGAAGCAGATTTGCGCCAGCGCAATCGCTGTCTCTATTTCCGCATCCGTGTGTTCCGCAAACTGTTTGAGGTGTTCCCCGGTATAAGGGTTGATACTTTCGTAGGTCATGAAACCTCTCTTCTCTGATTTCGGTTGAGCGAGATCGATACGCAAAGGCAAACGGTACGCTCAAAATCCGAACCGTCGCGGCTTGCTGATGTGTTCAGTATGGCGCGCCGCTCCCGAGCGGGCCGTTCAATTGGGATCACTCCTGCACCAATGGGAAATTCGTGATCAAGAATCCTTTGTTGCCTTTCTTGGAAGTTGGAGAAACCAGACGGACGAACGCGTCTGGTGAGAAGAGCATCCAATCAGAGAGGGGAAAACCATGCCACAGAGCACGCACGATCGAGCTGCCGAACTCCACAACCTTGCCGCCCACGCCCATACCGCTGCCGCCACTGCGCACGGCAAAGGAGATCATCGGACTGCTCATGAACTTTCCGAACAGGCGCACGAGTACTCCACCAGCGCTCGAAAGCACGCAGAAGCTCTCGCCGCGGAGACCATCGAGCCCAGCAAAGGGAGAGATCCAGACGACAGAACTTGAATTTGCATTTCCTGCCGCCCGTCAGCAGATGATCGAAATCAAGAGACCTTCAGAGCGTCACGACTGGAAGTCCGATGCATCCAGAGATCGTGGCGTTTCCAATCCGGGCTTTCGTTGAAAAGCCTGCAGGAAGGTCGGATCTGCGGGCTGGACAATTGCGTAATGAACGGGGCTGGAGCAATGGGCGCAACGTGTCTCATGGATGAGGCGGACGTCTTTGCCGAGAACCTGCGGGAACGCCCTGAGGCACTCCGGGCAGGCAACCATCACATACTCCTCCCCCGAAGGATCATGTCCGTTCTTCGGGACCCAAACAGGCGCCGAGGCACGCAGATGTTGCACAGACGGACGCTCCATGTGGGCCATGGCTTGCACCATCTGCAACAGAGAGCCCGGATTGCCTCCTTTTTCATAGAAAGCGTCCGCGGCGACTCCAAGCGGTACACCGTCGCCGGAAAAGGCACCGCTCATGGCAATCACTTGAATTGCAGGAAACCGGCGGCGGACCACGGAGAGCAGTTCAAATCCGGACATACCGGGCATGTTGAGGTCGGAGAGAAGGATGTCGGGAATCTCATTCCGAATCTCACCGAGTGCAGAAAAGCCATCTTCAGCCGACCGGACGTTATGTCCGAACGCGGTAAAGATCAGCGACAATGACGTCCGAATCGACGCCTCGTCGTCTACAATTAGGAGCTTTACTTTTGCATTGGGCATCATATGCCTTCCCCCAAGCATCACACCAACCGCCTGGAGCAAAAGTATCCCACCCCCGTAGCCCCGGTTCTGTTCACTTTTGCTCGCGTGAGGCGCGTCTCGCGGGCCTCGATTGCCCCTGCGGCAAGTCCACAATCAGGGGTTTCTCCGCGTTCTGCTCAGGTAATTGATCATGCAGAATGACATTGAGCAGCGATTTATGCACCTGAATGCGGCCGTTGTATTCGATGAAGCCGAGCTTGCGAAAGCGATTCATAAAGAAGCTGACGCGGGAACGGGTGGTGCCGATCATCTCCGCCAGGGTCTCCTGCGTGATCTTCGGAATCAGCGTTTCCGGCTCTCCCGGCTTGCCGAACTCGGCCATCAACAGAAGGATCCTCGCCAGACGTTTTTCGCTGGAGTTGAAAAGTTGATCGACCAGATCGGCCTGAGTCCGCATGCTGCGGGCGAGCAGAAACTTTACGAAGAGATCGGAGAATGCATGCTCCTCATGCATCACGCGGAGCATCTCCGTTCGTTCGATCTTGAGCGCAGTGCAGGCGATGAGCGCGGTGGCCGTTGACAGGCGCAGGCCAGCCACTCCGGCAATCGATTCTTCCCCGATGAAGTCGCCAGGAGAGAGAAGCGTAATCGTGGCTTCTTTTCCCTTCTTCGAAACGACCGTGATTTTCGCACGTCCCTTCTGAAGAAAAAAGACAGAGTCGGCGGGATTGCCTTGCGAAAAAAAGAGCTGCTTTGGCTTCAATTGCACAATCCGCCGTCCCAGGCCAGCCTTCGCGAGAAAGGCGGCGGGGTCAAACCTGGCGTTCTCTAATTCAGTCGTCATTCAATCACCAAAGCGGCTTCTTTCACACAGCTCACGGGCATTGACGGTTATCTTCTCGACACGAAGACGAGAGACTCTGCCTCAGGAGCCGTTAGTGAGCTACTCTCCTAGCTTCGACTTCAGGAGAAGAGATGTATGTTCAATTTTGCTCAATACGCCAGGAGTCGTTGGAGCCAGATGTATCTCTCTACCGCGAGCGGGAGCGACGATTTCGACGGCTTATCATTCCTCTTCCCGTCGTATCAGATTCAAGCGGTTTTAAGGGTCTTGCTTTTCGATGCAATGCACTCGATCAGATCTTTCCAGGACTTGACGAACGATTTCGCCCCTTCGTCCTGGAGTTGCGAGCCCAGAACGTCCGTGTCAATGCCCGCTTTGGTGAATCCCTCCAGGCCAGCCTCCGCATGAATCGGCAAAGTTCCGCCAATATTCCCATGGTCGGCGACGGCCGTCAATGTGGTCTCGGGCATGGTGTTTACGGTGAGAGGTGCAGTGAGCGCCTCGATGTACAGCGTGTCGGATGCCTTGGGGTCCTTGGTCCCGGTGCTTGCGAAGAGCAGCCGCTGCACGCCGCCGCCGGCGTTCAAGATACGCTGCCAGCGCGGCGAGTCGAGTTGAATGCGGTAGCTCTCATAAGTCTGCCCGGCGATGGCGATGCCAAGCCGGTTTCTCAGCTCCGCGGGAGCTTTGTCTGCGATCGCTACGTCCCAGCGGCTAACGAACAATGAGGCAACAGAGCCGACATCGGGATTCAGTCCGGCAGCGATACGCCGCTCGATGCCGCGCAGGTAAGCCTCGGCGGCCGCGACATACTGCGCGCTCGAGAACAGAAGCGTCACATTGATGGGCACACCCGCGAAGATTGATTCCTCGATCGCGGGTAGTCCTTCCTTGGTCCCCGGAATCTTGATGAAGAGGTTCGGGCGCTCTGCGCGCGCGTGGAGCTCTTTGGCCGCAGCGAGAGTGCCGGACGTGTCATGGGCCAGCAGCGGAGAGACTTCCAGCGACACCCAGCCGTCCACGCCGTTCGTCCGGTCGTAAATCGGGCGAAACAGATCGGCGGCCTGTCTCAGGTCTTCGATCGCCAGCTCGAAGAACAGCGCTTCGCCGGACTTGCCTTCGTCCAATTTCCGGCGGATGGCGTCATCGTAATCGTGACTGTTCTTGATGGCGTGATCGAAGATCGTGGGATTGGAGGTGAGTCCCGTAACCGAGAACTCCTGGATGTAGCGATGAAGTGTGCCGCTTGTCAGCAGGCCGCGGGTAATGTTGTCGAGCCACAGGCTCTGGCCGATCTCGTGGAGTTTCTGGGTCGCTTTCATGATTTCTCTCCTGGATAGAACGATGCAGTGTTGACGAGCCCGGCTGCCCGGAAGGACGAACAGAAACGAGCTTGCGTCCGGCTCATTCTCCGGACGTTTTACCGGGTCTGGGATTGTGCCAACTGCCGCCTGCGGCGAGGATCGCGTCGGCTCCCTTCGGTCCCCAACTGCGGCGCTTGTAAGGACGAACCCGATGATGGTTCTTGAGAACTGGGTCAACGACGGCCCAGGCCGCCTCCACCGCATCCTCGCGGGTAAAGAGAGCTCCATCGCCAGCCATGGCGTCGCCCAACAGCCGCTCATACGGAGTCTCCTGTCCAGACTGTTCTTCGGACACGTAAAGCTCTCGTTGAGATCCGATGAAATCTTTCCCCGCAACCTTGACGCGAGCGGCGAGCGCGATGGCCGAATCGGGAGAGATCCGGAAGCGCAGATAATTGGCTTTGTCAGTCGTGGGTTGGGAGTCGGCGAAGAGGCTCTGCGGCGATGGCTTCAACTCGACCAGCACCTCGGTCGCGGTCGCTGCCAGATATTTGCCGGAGCGGAGATACCATGGAACTCCCTCCCACCTCCATGCGTCGATGAAAAGCCGCAGGGCACAGAAAGTCTCGACATCGGAGTTCTTTGCCACGTCTTTCTCTCTCCGGTAGCCATCGTACTGGCCGCGGACCAGGTCGTCGGACTTGAGAGGACGCATGGCCTGAAAGACCTTCGCCTTCTCGTTGTGTACGGCTCCAAAGTCCCGGGTAGCCGGCGGCTCCATGGCCAGCAGCGCGACGATCTGAAAGAGGTGGTTCTGGATCACGTCGCGCAGGCAGCCTGCGGTCTCGTAGAACGCTCCTCGACTCTTCACGCCAAAGGATTCCGATAGAGTCACCTGGACGCTGGCCACGTAGTTGCGGTTCCAGATCGGCTCCAGGAAAGAGTTCGCGAACCGGAAGTAGAGGATATTCATGATCGCCTCCTTCCCAAGGAAGTGGTCAATGCGGAAGATCGAGTCTTCTGGAAACACCGAGTGCGCGACCCGGTTGAGCTCGCGCGCGGAGGCAAGATCGCGTCCGAATGGCTTCTCGACGATGACGCGCGCATTCTTGGCCAGACCCGCGGCGCCAAGTCCCTGGATCACCGTCTCAAAGAGCGAGGGTGGAATGGCCAGGTAGTGCGCTGGACGGCGGGCGCTGCCCAACTCCTTCTGGATCGCGGCGAACGTAGCCGGATCATTGTAATCTCCGCTCACATACTTGAGTAAGGACAGGAGAGCGCGGAGGGCCTGCTTATCGTCGATTCCGCCCGATCGCTCGATGCTGTCCGTCACTCGTTTTTGCAGACGCTCCTGACTCCATTTCGGAAAGGCGACGCCGATGACTGGCGTCTTGAGTGTGCCATGTTTCACCATGGCATAAAGCGCCGGGAAGGTCATCTTGTGGGCGAGATCGCCCGTTACCCCGAAGAGCACAAGCGCGTCCGAGCGGGAGGCGGTCATCAGGCGCCGCCTTTCTTGGCGGCTGTTTTTTCCTCGTGGCCGCCGAACTGATAGCGAAGGGCGGATAAGAGCTTGTCGGCGAAGTCGTCTTCGCCACGCGAGCTGAAACGTTCGTAGAGCGCGGCGCTGAGAACAGGCGCCGGCACGGACTCGTCGATGGCTGCTCTGATCGTCCAGCGACCTTCTCCGGAATCCGATACGCGGCCGGCAAATTTGGCGAGATCCGGGCTATCGAGGAGCGAGATGGCGGCCAGATCGAGGAGCCAGGAGGCGATGACGCTGCCGCGGCGCCAGACCTCGGTGATGTCCGCCAGGTTCAGATCGTAGGCGTAGTACTCAGGATCGCGCAGCGGCGTGGTCTCGGCGTCGACCTCACTCTTCCGCTTGCCGGCGTTGGCATGGCGCAGGATATTCAAGCCTTCCGCGTAGGAAGCCATCATGCCGTACTCGATGCCGTTGTGAACCATCTTGACGAAGTGTCCCGCACCATTGGGGCCACAGTGCAGATAGCCATGTTCGGCGGTACCACCGACCTTCTCTCGGCCAGGCGTACGCGGGGCTTCTTCGATTCCCGGCGCCAGCGCTGCGAAGATCGGTTCGAGGCCTCGAACGACAGCTTCATCTCCGCCAATCATCAGGCAGTAGCCGCGCTCCGATCCCCACACCCCGCCGCTGGTACCAACATCCACATAATGGATACGCTTCGGTTTCAGCTCGGCGGCCCGGCGGATGTCATCGTGGTAATAGGAGTTGCCGCCGTCGATGACGATGTCTTCAGGCTCGAGAAGCGGGATGAGGGTCTTCAATGTTGGATCGACCGCAGCCGCCGGCACCATCATCCAGACAGTACGAGGCTTTTTGAGCTTTCCGTCAAACTCCTCAAGCGAGGCCGACCCAACCGCGCCTTCTTTCGCGAGCGCCTTCACGGCTTCCTGATTGGTGTCGTAAACGACGCAATGATGGCCGGCTTTCTGAAGCCGACGCACCATATTGGTGCCCATCCTGCCCAGTCCGATCATGCCCAGTTCCATGGAGTCCCTTTCGATTCGTTCTGTTGTTCGAGCGCCTGCACTCTTTTTCCAGTACGAGCGGAACAAGCGTCCCGGACAAAGTCCGGCACAAATCCCGCGAATTTAGTTCGCGACGATGCTTACTCCGATGCCGACGAGCATGGGCATGAATCAGGCTTATCTCGTCTTGGCGTCCCGCAGCAGTTTCGTCCTGCGTTCCTCATATTCTTCGGATGTAATTTCCCCGGCGGCATACCTCCTTTGCAGGATCTGCAAAGGCGTCTGCATGTCCCGGTAGCTGGCCCAATTGCTTCGCCTCACCGGCATAAGGAATGAGAAGAAAAAGATCCACAAAATGACCCAGAAAATCCACCAATATGCATGCATTCCTGCCCAGTAATAGTGGTACATAGACACCTCCCTGTTGCTGTTACGTAATATTGCGAAACTCGAACCGTTGGATCGGGACCGACGAATTGGCGTACTCTATGCCTGACTTGCCAGCCACGTTCTGCTCTATCCAATCGTGCGACAGTTCCATGGGACACCTTCTCCTCTAGCTCTGCTGTTCAAGCGCATGCACTTTTTCCACTCGACGCCGGTGGCGCGCGGCGTTACTGAAGCGAGCGGCCAGAAAGGCCTCGACTAATTCCCAGGCGAGCGCCGACCCGATGACTTTTCCACCCAGACAAAAGACATTCATGTCATCGTCCTCAACGCCCTGACGGGCGGAGAACACATCATGGATGAGTCCTGCGCGGACACCGGGAACTTTGTTTGCGGCGATCGAAGCTCCAATGCCGCTGCCGCAGAGCGCGATCCCGCGTTCAACCTTTCCGGTGGCAACCGCTTTTGCCAGAGGGATGATGAAGTCGGGGTAGTCATCGGCAGGATTCAGTTGGTGCGCGCCGAAATCGACGACTTCATACCCTGAACGGCGCAGAGACTCTTCCAGTTGTCCTTTGAGGGCAAAGGCTCCATGGTCCGCCGCGATGCCGACCCGCATCATGATTTCCCTTTTGTTTCGAGGAGAAGGTGACGCACCCGGCTGCAGATGTTATCCACGGTGAAGCCGTAGTGTTCCATCACGACCGGACCGGGAGCCGACGCTCCGAAGGTGTCGACCGCAATCACGGCGATCTGGGGACCGACGTAGGATCTCCAACCGAGTGAGACGCCGGCCTCGATCGCCAGCAATGGCACACCTGGCGTGAGGACCTTATCCCGATATTCGTCTGATTGAGCGGAGAAGATGTTTGTGCTGGGCACGCTCACCACTCTCACCCGGACGTCTTCTTTTGCCAGGCGCTCGCGACTCTCCAAGGCGAGATGCACTTCAGAACCCGTCGCGATCAGGATGATGTCGGACCGCGTTTCGGCATCGCAGTCGGCGAGGACGTAGCCGCCGAGTGGAACTCCTGCGGAAACGCCGGGATAGCTGGCCAGATCGAGGACGGGAAGTCCCTGGCGGGTCAGGACCAGGGCGACGGGGCCTTCATTACGCCCAATGGCTATGCGCCATGCGGCCACTGTTTCATTCGCGTCCGCCGGCCGCACGACAACCATGTTGGGGATTGACCGCAATCCGATCAACTGTTCTGCAGGCTGATGCGTCGGGCCATCTTCTCCCATCGCCAGACTGTCGTGGGTAAAGACGTAGACCACCGGAAGACGGTTCATAGCGGCAAGCCGCATCGGGGGACGCATATAGTCGCTGAAGACGAGGAAGGTCCCGCCGTAAGGGATGAGGCCGCGATGCAACGCCATGCCATTCAGAATCGCTCCCATGGCGTGCTCCCGGATGCCGAAGTGCATGTTGTGTCCCGCCCAGTTCTCCGGCTCGAAGTTTCCGGCGCCCTCCATGTTCGTATGGGTGCTCGGTGCAAGGTCGGCTGAGCCTCCCATCAGCTCCGGTAGATGCGAGGCGAGAAGCTCAATCGTCTTACCTGAAGCGATCCGGGTAGCCATAGGACCGTCCGCCGAGACGAACACCGGGAGATCCGCATCCCAGTCCTTCGGAAGCTGCCTGGCTATGACTCGCTCGAACTCCGCGGCGAGGTCAGGGTATGCATCCCTGTAAGCCTGAAAACGCAGATCCCAATCCTTCTGTGTGGCATTCCCTCGCCCAACTGACTCACGAAAATGGTCCAGGGCCTCCTCGGGGATATGAAAGAGGGGCGCCACCGGCCAGCCCAGACCCTCCTTGGTCAGACGGACCTCCTTTACACTCAGAGGCTCTCCGTGGGCCGCAGCAGTGTCCTGCTTGTGGGGACTGCCAAAGCCGATGTGAGTGCGGACCGCAATGATGGAAGGTCGGCTCGTCTCCTGCTGGGCAGCTGTCAGCGCGGACTCTACTGCTTCAACATCATTGCTCTGCTCGACATGTTGGACATGCCAGCCGAAAGCCGCGAACCGGGCCATGCGGTCTTCGGTAAAAGCGAGTTCGGTGCTGCCTTCGATCGTGATGTGGTTGTTGGCATAAAGGACGATGAGCTTGCCGAGTCTCAGGTGGCCGGCCTCGGAGCCGGCCTCCGAAGAGATGCCCTCTTCCAAATCGCCATCGCTGACAAGAACATATGTGTAATGGTCGACGATCCGGTGACCGGGCCGATTGAAGCGCGCCGCGAGGGATACCTCGGCGATGGCCATGCCAACGGCGTTGGCGAATCCCTGACCTAAGGGACCTGTTGTAGCCTCAACGCCCGCAGTCTTCCCGTATTCCGGATGCCCCGGAGTACGGCTGCCCCATTGACGGAAACGTTGGAGTTCTTCGAGCGGCAAGTCGAAGCCGGTGACGTGCAGCAGAGCATACAGAAGCGCGCATCCATGTCCGGCTGAGAGAACGAAGCGGTCGCGATCAGGCCAGAAGGGATCGTGGGGATTGAACTTGAGCAGGCGATCCCACAGGGTGTAGGCCATCGTCGCCGAACCCAGCGGCAGTCCTGGATGACCTGAGTTGGCCTTCTGCACCATGTCCACCGCCAGGAAGCGCAGCGTGTTGATGCACAACTCATCGAGCGCGGGTGGTGCGGCGACCGTCGAGAGTACTGTCGAAGCTGTCATCGGAATGTTTGTGCCTCTTATTTCTTGTGATCGAACGCAGCCAGCAGAAGAAAGTGAAGGTTCGTCCGGAGATAGAGCCTGACCTATCGACTAGGCCTTGAGCTTCTCACCCTGGCATGCAGAATGCTGGCATTGGCATGTCAGTTCTGTAACGCCTTTTGCGTCGGCACAGGTTTCGCTACAGTAGGTTTTTCCCTCCGGGGGAACACAGTTGCAAGCTGGCCGCGCGCATTTCGCTTTTGCACTCATAAGATCTCCTTTTCCGTTGAGCGTACTCTCCCCTTGAGAAGAGGCTTTGTGCAAAGAGCCTACCCATCACGCTGAACCGTCCATGCTCCGATGGAATATCCTGCATTCGCACTCTCCAACAGCATCGCAACAAACGCGAGCGAGAATCTGGTTCGTTTTGCTCATCATGATTCTGCAGACTGTACGTAACTGACTGTTGACAACCAGACTCCATCCGCTCCCGGACGCTGTCGAGCAATGTTCCTGGAGAACCTTAGTTATGGTCGCCTAATGCGCCAGCCTTTCACCGTAGCTGAGCAATACTGACCAGCCTCCACATTTTCTTCTGCCGATACTAGTTGAAGGAGTCCCGATAAACGGCGGCGATCAAGCCGATTCCAGCGCTCCAACTGTGGCGCAGGAGAACTTTCGATGCTCAGAATGGTTCACGCATCGGCTCATCTTGCCGGAAAGTATCCAAACGCAGATTTGACCAACCATATGCAGCAAACTTCGGCGTCGACATCCGAAGGCAAGAAACTCATTAGGGGCGCTCAATGCGCCAGAGATGAATACAAAGCGCATGAAGGTGGAAATCTATGACTCTCTCGGAAATACCTCATAACAACGGGATCAATGGATTCTGGGGAAGTCACTCGCTGCCGTTGCCAACGCGCATCGCCTTTATCGGCAACCACCTGCCCAGGCAATGCGGCATAGCCACGTTCACGACCGACTTATGCGCCGCGATCGCAGCGGAATATGGCAACGGCCGCCTCTTCACGATCGCGGTCAACGATCCGGAGTCGAGCTACCAATATCCGGAACAGGTGCGGATCGAGCTTGCCCAGGAGGATTACGCCTCTTATGCGCGGGCCGCTGAATTTCTCAACTTCAATGGAAACGATCTGGTTTGTGTGCAGCACGAGTACGGCATCTTCGGAGGGGTTGCGGGCAGCCACATCCTGGCGCTGCTTCGCAAACTGAAGATGCCGGTGGTGACAACGCTTCACACCGTTCTGCGCGAGCCGGATGTCAATCAGCGTGCGGTGCTCGACGAGATTGCACACCTTTCCGATCGCTTGATTGTGATGAGCGAGCACGCCGTGAATCTTCTGCGGGACGTGTATGACGTGCCACGCGAAAAGATCGACCTCATTCCCCATGGCGTGCCGGATCTTACTTTCATGGACCCCAATTATTTCAAGGATCTGTTCGGCGCCGAGGGGAAGTCGGTCCTGCTTACATTCGGCTTGTTGTCGCCGAACAAAGGGATTGAAAACGTGATCCGCGCACTGCCGGCGATCCTGGCAAGACATCCGAGCCTGGTATACATCGTTTCGGGAGCGACCCATCCGCACATCAGGCGGCGGGAAGGAGAGCGGTACAGGGAAGAGTTGCAGGCCGTTGCCCTCGAACTGGGCGTTGCCGCCCATGTCATCTTCAACAACCGTTTCGTGAGCTCGGAGGAATTGATCGAACAAATCGGAGCTGCGGACCTCTACATCACTCCCTATCGCCAGGAAGCCCAGGTTGTCTCCGGCACGCTCGCGATTGCGCTCGGTGCAGGAAAGGCGATTATTTCGACACCGTATTGGCATGCGAAGGAGCTCCTTGCCGATGGGCGCGGCATCCTCGTTCCATTCGACGACCCTGGTTCGATCGCAGATGCCGCGATCAGGTTGTTGGATAATGACGCCGAGCGGCACGCGACGCGGAAGCGCGCTTACCTGCATTCACGCGGCATGACATGGCAAAAAACAGCGCAGGCTTATATGGCGAGCTTCCAGCGCGCGCGCGTCGAGCGAATGTTACGACCACGGGCCGCCCCGCAAGACGTCTTCGCAAAAGCAGAGATAGATAGTTTGCCGCCGCTCGACACAACTCACTTGTCGAACATGACAGATGATACCGGCATATTGCAGCACGCCATATTTTCCGTGCCTAACAGTCTCGAAGGCTACACAACCGACGATAACGCGCGCGCGCTTATTGTGACAACGTTACTGAGCAAGTCGGCTTCACTCCACAGTCAGGAGCAGGCGGCATTGTCCCGCCGGTATCTGTCTTTCCTATGGTTCGCCTTTCACGAGAAGACAGGCAGGTTTAGAAACTTCCTCAGCTACGATCGCGAATGGCAAGAAGAAACTGGATCCGAAGATAGCCACGGTCGCGCCTTGTGGGCGCTGGGAACAGTATTTTGCCATTCGGAAGACTCTGGCCTAAGAGGCGCTGCAGGCAGGCTCTTTGAGGCCGCAGTTCCAGCGGCTCTCGCCTTCACCAGTCCTCGTGCATGGGCGTTCTCCGTCTTGGGCACACAGGCCTACCTGGACTGCTTTCCCGGGGATCGTGTGATCCAGGGGACGCGCAACCTGCTCGCGAATCGACTGCTGGATATCTACGAACGAACTCATTCGGAACACTGGCAATGGTTTGAGAAGAGTCTCGCTTACTCAAACGCGAGGTTATCGCAGGCACTCCTAATCGCTGGGTCGGAAGGCGGCAACCGGAGGATGGTCGAGGCCGGCCTTGAATCTCTCCGCTGGCTTGTGTCCGAGCAACACGACGCCGATTGCGATATTTTCGCTCCGATAGGATCGAGGGGATTCTTCGCAGAGGGTGGCGAAAAGGCACGCTTCGACCAGCAGCCAATCGAAGCGGGCGCCACCAGCTCCGCCTGTCTTCAGGCATATCGGATGACGGACGAGAAGCAATGGCTGGAGGAGTCATGGTGCGCTTTCCGCTGGTTTCTCGGCAGGAACGATCTGCGAGTCCCACTTTACGATCCAACCACTGGCGGCTGTCGAGACGGACTTCATCCGGATCGTGTGAATGAAAACCAGGGAGCGGAGTCAACGCTCGCGTTCCTGATGGCCCTCCTCGAAATGCAAGGTACAGAAACATTAACCGCAGAAAGTCTGGACCAGGAAATGAGTCTCTCTCTTTGAATCCAATTATTCCTTCGCCTGCATTCCCTGAGCACCTCAATCATGAGCAACCCGACTCGCTGGTGCGCGCGGGTGCTCCCTTGTTTACTCGGTATGCTGGCAATCCGATTCTCAGCCGAAGAGACTGGCCATATCCGATTAACAGCGTCTTCAATGCCGGCGCCACGCGACTTGCCGATGGAGACACCTTGTTGCTTTGCCGGGTGGAAGACCGGACGGGGCTGTCGCACCTGTGTGCGGCTCGTTCTGCGAACGGCATCGATGAATGGCGCATTGACTCCCCGCCAACATTGCTGGCAAATCCCCGCGAGTATCCCGAAGAGATCTGGGGCATCGAGGATCCGCGAATCACGTATGTCCCGGAGCTCGGGCAATATGCGATTGCTTACACCTCATTCGCGCGGGGCGGACCTGGCGTCTCATTGGCAATGACCAGGGATTTCAAGAGCTTTGAGCGCTATGGCGTCATCATGACGCCGGAGGACAAGGACGCAGCCTTGCTGCCGAGGAAACTTGGCGGCCGCTGGGCCTTGATTCATCGGCCGATGACGACGCTTGGTGCTCACATCTGGATTTCTTACTCGCCCGACCTGAGGCATTGGGGCAGTCATAAGGTGATGCTTGCGGCGCGGCGCGGGGGATGGTGGGACGCGAACAAGATCGGGCTCTGCTCTCCGCCGATCGAAACGACGAAAGGCTGGCTGGTGCTTTATCACGGCGTTCGGCAGACGGCAGCCGGCGGCATCTACCGACTGGGCCTGGCATTGTTCGACCTGGACGAGCCGGCTGTTTGCCTGAAGCGCGGAGACTCCTGGATCTTCGGCCCGGACGCTCCATACGAACGGGAGGGGGACGTCAATAATGTCGTATTTCCCTGCGGTCAAACCATCGGTGCGGACGGAGATACAATTCATCTCTATTACGGGGCGGCCGACGAATGTATCGCGATGGCTACCGGCAGCATCCGCACGCTTCTTTCGTGGCTGGATGCCAATTCCGGCGCCGGTTGTGAAAGCGGATTGTAGCGACGTGCTCTCACGCGGTCCTGCCATATCTGAATTCGCGAGGCCAAGCGTGCGCGAGAATCCCGAGCATCTCAAGATCCTTGAAGCCTGGATGCGCAGTTACAAGCCTGAAGAGCTGTTCGACGAGAACGGCAAGTTCATTGAGGAATTGACAGAGCTTGCGCCTGTCAGCAATCGCCACATGGGTGGCAATCCTTATGTGGACGGCTGACTTCAGCGAGCCCGCCGCTCCACCGCCACTGGGCAAGGGGCGTCCTCGCGCGGACTTGTTTACCAATAGCTAGAAGAAAGCAGGTTGAGGGTGACACATTGAGCGATCCAAATGCATTTACCATTTGGCCGAAGATCGAAGGGATCGACGCGCTTGCTGAGCTGGCGCTCAACCTGCACTGGTCTTGGAACCATGCCGCAGACGAACTATGGGAAGATCTCGGTCCCGAGCTCTGGGAAGCCACGCGAAATCCCTGGGTGATTTTGCGGACGGTTTCAAAAGACAAGATCAAATCTCTGCTAGGACAACCGCAGTTTCGTAAGCGTGTCGACGATTTGTTGCGGCAGAACCGGGAGTCCTTCCGCGCAGATGCGTGGTTCCAGAAGAAGCACCCGGACGCCGCGCTCACATCCGTCGCCTATTTCAGCATGGAGTTCATGCTGAGCGAAGCGTTGCCGATCTATTCCGGCGGACTCGGCAACGTAGCGGGCGACCAGATGAAAGCGGCCAGCGATCTGGGAGCTCCCGTCACAGGAGTCGGTTTGCTCTGGGGCCAGGGATATTTTCGCCAGGACTTCGACTCGGAAGGCAGGCAGCGCGCGCTTTACCCGGTCAACGATCCTGGCCAGCTGCCCATCTGGCCGCTCCGCCGCGCGAACGGCGAATGGCTACGGTTCCAGATTCAACTGCCCGGATCGAAGATCTGGCTGCGTTGCTGGGAAGTCTTTGTTGGCAGGGCGAAGCTCTATCTGCTCGATACCAACGATTTCTCGAATTCCGCCGCCTACCGCGGGATTACCAGCGAGCTCTATGGCGGCGACGCCGAGATGCGGCTGAAGCAGGAGATCGTTCTTGGTATCGGTGGCTGGCGCCTACTGCGAACGTTGGGGTTGAAGCCCGAGGTGTGCCATCTCAACGAGGGTCATGCGGCCTTTGCCGTGCTCGAACGAGCGCGCTGCTACATGGAAGACAACAAAAAGCCGTTTGATCTGGCGCTCAATGTCACGCGCGCCGGAAATGTCTTTACAACGCATACGGCGGTTACCGCCGGCTTCGATCGTTTCGATCCCGAGCTTGTCCGCAAGTATCTCAGCCATTATGCGCAGGACGAACTCGTCATCTCGCTTGAGGACCTGCTTGCGTTGGGGCGAGAGAACCCTGAAAACGCTTCGGAACCTTTCAATATGGCGTGGCTCGCGGTCAGGGGTAGCGGGCAGATCAATGGCGTCAGCAAGCTGCACGGGCAGGTCAGCCGGCATATCTTTCAGCCGCTCTTTCCACGCTGGCCCGAGCGGGAAGTTCCAATTGGCTCGGTAACCAATGGCATCCATGTGCCGACCTGGGATTCGGTGGAGGCGGATGCGCTGTGGACCACAGCCTGCGGCAAGAAGCGCTGGCGCGAGGATCACCCCGCCGAAGATGATATCCGAAAGCTCACCGACGAACAGTTGTGGAAGATGCGTACTGCAGAGCGAAAGACATTGGTCGGCCGCGTGCGAGAGCGATACTCGTGTCAGCTTGCCGCGGAAGGCGGAAGTCCTCCGGATGCCGACAGCGTTCTCGACGAGAACGTGCTGACTCTCGGCTTTGCGCGGCGCTTCGCCACCTACAAGCGTCCCAATCTCCTTCTACACGATCCTGAGCGGCTGATTCGTCTGCTTTCCGATCAACAGCACCCGGTGCAGCTGGTCCTTGCCGGGAAGGCGCACCCTCAGGATCTGCCGGGACAGGCGCTCGTCAAAGAGTGGAATGACTTCCTCAAACGCCCGGAGATCCGTGGTCGTGTCGTTTTCCTCAGCGATTACGACATGCTGCTGGCGCAGGAGTTCGTCCAGGGTATCGATCTCTGGATCAATACGCCCCGGCGCCCGTGGGAGGCCTGCGGAACGAGTGGGATGAAGGTCCTCGTCAACGGGGGTCTGAATCTGTCGGAGCTGGATGGTTGGTGGGCGGAGGCGTATTCTCCCGAGGTCGGCTGGGCCATCGGCGACGGCAAGGAGCATGGCGCGGATCCGGCGTGGGATGCCCAGGAAGCCGAAACCTTATATGCGCTGCTGGAGCGCGAGGTCATCCCGGAGTTTTATGAGCGCAAGGAAAAGGGCATGCCCTCGAAATGGCTGCGGCGCATCCGCGAGAGCATGGCGCAGCTCACTCCTGAATTTTCAGCTACCCGGGCTATCCGCGAATATACGGAGGATCACTATCTTCCCGCCGCCTCTGGGTATCGGGAACGTGCCGCCAATGACAGCGCGCTTGGCATTAGCGTGCTCGCGTGGCAGCAGGACATCGCCCGGCATTGGAGCGCTGTGCGCTTCGGAGCCCTGAGCATTGAGACCCATGAGGGCAGGCATGCCTTTCGAGTCGAGGTCTTTGCAGGCGATCTCAAGCCCGATGAGTTCAAGGTCGAACTCTACGCGGAACCCTTAGGAGGAGACAGACCTGATCTCGCAGCCATGACAGCATGCACAGCCTGCCCGGCACCGGCCGGGGCGCTTCTCTATTCTGCCGAGGTGCCTGCAACTCGCCCCGCAACTGATTACACTGCGCGCATTGTCCCCCACCATGCGAGCGCTTCGGTACCGCTTGAAGCCGGGCAGATTCTATGGCAACGCTGATGGAGAAGCTGCATTCAGCGCCAGTCGAGCCAAATGGCCATTCGGCACCGGCAATATACGTCAGCAACCCCTACCCTCTCGGCCCGACCGTGACCTCCGAAGGAACAAACTTCAGTGTCTTTTCCGCCAACGCGACGGGCATGGAGATCGTCTTCTTTGACCATGCCGATTCTCCTCAGCCAACCCGCAACGTTCGCCTCGACCCAATTCTCCATCGAACGGCTCACTACTGGCACATCTTCGTCCCCGGGATCAGGGCCGGGCAACTCTACGGGTACCGCGCCGACGGTCCCGGCGATCCAGCCAGCGGAAATCGTTTTGACCGTCACAAGATCCTGATCGACCCTTATGGCAAGAGTGTCTCCGTAGGCCAGCACTATGACCGGGCCGCGGCAAGCCGGCCGGGAGACAATGCCGCCACGTCGATGAAGAGTGTAGTGGCGGACCTAAGCACATTCGATTGGGAGGGCGATCGGCCGCTCAACCGGTCGTTCCGCAGGACAGTGATATACGAGCTGCATGTTGCGGGTTTTACCCGCCATCCCAGTTCAGGAGTGACTCCCGCCAAGCGAGGCACCTATCTCGGAGTCATCGAAAGGATTCCGTACCTTCAGGAGTTGGGCATCACCGCGATCGAACTGCTGCCCGTCTTCCAGTTCGACGCCCAGGACGCTCTTCCCGGCCTAAGCAATTACTGGGGCTACAGCCCCGTTTCCTTCTTTGCTCCTCATCTGGCCTACAGCTCCGGCAAGGATCCTCTCGGCTGTCTGGATGAATTTCGAACCATGGTAAAGGAGCTGCACCGGGCCGGCATCGAAGTGATTCTCGACGTGGTGTTCAACCACACCGCAGAAGGGGATGAGCACGGCCCAACGTTCTGCTTCCGTGGGCTGGAGAACAGCTTTTACTATATTCTGAACAAAGACAGGGCGACCTATGCGAACTATACCGGCACAGGCAACACGCTCAAGGCAAACCACTCCGTCGTGAAGCGGCTCATTCTCGACAGCTTGCGATACTGGGTCTCCGAGATGCACGTCGACGGCTTTCGTTTCGACCTTGCATCCGTTTTTTCACGAAGCGAATCGGGCCAGCCAATGGTGAACCCTCCGATCCTTTGGGAGATCGATTCCGATCCGATCCTGGCAGGCACCAAACTGATCGCCGAGGCCTGGGACGTAGGCGGGCTGTACCAGGTCGGCAGCTTTGGACAGGACAAGTGGAAGGAATGGAACGGACAGTTTCGCGATGACATCCGCCGCTTTATCAAGGGAGACCAGAACACTGCTCTGAAGCTGAGAGAGCGCATTGCCGGGAGCTTCGATCTGTACAAAGAGGGGGATCGTCCCGCAGGGCAGAGCATTAACTTCGTCACCTGCCACGACGGCTTTACTCTCAACGATCTCGTCTCCTACAACCTCAAACACAACGAGACAAACCATGAGTTAGACAGAGACGGCACAGACGCCAACTTTAGCTGGAACTGTGGTGTCGAAGGCCCGGCGACGAGTGCCGACATCGAGCGTCTGCGAGTGCAACAGATGAAGAATCTTCTCGCGCTCACCCTGCTCTCGGTCGGGACCCCCATGCTGCTCATGGGAGATGAAGTCCGGCGGACGCAGCAGGGAAACAACAACGCCTATTGCCAGGACAATGCAATCAGCTGGTTCGACTGGAGCCTCTGCGCCGCCAATGCTGACCTCCTGCGGTTCGTGCGGAATATGATTCGTATTCGCCTCGCCTTCGACAAGGGAGTCGAAGGCGGCCGGATTACTCTGGAAGAGTATCTCGGCCGGGCGCGCATCGAATGGCACGGCGTCGATCTAGGCAAGCCCGACTGGGGTAACGACTCCCATAGTCTTGCCTTGGCTCTGCATAGTTACGCCAGCAGCCAGGTGCGCTACATTGCAATCAACGCCTACTGGAAACCGCTGGATTTCGAGCTGCCTCCCGTAACGGGGAACTCAAACACAGGCTGGCTTCGACTGATAGATACTTCCCTGCCATCGCCGGACGACATCGTTGACGAGACGGGCGGTTTGCTAGTGGCTGGTCCCAGGTATCTCCTCAATCCCCGATCCATCGTCATGTTGCATTACGACTATGCGACAGGGGATCCAGGTCGGTGACCTTCCTCCGAAGGGACGTTATACCGTAGCTTCCGGCGGGTCGGCAACTCCACCGGATGGCAGGATGTCCGGCATGTCGAAGCGCGCCACGCCGATCCGGTTATCGGCCATTCCATAGTAGACGTCGAAGCGGTCCGGTGTGCCCAGGTCGTCACGCCGGTCGATACCGGTGGGGAACACGACATTGGCGATGGTCCCGTGTCGCTCCTGCGGCAGCTCCGGCGTCAACACCGGCTCCGCCGAACGATAGCGCAGCACCTGCGGATGCTTCTTCGAAAGCACCATCACGCCTGCCGAGTAGCACAGTTGGCGAGCTTCGCCGTTCGCATCCGCCGGCGCGCTGACGCCGTGGTAAATGACCAGCCAGCCGTGCCGGGTCAGGATGGGCGGAGTGCCTCCGCCGATCTTGAGCCGCTCCCAAGCCGATACCGGAGTCGCCAGCCGGTGATGCGAAGTGAATTGGCCGAAATGATAAGGTCCGGCGCCTCCCAGTGTGATGGAGCAGTAGGAGATCCAGATGCTTTCCCGGTCGAGATCCAGCTCGCGGGACGCCGGGCGGCAGGCGGTTTCCTCCGGGCGGGTACCCGGAAAAAGCGGCCGGTGGAGAATGGCCACTTCCGGGTACCCGGATGGATTGGGAATGGCAACCGGGAAAAGGCTCGCGTCTTTGTCGTCCACCTCGTCAAGTTCGATGCCGTGATACGGACTGAAGGTCGCAAGCCCAAGACGCTGCCAGTGGAAGAGGTCTTCCGAGATTGCCATGGCGATCCGTGGGCCTTTGGGCGAAAATGCCGTGTAGGTCATCACATAGCGCTGAAGCGGTTCCACGAAGGTGATGCGAGGATCCTCGCACCCACCGCCGCCATCGGGTCGCCGCTCATAATCGGCTTCGGGTTCGAGCGCGATGCCGAGCCTTTCGAGCCCTGCCGGATCGCCCGCTTCATTGAACCGCACTCGCGCAATGCCGATGCGCGAATAATTATCCTTCGCGACCAGCCGCGGGAAGAGGTAGAGCTTGCCATCCGGGCCACGCGCAGCAGCCGGATTCAGGACACCTTCGACCTCCTGAGGATTGCCCGGCTCCGGTTCCATGATCACGCCGAGGCGGTGTAGCTCGAACCCGCTCACCGAAGTCCTGCCTGGAAGTCAGCCTGCGGATCGCCATCGCCTAAGCACGCAATGATTGCTTCGACCACGCGCTTCGTGTCTTCAGGCCCCCGAACCGGAATCGAAATCACGCCTGCCTGTTCGGCGGGATAGTCATTCCCTCCCGCAAACAAGGCGTCCCCTATAAAAATCATCTCTTTCAAGGAAATGCCAAGAATGTCCCTAAGCTTTCTAACTCCATAGGCCTTGTCGATCCCCGGTTTGGTGACATCGATGGAAGTCGCGCCACCCATTCGAACGGAGAACTCGGGAATCAGTGTGTCAAGGATGGCCTTGATCTTCTTCCGCTTGGCGTAATCGGGGTCCCATTTGTCCTTCTCTTCCAGCGGGGCCTGCTGACCGAGAGCGGAGTAGGTGATCTGACTGCCCCGATCCTCAATGGTCTCTCCCCAGACCTTTTCGACCTTGAAGCCTGCCGTTTCGATTGCCCTTTGGAAAGAGCTGACGATCTTCTCTTTTTCGCCCGCGGGGAAGTCCTCTGAATAGATCTTCTTCCAGTCTCCGGAGTAGCGAAAAAACTTAGTTCCACACGTAGGAAGTAGGGAGAGATTCGCGAGTCGTTGGTCATGGGGAAGATGGGAGAGCACCTGCTTTTCAAATTGTGGCCAATCGCCTCCGGAAATCACCGCCACTTTGACGATGCCGAGAAGATCATGCAGCAGCGTCGACATTTCTGCGTCCAGAGATGATTTACTTTCGGCAAGCGTGCCGTCGAGATCAAAAACAATCAGTTTCTTCATTTGCTCTCCATCCCTGAGATCTTTCCGTCCTCACCACTTCCGGACTTTGTCGGTATTGCGATCTCTAACAAGCTCACAGCACTATCCGGGCGGAAAGGACACGCGCCGACGACTGCCGGCAAGAGCCACACCTCGCCTTTCCTGACCGCATAGATATCGCCGCCGTGTTCGATCTGTGCCGCGCCGTCCGTGCATACCAGCACGCGAGGGACGTCCTCGGCGCCGACGATGAAGGGCGATTCTCCCCGCAGGCGCCATAGCCGAAACGCGTCGCAATCGAAGAGCCTCTCGCGTTTGACCGGTGTTTCCACCTCCACGATGGGCTTGACCAGACCGGCCGCACCATCTAGGAAATCGATACTGGCAAGCGCCTGATCGACTTCAAGTTCTCGCGGCTGGCCCGTCTTCTCATCTACGTGGCCCCAGTCATAGAGGCGAAACGTCACGTCGCTGTTCTGCTGGACCTCGAACACAACAACGTCGCCGCCCAGAGAGTGAACCGTTCCGGCCGGGATAAAGACGCCGTCGCCGGGCTTCGGAGTGATCGATAGAAGATGGTCAGCTAACGTTCCGTTCTTGAGCGACTGTCGCAAAATGTCCGGCGTAGCCCCGGGCTTCAGTCCGGCGTAGATGCGGCTTTTTTTTCCCGCCTTGAGTACAACCCACGCCTCGGTCTTCGCTGTCCCGTCCCCTGCCGGCAGCTTTGCGTGCGCATACCCGGGATGCACCTGGATGGAGAGCATCTCTTGCGCGTCGAGGAACTTCAGCAGCAATGGGAAATGGTCGAATCGCCCGGCCAGCTTTCCCATCAATTGCTCCTGCGACTGCTGCATTAGCTGACTGATGGTCTGTCCTTGGAGCGGCCCATTGGCAATGAGGCTCGGATGGTCGTCGCGGTCGCTGAGGATCCACGCTTCGCCGATCGGGCCATCGTTTGGGAGCGGCTCGGCGAGCAGTGCGGCCAGACGCCGGCCACCCCACAGCCGGTATTGATAGATCGGCTCGAATCGCAGGGGATACAACGGTATTGGATCCATGGTCTGCCGCCCTACTCTCTGAGTCGGCGGCTGGCTGTCGTCGACTACTTTCCCGCTGGGCCTGCCGGTTGCGATTGTGCCGGTTGGCTGCGAGGGATCAATGCCAGGTCATCGCTCATCACATAAACCGTCAGGGCTCCAAAGACAAAAAGCACGGCAACCCAGAAACGCCAATCGCGATGCGCGCGCCTCCAATAAGGACGATGCACATTGTGTAGGTGCGGCCCCTGCTCGTGGTGCGTATGCGTGCTCTCATTCATTCATTTCCGCATTCTCAATGGGATCCGCCTGTCTCGAATCTATTTGCCGCGTCATGCGGCCTCGGGGATGAGCGGGGCTTGCAACGACTCGCCTACTGGAACCGGCTTAGAACCGTTGCCGGTGACGAGATCGTTTTCCCTTTCCTTATTCGCGCGCTCCTGACCGATGCCCATGGTCAGCGCCGTCAGCCCGGCAAGTCCGCCCAATTGCATGGTTTCAATGGCGGAGCTGGGAACGATGACAATGGTGGAGTTTTGCTTCAGGCCTTCATACAGCATGTTCATTCCCCTTAGATGGAAGGCGATGGGATCGTTGGCATAGGTCCTGGCCGCCTCTACGAACTTCTCGGCCACTTGACGCTCCGAGTCGCCCAGAATGACGCGGGCCTGGCGCTCTCTCTCCGCCTGGGCCTGCATCGACATCGCATTCTCCAGGGCCGGAGGAATCAAGACGTCCTTGACCTCGACCGAAATGATGTTGATGCCCCATGGCTCCGTGCGCTCATCGATAATCTTCTGCAGCGCGCCACTGATCTTGTCCCTGCCTTCGAGCATGTCCGAGAGCATGGTCTTGCCAATGACATCGCGCAGGGCAGTTTGTGAAGCCCAACTGACCGCGCTTGGGTAGTCGGCAACATCGAGCGCCGCCTTCTTCGGGTCCACGATCTTCCAGAACAACACGGCATCTACGTCCACGGGCACTGTGTCCTTCGTCAGGGTCTTTTCCGCTTTGAACGAACTCGTGAGGACGCGGGTGTCGATCCAGTACGGGATGCTGTCGATGAGCGGAATGATCAAAAAGAGCCCTGGCCCCTTAAGCGCGTGGAACTCACCGAGCCGGAGAACTACCGCCTTGCTCCATTGGTCCGCAACCTGGATGGCCGATGAGACTATGTAGGCAAGAACAAAGGCGCACGCAACAATCCATAGGCTTTCAACATTAGCCGACACACGATACATGCCATACGCGAGCGCCACGCCGATGCCTAGAATTACGATGAATATCAATCCCTGAAATGAGCGGTTCCTCTTCATTGCGCTTCCCTCTCTTTAACCTCGTTGACCCGCTCGCCACCGGGAATCTCCACCGTGGCTTCCATGCCGCTTCCATATCTCAACCACAGGCCTTCTATCGAGGTTGTTTTCAACCTGTCGCAGGCGATAACCACAAAGAATCAAACGTCGCAGCGCCTCCATTTGAGCCATTCGATGCCGTCTACGGAGGAGGCTTCCGCTCCGAGCAGCGGGCACGCTCGTAAAACACCGCATGCTAAGTGTGAAAAGTATTCCATTGCGCGCCGGCCCTTTCTGGTCAATTTGGAACACCTTGGGCCTGGAAGGTCGTGAACAGACGGGCAGACGTTTCCCGGAGAATGACCTAAGCGAAGATGCTTGATTGAGCCAGCAGTCGCCGGACGCCTGAACTACCTTTGGGATCGGGCCATGCGATCGACATGCACGGCGATCATAAGATCTTCCTGCGCGGGAACGACGAAAACCGCCGTCTTGGATTCGGATGCGCTGATCCGGCGAAGGCCATGGGCCGCTGCCTCATTCAACGGCGAGTTGAGAGAGATCCCGAGGTTCTGGAGACCGGCGAGGATCTCAGCGCGCGCCAGTACATCGTGTTCCCCAATCCCGCCGGCAAAGACAATCGCATCCAGTCCACCGAGAAGCCAGCAGAACCCACCGATAGCCTTGGTCACGCTGCGCGTGAAGATCTTCAAGGCCAGCACAGCCTGTCCATCGCCCTCAGCAGCCGCCCTCCGCACGGCCTTCATGTCCCCGCCCTTCCCGCCAGCGCAACCATGCCCGAGGCGTGGTTCAACATCGTCTCCAGCTCCGAAGTCGCCTTGCCGCTGTCACCCTTCTGCTCTCGCAGGAGATACAGGAGGAGTCCCGGATCAAGATCGCCCGGTCGCGTCTCCATCACGATTCCACCGATCGGGGTCAAACCCATGGTCGTGTCTACGGAACAGCCGTCGATCAAGGCCGTGACGCTGCATCCACCACCGAGATGCGCAATCACCATGCGCTTCGGAAGTTCGGCGAACTTCGCGCGCATCCGGTGGACAATCGACTCACAGCTCAGCCCATGAAATCCATAGCGACGGACGCCCTCTTCGCGATATGTCCGCGGCACGGGATAGGTCGTCGCCTCCGCCGGCATCGTCCGGTGAAATACGGTGTCGAAGCATGCGTAGTGGGCAACATCCGGAAATCGCTTCATCCCCTCGTGAATGATTGCGATCGCTGCCGGATCATGCAGCGGAGCAAACGCCACCGCATCCGCAAGGGCTCCCAGCACTTCCGCCGTGATTCTCTGATGTTCGTGGAGCTTCGCACCGGGATGGACCACGCGATAGCCGACCGCCTGTACCCGAGGCATGTGCGGTTCACAGACTGCGTCCAGGACCAGCCGCATGGCTTGCTCCGACGTTGCCGCCTTCACTCCGGATCGCTCGATGCTGAGGTCTGTCCCAACCGCACCATGAAGTTCGAGCCTGGCGTCTGGCGCGCCGATGTTGCTCACCTCTCCGTCCAAAAGGCAGGCTGGCCCAGGAGGCTGATCCCTTGCGCCCGAGTCGAACATCGAGAACTTGATGGAGGAGGAGCCGCTATTCACGACCAGTATGTGCATAACATTGTAGTCTCGGAATCTTGTTCCTGGGTGCTACATCCAGAGCTCAATGGATGATCTTGCGAAAGCGATTTATGGCGATGTTCGTGCGGTCTACAACCTGGCGAAAGCAGGTCGCGAAGCGTACGGTCTTATCCTCGATTCGCATCTCCACTGCTCACAGCCGTCGTGTTGGGTCACCCGGCTTCCTCTCCGCGGACCAGCAGCCGCCCATCTCCGTCGAGTGGCTTGAACCTCCACTCCGGCTGGACGCCTTTGCGCTCTAGCATGGAGAGGACACGGCTGGGTTCTCCTAGGTCGCTCCAACCCAGCCCGGTGCCGCAGAGCACGGCGAGATCATGAGGGTACACCGATAGGACCTCCTGAGAAAAGTTGGCGGCGCAAATGTCGGCGTAAAGATCGCACATCGCCGTTATCTCGGAGGGTGTAGAAAACGATGGTTGAATCAATTCGAACGCCTCGACGAGACGTGGGAGAGTTCGCCGCATCAGTTTCATGAATGCCCTAACGCTCCCAACCATGACAAAGCTGTTCCACAGGCAACCTCGCTCTTTTAGGTCCGAAGCAAGCTTCGCGTTCGGCTTTTCCCAGAAGCAGCTAACGCGGCAAACGGAGTTGGAGACGGGAATTTCCAGAGGGATACCGGGCTCCATCCAACCGTACTCCACCTCCGGAGTCTCGGGTGTGATGCCCAGCAGAACGATCATCTCGGGCCGGGATGCCGCCGCGACATACGCCGAATCCAGATGACCGGTGAAAGCCTCATCATCTGAAAAATAATGATCCGAGGGAAAGAAGGCCACGATGCCGTCAGGATCCATTTCGTGAAGACGCATCACGCTGTAGAGAATCGCGGGCGCCGTGCCCTGGTTGCAAGGCTGAATGATCGATTGTGAGGACGGCATTCCGGCAATCTGATCGGCGTAAAAAATCTCATGCTTTCTCGTCAAAACAAGCAAGGTCCGCTGTCGAGGAACCAACCCAGAGATGCGTCGCTGAGTTTGTTGCAAGAGCGTTTCGTTACCGATGATGGCACAGAACTGCTTCGGTCGATCATTACCGGCGATTCTGCGTGTAAGTGGAAGCAATCGCTTTCCGTCGCCTCCCGCCAGGATGACCCCCCACCGGTGACGGCGCGAATCGCTTCCTTTGAATTCCATTGCACTAGCCTCCACGCGCATTCCAGTCATCCGATTCATCGCACTCGTTTCAATTTTCGGTCCGCGGAACGGAGGAAGCTATTTCCTTCGAGTGAACGACCGGAGAAAGCAAAATTTGCCAAACCGATAAGTGATGAGAACGAAACGATCCGGCGCTGGCAAGCAGATAGAACTTCCACATCCGATGGAATCGTTCGGTGTAATTCCCTTTGATCGCATCCCAGTTGGCCTCGAAGTTATGGAACCAGGCCATCAGAGTCCGGTCATAGTCCGAGGCCCAGTTCTGCCATTCTTCGACCACAAAATGCTCTCCTATCGCCGCTCCGATCTGAGAGATAGACGGGAGACACGAATTTGGAAAGATGTACCGTTCGATCCATGGGTCGGTGGTGCGGACGTAGCAGTTCGAGCCAATTGTGGCCAGAAACAATTTGCCTCGATCATGGAGGATGCGACGGACCACGTCGAAGAACGTCCCGTAATTCTTGTAACCGACGTGCTCGAACATGCCGAGCGAAACAACGCAATCAAATGAGTCGTGGAGGTCGCGATAATCCGCAAGGCGCAGGTCCACCGGAAGGCCGGCGCACCGCATCCTCGCAAACTCCAACTGCTGCGGCGAGAGCGTGATGCCGACTACACGAACTCCGTAATTTTCCGCTGCGAATTTGGCGAAGCCACCCCAACCGCAGCCGATGTCGAGCACTTTCATCCCGGGCTTGAGCTCGAGCTTCTGGCAGACAAAATCGAGCTTGGCTTCCTGAGCTTCGTTGAGGTCCGTGGCCTGTTTCCACCGACCGCAGGTGTAAACCATGCGCCGGTCAAGCATGACATGAAAGAGCTCGTTCCCCAGGTCATAGTGCTCCTTGGCCACTTTGGTGGAACGCGATTTTGTCTGCGGGTTCAGGACGATAGATTTCAGAAACAGCGATATCGCGCTCCAGCTCAGAGCTGCGCGCCGGTCGAGACCGGCTGTAAAGATTTTGAAAAAGAACTGATCGAGCTCCCGGCAGTCCCACCAGCCATCCATGTAAGATTCGCCGAGGCCGACTGAGCCTTGTCGCAATACGCGGGGATAGAAATCCTCATTATGGACGCTGATGTCCCAGGGCCCGGACCCGTTTATCCGTATTCCGGCCGGAAGGAGGATCTTCTGCATCCGTGCCTGGAGACGATTTGAAGACATGATGGCCAACGCGCCCTCCCTGATCCTCTGGCATTATTGGAAAGAGATGCGCCACCCTTTAAAGCAGCGGTGCCAGACATTGCGGGGATTCTCGGTTCTTCCATGTTTCACGAATGTGATGCAATCCCCGTCGAATCTGTCTTTCCGTAGACATAGTTTCACTCTGCTCCAATTCCAATGCCGGTCAATCTTGCTCAGATTTGTCCATCGGTGACTGGCGCATACCTGATGTGCTCTGCGAAGGGTCGGTGAGGAGCTTGCGAGGCATTTGCAGATCGTTTAGTCGTGCAGGACCACATGGAGCAGCGACTTATGAACTCGGATGCGGCCGTTGTAATCAATAAACCCGAGCTTGCGAAAGCGGTTCATGAAGAAGCTGACGCGGGACCGCGTCGTCCCGATCATCTCCGCCAGGGTTTCCTGGGTGATCCTCGGAATCAATGTGTCCTGTTCTCCCGGCTTGCCGAATTCGGCCATGAGCAGGAGAATCCGAGCCAACCGCTTTTCACTGGAGTTGAACAGCTGATCGACAAGATCGGCCTGGATCCGCATGCTGCGGGCGAGCAGAAAGGTCACGAAGAGATCGGAGAATGCATGTTCCTCGTGTAACACGCGAAGCATTTCCGCACGTTCTATCTTAAGTGCGGTACAGGTGACAATCGCAGTGGCGGTCGCCAACCGAGCCCCCACCGATCCGGCGATGGATTCCTCCCCTATGAAGTCACCCGCATTGAGGAGCGCGATTGTGGCTTCTTTCCCATTCCTCGAGACGACCGTGAGCTTTGCGCGGCCCTTCTGCAGGTAGAAGACAGAGTCAGCCGGATCCCCTTGTGAAAAGAGCGCGCGCTTTGCTTTGAATTTGACAATCCGTCGTCCGGAGCCGGCGCTCGCCAGAAAGTCGGCAGCGTCAAAAACCTTCGTGCTTTCCGGTCCACGCATCAGAGTGGCCCTCTCCGGAGGCGGCCTTCCTGGGAGATGGCTCAATACACTACCCCGACCGCATCCAATCCGAAGCAAACATAGGGAACCTTACTTATAGTATCAATTTGATAATGCCGGCCTTGATTTCTGCGTCGTAGAGTGTCCGCCTACGCGTCGAGCCTGTCTGGATTCAGCACCGAGTCTCACTCCTATGCCCGCGACGCGAACTGACGATATCTACCGTCTTACTTACAACCTCCGCGACAGTGTAAGGATTCGAACTGCAAGGTCCGTCTCAAATCCATATTCCCCAAGCGGAAAAGAGTAGGCTCGGAATTTCATTACGACTTTCATGAACGCCATTTGTCATTCGAGATCAAGAGACGTCCCGCGGCAAGTGAGCAAAACAATACGGTTTTGAGTCTTTCTGCGACCGATACTTATCTAGAACCGTCGCGATTAAACCACTGCTTCCGTGGCGCCGCGGTGCGACTGTATCGTTCTGGAGCTTGCAACGCATTGGTTGTGACTGGCTTCCCTAGCAGCCGTTGCGTGATAGCTCCTTCGCTTAGCTCCTCGCACACTTGAGAACCGAAGTGCGGGCAATGAATGGGAGGTTTCGCCAATGGCTGTCATGATGCAGGCTTTCTACTGGGACGCGCCCCTCAAAGAGAAGAAACGCGGCGAGTGGTGGAACTTCGTTGCGGAGAAGGTTCCTCAACTCGCGGCATCCGGAATTAATTCCCTGTGGCTGCCGCCTTTCAGTAAAGCGGCGAATCCGAATTCAAACGGCTACGATCCATACGATTATTTTGACCTGGGGGACCTCGACCAGAAAGGTTCCGTCAAGACCCTGTACGGCAATCGTGAAGAGCTTGTGAAGCTGATCCAGGTGATGCACGAGCACTACGTCGGTGCGATCGCCGATATGGTAATCAACCATAATTCTGGTGCGGACGAGGAAGAGACGAACCCGCTGGACGGCAAGAAGCGATGGACGAAGTTCAATCCGAAGAGCGGAAAGTTCCCGCGCGACTGGAACTGTTTCCATCCGAGTCGCTATGAACGGACGATGATCGAAGGTGAGAGGTTTGGAGGATTCGCGCACCTGTGTCATCGCAACCCCCGCGTCTATGAGGCAATGTTCGAGTACTCCCGCATGGTCATCGAGGACTTGGACTTTGACGGCTTCCGGTTCGATTTTGCGAAGGGTTTCGGAGCATGGATTATCGGACTGCTGGCGAAGTATCAATACCAGAAGAAAGATGGCCGTGAGTTCACCCCCTTTGTAGTGGGAGAGTACTGGTCCGGGCCTGAGGACATCGACGGTTGGCTGGACCGCATGCGCGAAGTGACCGATCACCAGATTGCGGCGTTCGATTTTCCCCTACGGTACAAGCTGAAGGACGTTTGCGATAAACCAAACTACGATCTGCGCAATCTGACCGATGGTGAATCCGTTTCCGCCGGACGGCCGTTCAATGCCGTTACTTTTACGGAGAACCACGACATGGGCGGCAACGAGGTAGTAAACGGCAAAATGCTCGGCTATTCGTTTATTCTGACTGACGACGGCTATCCCTGCGTGTTCTGGTGGGACTACTTCAACTGCGAACTGGCCCGGCCTGGTACGCCGAATGGGATCGACGCTCTGATCGACGCACATCATCGTTACGCAGGCGGGGAATCTTGCGTACTGCATGCCGATCCCGACCTGTACCTCATGCAGCGGGGAGGGACGGAGGCGCAAAGCGGCCTGGTTTACGTGCTGAACAATCTTGGCAATCAGTGGAGCGGCACATCGGTGAAGACAAAGTGGGCAAACCGGAGGTTCAAGCCGGTCGCATGGGATGGTCATGACACGGCACGTCCCGATGAACGTACAACCGACGCCGGTGGAAATGCCGAGTTTCCCGCGCCGCCGAGAGGATACTGCGTCTATGCTCCTGTGTTCGAGTAGACGGACGAATCCCACGGTTGGGAGGCGCAGGTTGAATTGTTGCACCGGAGGTTTGGCATGAAGCGGCACTCATCTTCAGGACCGCTGATTGCCATGACGATCGGACACTCTACCCGCACGGTGGCGGAGTTTATCCATCTCCTCAAGGCGCACGATGTGCGACGGTTGGTCGATGTGCGCACCGTTCCGCGTTCGCGTCACAACCCGCAGTTCAACCGGGAACAATTGGCGGTTAGCCTCCATTCCGCTCGTCTTCACTACAGGTACATGCCCGGCCTGGGCGGCTTCCGCCACGCGCAGAGAGATTCCGTCAACATCGGATGGCATAATTCCAGCTTCCGCGGCTTTGCCGATTACATGCAGACGCCTGAGTTTCGGGACAATTTGGACAAACTGATCGAGCTTGCGAAGCAGGAGCGGATTGCAGTGATGTGCGCCGAAGCAGTTCCCTGGCGCTGCCATCGCTCTCTGATTGCGGATGCTCTCTTGGCGCGAGGCATTGAGGTCAGAGAGATTACAAGCGCGGTGCGCTCACAAATCCATACTCTGACTCCCTGGGGACAAGTGAACGGAACCCAGGTCACGTATCCTGCTGACCATTCCGCAGCGGTGGGCTGACGCCAAAAAAACACACCTTATCTGTGCCTGACCCGCTGTCTTGGCCGTATCACTCACGTTCAGGCCAGCGCCAGCGGAATCGCCTCTCCCCATCTTCCCTGGGCCGTCAAAATGAGCTCGACCACCTCGCGTGCGGTTCCCCCGCCTCCCTGGGTCCTGGTCACATAGTGGCTGATCGCCTTAAGCTCGGGGACCGCATTTGCCACAGCGATCGCTAACCCGACTCGCCGCGCTATCGACAGGTCTGGAAGATCGTCACCCATGTAGGCGACCTCGTCCTCGCTTACCTCAGCCTTGCGCATGCATTCTTCAAAAGCTGCTGTCTTGTCGGCCTGTCCCAGGTACACAAAGTCCACATGCGATTCCTGGGCCCGCTGGGAGACCGCCGGGGAATGCCTGCCGGTAATAAAGCCGGTCTTGATCCCCATGGTATGCGCTAGTGTCAGCCCCAAACCATCCTGCGAGTTGAAGACCTTCATTTCGGCCACGCCCCCGTTGTTCGGAAGAGAGATGAGGCAGACGCCACCATCAGTAAGCGTGCCGTCAATATCCATGAGGAAAAGCTTGATCTTCCTGGCGCGATCGAGCAGAGCGGAACCGGTGAGGGGGTCAGTTGGCATGAGAGCGATCTTACTCGCATTCAAAGGCGGCAGACTTTGAATCAATCTCTGAAACGAGCTCGGCGGTCTGTCGTGCACATTATGGAATCCCAATCAGAGGAAGCTCAAAGAATCGATGTCCAAATCAGCCGTTGTGCGTGAGTCTCAGCAAGACGATGCGCGTGCGAAACCTAAGCGGGCGAGATTCATAAATAGCCGGGATTGCGGCTTCCCCTGGCTTCAAACAGGTAGTTAAATCAGCGAACGCTGGCCCCGCAGTCTCGCTCCCGGTACATTGCGTTTGGCGGCGGCATCTTCCAGGGTGGCATTGATTTCTCCGCCCACCAGGATCGCGATGCCGCTCAGGTAGAACCAGAGCATCAGGATGATGAGCGTGCCGAGTGAGCCGTAAAGCAGCCCAAAATCGCTGAAGTGGCGCACATACAACTTGAACAGCACGGAAACGCCCACCCAGATGACCGCCGCAACAACGCTTCCGGGCAGCAGCCACTTGCATTTTTGTTTCTGAACATTCGGAGCGAAGCGGTAGAGGCAAAGAAGCGCCAGAATCAGCAGCAACGCAGCGGCCGGCCATTGGGCAATCTTCCAAAGATAGTAGGGCCCCAATCCGGGGACGAAGTGGCGCAGCAGTTCAGGGCCGTACACCACAATGATCAATGCAGCGGTCAGCAGCACACCCAAAGCAATCGCCAGAATCACGGCAAGGAGGCGAGACTTCCACCAGGGCCGGCTTTCTTTCTGGTCGTAAATGGCGTTGAGAGTATCGATAAGTCCGACCGTCGCCGAGGAAGAGGACCAGAGCGCGAAGAGCAGCGAAAGCCAGATCCTGCCGCTGCCCGTCGTCTGCGCCAGCACCTGTCGTACAAGCCGGGAGGCGGTGGAAGGCAGGGCTTCTCCCACGTACTTCATCAAGACGCCTTGCGAACCCGGAGCCGAGCCGATCATCGAAACGACGCTGGTTACGCACAAGAGCATAGGAAAAAAGCCCAGTAGAAACCAAAAGGCCAGTTCGGCGGCACGATTCGTGATATTGGCGCGCGCGGCTCCACGTCCGGCAATGCGAATTAGCTCCCGCCAACTCAACCCGGCCAGTCTAAAAACGGCTGCCATCCTGGCTCCTCTTTGTCCGCTGGGATGCTATCGCCCGTCTATCGTAAACACTCTCCAGCAAGACCGCGCCCCGGAAGGCTAGATGATCGAACTCCAGGGAATATTCCATATGATGCACCTCGCTTTTCTTGCGAAGCCGCAGTGTGAGCAAAAGTGAACAGTACGAAGACTCTCTTCAATCGCTCGCCCCATAGACTCACTGCAAAAGAGCACTGTCAAAAAGGAGTCAAAAGTCGCAGGACAGAAGAATTGCGCCTGATCCTCCAATGACGATTACAAGGCAAGCACCCGATAAGAGAGGTCAGTAAATAGGAACAACGGTCATCACCCACAGGCACTTAATACGCATTCGGTCGTGCCAAGGCGTGGCCTAGGAACGCAAGAGTGCGGAGCCACGCGTCGGAAGCATCTTTCGGTCGATATCCACGCTTGGTGGCAGGGTTTTCAAACCCGTGGCCGGCGCCATTGTAGATTTTGAAATCGACAGCTTTCTTATCAGCCTTCATACGCGCTTCAAACGCCCGGACTTTGTCCGGAGGAACCCCTCGATCGAGAGAACCGAAGTTTCCAAGCACCTGCACATTGATTTTCTGAATGTCGTCCGGCGCTGTCGGCAGAGACCCGTAGTTCACAATACAAGCGGCCAGACGCGGTTCATATATCGCGAGTTGGAGCGCCAGGCAGCCGCCCATGGACCATCCCATCGAGCTAATACGCGCTGGATCCACGTCCCGCCGATCCGCAAGATGTTCGAACGCTGCTTGCAAATCACGAATTGCACGATCTTTGTTTAGCTCTCGCTTCAGCTTACGAGCTTCCGAACGATCGGTTGTGACTTTGCCGCAATAGAGATCCGCGGCGAGGACAACGTACCCATGCCTCGCCAGGCTTGTAGCCTGTTCCTTTATCCAACCATTCAGACCCCACCATTCGTGAATCGCGAGGACTGCTGGTCTGCGACCTGGATCAGCCGGCAACGCGAGAAACCCGCCGATTTCCCCAAAGTCACCTTGAAAGATCACCATTTGTGTTCTCGGAGCACATGGTGGTCGGCATACCGCGGCGGAGACCGCCACCCCTTCGAGGCTGCTCTCATTCCACTCCTGGCTTGAGAGTGCGCCGGCCACGTTTCGCATTGGGTCTCATCGATCGTCATTCACCGAAGTGTTGCACTGCGTTATGTTCGCTTCAGTTCGATTTTGCTCACTCTGGGCGTGCGGCGCCTGGCGGCCTTTGAATTATGTTGCGGAGTTGCGTGCAGGGCATTGGAGCCTCCGGTGTTGTGCTCGGGCAATTGATCGTGCAGAACTACATTGAGCAGTGACTCGTGAACCAGGATGCGGCCGTTATATTCAACAAAGCCAAGTCTACGAAAGCGATTCATGAAGAAGCTGACACGAGACCGCGTTGTCCCAATCATTTCCGCCAGGAGTTCCTGCGTGATCTTCGGAAGCAGGGTATGCGGTTTTCCTCGTTTGCCGAATTCCGCCATTATCAGCAGAACCCGAGCAAGACGCTTTTCGCTTGAATTGAAGAGTTGGTCGACAAGGTCGGCCTGGACTCGCATGCTGCGGGCCAGCAGGAACGCCAGGAACAGATCGGAGAAAGCATGCTCCTCGTGGAGGACGCGTAGCATCGATAGGCGGTCGATCTTGAGCGCTGTACAGGAGACGATCGCACTAGCCGTCGCCAGTCGAAGCCCAAGCGATCCGGCAATCGATTCCTCGCCCACGAAGTCGCCGGCGTTGACCAGAGCGATGGTGGCTTCCTTTCCGCTCGCCGAAACGACCGTAAGTCTGGCGCAGCCCTTTTGAAGGTAGAAAACGGAGTCCGCCGGATCTCCCTGCGAAAAGAAGACCTGCTTTGGCTTGAACTGGATAACTCGCCGTCCGAGTCCTGTGCTTGCCAGAAAGACGGCGACGTCAAATGTGGTCTTATTCAACGCAATCATCTGGGTCGCTTTCTGGGACGCGGCCTTGTCCCGAGGCAACTCGGACGGATTCGATGCCGCGACCAAATCTGCGATGAAGAAGGAGTCCTTCAAATATCGGAATATCTGCTTTGCACGTCATGTCCATCCCGTCCGGTCGTAACCGTTCGACTGCGACATAAAGACCAATGACCCGGCGGAGAAATCGCCGGAGATTGCATTTCCTTATCGGCGCATGAACCGTTCCGATACCTTCTACATTCCAAATCCCCGTCAATCGTAGGGCAGGCGAGGAATGGGTAAATTCGGTGCGTCAATTTCGCGCCTGGCCAGTGAGCCACAGCGGGAGAGAGACACATGAGCGCCCCCGATTTATGGCTGGCCATGTGAAGTATGCTTCACATCTAACCATCATCCTACGGCCATCCTTGATGGTATGGCAACCGACATTTGTGTCTGGGTCGGAGGACGGATCCGCAGACTGCGCCTGAAGCGCGGCTGGACGCAGCAGATCCTTGCCGATCACGCTCAGCTTGCCGGGAGCACATTTCAGCCGTAGAAACCGGGCGAGCAGAACCAGGGCTTCGCGCTCTGGAGCGAATTGCCGACGCTCTTGAGATTTCCCTGAAAAATTTGATCGACCGCTAGCTGTGTCGCGTGTCAGGCGGCAAGCAAGGAAGCATTTTCTGGATTTATTGATGGGACGTATAGACCCGGTAGGGTTGCATATCTGTTTCCTTGAGGACTAGACCGAAACCAGGCCGCGATAAATCCGGAGATAGAAATCCCTTCGTGACCTCGAGCGCTCCGTCGAACGCCATCTTTTCGATGCGCTCGTGGTCGTAAAAATATTCGACATTGATGGCGCGCTGCGCTCCACAGCAGGCGTGTGCATGGATCGACGGCGAAGTATGCGCCGAGAGAGGCATCGAGCGGCTTGCGCAGAGCGCGTCGGCCAGCAAGAAGCCGGTAATGCCTGCGCACCGAGTCGCGTCCGCCTGAAGAACATCGACTGCACCCGCTTCCAACATGCGTCGGAAGTACCAGGAGTCGTATCCATACTCTCCGGCCGCGATGACCATTCCCGGCGGACCTTGATCGCGGATCAGGCGCAATCCTTCAAGATCGTCGGACGAGACCGGCTCTTCAAACCAGGTCACATCGCATTCTCTGAACCGGCGCGCCTGCTCAAGGGCCTGTTTGCGTGTGTAAGCGCCATTCGCATCGACAAAGAGTTGGACTTTTGGTCCGATGGCCGCGCGAGCCGCGCGAACACGCTCGATGTCAGCAGCCGCATCACGGCCTATTTTCATCTTGACCGCGAGAAAGCCCGCTTCCGCCCAGCCTCCGAATTGCTCGCGCAGCTTCGAGTCGGAATAAGAGGTGAACCCGCCACTCCCGTATGCCATGATTTGTGTTCGCACCAGCCCGAGCAGTGCAGCCACAGACACGTTGAGAAGTTTTCCCTTCAGATCCCAGAGGGCATTATCGACCGCAGCAATGGCCATGGAAGAGATTCCCGCCCGGCCCACGTTACGAATTTGTTCGAGCATCTTGCGCCATGCGCCGCCATTAGCGAAAGCATTATCGCCAATCAGCATCGGCGCAAGCGACTCAACGATTAGGTGTGCCGTGGCGACATCCGCATAACTATAGCCAAGTCCTTTTTCTCCGCCGGCAATCACTTCTACAAGCACCAGAGAAGTTTTGTCCCATTGAAACGTTCCGTCCGACTCTGGTGTTTCGGTCGGAACTGTGTAAACGGAGACCTGAATGCGCTCGATACTTGGGCTGGATTCCATAATCACCTCGACCTAAATCCTGGGCATGCCATGGCCCCATGTATCCGGCGGAGACAAGTCGCGCCGCATAGGAGGCTTTTGATTATTTGGCTTATGCGATGTAAAGACTTCGTTTCCTTCTCGGATGAGGTAATCGGCGGTGCGCGCGGCCAGGGCCATAATGGTCAGTCCCGGATTGGCCGATCCCTGTGTGGGCATGATGCTGCCGTCGCAGATAAACAGGTTCGCAATATCGTGCGTCCGTCCAAACTGGTCGACAACCGAGCTCCTCGGATCGCTCCCCATGCGCGCGGCCCCGACCAGATGGGCATATCGTGACTCCTGCACGACCTCCTGGGCTCCCGCGGCCCACATGACCTCCATGGTTTTATTTTTGCCGTATTCGATCAGCTTCTGATCGTTGTCATACAGGGTGAAGGTGGCTTTGGCGATGGGAATGCCGAGGCGATCTTTTTCTTCCGCCAATTGCACGCGATTCTCCGCATGAGGCAGAATCTCTCCCAGAAATCCGAAACCTGCCCAATGGTTGTAATCCATCATGACGCTCCGCATCCCCCAACCCCATGCGCCTTTCGCAGTCATCATCTGCCGGGCAAACGACATGGGCAACGGACCTACCGTCTGGATTGCAAACCCGCGCGCGAAGCCGCGCTTTGGGTCCGTTTCATAAAACTCTTCGGTCAAGGCATGCGCCGGAGGCGCTTTGTACATGCGGACCAGCTCCTCGAAACGGCCGAGCACGACGTTGCCAGCTTGCGCCATCAGGTAACGGCCTACACAATCGCTGGAATTAGCGAGTCCGCGCTCAAAGCCCGGACAGGCGGAATTGAGTAAGAGACGAGGTGTCTCGATCGAATAGCCGGCTACAACCACGGCTTTTGCTTTCTGAAAGCGCTCGCGCCCTTCCGGATCGAAGTAGGTCACTCCGGTTACGCGCCGATCGCCGCCTACGTGGATACGCGAAACCATGCAATTTGGACGAATCTCCCCTCCGTTTTCGATTGCATCCGGCACATGCGTGATGAGCGTACTTGCCTTCGCGCCCACCTTGCACCCCTGGATGCAGAAGCCGCGATAAATACAGTGCGGGCGGTCGCCGCGTGAGCCGTTCAGGATCGCCACCGGCCCTCCAGCCGAGACTCCGATGCCCAGTTTCGTGCATCCTCGAATCAAAGCATCGCCCACGCCTCCCATCGGATGCGGTCCGTAAGGATAGCCATGAGGATCGCCCCAGGGATAGTACGACGGGCCGGAGACGGGGAGCTCCAATTCCATGAGTTCGTAGTAAGGCTTCAGGTCCGAGTAAGAGATGGGCCAGTCGACACCAACGCCGTCCGTCGAATGGATGTGAAAATCGGAGGGATGCAGCCGCGGCGTGAAAGACGCCCAGTGGACGGTGCCTCCGCCGACACCCTTGCCGCAGTTGTTCGCTCCAAACGCCAATGGATGTTTGCCGCCGGTGATCCGGAGATCGTTCCAATAAAGGTTATGCGCTCCCTTTTCATCGCTCACCCAGTCGCGTTCGGTATCCCAGAACGGCCCGGCATCGAAACCAATCACATGAAATCCCGCTCGAGCCAGCCGTTGCAGGAGCACACCGCCTCCCGCGCCCACGCCCACGATGACGTAATCCACCTCTTCCCCTTCGGAGAAGCGATGCATCGGGATTTCGATCCGCTGGATGGAGCCGAGCATGTGCGGTTTCCCGTTCGGTGGGTGGAACTCTCCCAGAAGCGGCGACTTCAATGTGTGCCTCCTTGACCAGGTGAGATGGGATGTTCCAATTGTCCTGAGGCCGGTTCAAATTCGCCGGACATGGAGTTCTCCGGAGCTTTCCAGTCGTAACGCTTTTCCTTTACCTCCCAGGTCTCCGCTTCCCCGTGCTCCAGGCGCATGTAAGCTCGCGGGTAGGCCGGACCGCCGAAGCCGATCTCATCCCAGGCCCAGGGATGTGAGTAATAGGCGTCTGTGCAATCGGAGACCAGCAGCATCCAAAAGCGGTGGACGGGCATTCGTTTCCAAATCTCGTTCGCCGCGGAGGGTTTGCCGTCGTGCAGCGAGCGGAGAATCTCATCCTGCTCTCGGGGGCCAATTTCCAGGAAGCCACAATCATGTTGATGGTGCGCAATCTCCTCGATGGCTCGCAATCCTAACCGGTAGGCTTCACGATCAGGCGGCATGTCTTCGTACTGGTAGCCATCGTGCGAGTTCTCGTAGAGCCGCTTGTCGATTTGCGGCACGATGGGGATCTTGTGCGACTTGTCACGGTCATCCTGTGGAAGAACGTGATCGCAGACCGCCTTCAAAAGACGAGCTTCCTGTGGACTGAGGAATCGGACCTCGGGAACGTTGTGAACCCGGTCCAAAATTACTTCGCGCGTCTTTGCATCCCAGAATTTTTGTTGGCTGAGTGTGTTGAACCCTGGATAATACCCGGGCTGGGCCATAGGACCAATTGGCTTTCCCGTACGTGAATCGACCGGACGTGTATCTTCCTTTTCAGCCTGAGTGCTCATTTTCGTTTCTCCCTCCGAAGCAGGCTGGCCAGCAGCCCCAGAGCGCCGCAAGCAGCGAACAATAAGGGCGCAAACAGTGGCGGTCCATAGATGATGTTGTAAATCGGCTTCTTCAGGCCACCGGGCCGCCGCAAGACGCCGCGCGCATGGTAACCGAAGCCCACGGCTCCATCGACAATCGCCACTACCGAGAGAGCGGGAAGCCAGGTATGTGCAACGCGACGGCTCTTGACTGCGCCAATCCCCGCCGCCATCAACATTGGTGCGATAATCACTGGCGTCCACTGCGCCTTATAGCGGAAATTATTTTTGTAATGCGAGTACCAGGCTTCAAATCCACTGAAGAACGCCGAGACAACCGTCGCCATCGCCATCTGTTTTTGGAAGCGGCCTTCGCGCACGTCCTGTGTCCAGCTGATTGGCTCATGTTTGCTCGTGAGCAGCTTTGCCCAATGATGCGCATGCGCAGGGCAAGGCAAACTTCGACCATCGCCATGTTCGCCGCGGCGAAGAAACGAAGCAAGAAGTCCGAGATAGGCGCTCACGCCAAACAGGAGCGGAGCAAAGATGGGCGGCCCCATGACCATGTTGACGATGGGAAGCCGCCATCCGCCGGGCTTCCGATGAATCCCTCGCACATGAAAATAGAAACCCACCACACAGTCGCCGAGCGTTATGACAGAGATCACCGGCAGAACTGTCCGCGCTGCGCGCCTGCTGAAGAAGCCGGACAGCCCACCCGCCGCCAGCACTCCACTCAGGATGACGGGCGTGTACATGACTCTGCGGCTGTAGCTGCCTCGATAGTGCTCATAGGTGACTTCAATTCCGCTCAGCACGCTGGATAGTCCGGCAATGAGCGCGAGCCAGCGCTGAAAACGTCCCTCCCGTATGTCAAGATCGATCTCTCTCGCGTCGCGCTCGAGTCCAGAGCTGAGAGCGTTCGATGATGTGCCGGCCGGTTGCTCTTGTTCTCGATTAAGAGTCACGTTGTTCTCCCGTCAATCGTCGGAGTGCCGCTTTCGCTTCAGGAACCGCGAGGGGCAGCGCCACAAAAGTGGCGGCTGTCGTCAGGAGACACCAAAAGCAAAAGGCTCTATTCTTCGCCCACTCATCCACCGCGAGCTTACTGGCGAGCGTGACATCCATCATGACCTTCCCTGCCATGCACAGGGGAACCCAGGGATGAGTCTTCCAGCGGTTCTGCGCTCCGGCGCCCGCGAGACACGCAGTCACTCCGTAATTCACCAGCCCGAGGAGGGCATCGGGAGCCGAGAGATGAGAGTATGCCTCCGGGGAGCTGGTCACCTTGTCGGTATTGAATCCGGGCAGGCGTGGCTCGGGAACGGTCTTCAGAATGCCCATCTGATAGAGCGCGATGCTTCCCATTACTCCGACGGAGAAAAGGGACAGTCCCACGACGCCGCGGCGACGCTTGAGGAACTTGCTCGAGCCTTCGCGCAAGTCGCTGCTTAGTTCTTCGGGGCTCAGAGCGTCATTCATTTACCGCCTCTTTCTTAAGCCAAGGAAGAAGAGTCCTCCTGCGACGACTGCCGCGGACACGACGAGACCGCGGTGCGCCGATAGATTCATCGATGTGAGGTTCATCGAGCTTTGCACGCTGAACCTCTTGGCGGAACTGTCAAAGATGCCATGGGCGGAATATTCCCCCTCCACTGGCTCGAATAAATTGTCCGGGCGATCGTGAGATACGGGTTCAGACGTCTGTTGCCCGTCAATGCCATGTTTCGCTAGGTAGCGGTCAGCGAAGGACGGAGCGATTTCCTCGCCGTAGATCGCTTCCACCGTGGGCCAACCGACGTACACCTCGCGCCGTTTATGGTTGGCCGCCCAAACGATAGCGCGCGCTCCCACCTCCGGCTGAAAGATCGGTGGCACCGGCTGCGGATGGCGTGGGAGCCGCGTGCGGCACCAACTGAACTGCGGCGTGTTCATCGCCGGCAGCATCACCGCCGTGATATGCACGTTACTTCGATCGTGAATCAACTCGGAACGGATCGAGTCGGTAAATCCCACGATTGCGTGCTTGGCCCCACAGTATGCGGATTGCAGCGGAATGGAGCGATAGGATAACGCCGAACACACCTGGACGATCGTGCCGTGATTGCGCGCATGCATGCGCTTCAGCGCCGCCATCGTCCCGTAAACCTGTCCCAGATAGGTGACTTCCGTCGCGCGCTTGAATTCTTCCGGTTTGATCTTGAGGAATGGTGCAAAGACTGTTGTCATTGCGTCGTTGACCCAGATATCGATCGGCCCCAGTTCCTGTTCTACTTTCTCGGCCGCATCTTCAACCTGCTGCGCATTCGCAACGTCTACGGGCAGCACTAACGCCCTTCCGCCCGCCTCCTCAACCTCGCGCCGGGCCGACTCTAGGCGCTCTCGCCCGCGCGCGATCAACCCGATATGCGCTCCCTGCCGCGCGAACTCCCTGACCACGGCGCGTCCGACTCCCGCGGATGCGCCGGTCACCACAACCACTTTCCTTCGATTTGGATTTTCCATGCGGCTCCTTCCTACTGCACACGCACTTGATAATTTTCGGCTTCCCACTCTTCACGTTTCGTCCAGAAGAATGTGAAATCGAGTTGCGGCTGGAAGTCGGCCGGAGCCACGTCGAAGTACCCGCCGCCGATACCGGTCGCGCGCGACTCGCTATCCCGCCATGTCTTCCAGTTGTCAGTGGTCCAACGAAGGCGGAAAGGTTCGGGCGCGCAGATGCGAAGCGTGTGGCCCTTCCTTGCTTGTCGAATCGGGTGCTTGGGCAGCCAGAACTCTATTTTCGTGCCCGGTTGGCCATCGTGATACCGGGCGGCAACCTCGGGAATCAGATCGAAGACCTTGCCGTCATGACATGAGCGAAGCAGGCGTACGTATTCCGAATGCGCCCACAGCAAAGGGTTGGCCGAGCCGGTAGGACCGCCGCAATGCAGATGCGCCTCCGGCAGGTCTGCTTCATCCCAAATTTGTTCGGGCAACAGGCAGGTATCGTTCGAGAATAGCTCCATGGCACGCAGCAGGGGGCGGCAATCGTGGCCGGCGGCAAGCTCGTGGTGTCCACGCTCGCCGGTAAGGAGAGGCCAGGGCCGCCCCTGGCCCCAGTTCAGATAAGGACCACCGCCTGGTTGCTGGCCATAGCCGTCGTGATTGTACCGGTGCCAAGAGGGACCCGAGGGAGTCTCCATTTTGAGAGTTGCATCGACGACCCGCAGGCTTTCAACGATCAATGGATCGTCCGCGGAGAGGATTCCATAGCGAACCAGCTGTAGAAATCCCGCATCCACGATCTCGCGAGCCGGATACGACTCCGGAGCACCGGGAGGCTGGCTGGTCAACTTGAGATTTGCCTTGTTGACGGCCTCAGGACCGGCGACTTCTCCCGGTTTGGCTGGATTCAGCCTTACAAAGTGGCGAGCAACTCCGCCAACAAGCGATCCCTCGGTTGTCACCGTCCACTCTTCGAGATGGTCCTTAAGGAAGTCGGCATAACTTTCCAGAAACGATGCTGTGTCGTTGTCCTGTTCCACTCGCGCGAACGAGGCAGCACAGATGAAAGACGCGATGATGACCGCCAGGGTGGAGGGAGAATAGCCGCTCGCTTCCTCCCACCGTTCTTCACCCGTTACCGGCCCGCTGTGCAGAAGAAAAGCGACTGCCCGGTTTACCATCACGCGCGGATCGAACTGGCCCAGAAGTTGAAGCTCTTGAAGGTGCCAGGCGAGCAGTACGGGAAAGGCAACTTCATCTAGCTGCATTCCTTTCTGGAAAGCTTCCCCATTCACCCAGAAATTCTGCGGGAAACTGCCGTCCTCTTCCTGCCGGGCGGCCAGATAGATCAGAGCGCGTAAAGGCGCCTCGGTATTGCCCCCCGCGAGCAACCCCATGGCGCTCTCCACCATGTCGCGTGTCCAAACCAGGTGATAGCCGCCCTTTCCCTGTTTGTCGTTGCGCGCCTCGCCCCAGGGAATCGTGAGCGAAGCGACGAACGCGCCCTGATACAGCTTGTCTTCGTGCGTCAACAACAGGTTGTAACTCGAATCAAACAGACGGCCTTTATCTCCACTGGACTTTTTGAGAGGCTTCGCCCCTTTCACCGCCGTCTTCCATTGATCCATGAAGAGTTGGCGTCGATCTTCGTAAGCATGGCCGAGGCTTTGGAACAGATTCGACACGGCACAAGAAAGAGTTTCCCCGAAGGCGACGCCAATGGTGAACTCCCGAGTCTTGGAAAGATCCAGCTCTCCGGTGAGGGCAACGTTCCCATTCCTGGCCTCATCGAATTCAAAATTCATTGTGTGGTTCTTCCTGAGGTCCGTGTATCCGTCGCTATGCCCAACATAGCCGCAGGAGAGCCGTGAAAAGGCACACGAAGCGCCTATCACCAGCCAGCGGTTTTCTTTCTCGGCAACGAGCAACTCCCGGCCCGACGCTTCGATCACAAATGCATTGTTGCCTTCTCCTCCAACTTCCAAATGAGGAGCGCACAGCACATAGGCCTTGAGATTTCGCAGGAAGTCGCCGTTGCCTTCGATTTTCGTGTGCTGCAGCACGCAGGGCCGCGTGGGCTCGACGATGATTTCTTTCGTGAAAGAGAAGCGTCCTTCGGAATCGTGCCTGCAGACGCGATATCCCTGAGAAGGCGTCAGTCGCTCAATCTTGTAATCGAGATCCAGCTTCTCTTCGAGAAACAATCCGTTCCCATCGGAGAACAAAAACTCCAGGTCACGCAGTTGGGGGCGGTCGACGGTCGGGTAATAGACCTCCGTGAGGATGCCACGCCAGATCGTAAACCAGACACGACCTCCGGTCGAATGCGCTGTGCCCACTCCGTCCTTGTCGGCATGCGTCCAACGAGGCTCGTCACCCGGGGCGCCGAATGCGCTTTTATTTCCGCGAAAGTGTGCCATCGAATCTCCCTCGTCTACCCATCGATCGTTAACTCGTCGGCCCGGCATTGAAACGGCGTCAGCAACTCCACACCCGCTTCTGTAACTGCCACCATGTCGCAATGACGGATACCTCCATAGCCGTTGATATAGATGGCGGGTTCGACATTGAACACCATACCGGCTTCGAGCGTGTCCTCGGATTTTGGATGAAGGCGCGGTCTGGCATGCGCGCTGATCGCGGAAAATCCTACGCCATGCCCTGTTGAATGCTTGAACTCCAGACCGAATCCGCGCGCTTCCAGAACGTCCCGCGCCGCTTTGTCCACACCGGCTGCCATTGCTCCGGGATGAATTGCGGCGAGCGCAGCTTCGCGCGCCGCGAACACCGCGTCATGCATGCGTTTCTGGCGTTCGTCCATTTTTCTCAGAGAATAGGTTCGTGTGATGTCGGTCCAATACCCATCCGCGTAGGAGTTGCAGTGCACCAGGACGAGGTCGCCCGACTCGATCTGCTTCGTCCGTGAGCGGGCATAGGCTCCCGAGGCAAACGCGGAGTTCGCGCCGGACATACACCACGCGAAACCATCGGCACGGCCTAGCTCGGCAAAATTCGCAAGACTCGTGCTGAGCGGCTCACGGAACGCGGCCGCGGCCTCTAACTCGGTCGTTCCCGCCCTTATCTGTCCAAAACCGTGCTGAAAAGCTCTCTCCGCGATCTCGCAGGCCATGCGAATCCGGCCTATCTCGAATTCGGTCTTATGGGTGCGTAGATCGGCAAGAACCGCATCCGCGGAAGTGAGCGCAGCAAGATTGAAAGCGTCTTCGCACAGTTGGCGCATCGTTTCGCCATAGAGGTGCATGGCGGCGTAGGATGCGGGTTCGGATGTTTCCTGCGTTTCAAAGCCGACCCGAACTGGCTTCGCGGAGAAGCTTTTCGCCAGTTCCCGAAGGGGGACTCGAATGACCTCCGCCACCGTGACGATCTTGTCCAAAGAGCCGGGCTTGAAGGTTCGTATCTTATCCGCCCATCCACGTTTCGCGAGGTCTTCCTCGTCTTCGGGAACCAGAAGAGAGATTTGGCCTTCCGCGGAGGCAATCGCTAAACCTGTACCGATGACAGGCCAGTAGCCCGAGAGGAGGAGCACATTCATGGGCAGCGCGCAGACAACCAGGTCCCACTGGCGCTCGCGCAGCGCATTCCGGATTCGATCGATGCGCTCCGGGCTCCTCATGTTAGATAACTTCCCGGATCTTGTCTTCGAGAACGGTCTTGATGATCTTCCAGCGGTCTTTTTCGCCCTTTCCCAGGGCTTCGGCAAAGTGCAGGGCCTGTTCGGCGGTGATATTCCCCGGCAGCGGCGGCTCATTCGGATCCACGACCGCCTCGATCACTGCGGGGCCGGGGTGGGCAAGCGCCTGTCGCAAAGTGCTCTCCGCATCCTTAGGATCTTCGATGGTGAAACCGGCGGCCCCGCAACATCTCGCGTACCCTGCAAAATCGATCGGCTGCAGGTCTACTCCAAATTGCGGATTGCCTTCCTGGGCCATCTGTTCCCATCTGATCTCCCCTAAAACGTTGTTCTTGATGACGATCACTTTGACCGGCAGCTTATATTTCACCAGGGTCGCAATCTCGCCCATCAGCATGGTCAATCCACCGTCGCCGACGACGCAGACGACCTGGCGTCCGGGATAGGCAACCGAGGCTCCGATGCCGTACGGCAAGCCGTTCGCCATCGTTGCCAACGAACCGGAGAGCGAGAACTGCATCTGATCGCGGATCTCGATGTAACGCGCCGCCCAGGTGGCGATCGTGCCGCTATCGGAGCAAACAATCGCATCGGAATCGAGCAGCTTATTCAGCTCATAGGTGACGACCTGGGGCTTCATCGGCATATCGCTCCGCGTGCCCCGTTTTTCCATGAGCTCGTTCCAGGCAGTCATGCGCTTCTGCGACTTTTCGAGGAAGCTCCGGTTCTTCTTGTGCTCGATCATCGGCAGGAGAGCGCGGAGTACCGTGGCGCAATCGCCAATGAGACCCACATCCACGGGATGCCGCAAACCAATCCGTGTAGGATCGCGATCGACCTGGATTGTCTTCGCCTGTCCGGGCTTCGGTAGAAACTCCATATACGGGAAGCTGCTGCCGATGATGAGGAACCTGTCGCATTCCTTCAGCGCATCCTGCGACGGAGCGGTGCCGAGCAGCCCAATGCCTCCCAGCGCATAGGGATTCCTGTCCGGGATGGCAGCCTTCCCGAGCAACGCCTTGATGACCGGCGCGGCCGCCGCTTCGGCCAGAGCGAGGACCTCCTCACGCGCGTTCAGGCAACCGCGGCCGATGAGCATCGCCACCTTCGATCCGCTGTTGATCAGGTCCGCCGCCTGTTTCAGAAGCTGCTCGGGCGGATTGGGATGCGGCATGGCAAACAGGTCGCCACTGTGTGCCGCGATGTTCGCGGAGGAACGTTCGTTCTCGGACTTGGTCCACTCCTGGATGTCCTTCGGTATGGTGATATGAGAGACAGTTCTGCGAGCCAGCGCAGTCTTGATCGCCTCGTCCACGACGTTGATGAGATGAGCCGGACCCATGACGCGCTGGTTATAGGCGGCGACATCCATGTACAGCTTGTCGAGATCGACGTCCTGCTGATAATGCGTGCCGATCAGGTCATGAAAGGTATGGCCCGTGATGGCCAGTACCGGCTGCAAATCGCATTTCGCGTCATAGAGACCGTTCAAAAGATGGATGCCTCCAGGACCGGAGGTCGCAAGGCACACGCCGAGACGACCGGTGAACTTGGCATAGCCGCAGGCGGCGAAGGCGGCCGCCTCTTCGTGCCGCACCTGGATAAACCGCAGTTTGTCCTGGTGCGTGCGCAACGCCTCAAAGATGCCGTTGATGCCGTCTCCGGGAAAGCCAAAAATCGTATCGACTCCCCACTCGATGAGTCGCTCTACTAAGTGATCCGCTACTGTTGCTTTGGACATCGGTGTTCTCCCTGGAACGGTTTTCTCTCGAAGCGCACAATCACGACCTCACATAAAACGAGGGCAACTTTGGTGGCGATGCAAGGCAGATTGTGGCGGAATGAGAGGCTGTAGGACAGCTTCCCGCTCTGTACGCAATGGAACCTGCAACTCCCTACGCACCGTTCGTTCCTTCTCTGTATGCATCCAGTTCGTGTAGGAGGCTTCTCGCCGAAGCCGGAACCCGCACCTTGCCATCGACGATCTCGTGCCTGTCCACATTGGCTCCATACATGGCCTGATCGCCGCTCTTGTCCGACTGGACCACGGCGCCGCTCAGGCTGACCCCGGCAAAAACACCTTTGCTGCGTGAGTAGGAGAGAATCTCCGCATTCAGTTTTAGATCCGTGTTAGCGGTAGCTGACCGGCCAACGGGACCCGCTGCTACAGAAGCATCCGCTCCCAGCTTGAACTTGTCGCTCAGAAGACTGTGCAGAGCGTGATCGTTCATGAAAAGCATCACGATGTCGGTAGAAGAGCCGCCGATCTGGTATCCGACGCTCCCTCCGTCGATAGCGACGAACATCGGAGCGCTCCATCCGTGCGACGTTCGGCAGGTCGCCACTCCGCGACCGTAGTTACCGCCGAAGATGAAGGCGAATTTCTTGTCCCCTGGAATGATGGCAATGCACTTTGCCTTATCCAGTAAGTCGTGCGGTATGCCTTGATCGGGCGCATTCATAATTTCCCTGAAGACCTGGGCGGCCTTTTGGGTTCGGGCGACGTCATCCCCGCGGTCGGAGGCAAAGGCGATTGGAGTTACAACCAGAACAAATGCTGAGAAGACCAGAAGACGTTTCAACATAGAGTTATCCTCTTTCGTTATCGGCGATTCACGTACGATCGCGGGTCGGGACGATTGGCGAATGGCTGAACTCCCATCCTCTGGAGCGATTTCGAGAGCGGCCAGCGGGAGAGTTCCGAGACAGAATCTCTTCCTTCCGGAAACGGTCCCATCACCTTCAAAGGCTAAACAACGAGTCGATATGCATTCCGGTCAAAATTGACCAGTTCCGTTGTGCCGCCTGCATCGATAGAAAGTGTCTTTGTCGTGCGCTGACCGTAGAGTCGTTCAATACAGCGAGAGGATGGATTGCAGCAGTATCAATTCCACCGATCGAGGCTCCATGTGGTCTTGCGTCGCCTAAACAATGATAATCCTCTATGTGATTCCCCTGATCCTATCCGTAGGGTCAGGAGAGAGTGGCCAATCGCTTAACGACAGATGTGAGCAATATTGACCGGATCGTGTCCTGCCTTGATGAAATATTTTTGGGATGAGGAAGCGCCCCCTCCACGGGACACTCGCCGGATGCAGAACGCATGAAGCAAAAGGAGCACCTTCTTGAATGGCTGGGCGGAGACTGCGGGAGTGTTCGGCTTGTCAGGCCAGATCGGCCAACCGCCGCACATTCACGCGCTCAGTCCCATACTGGGCGAAGCGCTGCACGCGCCAGGTTCCAGCTTATTCGATCGGCTGTTCACTTCTCCGAACAGCATCTTTTCTCCGCAGTCTCTCCCCGCACACGAAATCTTCCGGCTCTCAATGTTTACGCTCATCGTCACGGGCGCAATCTTTGTCACCGTTTCCAGCTTGCTGTTGTACGCGATTATCCGCTTTCGCCAGCGGCCAGGAGAGGCCGACGCCGATCGTGAGCCGCCGCAGATCTACGGAAGCAACCAAATTGAACTGGCATGGACCGTCATCCCCATACTGATTATCGTTGTGCTTTTTCTATCGACGGTCCGGGTGATCTTCGGCATTCAACAGGCGCCGGAGCCAAAGCAGGCGCTCAATGTGCAGGTAATCGGACACCGGTTCTGGTGGGAGTTCCGCTATCCCAAATACGGCGTGGTCACAGCGAATGAACTCCATGTACCGGTCAGCAATGATCCGAAGCACCCGCTGCCCACCTATCTGAAACTCACGACAGCGGACGTAGATCACAGCTTCTGGGTGCCTCGTCTGGCCGGCAAGACGGACATCTTTGGGGGCCAGGTCAACTCGACCTGGATCCAGCCGGAGGCTACCGGCCTCTATCTCGGCCAATGCGCCCAGTTCTGCGGGGTGGAGCACGCCCGGATGTTAATACGCGTCTATGCGCAGACTCCGGCCGATTTTCAGAGCTGGATTGCCAATCAGCAAAAGACCGCCGTCGAAGATCCGAATGTGGCGGAAGGGCAGGCCGTCTTCGAGCACAATGCCTGCATCAATTGCCATTCGATTGCCGGAACGATGGCGAACGGCCGCTTCGGCCCTGACCTCACACACCTCATGAGCCGCGACACCATTGGGGCGGGAACACTGCCGAATACGCGCGCCAATCTCGAGAAATGGATCAAGGATCCCGATGCATACAAGCCGGGCTGCCTGATGCCTGCAATGAAGTTGAGCGACCAGGACGTGAGCCAGATTGTGTCCTATCTTGTAACGCTGCACTAACCGTTCGGAGTAGAGGAATTCATTTATGGCCGATTTGATCCCTCTTTCAGGAATAGTCGATCTGACTCCTGACGAGAAGCAACCCCGGTTATGGCTGCAGGTGATGCATGATTGGATCGTTACGGTCGATCACAAGAAGATCGGTCTCATGTATATCGCCGCCTCTCTGATGTTCTTTGCGGTCGGCGGCATCGAAGTGCTCCTGATGCGCATTCAGCTCGCGAAGCCCGAATCGAAGTTTCTTTCTCCTGAGCAATACAATCAGCTGTTCACGCTGCACGGCACCACGATGATCTTCTTCGTGGCCATGCCGATACTCTTCGGCTTTGGAAATTATCTGGTGCCGTTGATGATCGGCGCCCGGGATATGGCATTTCCCCGATTGAATGCCTACAGTTTCTGGATTTATTTGTTCGGCGCGTCCCTCCTGTATTACAGCATCCTTGGCGGGAAAGGAGTCTTTGGCGGCTCTGGCATTCCAGATGTCGGCTGGTTTGCCTACGCTCCTTTGACCGAGAACGGCTTCTCGCAGGGGAACGGCAGCGACTATTGGGCTTTGGGAATCTTCATCACCGGAATCGGAACCATTGGGACAGCCCTCAACATCACCGCAACGACGATCTGCATGCGCTGCAAGGGTATGAAGCTGAGCCGCATGCCGCTCTATGTATGGCTCATGCTGGTCACGTCAGTCATGGCCCTTGCGGCGATTCCGCCTTTATCCGCCGCGCAGATCATGCTGGTCCTCGACCGTCACCTGGGAGCGCACTTCTTTGACACGCAGGCCGGAGGCTCGGCAGTCATCTGGGCCCATTTCTTCTGGATCTTCGGGCACCCTGAGGTCTACATCCTCGTGATGCCCGCATTCGCCTTTGCGAATGAGATCATTCCGGTCTTTTCCCGCAAGGCAATCTTCGGCTATCCGGCGATGGTGGCGGCATCGGTCGGCATCGCATTTATCAGTTTCACCGTATGGGCGCATCACATGTTTACGGTCGGCATGAGTGCCGTGGCCAACACCGCCTTTGTGCTCTCCACCATGGTCATCGCCGTCCCGACCGGAATCAAAATCTTCAACTGGCTGGCGACGATCTGGGGCGGCAAGGTGCGTTTTACAGTTCCCATGCTGTTCTGCATTGGCTTCCTGTTTCAGTTCACCATAGCCGGGTTGACCGGCATTATGCTCGGCGTCGCGCCCTTCAACTGGCAGCTGCACAATTCCTACTTCGTGGTAGCGCACTTCCACTATGTCATTCTCGGTGGAATCTTCTTCTGTCTTTTCGGCGCGTTCTATTACTGGTTCCCGAAGATGACCGGCCGCATGATGGATGAAACGCTGGGCAAATGGCACTTCTGGATGTTTGTGCTCGGTTTCCACCTTACCTTCGACTTCATGCATATCCCCGGATTGCTGGGAATGCCGCGCGAGATCTATACCTACGAGCCGGGGCATCACTGGGCGATATGGAACATGATCGTAACCATCGGCGCCTTCGTGCAGGCGATCGCCGTCCTCATCTTCGTTTTCAATCTTGTCCGCTCGCACTTCAAAGGCAAGTTAGCCGGCAACGATCCGTGGGACGCCTGGACCCTGGAATGGGCTACGACCTCTCCCCCGCCGAGCTACAACTTTGCGAGCGAGCCCACGGTCCGCAGCCGCCGGCCGCTGTGGGATCTGAAGCACCCGGAAGAGCCTGACTGGGAGTACGAGTTAGGGACCGAGAATGAGATGGCGGCCAAGTGACGACGATTCCTTTCACCTACGATGTCAAGGACGATCCATGGGTACTGCCCTACCGGGGCACCGTGGGAATGTGGTGTTTGATCCTGGCAGAGTCAGCCATGTTCCTGATCTTTGTCGTGGCCTACATCTTCTATCTTGGAAAGAGCCTGAGCGGGCCTACGCCGAAAGAGGTCCTCAAGCTTCCCATCTTCGATACTATCTGTCTGCTTTCGAGCAGCCTCACGATTCACCTCTCCGTCACTCAGTTCCAAAAGAGCAGCCGAAAGGGCTTTATCGGTTGGCTGGCGGCCACGGTGCTTCTGGGAATCATCTTCCTCCTTGGCACCGCGAAAGAATGGAACGACCTGATCTTCAAGCACGATTTCACCATCCACACCAGCCTGTTCGGAGCCACGTTTTATTCTCTCGTCGGACTGCACGCCACCCACGTCGCGATCGGCTTGCTGATGCTGAGCATTGTTCTGGTCCTCGGGCTCCTGGATAAGGTCGGCGAGGAGCAGACGCACCGCTTCCACGCATTGTCAATGTATTGGCATTTTGTCGATGCCGTGTGGGTCGTTGTTTTTCTCGTTGTGTACGTAATTGGAAGATGACAGAAGACGGTTAGAGAGCATGAGCAGCGATCCACAGACCGCTTATCCATCAAGACACACGGTGCATCTGCTGGCGCCGACCGCGTGGCCGATCGTGCTGGCGCTGGGAACCACTTTCCTGTTCGCAGGAATCGTGATGACCTGGACAGTCAGCCTGCTCGGAGCGATTCTCATGCTCTGCGCAGCGATCGGCTGGTTCCACAACGTCATCCCTCGTGAGCGAAACGAGGACGTAGCGGTAATTACCGAGATCATCGAAATCAAGAGCTCGCGCACGCAGGTGGAGCGCCTCCCCGTTGCGGACTCACATAGAAAGATCCTTCCGGTCGAGAGATATACGCTGGGCGCCGGGGTAAAGGGTGGAATCGCCGGCGGAATCGCGATGATCGTCCCCGCCACGCTCTACGGCCTCATCCGCTATCACAGTATCTGGTATGCGCCGAATCTTATGGCCGCGATAGCGATTCCGGGCTGGTCCGAGAAGAGCACGGCGTTTCTGGCTGCCTTTCATCAGCGGGGATTGTTGGTGGCGTCGGGGGTCCATGCTCTTGCCTCGGTCCTGGTCGGACTCCTTTACGGAGCCATCCTTCCCATGTTTCCCCGGAGGCCCATTCTCACCGCGGGATTTCTGGCTCCCATATTTTGGACAAGTCTTCTGTATGGCACATTGGAGGCGGCGAGCCCGGGTATGAACCAGAGGATCGACTGGCTATGGTTCGTCCTTTCGCAGATTGCCTTCGGCTTGGTAGCCGGCTTCGTTGTGAACCTACATGTTCGGGTTCGCACCCACCAGTTCCAGTCGCTACCCTTCTCGATGCGGGCCGGAATTCTGTCGCAGGGAATCGAACAGGAAGCGCGCGATAAGGATTCCCCACAATGAAGACGAGCTCTGTAGGAATGATGATGGCAGCCGCCCTGTTGACGTTGGGATCGATGGGGTGCAGCCACCTGCCAGGGAAACCCGGGTTCCGTCCTGAAACTCTGCGCCCCGACCAGCAGCTCGGCTTCGCGCTTCTTTATAAGAGCAATTGTTCCGGGTGTCATGGAGACAACGGCCTGAACGGCGCTGCGCTGCCTCTCGATAATCCCGTGTACCTGGGCTGGGCAGGCCGGGAGCATTTGATCCAGATCGTTGCCAATGGGGTGCCCCAGAGCGCGATGCTTGCGTTCGGACGGAGTGGCGGTGGACTGCTGACCGACGAGCAGGTGGAACACATCGTGGATGGAATGATTACGCACTGGGGAAAGCCGGACGTTCTAAACAACGCCAATCCTCCCGCCTACACAGCGGCGTCCGAGGGAGACGCCGCACAGGGAAAAGCTGCATTCCAGACATATTGCGCCCGGTGTCACGGAGCCGATGGTAAAGGTACGTCGCCGGGTGTCCAACCGGGCGATGCGATAGGTTCGATCGTTGATCCTACCTATCTTGCGCTCATCACCGACCAGGGATTGCGCGACATTGCCGTGTCTGGCATGCCAGGCGAGGGGATGCCGGATTGGCGCGGAGACGCGACGGGAAAGTCCATGACGGACCAGGACGTCACCGACATCGTTGCCTGGCTCGCATCGCAGAGAATCCAGTTTCCAGGCCAGCCATTTTCAAAGTCCCGGCAGTGAGGACATATCCGCGTGAGAAAGAACCGCAGCAGCAACTCGCAACAGCAGTGAATTTGGAGAATCCCATGAATGACCCAAGCGAATATTCGAGACGAAAATTCCTTTTCAAGATATCCCTGCTTGTCAATGGCGCGGTAGGCGCCATTCTGGCTGTGCCTGTTCTTGGTTATGTTCTGGGTCCGGTCTTTAAACGAAATCAAGGCTACAACTATTGGGTTCCGGTAGGGAATCTTGAGCAATTTCCCGCTGGAGAAACCAGGATGGGGCAGTATCGCAATCCGGACGGCACTCCTGCCGATGGCCAAACCCGCACACTTCCTTGCTGGGTGCGGCATATAGCGAACAATCAATTCCAGGTCTTCGCCATCAATTGCGCGCACATGGAATGCCCCGTCCACTGGTTCCCGGCTTCCAAGCTGTTCATGTGCCCCTGCCACGGCGGGGTTTACTACGAGAATGGCGCAGTCGCCGCTGGCCCTCCTCCGCGAGGACTGTACGAATACAAATACAAGGTCGTCGGCAATCAGCTCATGATCTGGGCCGGCGAGTTGCCAACCCTGTCTACCGAGGCAAGCATCGCCATGCCGGAAAAGTCGCCATGCCAGGGTTAAAACAAACCGGTCTCCATCTCTATCGCTGGTTCGATCGCCGCCTCGGTCTGACAAAACCCATCACCGAGGCAGCCGAGCATCCAATCCCGAAGAGCAGTTCGAGCTGGTGGTACGTCTTCGGCAGCGCTGCAACGGTAATCCTGGTGCTGCAGGTGATGACCGGCATCCTGCTGGCGCTGGTCTACACGCCCACCGCACGAGACGCATGGAACAGCCTGAACTTCTTGAATCATGGCCTGACGCTGGGCTGGTTTCTCCGCGCGCTGCACGGCTGGGGATCGGATTTCATGATCGCCATCGTGCTGATCCACATGGCCCAGGTCTTCATGTTTGGAGCCTATAAATTCCCCCGCGAACTTACCTGGATGGTCGGCGTCTTTTTATTGTTGATGACGCTCGCCATGGCATTTACCGGGCAGGTGCTCCGCTTCGATCAGGACGCTTACTGGGGTTTAGGCATAGGTGCATCCATTATGGGCCGGGTTCCATGGATCGGATCGAAGCTGGTCCATTTCATGCTGGGCGGTCCGATCATCGGAGCCACCACCGTTTCCCGCTTTTTCACGCTGCATGTGTTCGTCATTCCCGGCATCCTAATCGCCCTGGTGGGGGTGCATGTGTGGATGGTATTGCGCCTCGGCATCAACGAATGGCCGATGCCCGGACGCCTGGTGCGCAGAAGCACGTATGTGCAGGAGTATGAGGCGGAGATTCACAAAGACGGTATCCCCTTCGTCCCGGATGCGGCCTGGAAAGACGCCTTGTTCGCAGCAGCTATTCTCCTGGGAATCATGGCGTGTGCGTTGTTCTTCGGCCCCATAGGGCCAACCGGTCCGCCCGATCCCACCATCATTCAAACCGTTCCTAAGCCGGATTTTCCGTTCCTCTGGATCTATGCACTGTTCGCGTTGATGCCCCCTAAGCTCGAAACGCCGATCCTCCTCATTGCACCCATCGTCGTGATCTGCATCATGCTTGCGTTGCCGCTGTATGCGGGCGAAGGAGAAAAACACTGGTCACGCAGGCCGGTGGCCGTATTAATGGTGACGGTGATTGCCGTTTCCCTCGCAATCTTCACCCGGCTCGCCAGCAAGGCTCCATGGAGTCCGGTCATGAATGCATGGAGTGCGGATGCGGTCCAGCCGAGGTTCCTGAAAGGGAGAACGCCGCTCGAGCGGCACGGCTCGATCGTCTTTCAGCAGATGCAATGCCGCAACTGCCACTCGCTGGATGGTGTGGGTGGCCATCGCGGGCCGGAACTGGATCGCGTCGCCACGCAGATGACGGAGAGCCAGATGATACGCCAGGTGCTGCAAGGAGGTGGAAATATGCCCGCCTACGGCAGCGCTTTAAGTCCGCAGCAGACCACGGCGCTCGTGCGCTTTCTCGAAACCATGCACGGCAGTGAACGACCGGCAGAGGAAAATTCACAACAGTTGATGCATAAGCAATCGGGGCAGATGTCCGGAGGAGTTGGACAACCCAAAGAGCTGCATCTTTCAAACAAAGTTTCAAAGAATGTCTCGGTACGGAGGAGTGTCATGAATCACGAAATGATGATGGTGCTAATTTGGCTGGCCGCAGCTATATCGCTGCTCGTTCTGATTCAAGTAGCCGTTCTGGGGGCGTTGTTCTTGATGCTGCGAACTGTGCGCTCGAAGGGGAAGCAGATCGAACGAGATCTCCGCGCCAACGGTGTCAACCTTTATGATCTGGCGGGCAAATTCTACCGGTTGCTGGGATCGCTGGAAACTGCTGCCGGGAAAGCGGCAGAGATTGTCGAATCGCTCAAACAAGAGCTGGCCGAAGTTCGGCCGCGGATCGCACGACTCGATCACTCGATAAAAAACCTGCTTGAACGCATGGAACGAGTGAGCGAGACCGTCAAGCATGTATTGGCCGATCCTGTCCTTCGGTTCCGGGCCATTGTCGCGGCCATCCAGGCTGCGCTCGGAAGCCTTGGGCGGGGACATCAGGACGGTCCCACAGTACACAACTGAGGAGGAGGCGAGGAATCACGGCTGCTATGTCTACTGAAACGCAGGCAATTTTCTCAGCATGGTCGTTGCCTTTCGGGTTGACGATCACCCTTATCTGCGTTTCTGCAGTGTATGTTCGGGGCTGGTATGGCATTCGCAAAATGCGTCCTGCATATTTCACAGCAGCGCGGCTGGCGTGTTTCCTAAGCGGCATGGCAGTTCTGTGGCTCGCGATTGCCTCGCCTGTCGATGGCTTCGCGGATGTCCTGCTGAGCGCTCATATGGGACAGCACTTCCTGCTGATGTCGGTCGTGCCGCCGCTGGTATTGCTGGGCGCTCCCATCGTTCCGTTGCTGCGTGGACTGCCGCGGTGGATGATCAAGACCTTGGTGGGACCGGTGATTACTATGCGCTGGGTGCGCGGCGCAGGCCACTTTGTCACCGGCCCTGCGGTCGCATGGCTCTCTTTCAACCTGGCCTTTCTCGGCTGGCACCTGCCCATAGCGTATGACTTCGCCTTGCGGAATGAGTATGTCCACGACTTTGAGCACATCTGCTTTCTTACAACCGCACTCCTATTCTGGTGGGTGATTCTTCATCCATGGCCCAGCCGGTTTCGGGCCAATAACTGGATGATCCTGCTGTACCTGTCGTTGGCGGATATCGTTAATACAGCCCTGTCCGCTTTTCTCGCCTTTTGCAATCGGCCCATCTACCAGTTTTATATCTCTGGGCCGAATCCCTTTCATATTTCCCCATTGACGGACCAAGTGGCGGGAGGAGTGATCATGTGGGTGCTCAACTCCTTTGTGTTTCTGGTGCCGGCCATGCTGATTACAGTTCGCCTGATGGGCCCATCGGGCGGCCCTTCTTACGCTGGTCGATATATGGAAGCCAATCCTGGTCGCTCGACACTGTCTCTATAGGCCGCGCCGTCGAGCAAAATCGATCATATAGAAGACTCGGGGATTGGGTGCTTCAGCGTGATTATGCCTCTCCCCGCGTCAGGAGCGCGTGGGACCCACTCTTGTCCAGATCCTCTGCGCCTCCAGACCAACGATGTCTTTCTTGATTGCGAGGAGCAAGCCTTGGCAAAGCTGTTATTGCCTTTCCGCTGTCAGGTCTACGTTTCCACGTCTTTACGTCCCACGCCAGGTGAAGCATCCGGAGTGCGGAGATTCCGTACCAGTTGAAATCGAGCTCGTACCACGCCAGGCCGTGGCGGGCCGCTTGCGGGTGAGCATGATGGTTATTGTGCCAGCCCTCGCCAAAGGTCAACATCGCCACCCAGAAGCTGTTTTTGGAAGTATCGCCGGTAGGAAACCGTTGTCTTCCCCACATATGAGTGGCGGAGTTCACCAGCCAGGTGGAGTGGAGGCCAATGACCGTGCGAAAGAAGACGCCCCACAGCAGGAATGGCCATCCGCCGGCAAGAAGAAGAATCACACCGAGCGCGGTGATAGGAACCCAGTGCCAGCGGCTGATCCAGACGTGGAATTTGTCTTTGCGAAGCTCGGGAACGTAAGGCAGAAGACCGGCTGCATCGTTGTGCATCGTCTGGCCCGTCAGAATCCAACCCATGTGGGCCCAGAGGCCGCCGTCCTGTGGAGAATGCGGGTCTCCGTCCTTGTCCGTGTTCTGGTGATGCATGCGATGGATTGCAACCCAGAAGATCGGTCCGCCTTCCAGCGCCAGCGTGCCGCATACCGTCAGAGCATATTCCATCCACTTTGGGGTCTTGTAACCTCGATGCGTCAGCAGCCGATGATACCCCATGCCGATGCCAAGGCCGCCGGCGACCCACCATAGCACCATCGCCACCAGGAATGCTTTCCAACTGAAGAAGAACAACGCAGCGAGAGCGCCAATGTGAAACAACACCATAAAGAAGGTGGTGATCCCCACGAGGGGCTGTGTGAACGTCCTGTCATGCTGGAAGTGTCCTGGCATCCTCATATCGTTGCCCTCTACTGAATTGGATGGCGAGGATATTTGGAGAGCCTCATCTGCGGGGTAATCTTGTGTAACCAACAAGCGCTGCTTTGATCTCCCGACCGCACTACTCCAATGCTTGCCCGGTTGCGGCTTGCAGAGTGGATTGATGCGTCGCCAAGCGGCTTACATGGGTCGCATCCGTAATCTCGTAGTCTTTGTAGTCGATGGTCAGTTCGGCATGCCCCCCAAGCCGAATCGCTGTGACGCTGTGGTTGTATGAGGGAAGCCAGAAGTCGCTCACCTTCGTGTACACCTCTACGATGTCTGCTCTCCTGGTCCAGAAGGAAGGGTTCTTCGCAGGCTCCGCCTCCAGGCGCACAACGGCAAAGTCTCCTGCATCGACCCAGATACGACCGTGATACAGAAATCTATCCTTTCTCTTAGGCTCCACTTCGAGCACATAAGCCGCGCCGGAGAACCCGTTTTCCTCTCCAATCAGGGTGAAGCGATAGTTGGCGTCGGTCAGTGCGGAGCGCCGTTCAATCTTCGGGTTGGACTCTTCTTTTTCCGCCTCCAACAATTTCTTGAATACCCGGTCGATGATCAGTTCGGAGCCAGTCGCGGACTGAATGATGAATTCCTTCTTCCCATGCGACAGGTATTTCACGTTGACGACCATCTCCGCGCTTCGCGTGCCCGGAAACCCATCATACTTCGCCCGATAGGTTCGGGTTCCCTCGTATGCCTGAAGCGCATCGACACGACGACGGTTCATCTGGGCAAGGTTATGTATCACCTGCTCCGCGGTGAGTGGAGCAGGGTTCGCAATGGGCGCAGCCGGGACCGCCTGCGAAGTTAGAGACTGGGGCAGTGTTGCCAGGATCAGGAGGAACAGCACGAGGAGTCCGGTACGGCAGTGGAGAATGTTCGTGACGAGCTTTGCTGACCGAGGGTCTGTTCCGTGCCATCTCATGGTGAAGCCTTCGTCGCCGCCGCTTGCAGCGAAACGTTGACCTAACCAGTATTCGAGTTGCGGCGTTTCGGTGCTGGTCATATTTGACCAGTGTGGCTCACGAACAGATTGTCCCGGCCGTCCTCCTGACTCGTGAAGCACAACCTCGCCGCTTCTCGCAGTCGTGCCCTATGAGCATTATTGACCAGTATCGAAATCGCTTGAGCCGGTAGGCTCGACCTACGACTGGACGACTCATCACTCCAGGAGCTATCTATGACAGGCAGAACTGTCCCGGCGTTTGACTCTCGAGTGTTATTCAAGAGAGTGGCCGACACTCAAACGACTACGCGGGACTACCGGAACCGACAGGCCATCTTTGCACAAGGCGAGAAGGCCGATGCGATGTATTACATCCAGGCCGGCAATGTGAAGCTGACGGTCGAGTCCAAGGGAGGAAAGAAAGCGGTGATCGCCGTCCTGCGGCGCGGCGACTTCTTTGGCGAAGGCTGCCTGACCAGACGATCGTTGCGGATCTCGACTGCAACAGCAATTCAGCCTTCCACCATCGCGCGGGTAAAAAGAGCGACGGTCGTCCGCATCCTTCATCAGGACTCCGCTTTTGCGAAGCTTTTCATCTCTTTTTTGCTCGGTCGCATCGGACGAATCGAAGAAGAGTTCGTGGACCAGATCTTCAGCTCCAGCGAGAAGCGCTTGGCGAGGATCCTCTTGTTGCTGGCAAGCTTCGGGCTGCAATCGAAGTCCGAGCCGGCCATCCTGAAGGTAAGCCAGGAAACACTCGCGGAAATGGTCGGCACCACACGGTCCAGAGTGAGTTACTTCATGAACCGCTTCCGGAAGATGGGTTTGATCGACTACAACGGCAGCCTGCAAGTGCACAGAGAGCTGCTGACTTTTCTCCTCCAGGAGTAAAGAAAGATGTCGTCCCCGCCGGCGCCTCTTTGAAGCATCCTTGAGATCCCCTGGGATCAGCGGCCTATGCTGACAAGGGTACCTTGCTCCTTCTCCAATCAATGAAGAAACCGGCAGGAACTCTCTCAAGGATTCGCTCTGTTTGCGGCGGCGAGGATGTCCCGAAGCCCTCACGGCAAGTTCCTGGGCCGCGCTCTTAAGCTCCTTGCGATACCAGAAGTCCGCCCGAGCAACGATCCTGTTGCACGCGCGACGCGCTTCTATCCATCTCGCGTCCAGATGGCGAATCCGGGCAAACTCTTCTAAAGATATGCAGCATCGCCTTGAGGACGTGGTTTAGGCCCTGCCTTTCGCGATCTTCCTGAGGGCTGTGCCTTTGTGCATCGCCAGGTGCCCAGTCTTCTCGCTCTCAATCAGATACTGCGGCTCCTTCTCCGAAGCACGGACGGTGTATCCCTTGAATGTGATCTCGGAGACAACCTTCTCTTTGATGATCCCCTGGACCCGGCCGGCTTCCGAGTTCCATTCGACGTGGTCTCCGGCTTTGAATGTTCGTGACATGGTACGACCTCCTGTAAATTCTCTTCCCTGTTTCCTCCAACATGCAACAGGATCAGAGCAAGGTACTGATCGCGGTTTGAATCACCTTAATCCATAGGGCGGGATAGACTCCCAGCCAGACAAGGACCACGGTGAGCGCGGCCAAAGCCAGAGTTGCCGCCGGCGCCCGGCGTGGAACGGGTTGGTGATTTCGGTCGCTTCCGGCCAGCTGCTGGTACAGCACCACTACAATTCGCAGGTAGTAAAAGAGTCCGATGACGCTGGTGACAACCAGGATCAGGAGCAGCGCCCAGGCTCCGACGGCCGCCCCGGCGGCAACGATGTAGAACTTGCCCAGGAAGCCTGCGGTCAGCGGGATGCCGGCGAGCGAAAGCAGCATGGCCGTGAATACCAGAGCGAGGATGGGCCGGCGCCAGAACAGGCCGCGATAATCTTCCAGCTGATCCGCATCGCGGTGCTGCTCGGAGAGAACGGTGACGACGGCGAACGCGCACAGGGTCATGACGAAGTAAGCGACCAGGTAAAAGACCACGGCGTCCGCGCCCATGAGGCCTCCGACCTCAAACGCGACCAGCAGATAGCCCATGTGCCCGATCGAGGAGTATGCCAGGATGCGCTTTACATTGTTCTGGTAGAGCGCAAGCAGGTTTCCGGCGAACATGGAAACGAGAAGCACTGATGTGAAGCGGTTGGCACCCGACTGGTTGAAATAACGCAGCAGCAGCGCGAACATGCCGCCTTTCGAGACGGTGGCGACAAAGGCCGTCACCGGCGCGGGAGCTCCTTGATAAACGTCCTGCGTCCACATGTGGAAAGGCACGAGAGCCAGCTTGAAGCCGATGCCCGTGATAATCATCGCCACGCCGGGCAACAGCAGCGTAAGGTTCGGATCCTGGCGGATAGCCAGCAGGTGCGCGATCCGGGCGAAGTCCATGGTTCCGAGATCGGCATAGACGAGGGCGATTCCGAAGAGCAGGAAGGCCGACGACGATCCGGCCAGAACCAGATATTTGATTCCCGCCTCCACCGAGAGCGGACGATCCCCGAAATAGGCGATGAGCGCATAGAGCGCGACGCTCAGGACTTCCAGTCCGAGAAACAGCGAAGCGAAAGTGGCTGCTGGCGGCTAGGACCATCGCGCCGAGCGTTCGCCACCAGAAGCAGGATGTAGAACTCCTCCTTGTTGCCCTCTCGCTTGGCGAGATAGCCGTAGGCCAACAGCGCCACGGCGAAACTGGCCGCAGCGATCCGCGCCACGAAAAAGAGCGCGTACCTGTCCATGACGAGCAGCATTGTCACGCGGCGCGGATCGACGAAGAAACTCGAGCAAAAGCTCGCTGCCAGGCCGGCAAGAGTGAGCCCGAAGGCAACTGCGTGGTTGCGGCCCATCGCCGCCGCTGCCATCACGGCGACAGAAGTCGCAGCGATCAGCAGCAGCGGTAAGAGGGCAAACACGTCAGCGGCGGTCATGGCTCATCTCCAGAGAACGGGAAGGTGGTTTGCGGCTTGAGCAAAGGTATGGAAGACGGGTTGGGGGTAGAGGCCCAGCCAGAGCAGCAAGACGATCATCGCGCCCAGCATCAGTCCTTCGCGAACAGCCAGGTCCGGGAACTGCCATGAATGTAGGTTCGGCCCCTGGAAGACGCGCTGTACGAAGCGAAGCGCATAAAGCGTTGCCGCAAAGACGCCGCATGCCGCCACGGCAGCCAGGGTGGCATGGGCACGAAAGGTTCCCAGCAGGATCAGGAACTCGCCAATAAAGTCTCCTAGCCCAGGGAGACCGAGTGAAGCCAGCGCGAAGAACAAAGCAGCGGACCTCATCACGATTCGACGTGAAGGGGGTGAGCAATCTTGCTCATACCGGGCAGCTGTCTATACGCGATAATCGAGCGGCGGTTATCTTCGCGCTCTTGTATTACTTCCCCTAGAGGAGCCAGAACCAACGTCATCGCGACCTGCATCCAAGCCCGTATGACCTCAGTGTTTGCCTGGGGCTAGCCGCAGAGTATTTCTGGAAAGGAGTTCATCCCACCGACATGGCCAAACATGAAGAAGCGAGCCACCCCAACGAGTATCGCGAAACCCTCACACGCCTTCCGCAACTTGCGAACGCAGTGATCCAGGCCAACATCCAACAGGAGATTGAAAAGCTCAAGAGCGCCTCCGCTTTGCAGCAAGAAATAGGTCGCAGCTCCGAGACCCTCGTGAAGTATGAGGATTTCAGGATCGTTCTGGTCGTAATGAAGGCAGACAGCCGCATGAGCCATCATCATGCGGACGGTCCAGTCTCCGTTCAGGGAATTCAGGGCAGAATTCGCCTGCACTTGCCCGAGGACCATAACGTCGAGCTGAGCCCGGGCGACATCCTCGCATTGGAGCGAGGCCTCAAGCATGATGTCGAGGCGCTCGAGGACAGCGCATTCCTGCTTACGATCTCGTGGTCACGTCGCGAATCAGAAGAAGATCGTTAGACAGGACGCGTCGAGCTCTCATCGCGGCGGGGAATCTCCACGATTCGTTACTCCTGAAACGTGTTCCCTGGACAGCAGTTGTAGTTGATTGACGGATTGCCGCAGTTTCTTCATTCGCAATGATTCTGCGCTCGCTCTTTTCACTGCTTTCTCGGCGGACGATCCAGCCATCGTGACCTAAGTCACAGCACACTGCTCTGCCGCGGCCTAGATTGTGATTCGAGGTCGTCGTGCTTTGACCTCTCGCTGGTGTTTGTTTCTCCTCGGTAACGCGCCGTGGCGGAAGCGGATACGAACCATGAAGCACGACAAACTGAGAGACGGAGGACATATGCGGTGCTGATGCAAATCGGACAGAAAAAGGAGAGCGACTTCAGCGAGCCGATCGGAATGCTGGAGGATTGCCACAAGCGCATTCTGTATTTCTTGAAAACTCTCGTGACACTCGCGGATATCGGCCGGGAGCGGCCTCTGAGCCCGACCAACGCATATCTCTGGAAAACGCGCTGCGGTATTTCCGCGAGTCGGCGCCGAATCATACCGCGGACGAAGAAGGTTCCCTGTTTCCCCGGTTGCGTCGAAGCGGTGCTCCGCAAGTGCGTGAGATCTTTTCAAAACTTGACAGCCTGGAACTCGATCACAGACAGGCAGACGATCAGCATCAGCAGGTAGAGACGATCGGCCGCCGATGGCTGCTGAACGGGTTCCTCGATTCTGAAGATCGTGCGCGCCTAACAGCGCTTCTGGAAGACCTATCCAGGCTTCACCATCTCCATATCGCTTTAGAAGAGACCGAGATCTTTCCTGTTGCGAAAGCCGTATTGTCGGAGCCGGCGAAGCGAACTGTGGGGCAGGAGATGGCAAAACGCCGCGGGTTCGTGTTGGGAGATTCGATTGCGGATGTGGTCTGACATTTCTAGCGTCGAGTGTGTGCCGAGGAAGATCTTTGCAGCGTTGCCTCAACGGCCGAGTGTGTCCGAAGATTCCAGTGGGCGCTCATGGTTCGCGTGGTTCGCCCTATGAGGCGGCTCCGACATTTACCTACTTTCGCTGCGCAACTAGTGAGATGGCGCCGAGATGGTCTCCATACTTGCGGAAGAGCCGCCGCATAGCAGAAATTCTCTGACGCAGCAGCCGATTTGTCACTATGTGAAACGCAATGCGAGCGCTCCCTCGAAACCCCTCATCCTGCAGCACACGCTGTGGCTAGCAGATGCATTGGCACTTGGCCGCTCCACGTCACTCTCAGTCCGTTCTGTTCCAGCAGCCTTGTCCGTTGATGCCGGAGAAGCGGTTGCACTCCCACATGAATCTCCTTCGACATCGCAGCTTGAATTTCGCGACGCAGGCGGTCCGAAATATCGTCGGGTAAAAAGCAGAGCTCGTGGATCCCATACCTCCCCCCAGACGCGAGTAGGCGACCTGCTTCCGCAACGATCCGATTCTTCTGCCAGGCCTGGCACAATATGAGCACCGGTTCCCGCTAATTCGCGCCGGAGATTCTCGGCTGCGGCTGGATCGCGCTCCACTCCGTAATACGCTGACGGATGCTTTCGCAAAACCATTCGGGCTGTAACGCCAAGACCCGGGGCGAACTCAACGACTTGGTCCTGCAAACCAATCGCCAGCGCATCAAGCATCTGAAGCGTGAGTTCCAGGCCGCCGGGACGCAGGACGCGCTTTCCGGCGCGCGCCAATACCCAATGCCCCTGCATTTTGCTGGGAGATTATCCCTCTCCCACTGATTGATGACCGAAAAGTGATTCCGGATCAGATGGTGCCAACGATTGAGTCAATTGGGCATCCTCGTATCGTTCTGTGTGATTCATCCTCAGCCAATTGGGGCGGACGAGTGTCCAAGCTCGATCAGCATAACGTCTTCAAGTAGTCATGGATGTGACTGATGTCACTGGCAATGAGCTCCAGCGTGAATCTATATTGGGGGGCAGATATCGGGCCATTCATTCATATCCTCAATAATTCTCTGTCCTACCATGATCCTCGGCTGGTCACAAGGAAACACAGTGTTAGGCAGAGGACATCCGACTTACTCACTGCGGGGGTCCGGTGTAAATACACTTATAAACTCTGATCGGGAATATAGCCTGAGGCTAGCCCCCGATTGTGACTGTGCGCCGAGATGCCCCCCGTAGAGAAGTCAATTGCCCTAACGGGCACCTTGCGCAACTTACAAATGCACGAGGCCCAGGAATCGGTCATCAGGAGATCGAAAGGATCCAAGAACTCTCTCTGACTTGAAACACAAAGCAAACGCCCAGATTCTCGATTATTCCAGCAGGCACCGGAGGCTTCGGCCCAGACTCTCGAAATTGTTAGCGTGGTGCAGTCGAGGTTAAAGACCAGTGTATTCCCGCTTGCGATCTCATGGCCAAGTCACGAACCGTCAGAAGGCGATCGATGGACAGAGCGTGTTGAGCGCTCAAAGCAGCGTGAAGTGTCCCTGATTCTCCGTTCCCAACTGTGTGCAGTTTTGACCAGAAGTGCTAACTCCTGAGATGGCACCATCGGCAGGTGGACGCTCTGATCGGGCAGTTCCACAGGCGAATCCGTCGCTTTCTATGGGGGACGAATGAATCGGATTGAAGCAGCGAGCAAATGAGAGATATCGCGCCGCATTGCTCGCCGCTGGAGCGACGATGAGCGCTGAGAATACCAAACCTGTGCGCGATCCCGAGGATCGGATCATCGACAGATCGTGCAGGCCGGAAAGGAAGGAAAAGATGATGGACAAGACAATCGCTGATAGCTTTCCCACGAGCGATCCGCTCTCCTCATTACCCGATCCGGACGAAGATTCCTTCGACGCGTCTCTGCGTGCGGGTTCGCGATGATCCACATGAAATGTGTGGGCGAAACCGTCGTCCGCGCGGACGGTGCATTCCGGCGAAACAGAAACCAGAGAGGTCATAGATTATGAGCACCGCCGCTGCTACGAAAGCCATGCCCTTTTTGGCGAAGCTGAAACGCCGTGAAGATGTGGCAGAAGGAACGATGGCTTTCTTCTTTGAAAGACCAGCCGGCTTCGTCTTCACCGCGGGACAGTTCATCGACTTGGAGTTGCAGAGCCCGGCCGAGACGGACGACGAAGGGAATACGCGGGCCTTCTCCATCTCCAGCGCGCCGCAGGACGACACCATCATGGTGACTACCCGCCTTCGCGATACCGCCTTCAAGCGTGTCCTAAGGACTATGCCGCTGGAGACCGAAGTCAAGATCGAAGGTCCGTTGGGAGACCTCCGGCTTCACAAGGATGCAGGTCGGGCTGCGGTATTTTTAGCGGGCGGCATTGGAATCACGCCCTTCCGCAGCATCCTGCTGGACGCCGCCAACAAATACCTGTCTCATCCCATTTTTCTCTTCTTCTCCAACCGCCGTCCGGAAGATGCCCCCTTCCTGGCTGAATTGCAGTCACTCGAAAAGCGGAGCGCGAACTATAAATTCATAGCGACGATGACGGCTCCAAGTGAGGTGTCAAGACGTTGGCGGGGAGAACAGGGCTTCATCAATAAAGAGATGCTCGACAAGCATCTCAAGAAATCTCCCTCGCCCATCTACTACATTGCGGGGCCGCCTGTCATGGTCAACGCGTTGCGTGCCATGCTGCAGTCGGGCGGAATAAGTCCTAACGATATCCGCGCTGAGGAGTTTGCAGGCTACTGACCGAACCAGAACGTCAAGACGTTATATCGAGGTCGATACGGCCCATTTGACGTGAGGAAGCACACTGGATGACAAGATCGTGCACTTCGACGTCAAGCGTCAAGACGGCCCGGATTGTCGATTCGGAGTAGTTTCGGACGACGCGATTCAAACAGTCGAAATTCCGTTATTTAGAGCAGCCAAGGAATGTGTGGTCATTGACGAGGATGGGACGGATGGAAAAACGAGACCCAAGAATACTGCTGGTTGACGATGAGGAGCCTGTCCGTCAGGTCCTTGGTGTCGCGCTGCGCCCGGCGGGCTACACCATGTATCAGGTCGGTAACGGCGGAGAAGCGCTGCGAAGCTTTCAGCTGGTGCGGCCTGATTGGGTCCTTCTCGACCTGGACCTTCCGGATATCGACGGCAAGGAAGTGATCCGGCGTCTGCCGGGAGCGCGCCTTCACGCCCATTATCGTGATTTCGGTCCGCGACGAGGAAGCCGAAAAGATTTGCTCTCTTGATACGGGCGCCGACGACTATGTCACTAAGCCGTTTGGAGTGGGCGAACTGCTGGCGCGCATCCGCGTTGCTCTGCGCAGCCTAAACGTAACTTAGGGAGACATCTTTGTGTCAGGCAGCCTCAGAGTCGATTTCACCCGCAGAGAGGTGCTTATCGGTCAAACACGGGTCAAACTGACTGCCACCGAGTACGATCTCCTGAAGATCCTGATCCACCACGCCGACAAGGTGAGAACTCACCACCAGCTGATTCATGAGCTATGGGGCACAACCCAGTATCAGGATGCCGTACACCTGTTGCGCGTGACGCTCAGCCACCTGCGCCACAAGTTGCAGATCGATCCCAGGTTGCCCAGCCACATTCTGACGGAATCGGGCGTGGGTTATCGACTGACGACCGAAGGTTCGGACTGGGTGTCCTAGATACTGGAGGTTGTTGGCAGGCTCCTTCGGCTGGGCCGTCGGCACGATGAACTGACAGGCACGCTTGTGGAGGTTTTGGTCATGGGCTTGCAAATCCGGGAGACAGGTTGAGGGTCTGACCACCGGCTGATCAGCAGCTAAGTGAGGAAACACATGATTAAATTCGACGCGGCGCATGAGGCAGTTCACCATCCACCAGATCGGCGATTTCGGATCTGGATCAAGCCGTCATTTGTTGTGGTCGCAATCTTTCTCGGCCTCATTCCATTGGTGGTGGCGTGGGGACAAGCGGCGATCTTCGGAATGCCCTATCTCGCGCCCCTTCCCAAATTTGACCCAGCGACTTTCGCCGGAGTGCATGGCTTTCCCTGGTGGCTCCGCTGGGCACACTTCTTTAACTTCGTCTTCCTGATGATGCTGGTGCGCAGTGGTCTGTCGATTCTCGTAGACCATCCACGCCTCTATTTTAATAACGACTGCACACCCGGCTCGGAGTGGATTCGTTTCACACCATTGCATGTGCCGACCGATCGCATCTGGACCGCAAAAGACGATGCCCGCTACATTTCTCCCATCTTTGGGCTGCCGGGCTACCGGCATACCGTAGGTGTAGCGCGCTCCTGGCACTTCATCGATGTGTACGGGTTCATCCTCACGGGCCTGATTTTTATTCCGTTGCTCTGCGTGTCAGGACAATGGGCAAGACTGGTGCCCAACTCCTGGACTGTCCTCCCCACCGCATGGAGTACGTTCGTCCACTATGCGAACTTCCATTTTCCACCCGAACCGGACGGCTTCTATGCCTATAACGCTCTGCAGCAACTGGCCTATTTCTTCGTCGTCTTTGTATTCGCTCCGATTTCGATTCTCGCGGGCGCCTCAATGTCACCGGCCATGGTGAACCATTTTCCATGGTTTCCCCGCATATTCGGCGGAAGACAAGGCGCCCGCTCGATCCACTTCCTGATGATGCTCTGCTGGCTCGGGTTCCTGGCTGTGCATGTCACGCTGGTGGTCTTGACAGGGTTCGAGCGGAACATGAACCATATCATTCTGGGAACGGACAATTACCATCCGCTGGGAATGCTTCTCGGCTTTATCGGGCTCGCGGCTGTGCTTGGTTCGTGGATCGCAGCCCACTACATCTCCTGGAAAGCGCCACGCTTGCTGCAGCACATACAGAAGGCGATCTCGCTGCCTCTGCGCCTGGCTATTCTCAATCCGCTCCTCCCGCGAAGCCGCTATACGAAGAACCAGATCTCGCCGCATTTCTGGCAAAATGGCAAAATGCCGGTGCGAGAGGACTGGAAACAAATGGCTGAGAACCACTTCCGAGACTTCAAACTGAAGGTTGGCGGGCTGGTGGAGAATCCGGTGGAGCTGTCGTTAGCGGAGATCGACGCGCTGGGCGAAGAAGAGAACATCACCATGCATCACTGCATCCAGGGCTGGTCCGGCATTGCGCAATGGAACGGCCTGCCCATGAAGAGGCTGGTTGAGTTGGTCAAGCCGAAGCCATCGGTGAAGGTCGTCGCGTTCTATTCCTTTGGTGAGACTCTCTACGGCGGCGTGTACTACGACACTCAGAGTCTCGAAAATGTGCTGAAGCCCGAGTGCCTGCTTGCCTCCGCGATGAATGGCGCGCCGCTGCCAGTGGAGTACGGAGCGCCGCTTCGGCTGCGCGTCGAGAACCAACTGGGGTACAAGATGGTCAAGTGGATCGAGAGGATCGAATTCGTTGAATCGGATAAAAACCTAGGCGAAGGCGAGGGCGGATCGAATGAAGACCAGGAATACTTCGATCTGTTGCCAAACATCTGATGTCCACTGAACCAAACGTCGACATTGACGCGAGGGGCCTCACGCGTTGGGACTCGACAACATGGTTTGGACCTCTCTCCGCTACTACCTGCCTAAGTCGAGCAGGGTTGGTAGAGGAAGGCTGTAAGTTGTCATACGACACGAACCGAGGAACGAATGGAACCTCAATCACCAAACACGAACGAGCAAGCCGCGTGGGAGAGCGTCCACAAATGCCCCAAGTGCGGGTTTGAGCTTAATTTGGAGAAACTCGATCTCGACGAGACCACCACGGGGATAGCGACGTGTCCACGGTGCGGATGGGCCGGGCAGATCGATCTCCAGATCGTGCCGGGACAGAGCTCCGACGAGTAAGGGGGACATCCGTCATCGCGCGTGGCAGCCGTCACGCTGAGAGCGCAAGCGGGGAATGTGTTGCCTTGTCGATATTGCCGAGCTTCTTCTTGAAGGCTCGTACCAATTCGCTGGTCACCTTGGATTTGTTGTCAGCGAGGCAGACGAGGTAGGTCTTGACTCGAAGTGTCTCCTCCGCGAGCGGCCGGACGGTTACACCCTTGCGCGCCATCCGTAACGCGCCTGCCTTAGTAAGAAAGACAAGACCTCCTTCTTCTGCTACAAACGGGAACGCATCCTCCGGAATCGTGATGTGTTGAATCTTCGCGGGCATGATTCTGTGCTGCTCGGCCTGTTGCATCACGGCATCGTAGAGCGGAGGATGCATCCTGCGCTCAAAGAGCACCCAGCAGCGATCGGCCATCGCGTCGAGTGTGACGCTGGGATTCTTCGCCAACTCGTCTCTCTTGGACATCCCAATGTAGAACGGCGACTCTGCTATCTGGGTAGCTGTCAGGAGTGGGGAGGGAGGCGGATCGTTAGCGATGGCAAGATCCACGCGGCCGGAGAACAGATCGTGAACCAGGTCATACGAAAACGGATTGGAGACCTGGATTTTCATCTGCGGGTATAGCGACAACTCGATTGAAAGTAGCGTGGTGATGAAGAACGGGTCGGTGTAGGGCGACCGGCCCACATGCTGGATATTGTCTGCCTCACGCTCCACCGCCCTGGCAGCTTCAAAGGCGCGCTCGGCGTAGTGCAGCGAGATTCGCGCCTGCTCGACATACGCGCGTCCCGCGTCGGTGATATAAACGCTCTTTCGATTGCGCTCGAAGAGCCGGATCCCGAGTGTCCGTTCCAACGCCTTGATGTTTTTGGTGATCGTGGATTGACTAACGTGGATTTTTATCGCCGCGCGGGTAAAATTCAACTCTTCGGCAAGTGCGACTGCTGATTCCATAAATCTCGTTTCATTGTGTCCCATGACCCAGCTCCTGTTTGATCCAGTGGTTGTGGAGATGGGACATGCAAAACGATCGGGAAGGGCCGGTATTGCTCAGCTCAAGACGAAGGTCGTCCCATCGCTAAACTATTAACTATTAAAGTAATTTAACGGGACGCGTTACGAATAGAAAGCAAAGGACTTCTGGATCGCACGCCGGTCTAATTCCGATCGGAATAACCGAGTTTTTATAGGAATTGGACATTTGGACGATGAGGGGGAATGCTATTTTCCACACGGCACCGCACTTCGGTCGCTAGGCAATCTACCTCTCTCATGCTGCCAGACGATCGGCAATCGAGGCGTATATGGCAAACCGTCCCCAATCGCCAAAAGGTCCTCCACAATGGAGTGCAGAAGCCAGCGCCATGGCCGCTCACGCCAAGGTGCTTTCCGGAAACAAGCTCGAACAGCTCGTGTTGCGATTGCAGCGCCACTCCGGAAACTCAAGCCAAGCCTGTTGGAACTTCATCATCCAGCACGGGATCAAGGGACGTGTGGATCATCGGCGCTGGACTGAGTCTGAATTCGACTTCGTCCGTGAAGAACTGGTCAAGCGGTCTATCGAAGAAGTAGCGGAGAAGCTCAAGCGAACGCCGGAAGCAATTCGTTGCGTCCTGAGAAGAAACAGTCTGAGCGTACGCGCAATCCGCTGCGATCTCTTTTCGCTAGAAAGCCTGGCGACGGCCTTGCATGTGCGAAAGTCCGAAATTATCGTATGGATCGACCGGGGCTGGCTGCCGGCGACGGTCATGGAGCGAGGGAAGAGACACTATTACACCATTACACCCGAAGGTCTCATGCACTTGTACAAACACCACCAGCAAGACCTTCTCAAGCGCGGCATGCGCAACCAGTCTCTCTTTGAAGCGTATGTCCAGTACTGCTATTCGCCGAAGCACACAGTCGGCCAGCAGTTGCTCGACGTGCGCCGGGACAAACGCGAGAGGGCCGCCTTCTCGGCGGCGCAAGAGCAGGAGGCCGTCGAGGGCAGCGAAGACGAGGAGGACGACGAAGATGAAGATCAAGCAGAACATCGCCTCGATAGGGAGGCGGATCGCCGAGCGAGGGAAGATTCAGAGAACGAAGATGAATGAGATCTGCCCATGCTGCGACGCGAAGAACAATACTTCCGGCCGACCTCGAACGTCGCTTGGAGAAATGGCGCTAGGCACCGTTTGCATTGTCTTGGTCGTAGCCATTCTTGTGCCCACATGGTACTTCACCCAGCAATGGGTTCAACAGCAGAGTCAGCGGGTTCTTGATCGGATGATTTGGCGAGAGCCGGTCGAGAATTGGTAGTCGTAGGTCGAGCAGAGATATCGATCTGTTTTAGGGCCGCCAGAAGATTGAATCACCGAGGGCCACGCGTTACTTCGGTACACCGTCGTCGGTAGCCACATACCAAGGCACGTCTTTCGTTTGGAAAAGTTCCGGGCTCCGCGCGGTTAGATGGGAGAGCACGATCTTCGCAATGCGCACGCTATGCTCGACTTCCTTTTCCCATTCGACATGGGCTAGACCGTCGCTGTGTGTTGGACTCCATCGCGCCGTGCGAATCGCGAGCACCAGGCTGGATGCGATGAGGAGTGCCGGCCCGAGCTTTTGGTAATCAACTTCGCGGCGATGTCCGCCAATCTCCGGGCCTCCGTTAGTGGAAGTCATGAGATCGAACCTCCAGTGTTTGGTCGGAGAGAGATTGCAAGCGGGTCGCCTTTATGTGAATCACGCCGTCCTGATTCTGCAAAGGACCTTCCGCGAGAATGAACTTGCTGCCCGTAACAATCAGCCGTTGCCGCTCATAGAGGTCAGGTGTGACGATGACATTTGCGATTCCGGTTTCGTCCTCCATCGACAGGAAGATGAAGCCCATCGCTGTACCGGGCCGCTGCCGTGCAATGACACATCCAGCGGTCTTCACAAACTCCCCATCTCGCCTGTTCTTCAGTTCCTCTGCCGAGAGAATCTGCTGTTGCCGCAAATCGAGACGTCGATAAGCCATCGGATGTTGTCCGATGGTCAGCCCCGTACCGGCGTAGTCAGCGATTAACCGCTCCTCTGTTTTCATCTGCAGCAGAGGTAAACTGCCAGCTTCCTCCCGCAAGAGTTCGCCACTCTGACGAAGCAGGGGACCTTCGAGTTTGCCGGCTCGTTCGACCTGCCAGAGCGCATCGCGTCGATGCTCGACCCCGCTCAGCTCGTTGAGAGCTCCGACACGCGCGAGCAGCGTCAACTCTTTCCTGTTGAGCATGGGCACACGCGCAACGAGATCCTCAACCGATGCAAATGCCCCACATCCAATGCGAGAGCCCGCTATCGCCTCCGCGGATAGCTTGCGGAACCCTTTTGCATATCCCATTCCGAGCCGTAGAGACAGACTTCCGTCCCGCTCATGTTCAATCGTGCATTGCCATTCTGACACTTGAACGTCTATTGGTTTCACTCGAAGACCATGACGCTGCGCATCCTTGACCAGGACAGCGGGAGAATAGAAGCCCATCGGCTGATTGTTGAGGATGGCACAAGTGAATGCCGCGAGGTATTTCACCTTGAAATATGCCGAGGCATATGCGATCAGGGCGAAGCTCGCGGCGTGGGATTCAGGAAAGCCATAAAGCGCGAACGAACTGATGTTCTGAATGATGTTCTCCTGTGTGGCAGCATCAAGGCCATTTGCCGTCATGCCCGCTCGCAGCTTTCCTTCGAGGTTTTTCATCCGTTCCCAGGAACGACGCATCCCAACCGCGCGGCGTAACTCCTCAGCCTCGGCACCCGTAAAGTTCGCAACGACCATCGCTATGCGAAGCAACTGTTCTTGAAAGAGCGGTACTCCAAGCGTGCGCTTGAGCGCCGGCTCCAGCGACGGATGCGGGTAGGTGACTTTTTCCTTCTTTTGCCGCCGTCGCATATAAGGGTGCATCATCTTGCCGACGATTGGTCCCGGCCGGATGATGGCAACTTGTACCACCACGTCATAGAACTTTTCCGGGTGATTACGAGGCAGCGACGCCATCTGCGCGCGGCTCTCGACTTGGAACATTCCGACAGTGTCTGCACGTTGCAACGTGCGATATACCTCATCGTCTTCCGGCAATTGTGCCAAATCGACTCTGTCGCCGTTGTGCTCGGGAATCAGTTCCAGACAATCCTTGAGGACTGCCATCATCCCCAAGCCGAGCAGGTCCACCTTGATGATTCCGAGATCCGCGCAGTCTTCCTTATCCCACTGCACGACTGTCCGGCCTGGCATGGATGCACGTTCCAGCGGCACGATCGAGTTCAGTTGCCCCTGGCAGATTACCATGCCGCCGGAATGCTGACCGAGATGACGCGGCAAATCCTGAATCCGCATACAGAGTTCGAGGTACTTGGCGATACGCGGATGTTTGAGGTCAAAGCCTGCGTTCTGGAAGGAATGTGCCATCGTGTCGGTTGGCCCACGCCATTCAAAATGACTTACCAAGTTCGTCAGCCGAGACAATGACTCCTGATCGAAGCCCAGCACCTTGCCCACCTCACGCGCGGCGGACTTGCCCCGATAGGTAATGATGTTGGCGGTCATGGCCGCACCGAGTTCGCCGTAGCGCCGATAGACGTACTGAATCGCTTGCTCGCGCTTGTCCTCCGAGGGCAGATCGAGATCAATGTCCGGCCATTCTCCGCGGCTTTCGCTGAGGAATCGCTCAAAAAGGAGTTCCATACCGACCGGGTCAATCGCCGTGATTTCGAGCGCATAGCAGACGGCCGAGTTCGCGGCGCTGCCTCTGCCTTGAATCAGGATGTCGTGACGCTTACAAAATTGCACGATGTCCCAAACAATGAGGAAGTACCCCGCAAATCCCAGCTTTGCGATCAACGCTAGCTCATGCGCTACCTGTTTCTTCGCTCGGTCCAGCAGACCTACGTCGCGCTTCGGCCCATAACGGCGGACGACACCTTCCCCCACACGTTTCCGGAGAAAGCTGTCCATCGTCTCGCCATCTGGCACCGGATAGTGCGGAAACTCGTAGCCCAGGTCTCCCAACTCGAATTTCAGCCGCGACGCCAGCTCCACTGTGTTTTCGGTTGCGCCGCAGACATTGCGAAACAGCGCCGTCATTTCGTGTGCAGGACGCAAATGACGGCGGCTATTCAGGGACAGAAGACGCCCGGCGTGGTCCAACTCGGTGTGGTTACGGACGCATGTAAACAGGTCCAGGATCTCGCGGTCATATGCTGTGGCGTGTCGCACACCGTTTGTGGCAAGCACCGGCAGTTTGAGAGAACGAGCGATACGGATTGCCGCCTGATTGCGCCACTCTTCCTCGCGTTCGTTGTGCCGTTGAAGCTCTACATAGACGTTGTGCGGGCCGAAGATCCGGACCAGGCCTTCGACGGCTTCGCGGCCAGCTTGTTCGCCACCACCCATGAGTGCTGCCGCGAGCGGACCCTCATCGCCACCCGTCAGACACACCAAACCGCGCGAGTACCTTTGAAGGTCGCCGAGGTTCGCGACGCCTTCCTGCTTGGTTGTCTCGCGCATCTTGAAACGGGTTATGAGTTGGCATAGATTCTGATAGCCCTCGCGGGATTCACAGAGGAGAGGCAGACGCGCAGGCTCCGTCAAATGCTGGTGCGGCAGCCATGCCGGAGGTGCGAGCCTTGGCCCCAGGCTCGACACAGCAATTTCGGCTCCGACGTGAGCCCGAACATCATTTCGTTTCGCGCTGGTATGGAGCCGCGCAGAGCCATAGACCCCATTGCGGTCCAGCAACGCGATCGCCGGCATCTGCAAGGCCACGGCGCGCTCGATCAACGCCTCGGGTTGTGAGGCTCCCTCCAAAAACGAAAAGGCGCTGGCAGCGTGCAACTCGATATAACGCTCAATCATAGAGCGCCGCCATCTGCCAACGATTGCGCAAGACATCGCGGATCATGCAGCAGCAAAGCATAGCGCCATCCTGAGCTCGAGCAACAAGGTCCCACTGCTCGAATCCCCACAGCGTCGGATTCCACCAATCGCCGCTCACTACCCAAGGGCCGTAAGAGTGTTCGACCGTATAGCGGCTGTCGCGAAAAAAGAAGATCGTCGGTCTTACGCCTGGCAATGTGACCGAGGCAGCTTCCGGTGGTCGAAGCTGGCGCATAGAAGCGCGAGGCTGCGGACACGACGGCACAATAGAGTCGCCGGTGGGCACGGTAAAAGGCTCCATGCGAAATGCCTCCGCTGCATGGGTATCCCGCAAAACTGCGCAGCCTACATTGTCCTCACCCACCACCGCGCGGATACGTGCGAGCGTCACATCGAGGCGTGAGGCTTCGGGGAGTTGAGGAGAGAAGAGGCCGAGTTGAACCTTGCTTGTGCTTCCCGGCTCTGCTTGCAGAACGACTGCCATAATTCCAGCCTGTGGCGGATGCGCGACGAGGTCGAGATGCAGGAGCTTGATCCACAGCTGCTTGTCTGTCGTCGGAAGGGCGGGGCGAACAGTGCGAATGTGAGTCCCACCGCGATCGAGCGAGAGCGTCACCGTCACGGATGCCAACGCCAGAATGCGGGCCTTTGCACGAAGAATGAGTTGATCGAGCATGACGCCTATGCCGAAGAGCAGGGATTCCAAGACATCCAAGGGCGCATCGAGCTCCATTCGCTCTTCCAGCATGAAGACCGGCTCGACCGGCTGAAACAGGTGTGGCAGTTCGCCTAATGCCAGTTGCCGCAGACGACGACTCTCCTGCCCCATGCGGGAAACGAGCTCTCGCTCCGGGAGTGCTGCCAACATCCCCAGCGTGTGAATACCCCAGACGGCAAATGTCTCGGCCTGCCTTTCCGTCATATCGAGGACCGACAACCGCAAGGGCGACAGCGCTGCAGCCTCCCGTCCCGTCGCGATCACTTGTATCGGAATCCGCGGCGGTAATCCTTTGGCGAGACAAATAGCCGCATGGAGATTGCTGCTGATGGTCACCGAAGCGGAAATTCCCAGCGCTCGCACACGTTGGAGCAGACTGCGCGCCAATATCTCTGGTGGCCCAAACAGGTTCTTGGTTCCCGCAATGTCGATGCCGCACAGGAAGGTATTCTCTTCACTACGGTCCTCCACGCGCGGCGAGAACGCGCCGGCGCACTCCAGTAAAACCGTTCTCGTTGCCGCCTCTGACTGAGGGGAGCGTGAAAGGATGATCGGACCGGGGAACGTTTCTACCTCTACGCGTGTCATTCTCCATTCCATGCCGAGCAATCGAGCTTTCGTGTTCAGCGAGCAGACGTTCTGGGTAGGAGCTTCACCTTCCATCACGACGCAGGCTTTTGAATGCAACTCAGGTCTGAGGCGCAGGAGCGCCTGCGCCGGGAACTCCTTCGCGTACAGACAGGCGTATAGCTCGGCAGATTGACTCATCGGCAGCCCGCCCACGACGTTCGGCTTTGCCAGCAGGCGGTGTTTACACTGCGCGGCGGTTTCCGAATCGAGACGATGTTGTTCTCAGTCTGTGTGAACCGTTGCCGAGCCACTTCCACTTGCGGCTGAATGCCAGTAAAGACCGTGGCTTCGTCACAAATAGCGCTTGCGGGATGGAGGCGAAGCAACAACTCTGCGCTGCTCTTTGCGCACGGATGTTGCGTCAACAGCAAGATGCTTGACTGCGTTCTTTCGCTGGCGAGACGATATCGATGCCATGTTGCCAACGGCACACGCGAAACAAACTCCGGGGCCAAGCTGCCCATGTCGAGCACAATCGCACTGAAGCCTCCGCCCTGAAGCAGAAGATCGGCTGACCGCAAGGCTTGCTCGATTCGAGACCAAGGCTTGGAGCGCGGTGCCGACCGCTTTGGGGCCGTTGCGATCGCATACTGGTTTGGCTCGAACGCCTCTTGTCTTGGTCGAATGGAACGTTGCGGCTCCGCGCAACGCGGAGCTATCGCTTCCGGCCGCAGTAAGCCGGACACGGCCTGCGAAAGGCCATTAGCTTCCGTTCGGGGATGCGGCCCAAACCCGCCGCCATGCAGCCCTTTCCTAATGGCCGGTGGAACCAGATACTTCTCTGGCAGCGTGAAGTTTCGATTTGTCGGCTGAATTCCGTTCGCTTGAACGCCACAGCGTACCCAGAGCAGCCGTGAGAGATCAACACCAATGGCTGCTGCCGATAAAGGGTCGAATGTGTTGGACACGTCGATCCACGCGCAGACTTTACCCGCCTGCATGGTCTTCGCCAGAAATGAGAGCGCCAACGAGGTTCGCCCAGAGCATTCAGGGCCCACGACCTCGCTTACCGCTCCGATCGGCAGCCCTCCGCGAAGCACATCGTCCAGGGCCTCGATGCCTGTTCCCGCCACCGGTCGAACCATCCTGGGTGCCGGAGTCAGGGCTGAAGGGATCTTCTGGGCCAGGGCGGATTCAATTTGGAGTCGAACTACGGAAGACGAAGCCATTGGCAAACCCTCTTCGCCATATATTCGCCTATCGCATACCTGCTGTGTCAAACCCTAGACGCACTTATTCCAGTGCAATACGGAAGGAAGTCATTCAAAACAAAGCATAAAGATTTTAGCCTCACTTTGCCAGCGCGTGCCGAATGTCTGCTGCAATGACGCCATACTTGGCCACAAGCTCCCTCAGCCGATCCGGCGAGATGCCTAAATCTTTGCTCCAGTATTCAACTTCATAGTTCTCATTGATATTGATCCTTGCCCGATCTGCAGGCCCGCGATTCCGTTTTGTCGTCAGCCATTCCAAACCTCCGGTGCGCCCCCCTGTGTTGGAAGCATCAGAGGCATAGGACAGGCAATGCCGGAAACAACGTTGTACTTACCTTTTGAAAGAGCCGATGACTAAAAAGACCTTGGCAAAACGGACGGCGGATTTCATCGAAACGATGGACTGTCTTCCGGTGGTTAAGGTTCCGGAAGGCCCTGAGTGGACATACGAGTTAAAGCTCGATGGCTACCGTCTTGAGGTGGTGAGAGCCAAGAGAGAAACGATTCTGTATTCGCGACGCAGGAACGTTCTGAACAAGAAGTTTCCCTACATCGCTTCCGCTCTTGAATACTTGCCGGAAGGTACAGTGATCGACGGCGAGCTGGTTGCGATGGAACCAGATGGGCATCCGAACTTTAATCTGCTTCAGAACTTCCGCTCTGCCGAATCGCACATCACCTATTACGCTTTCGACATACTCGTTCACAAGGACCGCGACCTCACAATGCTTCCGCTGTCCGAACGTCGCACGATTTTACGCTCGGTCATCGTGCCCGCCGACCATATTGCCTTGTCCGAAGTGTCGGACCAGACAGCGGCGCAGATGCTCAGCTTTGTCCGCTCCCACGGTTTGGAAGGCATCGTCGCTAAGCGTGCTGATAGCGTTTACCAGCCCGGCCTGCGGACAGGGCTCTGGTCCAAGCATCGTATCAATCTCGGCCAGGAGTTCGTAATCGGCGGATACGTCCCGGGGACGCACGGACTGGATTCGCTGGTCGTTGGCCTCTACCAAGGCAAGGACCTCCATTACGCGGCGCGAGTGCGCGCCGGTTTTCCGAATGGCTTTCTCCGACACAGATCAGTAGAGAGCGTTTGGATGAAATCCTGTCGGAGAAAGAAACTCCTTATTATGTGCATCAGATCGCGGCTTGAGGGTTGAGGCTATGCCGAAACGAAGCGCAGGCCTCATCATGTATCGACTCCGCGAAGGCGAATTGCAAGTCTTTCTCGTCCATCCTGGAGGCCCGTTTTGGGCGCACAAGGACATGGGTGCCTGGACCATACCCAAAGGCGAATACCCAGACACCGAAGATCCGCTCAATGCCGCCCGGCGTGAGTTTCGAGAGGAAACGGGATTCAACGCGGAAGGACTGTTTCAGGAATTGGGAGAGATCAGACAGGCTGGCGGCAAGATCGTCACCGCGTGGGCATTCGAGGGCGATTGCGATCCCGCCAACCTGATCAGCAATCTCTGTGAAATCGAGTGGCCTCCCCGTTCACAGACACGCATTCAAATTCCGGAGGTAGACCGAGGCGAATGGTTTTCCATCGCACAAGCGCACGAGCGTATCTTGAATAGTCAGCGTCCCCTCCTGGAGGGGCTGGCACTTCGCCTCCTGGACAGTTCAAGTATCGGTTCAGCGTTATAAAGAGAGTGGAATCGTCAGTCGAAACGGACAGCAACTTCTCGCAAACCAGCTTTTCGATGGACCTCTCAAATTCCGTCTTGCCTCCAAACTCGATTTGGCCGTTTGAATCTTTTCCATTCGAGCTCGCGGTCGAATTGGCCAGACGAACCTTCCGACAACCTTTCGAGGCCTGTGAACTTTGGTCGAGACAAAAGGTATTTGTTTAACGATCCTGCCGCAATTGATCCATCTCCGCGCGGAGCTTTGTGACGACTTCCTGAAGATCTTCCACGGTGGGCAATTCGTCTCGCACAGGCGCCGGCAACTCGCGCGTTACGCGATAGGTGGAGACGCCGATCGGCTTGGCAATATCGCGCAGAGCATATTCAGCGATGGGGCTATTGTGGCTTTCACAGAGCAACAGGCCGATGGTGGGACCATCTGGCTCGGTTCGCAGAAGATCGTCCACGGCGGAAAGATAGAAGTTCAGTTTCCCGGCCCATTCTGGCTTAAAGGGACCCGTCTTGAGTTCGATCACGAAGTAGCAGTGGAGCCGAACATGGTAGAAAAGAAGGTCCAGATAGTACATCTGCTCCGCAACTTCGAGCGGTACTTGGCTTCCAACGAAGGAGAACCCTCGACCCAGCTCCAGGAGCAGATCGCGCAGATGCATCAACAGTCCCCGCTCGACTTCGCGCTCTTTCGCGGTGGGAGCTAGGGTCAGGAAGTCGAAATTGTAGGGGTCTTTGAGAATCTGCTCCGCGAGATCGGAGTCGGGCGGCGGAAGCGCCCGCTGGAAGTTCGTAAGGGCCTTTCCTTCGCGCTCATGCAATCGGCTCGTAATCTGGTGAACCAGGATGTTGCGGCTCCAACCGTATTCCACCGCCGCACGGAGATACCATTCTCGTTTGAGGGGGTCCTTGATCCGGTCCAAAAGGACCATATGGTGCCCCCATGGCAATAGTGCAGCAAGCTGCTGCACTATTGGCTCCGCCGGCCAGGCGGCGGCAAACGATCTCATGTACTTCAGGCTCCGGGGACTGAATCCCTCCACACCGGGGAACTCGGCTCCAAGATCTTTGGCCAGCCGCTCGATGACCTTCGTGCCCCAGCCCTCCTTATTCCGGCGAACCAGGATGTCGCGACCGATAGACCAGTAGAGCAGGACCAGCTCTCGGCTGACGGCGAATGAGGCCCGTAGCTGGGCCGAGCGGACACGCTCCTTGATCTCTGCCAGAAGGGCATGGTAGCCGGACGGGGTTTGAAGCGATTGGTTCATGATTCTCTTTAGCCTAAGACACGCAAAGAGCGTCGGCGCCAAGGCTGCTCGGTCAGTGTATTGTTGTCCCATGCGGATGCGGATCCAAGCACGGAGTAGAGAAGAGATTCAGGCTGATCCCACACGGATCAGCCCAATGGCCACTTGCTGTTTTTTTGCCCGCATTTTGCCCGCAAATACCGCCCATTGTGCCGTTTTTGCCGGTTATGCCGGTTAGTAAGTGCTGTGCCGTCTATTATTTAGCCCATGACCGGTACCATGGCATGGAAGAGGTCATCGGTTCGATCCCGATCAGGTCCACCAAATAACTCAACAACTTACGGGTTCCATGCCGCATGCTTAAAGGTCCTCAAAGGTCCATTAAGAACCCGTTTTCATTTCGCCCCAACCTTCTCCCGCAGCTGACCAACGATCCTCGATTGAGCCTGGCGCTTGGCCGGTGTGACCGCCTGCGCGTATCGGCTTCGATCCAACCAGAGCGGCCGCGTGAGTGCTGTCGGTATCAATCTGCATTGGCGATGGAAATGATGGAAATCGCGATGCGATTCCCACATTTCGGGACGACAGCAGGATCGCTTGAAGCTGTAAGCGCGCCAACCGACCCGGTCTTTACTGTGAACGGAGCAACCGCGTCGATCAGTTCTCGATCGTCTTAAAGAGTTCACCAATAGCTGCTAGCCATTTCTCGATTAAGGGCACTCGTTCGTCCTGCAGCACGAACCCAGGAAGTACATCACGAAATTTGGATTTTGCGAGGAACCTCCGTGACGCATCGGCGCAGTACTCTCGAAGCTCCAGAGGTGATTCAGCGATCTCCTGAATCACATTCTCTCGTCCTTCAATCACACCACGAAATCTTCGAGATCGTGGCTGGCCTGATAGTCCATGTCGCCACGTCCTCGCAACGCTTCCATCTTTTGTTGGTGGTGTCACGTTGGGACTCTTGATCACAGACAAGGATGCCGCTCCGATCCGTGGGACGAATGATGTCGATATGATTGCCGAAATCATCACATATGCTGGCTATATGGAGTTTTCGGAACGCCTTCGGCAAGGCGGACTTCACGGAAGATGCCGGTGGGAAATTGGTCGTAGCGCATTGTGTGCATATGGATGGTGCTTGCGAGAGCTGTGCGCCCAAAGTTGCAACACTTCCCTTCCGACTGTTATCGTCTGGCGATCGAAGGCTCATTGAGGCCTTGCGATCGTCACCACCTACTGTTGCCTGTCGGCTTCATCTCGGGAAGATTACGACCAGGCTCGAGAAACCTGCCGACCTGCGCGATTGCAAGCTGGGCAACTGGAAGCCGCGCAGGAGAGCAGGAAACATAGTCCACTCCCAAAGACTGGAAGAAACGGATGGATTCCGGATCTCCGCCGTGCTCGCCACAAACCCCGATTTTGATGGCAGGATTCAATGAGCGAACGCTCTTGATCGCCGTCTCCATGAGGTATCCGACGCCTTCGCGGTCGATCGTGATAAATGGATCCACTTTCAGAATTCCTTGTTCGAGATAGCTCTCGAGGTAGCTGCGCGAATCATCCCGGGAGAATCCGAAAGTCATCTGGGTGAGATCGTTGGTGCCGAACGAAATGAAATCCACATGTTTCGAGATCGGACCTGCACATACTGCAGCACGCGGAAGTTCAATCATGGTGCCCACGCGATAAGGGACGCGCCGCCCTTCGGAGGAGAAGACCTCCGCAGCGGTTCTGTGGATCAGTTGAGCCAAAACGTCCATCTCCTCTTCTGACGAGACAAGAGGGACCATGATTTCCGGATTTGGCTCGAAGCCTTCGCCAGCGACGACAAGAACCGCTTGAAGGATGGCTCGAACCTGCATATTCAGGATCTCGGGATAGGTGAGGCTGAGCCGGCACCCGCGGTGACCCATCATCGGATTCGACTCGGTTAGCATTTGGACGCGACGGCGCATTGCTCGGAGCGAGACGCATTGCTCCCAGTTTTCGTCCGCTCGCGCATCCGTCATCTCCATATCAATCTCTGCTACTGAAGGAAGGAATTCGTGAAGCGGAGGATCGAGCAGGCGGATCGTGACTGGTAACGGTGACATTGTCCGGAATAGCTCTTCGAAGTCTTGCTGCTGAATCGGAAGCAGGACATCGAGAGCTTCGATACGGTCTGCTGAGTTCGTGGCGAGGATCATTTTCCGGAAATGACCGAGACGATCGGTAGCGAAAAACATATGCTCGGTGCGGCACAGACCTATGCCGGTAGCTCCCGCAGCCCGAGCCAACGTCGCATCTGCGGGTGTATCCGCGTTAGCACGAACGAGGCAGGAGCCAGCTTCATGTGCCCAGGCGAGGAGGCGATCAAGCTCCGGGTGGTCGTCGCCTGCGGGCCGCATCGGCAACCTGCCCTCGAAAACGCGTCCTGTGCTTCCTTCCAGCGACAGCCAGTCTCCTTCGCTGAAGACCTTGTCGCCTATCCGGACTGTTCCCGCTTTGGTATTGAACGAAATCTCTTTCGCTCCCGTGATGCAGCATTTGCCCATTCCTCTTGCGACGACGGCGGCATGACTGGTGGCGCCTCCGCGAGCAGTGAGGAACCCTGCCGATACTGCCATTCCATGGATATCGTTGGCAGTCGTCTCTTCTGTCAGGAGAATGACAGCTTCCCCGCGCTTGGCCAACTCGACAGCACGGCCGGAGGAAAGCGCGATCACGCCAACGGTGGCGCCCGGTGATGCAGGCAGACCGGAGGTCAACACGACTGGCTCACCGGCAGAGAGATCGAGTTGAGGAGAAAGTACCTCAACGAGGCTCGATGTCTTCACTCTTCCAAGAGCCTCTTCGCGTGTGATCAGGCCCTCGCCCGCCATATCGACAGCCGCGTTCACCGATGCCTGAGCCAATAGTTTCGCGGCCCGTGTCTGCAGCAGGAAGAGTTTTCCGTCCTCCACCGTGAACTCGAAGTCCTGCACCTCTCTATAGTGCTGCTCGAGCCTCTCCACCAGCAGCATAAGCTCGTCATATACGGCAGGCATCTTGCCGGAGAGGTCGGCAATGGAAACTGGAGTACGCACGCCGGCAACGATGTCTTCTCCCTGGGCATTCGAGAGAAATTCTCCAAAGACGCCGACTGTTCCTTTCAGAGGGTTGCGCGTAAAACCGACGCCGGTCCCGCTATTCATGCCGCGATTTCCAAACACCATCGTCTGCACGGTAACGGCGGTGCCCATCGCTTCTGGAATATGATTCAACGCGCGATAGTACTGAGCTCTTTCGCTTCGCCAGGACCGGAACACAGCTTCGATCGCCATCCCAAGCTGTTCCTGCGGGCTCTGCGGGAACGGGGTGCCGGTGTGCTCGAAGATAAGCCTCTTGAAAACCTCTACCGCAAGACATAACTCCTCCTCGGTGAGCTCTTCAGAATCAGCATCTTCCTGTCTGCTTATCCTGAGAGCCTGATCGAAGGCGGCCTTCGGCACCTCAAGCACGACCGAGCCAAACATTTGCAGCAGACGCCTGTACGAGTCGAGTGCGAACCGTTTCGATCCACTCTTTGATGCGAGCCCTCGAACGCACTCGTCGTTCAGCCCCACGTTGAGAATAGTGTCCATCATTCCCGGCATGGATACCGGTGCACCGGAGCGGACGCTGACCAGCAAAGGGTTATCCGCATCGCCAAACCGCTTACCCGCATCCCCTTCCAGCCACGTAAGAGATCGCGCGATCTCTTTTGAGACTTCGATCGGCAGAGCGCCGAATTCCAGGTACGATCGACATACGTCCGTCGAGATCGTAAAACCTGGCGGCACAGGAACTGACAACATCGTCATCTCCGCCAAACCCGCACCCTTTCCTCCGAGGGTCTCGCGCATGGATCCGTCCCCGTCAACCACATTGCTTCCAAACCGGTACACACGCTTCGCAATCTCGCTCATTGGTAGAACCTCTGCGGAAAATAAACGGAGTGCAGTCTACACTCCATCGGTCGCTGAAATACACGCGGCAATCAACCGTAGCTTCCCAGGGCGTGAGTAGCAACAAGCCCTTGTCCGATTCGGTCGAGGTCCGTGGCGACCAGATGTTCGAGTGGGCTATAGTAGAGCGCCACATGTCAAAACGAATGGATGAATCGGTGCTTTTACAAAGGCTGGAACGTGCCCTCCTGGAGAGAGATATCCGTACAGGCTTCTCTCTTCTCGACAAAACACTTGCACTGACCGGCAGGCTCGACCTCAAAAAACCTGACGCAATCTCTCTTTTTCTGTGCATGGCCCAATGGATCGATCTCGGTTACCGAGACATTTCTTTCCTGGACGGGCTCGTTGACAACACAGGGAACTTAGATCGAGCTCGGCTTCCACTGCTCGATTTTCTTAAACTCAGGATGGCTGAGGCCTTCAGGGCTCTCGCCGCCGAGCATCCCGAGGAGTCTATTGCCGCCCTTGATCTCGTACTTCGCGCCGGCGAGAATCTCCTGTCTGAGTACCACGTGTTCCTCGCCAATTTCTGGAAGGGGCGGGCACATCGAAAGCGAGGTGATTACGAACACGCGATCCTTCACATCGCGGCCGCACGCGCCGCCGCCGAGCGAATTGGAGCGCCGCGTCTGGCGGCGGTTACCAAGATCCATGAAAGCTGGCTCGCCTTCCAGAAAGGAGAGCGCCAGAGCGCCTTCAGGCTGCTCGATGAAGCAGAGGAAGAGCTCAGGCCTACCGGTCACGCTCTGTCTCTGGGAAACATCGAGTCCGCCCGGGGCCGTTTCGTTCGAAGGTCAGGAGAGTACCGACGGGCGCTCGGTCATTTCGAAGCCGCTATCGCGATTTACACGAAGAGTTGCCCTAATCATCCAAACCTGGCACGGGCGCTCGTAAATGCAGCATATGTGAAACGCCTTATCGCCCTCGATCTGCAACCGCGCAGGAGCAACGGTCATGCCGTCGGCGCGACGCACGCCCGATATCTGCAGATTTCAAAAGAGGCCCTGGAGTTATTGCAAAAGGCCGGCGAAATCTATGCACTCCACCACCATCAGGGCGGCACAGGTTCGGTACTTGTTAATACGTCCCATCTTCATCTCGAAAGTGGAGATATTGATCGGGCTGCGACCGAGGCGCAACGCGCTTTTATTCTGGGCGAAAAGAACCGTGATCAGATACTCATGGCCCGCGCAAGAGTTGCACAGTCGTCCGTCCAACTTGCGCAATCGGATGAACAACTCGGCGATCCACAGGATGTCTCCCATCATGCCAATTTGGCATGTCAGTATGCTGACGAGGCGATCGAACTGGCGCTGCATACGCAAAACAAACGCCTTCTGGCTGAGACATACATTGCACGCGGAGCTGCGGCGGCAGACGACCACTTTCAGGATTGGGAAGTCGCGAAAGAGTTCGCTGCAAAAGGAGCAGCACTGCTGGGTCGGGACGACCGCGACCATCTGTATAAAGAATTAGGTGATCTGAAAACGAAGATCCTTGGATCGACCGGAATCGATCAAACCTTACGACTATGGTCTGCTGGACAGCTTGGCAATAAAACTTTCCAACAAATACAGGAAGAATTCGCGGAGTTAGTTATACCCAAAGTGTGGCACAACGTCGGGAGAAATGTGAGTCTCGTGTCTCAGAAACTGAGCATCTCCCCCAAAAAAGTCCGCCGTATTCTTCGAAACGCTAACAGATTGACGGGGAGTCAGGAGTGAACCGATTTGGACGGAGTTTCGACCCGATCGAATTTCTGGATGACCAAGCAGTGACGATGAAAGACGCTCGAGAGAATCAGCGTAAACGCTTACGTCCGCCTGTGTAGCCACCTTAATTGATTTCCGCTTGAGAATCCGGCATTGTTTCCCAGAAGTCCTACAGAAGTCCAAGAAGGTATTCTGAGGATGCTTCCCAAGCGCGTCTTCCCTGTCCAATCAACTTCATCGGGAACGATTCTCGATGAGTGGTGCGTTGATCTGTTCGCAACAGTGGACCTTTCAGGTTGAGAACCCCTCCACACTGGCGCAATGGCAGGCACGCCTTACGCCTGAGCCACCACCTCCCATCCGCTCTCACTGAGCATCTGGATCGATCATGGTTTGAATGTCGCAGTTCTCCAGAATTATTGATTCCGTTTTCACAGCTGAATGGATGGCGATATCGACCATTGACTTAGCTAAGTCATCGGCACGAATCACCTGGTTGGGGAAAAGGAGTCGAAATACGGGGTTTGCCAACCGCATCAAGCGGTAACTGAAATTCGGCTCCTTCCGCGGTTCCACAGGATAGATGTAGGCTGGCCTGAAGATGTAGAGCCGAGGAAACCCCGATCCGAGGAGTGCCTTCTCGGCCTCACCCTTGTAACGCGCAAACGCCATGCGACTTCTTCCGGTGGGATCAGCGCCGCTCCCGCTCAAGAACGAGAACGATGCTGCAGGGCTACTGCGGCGAAAAACGCGCGCGAACTCGACCGTATAGTCAACGGTGACCTTCCGCAATTCGGCGTCTGTCACTGTTCCGGTATACGTGCCCAGGCAGAAGACCGCTGCGTCCTGCCCCGTAAGCGTCTGTGCGAGCTCGGAGCAATCGCTGAAGTCTTGATGCACGGCTTCAGCGAGCTTCGGATGCGATATACCAGTCTTTCTGCGGCTGATCGATGTCACGCGTTCCACAGCGGGGAGGCCCAGTGCATAGCGAAGAGCGTAGCCGCCGACCATTCCCGTCCCTCCCACGATGACGAGCCGCATGTGGCCCGCGGCTGGAGTGTTCATCACAGCGCACGCTCCTCAATCCAGTCGACGTAGAGCAGCCGCTCTGCAAATAACCACGCGCCGTCCGCCTTCACAAAGGTGTCATCGTAGCGGAGATGGGCCACCATCAGGCGCCGCTTTTCGCCCTCCACCGTGAGATGATGCGCCAGGCAGTAAGCCTCCCCAGTTGCTCGATCGCTGGTCAATGTAAAGATGGTGCTCTGACCAACGAAGTGCATCGTCGCATCGTATTTGTTCAGCTCTGCGAAGACGGGAGCGAGTTCCTCGCGCGAGTGCAGCTCTTGCGAGGGAGTCGAATCTTTGGCATTCATATACACGACGAAATGCGCATCCACCGTAAAGAGGGACATCTGGCCTTGCGCGTCTCGACGGTCCGCGCAATGCGCGTACGCTTCGACCAATTCCCGGATGGCAAGTCGATCTGCGGCTTCCTGGGGTGAGATGTTGACGTGATTGCTCATAGGTTAGCTCCCTCTTTGATTCCTTTCGCAAAAACTATCTCAATCGCATAGCAACGGCATTTCGTCAGTCAGACAATTCAGACAAGATCGGAGAGGGCGCCGAACTTAACCTTGGTCAGGCGTTCCGATTCGCTCCACAGTCGCTTGGCAACCGCCAGGTCCATAGCTGCCTTGGCAAGCCGTACTGCCGTGGGATTCCCTTTCAATTCCGCTATTCCGTCCGGGCCGTAGTACCCACCCGGGACTGCCTCATCGGCAACGGCAGCGAAGAGCGTCGGCAAAGCTCCATGCACCGCATCTTGAGAGAGGAACGGTTTCATCACCGCCATGAGAAGCGTCAATCCAGTACCAACGTGATCCGCCTGAAGATTCGTCACCGCGTATCCAGGGTGAGCAGCCGTGCTGACGATTGGCGACCCGACGGCTGTCAACCGTCGCTGTAGCTCCTGCGCGAAGATCAGGTCGGCGAGCTTCGATTGGGCGTACGCTTGAAACATCGGCTTATACACCCGCTCGCCCTGCAAATTGTCGAAGTCGATTTTTCCTTGATGACTCGCGCCACTGGATAAAGTCACGACGCGCGAGCCCGGCTTTGCCTTGATAGATGGAAGCAGCAGCCCTGTTAAGGCAAACGGCCCAAGGTAGTTCGTCGCAAGTTGCCGCTCAAATCCATCTGATGTGATTTCACGTTTCGGTAGCGCCATCACACCTGCGTTGTTGATCAGAAGGTCGATCGATTGCCCGGGGAACCTTTCGATCACGCGGTTCGCAAAGGCGTGTACTGAGGCCTGTTCCGCGAGATCCAGTATGTCCGGGTAGAGGCGTGCCTCCGGCACCTGCTGCAAAATGCGCGAGACTGCATCCTTAGCTTTCGCCTGCGTTCTTGCGGGCAGTATCAACTCGGCACCCTTCCGCGCAAGTTCGAGCGCCGCCTCAAACCCGATGCCGCTATTGGCACCGGTAATCACAACCCTGCGTCCGGCCTGCGATGCGATGTTTTCGCTGGTCCATTTCGTCTTCATCGGTTTAGTATCGAGCAGACAGTATACTTTGGCAATAAGGCACCTTTTTTGCTTGTACTAACCACGAGGCAACCATTGAAGAAACGCAGTCCAAAAGCGCAATTCAGCTGGGAACATATCAAGGCGTTCTGCGACAGCCTTACCGACGAAGAGGATTCACTCACGCGTGAGTTGGTTTCGTGCATCTCTGATAAGTGGTCTCTCTGGACGATGAGCGTTATCATTGAGCACCGGCACCCAATGCGTTTCTCCCGCATCATGGAAAAGGTCGAGGGCATCAGCCAGAAATCCCTGACCAAGACGCTTCGCGGCCTCGAACGCGACGGACTCATCACGCGCGCGGTCTTCGCCGAAGTACCTCCCCGCGTCGAGTATGCGATTACGCCGCTCGGCGCCGAGATGCTTGACAATGTCGCGCCCCTTTGGCTATGGGTCGCAAAAAGCGTTCGCCAGTTTCAGGGAGCTCGCGCTGTCTTCGACGGGCGCTCAACGCGAGTTTTGTAGTATGACCGCGATTGAGACTATGAGTCTCCAGGGTTAACGCATAAGCCATGCACACCCACCGAGTTTGAACTGGCGGGTGCAATTGGTCCCCAGAAACATGTTTCAGAAAGTGCGTTGACTCTTGAGGGAGAAGCAGGGCAACATCGCCTAGCCTCGAGCTTCACAGGCGTTCTAAGTTGCGCATACAAACTGCCTCCATACCGTTGGCCGAACAGGCTATAGCAGCCATATTGGGGAGCCCACACGTGGACTAGCGCGCAGGCGATTTCGGGCAAACCGAGCCAAGAAACCGCCAACTTCTGGTTGGGCGAACCACTCGGGAGACGATTCGGCTATGCACTTCTCAACACATCGAAACAGTGTGCAACTCTATATGATCGGTCATGGGGGTAGTGGAATGCACATCGGCCTTATCGGAGGGATCGGTCCTGCAGCAACGGATTTTTACTATCGCCGGCTGATTTTCACGTTCGCTAAGAAGAATGCGACGCTGGAGCTGACCATTGTGCATGCCGACACGCCAACCTTGCTGAGTAATCTGGCTAGGAATGGTACCGCTGCGCAGACGGCCATATATAGCCGGCTTACGAACCGCCTTGTTTCAGCAGGAGCCGAATGTGTCGGGGTCACTTCGATTGCCGGACATTTCTGTATCGACGACTTCAAGGCCGTATCGCCGCTTCCCGTTGTTGATATGGTCGTCGAAGTGAGCCGGGCCATCGAAACGCTCGGTCTGAAACGGATCGGCATTCTCGGAACTCGCACCGTGATGGAGACGCGCTTTTACGGGCGCGTCAACAGCGCAGAGATCGTTCCTCCAAACGAACCGGACTTGGAAGATGTGCATCAAGCCTACATTTCGATGGCCGCGTCGGGCTTTGTGACTGAGGAACAGCGTTCGATCTTCCATGCTGCGAGCCACCGGTTGCTCGAGAACCAGAGCGTGGAGGCGATCATGCTTGGGGGCACCGATTTAGCGCTGGCGTTCAACGAACAGACTACCAACTTCCCGCTGATCGACTGTGCGGGCATTCATGCCGATGCGATTGCACGGTTGGCAATTGCTTAGTGGGTCTCGGCCAGAACCATTGCTTTGGATCCCAGGCGACGATCCAACCGGAGCCGGAAAATGCAATAGCAGCCGGGTGGGTGAGTGCGTTGCGCCGGAGGAACCGACTGCAGTCTCAAAACCAAGCAAACAGCGTGCCAGCCAATACTTGGTCCGTTCTCCATCCCATCACTGCCGAAGACGCTACCGCGATGGCTGCCATGCGCGCCCTTGTTGAGCCCAACAAGGGCCGCCTGCAAGGGACGGCCGCGCGGCGTGTCCCCTTTGACTCCATCATGGAACGGGTCGCCGCACCCGAGAGCGTGACGTATGAAGCAGACACCGTTGGTGGAGTGTCGGGCCTGTGGTGCAAGCCGGAAGGCGCTCGGCCCGGAGAAGTCGTCCTGCATGTTCACGGTGGCTGGTTCAACTGGGGCTCTGCGCAGGCTTTCCGACACATGGTGTCCAGTCTCATATGATTGCTACTGGCACAAATCAAGCCGGGCAGACAGTCGCGGATCTATCTGTCCGTACATTTTGGATTAGCACGCCCGTTCCTATCGAACGTCGAACGAAATTTCACTCTCCCAACTGGGAGAGATACCAGTTCAGCCTTATTTTTCGTTCGGATGGAATTTTGGTGAAACACAGCTATTTTGGCCGGGACCAATGCAGAACGACACCAGCGCCTAACAACAGATTGTTTTGGTGATCGTTGGCTGAATTGGCAAAATCGGTTAGATAATAATCAGCCTGGATGGCTCGAACCGAGATCGACGAACCCACCGGTAGATCGATACCTCCACCGATGTGGGTGACGAAGGAAGAAGAACCATCTCCGACACCAGCTACTCCGCCACCCGCATGCCCTCCTCCGATAAGCACCTGGGCAAAAGGTTGAAGGGCATGACGACCATGCATCCACGGCTGTGGAATACTGTAGCGCCCTCCGGCCAGGTAGGACGTCAGTGTCAGCGATTTCCCTGTAGACAGTACATTGGCAGCATGCTCCACACTGAGTTCGGCCACCAGGGACACTCGGGGAAGAAGCATCAGTGAGCCGGAGATGCCGCCGCCATTCAGATAGAAACAACCGCAGTCTCCGCCAGGCGGGGCGTTCGTCCGTACCCAACGGTAAGTCAAGACGGCATCTCCGTTGTAGGAGGCTTCGGGCACGGCCTGAGCCATTGCTCCTGTCGCAAATCCGAACAACAAAATACATGCTTGTGCAATCGATCGCATTTCTTATTTCTCCTCGTGCCTCTTGAGCTAGTTGGACGGCGCGGAAACACTGGCTTGAATGTTGCTGATGACGGTCTGCTCATCGTCACCCCCGGTAGAAGAAGTGAAGTAGAGATAGGCCACAGGAGGAACCGAGACACTGCCGGAGAACACCTGAGTCCCATTCATGGTGACAGTCATCTGTCCTTGCACGATGCTCACCACGTAGTTGTTTGAAATCGTCTTTCCAAGCTCGGCAAGGGCATTTGCTCCTCCTGGAAGGTTGTTGTTGACGTTGAAATACGGGTTTTCCCATAAGGCCGTTTCTCCCCTGCCAACGCCGAGATAGTCCGGATTTGCTGCTGTACTTGGATCGAGTCCTGCATTGAAGAAGTCGTCGAAGGCAAGCACGAAGCCGGGAATCCCTTCCGCTCCCAGGCCGAATCCAACGGCGCCCTCGCTAGTGAGCGTTGCACCGAGGGAAGGATCGCCCAGCACCATGGCAAAGCCATCGGCCGGAGGATTACTGGGATTGCTGGTGGCAATGGTGAAGCTGAGCTGAATGCTACTTGTAGAGATGAGGGTCGGCCAGACAATCTCTCCATGTTGACCCGTTGTAGCAGCGGTTAGTTGGAAGCTGCAGGTGGCGGGATTGAATGACGATGCATTACCGATCGTGTTCCACGTCGAACTGCAGGTGGGGACGTTTGCCAGAGTTCCCACAAACAGGGATGCGGAGGTGCTAGTCACAGAGGGTGTGCTTCCATTGCTTACGATCACGTAGAAGACCGATCCTGTCTCTGCGCTGGTCGTGGCGGGGATGGTGTAGGTTGCACCGGTCGCTCCAGAAATCGCGGTGAAGGTGGAGCTTCCGGGAGGTGCCTCGTACCACTGATACGACAATGTCAGAGCGGAGGTGGCTGTCACCGAGAAGGTGGCAGGGGCCCCGGCGTTGACGAAGACGGTGGAAGGCTGGCCTGTGATCTGAAGAAGCACTCCATTCCCCACCGCAAGGGTGGCATGCTGGGATACGGCCTCTCCGGAGGAGTTGCTGACCATCACGTAATAGGCGTCCTGGTCGTTGTTTGTGGTGGTCATCGAGGCTGGCACGGTATAACTCGCGGACGTGGCACCTGAAATTAAGTCGAATGTCCCTAGAGCACTCCCTGCGGGAATCCGGAACCACTGATACGTGAGGGTTGGCGTACCGGAGGCCACCACGGTAAAGGTTGCCGTGCTGCCCGCAGCAACGGTCGTGCCAATTGGTTGGGTTGTGATCGTAGGCGGAACACTGCCGGACGATACTGTCAGACTGGCGTCGGAACTGGTGAGGACACTGCATTGATCGGTAACGGTGGCATAGTATTGGTCTCCGTTATTGCTCGTAGCCAAGGCTGGCGTGGTGTACGAACCGGAAATAGCGTTTGGTATAGAAGTTCCTGCCGTTCCGACCGGCGAGCCCCCAGGAATCCGGAACCACTGATACGTGAAGGGCGTTACACCGGCGGCTGTGACCGAAAAGGTCGCAGTCTGGGTTGAGAAGACCGAAAGACCGACGGGTTGCTTTGTTATCGAAGATCCCACCACCACCGTGGCAGTGCCGGAGGTTACAGGACCCGCAGGATTGCCGACAGTGACTGTATAGTTCCCCGCATCAAGAGAGGAGGTGATGCCGCCTATGAAATAGCTGGAACTGTTGGCTCCCGAAATTGGGGTCCCGTTCAGGTTCCACTGGTAGGTGCTCGCGAAATTAGCAGTCACCGAAAGCATCAAAGAGGCGTTGGTGCAGAGGTTCTGGCTGACAGGCTGGGTTGTAATTACCGGCGCGCTCACCGTGACTGTCGTGTGAACGGATACAGATGGCTCATCCACACTGGTGGCCGTGATGGTGTAGCTGCCGGCAGTGTTGGGAGAGGTCCACACACCAGTCGTACTGATGGTCCCTCCAGAGGCACTCCACGTCAGATTGTTTGTGGAACCACCGCTGGCAGTGGCGCTAAAGGCCTGTGTTCCGGGAGCCATGGTCTGATTGGCTGGAATGATGGGAGTGATAGTTACTGTGGTTGGCGTGACCGTAAAGGTGGTTGAGACTGAATTTCCTCCCGTGCCTGTCACGGTCAGGGTGTAGGTTGTGGCAGAAGTCAGCATCGGGGTCGAATAGGAGCTACCGCTCACAGCGGATGCAGTGATATTCGAGCTTCCAGAACCTCCGGAACCAATGACGGCCGTCCCGCCTGAAAAAGTGGGAACCAAAGTTACTGAAGTGTTATAAGGCGGCGTGGATGAGCTTCCAGTGAGACTGGAGGCCATCGGGGTCGAATTGGCTACCGTGAAGCTAGTAGTAGCGGCCGCTGCGGTAAAGTTCCCATTCGCTGCCTGGCTGGCGTGCAGCACAACCGTACCTGTGCCTGTCAACGTTACCGTATTACCAGAAATCGTCGCCGGACCACTAACTACTGTGTACGTTATAGCTCCGCTGGAGGCCGAGGTCGCACTTACCGTTAAGGGAGCCGTGTCAAGCTTTTGCGGTGCGATCGCGGCGAAGCTGAGCGTCGGAACTTCCGCCGCCACCGTTAAGCTGGTGGTTGCAGTCGCTGCCGCGAAGTTCCCATTGGCCGCCTGGCTGGCGTTGAGCACGACAGTACCTGCGCCTGTCAGCGTCACCGTGTTGCCCACGATCGTCGCCGGACCGCTGACTACCGTGTACGTCACCGCCCCACTTGAAGCCGAGGTCGCACTCACCATGAAGGGGACGTTGCCAAAGGTCTGCGACGCAATCGCGGCGAAGCTCAGTGTCGGCACCTCCGCCGCCACCGTGAAACTGGTGGTTGTAGTGGCCGCCGCGAAGTTCCCATTGGCCGCCTGGCTGGCGTTGAGCACGACAGTACCTGCGCCTGTCAGCGTCACCGTGTTGCCCATGATCGTCGCCGGGCCGCTGACGACCGAGTACGTCACCGCTCCGCTGGAAGCTGAAGTCGCGCTCACGGCGAAGGGAACCGCACCGAATGTTTGCGATCCGACCGGCGCGAAACTCAGTGTCGGCACCTCTGTCGCTACCGTGAAACTGGTTGTCGCCGTAGCCGCGGCAAAATTCCCATTCGCTGCCTGGCTGGCATTCAGTACGACTGTGCCTATGCCCGTCAGGGTCACCATGTTGCCCACGATTGTTGCCGGACCGCTGACCACCGAGTAC
>JBEKGF010000009.1:0-126067 GCA_050012935.1 Edaphobacter sp. | reverse complement strand
GTCGTCTCGGCAGCGGGACCCGCTGCCGATCTTCTTTACCGGGCAGTATCGACGAACGAGGCGCGAATGGGGACCTCAACGACATAGAAGGACTTTCAGGCGTGCGATCTTTGGAGCCATACCTGAACCGCGCAACGGACCTCTTGTCGGGCTATCAAAAAGAGATTGCGTGGGTCGCAGAGCAATTGCGTGCGGCCCTGACTGACGGCAAGTGGCGACGCATGATTCGCTTGCCGAACGGGCGACTGGTCGCGCTGTTTATCGACGAGGCTAAGCTTCGTGAGAGTGCCCTTGATGTCTAAACTGCGATTGCGGACTGCTTCTTGGACGACTGCTCCATCAAGACGAACATAATTAAGATGAGAAGTGCGGCGATTACCAAATTCGAATTCTCCACGGACGGCTCACGGGTTGAAGGCTTTTGCGAGCCGAAAATCCGGCTCAACTGGACATTTAGCCAGCAGTACACGAGGAAGCCAATCCACACCGCATGGGTGCGGTAGTGTATCCACCGCCGCAAGAAGACATCCTTCATCAACAGCCCTCGGATCTCGAATGCCGCCAGTAAAAACTGCGCTGAAGCTAGGCCAGTGCCAGGGAAAGATTCAATGTGTCCGCGCCATTCCTCGCTATAACGCTCCCTCCTGGAAGCGGGTAGCAGACGCACCGAAATATCGAAGAACCGCCGGGCGCACCACGGAAGCCATGCCTTTGCCTCGTTCGAGAGCCAATTTACAAGAAGAGTCGCAGTGACACCGAGAACGGCTATGTGCTTTGCCACGCAATACCTCCAATCATTTCGGTGACCCTTGAACAAATAAGTCGAGCCTGCTCTTCGCCTAATGCGGTGAGGATATACATGCGTCGTCGGGGCCGGCCCAGTTCCTTTGGGACACCTTCTTCCCACTTACTCTGTAACCACTCTGCGCGTTCCAGCCGAAAGAGCGCGGGGTATAGCGTCCCCGATTTCAGACCGGTCCTCTTTGCGATATCCGCTCCAGCGATTTCCTGGCTGGGACACGCCAGAAACACGCCAAGAATGCCGAGCGTCTGCGTTGTCATCCGTGGGGCGCCGTTACCCATAGTAGAAACTCTACATAGGGGCATCTAAATCTGTCAATCCCATTCAAGCCGTGCGGTTGTCATTGCGATCAGGCGAAGTGCTGTAGCGCCCACTATGAATGCAAAGACTCGCTCCCAGAATGAATTCAATAAGGATGAAGGATCGGGCTTGTCAGTGAACTGCTAATAGCTGCCGCCGCGCATATCTTCCAGATAGGATTCAATATCTCCTTCTCGGTCGCCCTCTGTCAGCTCGCTCTTAACTGTGTAGTACTCGCTATCAAGGCCCTGAGACAATGCGGCCGAGCACACCGGCCAGATTGCCTGCGCCCTGCGGCTATACCCGAGCAGCTTCTCGAGTCTGCTCGGCACTGGCGATCTCCCGGATTCCAGGCGAGGACCGTATGATCCGTCAACCAGCTCTTCGATTTTGACGAACAGATCGCGAACGAGTTCGACTTCGCCTTGATGTGCCACAGTCTCGGCGACGTCCGTTCGAGCTTTGATCAAGATGTCGCAAGAAACAAGTAAAGCCGCGAATAGGAAGTAAGCATTTCTCTCACGCTCATAATAGGGATAGTCGTGGGCTTCGTGGGCTGCTTTATGACGTCCCTGATATGCCCTCCTGAGGACCGCACCTTCAAGGGGCTGCGTGATCCAGTAGGGGGCTTCCGTTTTCTTTAGGTTGCTGGAGGTCAGAGCAAGACCTGCAATCAGACCGTCCAACGACGCCTTCCAAAGCAGTTCTCCCTGCGAGTCTTTCACTTTAAATAGGAACGCGAACTTCTTCAGGAACGGCTCAAACAATGTAGCAACTTGTTCGACCGCGGAGCTTGAGGTATCGCGCGCGCACGTCAAATAGCGCGAAAACGTGCCAACGAACTTCGATTCGTATCCGCTTAGCCGCGGCTCTTCTACCGGATGAAATATCACGAACACGAGCAGACGAACGGCCTTGTTGAGAGCTTCGCTATCGAGTCGTAGCCTCTTGGTTTCATCGAATGGGTGCGGGATATCCACAAATGAGGCACAAAATCGTTCGATTCTCGTTTGAAAAATTCCAACTCGATCCAAAGGTTCATGCCCGCTCCCGACAACTTCGAGCCTTGAGATTTCGCTAGCGAGCCGAATGGTGACTGATACCTCGGAGGCCATGCGTTTTCCCGTCTCATCGACCTTTGACCATGTTCGCTCCCAGGGTTCTTCCTTGTAGCCCGTGAATCGCGTCATTTCAGACTTGAGTTCTTCCGCCGTCGTTTGAATGTACTGAGTGAGTCCCGAAAGGATGATCGCGTCGTCCGATGCTCCGGGAACAATTGAATTGTGCGTCAATACGTCAGCAATGCTGGCTTCCAGGGATCGGATCTCGCGCTCAAGAAGGCGAGCAGCCCACTGGTCGAGCTTTCGGTAGACATCTCTCGATTCGTGAGGAAAGGATACCTTCTCGCCAGTATCTCTCTTGATGAACTGAGCAGCCAGCAACTCGGGATTGCGTTGTGTGATTTCGTCGATCGAGAACCACTCGCCTGGCTTTCGGCGGAGCTGGTCAACCTCGTTGAGAACCTCAGGTGGTAGAGCCATGCCGAGAATCATAGTTCTTCTTGCTTCGATCAGTTGCCCCCATATGGGCTGTGCTTCCTGGGGAAAGCGCTCGGAACGCCCACATCTTCCCGATGCGATGGAGTCACGAACTACTAAATGCTCCCTCCATTTCGGACGAGTCGCTGGAGCTCCGAGACCGGCACGCCGGAAATACCAGAGCTACCTTACCGTTGAGTTGACCTGTCATGCTCTCCTCCATTTTTTAGGCGCGCCGGATCGTAGCCCGGCACCTTAGATCTCCACCCTAGAACAAAGGCTCCGGCCATATCTCGTTCTCCCAATCGAAAGCGAATAGCTTTTGAGAACGAGCGAGATGCTTTTTCACATTTTGATTTCGCTCCGAATAGAGGTAGCTAAATACAAAGTCGGACCAAAAGTTTGCCAGATCCGGTTCATTCGATTTCAGCGATTCGACAGCGAGAGTTTGTACCCAAACCAAGAGCTGCTTTGCCAATTGATAGAACCACTGAATCTTCTGAGAGGAGATGTCCAAACTGTTCAAGTCGGTCGCCCCGTCATGAAGGATTGCGCAGCGATATCGATACATCTCTGCAATTGCCTTTCGCCACTCCCGGTTATGGGGATTGGGATGCTCATCCGCAAACGCTTTGTAAGCGGCGTTGCCGCGAATGATTTGCGAGTCGGCGCCGGCAGGTGAAAACGCCACCAGCGAAAAGCGACGAACCACCGCTGCCTCACTGCATTCGCCGTCAGGCAGCATCGATTCGAGCGCGATCCACAGGAAAGCAAAGCGATGGATAATGTGAGGCGAAAACTCTGCTTCTCGCTGCCACTCCATACAGGTGAACAATCGCCCGTCTAGTTCTGACAAGCTACCCCGCAGCGCGTTTCCGATAAACATGTCCCAGAAATCGGGTGCCGGTGGGATGACGATCGCCGGGCCATCGTTCCGATTCTGGTGCAGGATGGGTCTCCATATCCCGTCTTCCCGAACGACACCGATGGCTTGACCGCTGCGGCGATCCCAATGGAGAAATTGCATCCGGGCAATCTCGGCTTTTTTGCTGAACATGGCAAGGACCATGTCAGACATCGCGAGGGCGTCTCGAATCACCTTCTCGGAGCAATCTTGGATAGCGATCAAGAGGTATTGGCGAAGCTCGATTCTTGCATCGTGTTGCTTCTCCGCGAGGCCAAACGAGGAAAGCGACTCAGTGAGCGCCGCTTTGAAGGACGGATCTGTTTTGAAAAACGACGCTGGCACGAGGTAGAGGTCAGGCAGGTGTCCCAACGGGATTACCGGGACGTAGATCACGCCGGTCACGGCAATCGCGGCCCAGTGCGGGACGATGGTGAAGTTCGGCTCGCCGTACCAATCCGGTTCTACAGCTTGCTCCGATTCATCAGCCATCATCTTTCCCTCTTTCTTGATTATCAGCTGCGAGCGTGCGCGGCCCACAGCCTGCGATCATAGGGTAGAGGATTCAGCATGAAGAACGGATTGCTTCTAGGCGCAGGCTTCTCGTATGACCTCGGGATGCCGCTCACGGTTGAACTGACTGAAGTCTTTCTGAATCTCTTCACCGAGGAGACTGTGGAACGGATGGCAAAAGCCATGTCGTTGCGGCAACCGTACAGCAAAGACCGGCCTATCGACCCGAAAGCGATCATGGCGGGATGGGACTCACTGCTCGCTTACAAAAAGGGTGGAGGTAAGAATTACGAAGCCTTCCTTGCGGAGCTTCAGCATAAGGCGCATTTAGGAAGCCCGACGCAGCCCGAGCGCGATTCGTATCACTCCCTTTTCGACTATTTCTATCGAGTCATCCATACCATCCTCGATCTCTATCAGGAAGTCTCCTATACCGTTCTGTATGACAAGAACAGGGAATGCTTCTCTGCGTTAAAGACCTTCCTTTCGGATGAGGAGACCTGGGTCTTATCGCTCAATCATGACCTCAACTTCGAGTTCTTGGCATTGGATTTCGGTATCCCGATCACTTATGGCGATGACCACGAGCTCGAATTTCCTGTATCCAACGTGGAGCTGAGCAAACGAATTCAGTTCACCTATACCGAGCGAAAAGGATGGGGCATACACCATCCCGGTTTCCTAAACGGAAAATCTGGTTTCAACTTGATCAAGTTGCATGGAGGCTTGAGCGAGTTTACGTATCAGGACGGCACACTCTTATGCAATTTGCGCCTTGACAAGCCGTCGTCGCTGGAACTGGCGCAGAACCTTCTCCTCTATCGACGTATGGCTTTCTACGAGAACGGCGAGCCGGTCCTCATGGGGCAGGATCGCGCGATCAGCGACCTCAGCGGCAAATTTGACATCATCTCAAAGTCGATGCTCACGGGCGGACGGAAATATAGCGGCACCTCCAAAGTCAAAGAGGGCGAAGAGAAACTACAGATTTTGGATGGAGCGTTGAGCGGACTCGATGAGCTCACAATCATCGGATACGGGTTTGGGGATGAGCACATTAACTTCCGTCTCTCGAACGCGATGTTGCTCAACCCGAAGCTGCGAATCATGATCGTTGATCCTTACCTGAGTGATATTCCGCTCTGCCTCCGCCAGTTCGATTTCGACTCTCGCGTACGACGTGCATCCTGCGGCGCAGCCCAATGGGTGGAGTACCGTGACACGGGTGCTTGGAGTCAGGTGCAAATGAAGACTCTCAAAGAGAACGAGCACCTCAGAACCGAGGTCAGGAAGATCGTTGAAGCCCGGCTCAAGGTTAGCTAACGTCTCCGTGCGGAGTTTGAAAATGGCATCATTCTCTGACTCTAGTGAATAGCCTTCTACCTTCACGAAGCGATGTGAAATCATCTGTCAAATCTGGAAGGGTACAAATTTCGACTGCGCGGAGACAGAAAGTCGGGGCGCCCTCTTACTGATGGATCAGGTTGCGAGCTGTAGCGTGAGTCCCATGATGGGGATATAGAGGGGTGTGTAATGGTGGTGGTGGCCAGAGATAGGGTCGAACCGCCGAGGCTGCTTCACGACGAAAAGCCGAATTCTCGTCAGGAATGCCTACGAGGTCAGTAACAGGGAGGATTGCAGTTCTTCTGAGTCGCCTGTCACTGACTGCTCAGAAGCTGTCGAAGTTAAATTCCCTTGTGCGGCAAACTTGGTCAAATCGACACACTGACCGTTTGTTATCAAATCGAAGACTTTACGCATCTCAGTGGTTGTGTTCTGGTTCGACAGAAATCTAAACGCGGATGCGCTCACATACTCTCGAGCCAATTCAAATGAAAGCCATCTTCTCTTCAGTGATTCCGCGACTTGCCCGGTGGTATTCGAACCAGCAAAAATATCCAGAACAATGTCACCTGGATCGGTGAGCATTTTTATGAAGAACTCTGGCAATTTGGCCGGGAAGCGAGCTGGATGCTGCTTCTCACCGACAGCTTTGCAGCCACCTAAATATTGACCGTTCGATTCGGTGTTTGCGATTTGCAGTAGGTTCGAAGGAATCGCTCCGCCATTGTCTTTGCCGAAACCCTCACCTATATCGTGGCCTGAGGGGCGAACCTTGGGTGTGTAGAAGGCAGATGGATTCTCTAAAAGCTTCTTCATGCGTTCGCTGTAAGGAGACAGAACCTTCCGGATATCGGATTTAGGCCATTCCGTCTTGCTGAACCACCAGACCGTGTTCACCGAGTCCTTCGCCCGCATCTTGCGCTTGTTGACCCATTCGATGGGACTCGGCAACTTGGAAGGATTGAACCAATAGAAATCCTCAGCGAGAAAAAAACCCAGATCGTCGCAGAATTTTATAAGGACTCGGAAGTTATACAGACTTCGGGCCGGGACGCCCTTTTCGTATGAACCTCCAAGATCCAAGACAAAGCTGCCATCATCCTTCAGCACGCGATGAACCTCACGACCAAACTCAACAAGCCAGTCGAGGTATTCCGTTTGGTCTTTATTTCCGTATGCCTTCTGTCGCTGCAAGGCGAAAGGTGGAGACGTCATCACCAAATTCACGCTGCCCGTGGGAAGTTTGGCGAGCAATTCCAATGAATCCCCGCAATACGCGTCACCGCATGCAGTTGTATACGCGGGAACGGTCGATTCGTCGAGGATGCGCTCTCTCATGGGACTACTATAAAGCCTCTGCGAGCAAAAAGCTACGTTAAGTCTGTAGACGTAAAGTCATCTTCTATCTGACCCTCGTAAAGTGCTGAGAAAAACTGCGATCTCTAAGCCTCGTAATACGTTAGCCCTGAATATCAGGCGGCTTAGAGCCGAACGAAGCATTTCTCAGGAGGAATTGGCTGACCAGGCTGGCCTTCATCGGACCTACGTCGGCTCGATCGAGCGCAGCGAGCGCAACGTGTCGATAGACAACATCGCCAAGCTCGCGGCAGCTTTGAGCGTAAAAGTCAGCGACCTCCTGACGGAAGAACCGCCGGAATCTATCTCCCCCGCACTGCCCAAAGGGGGTACCGAGTAGTGGGATTCAAGGCTGACACAAGTTTCTTACGGTTCTTGAGCATGGGCGCGGTAGGTGTTCGGCAGACCATGCAGCAACTTCGAACAGCAGGATTCGAGCCCATAGAGCTCGAACGGTACTGCGGTTCCAATAAGATTTGGGCGACCAAGGTAAAACGCCTCCGAGTTCCCGATGTGCTTTGTGTACGGACGGGTCTGCGACTTGAAATTAGGGCCAAGTCGGCACTCACAATCAAGATGAGCGATGCCGAAAACAATGCTGACCGGCGGTGGGATGTTGGTTTACGGGATGACGACGTCATCGCTTACATAGCCATAACAGACACAGATGGAACGCCGCAGGCCGCGGATGAGGCAGTTTTCTTCGATACGAAGGATCTACGGGACTCTGTAGTAACCTCGAAACTCGGCCCCGCCAAATCCGCGTCGGAAGGCGCAGAAAAGGACCGCACTTGGCCAGCCTGCGTACCCAAGAAAGATGGGACGGTTCTGCTTGTGGACGCCGAGCGAATTGTGGCTGAAATGGTCGGCGATGATGGCTCTACCCGCAAGCAAACTTTCTCCTTGAAGGGTGGCAAGCATCCGTATGTAAAGCCGGGCGATACTTTCAAAGGCGACGCTTCCATCATTGCAGGCACGCCCGCAAAGCTCGCAAATATCTTGGCTTTCAGGAATCGTGAATACGATCCACTGGCCGGACTTCAAGAAACGAACGCTCTAGATCGATATGCGGCAGTGAAGGCGATCCCATATAGAGCGGAGCTCAAAAGTAAAGCGATACCTGCATTGGAGGCCCTTTTGCAGACCGAAGCGGAGCCCAGGGTGGCGCTAGAAGCGGCGGGTTCAGCCGCAAAGTTGGGTTCCGCAATGGGCGAAGAGCGAATTGTCCAAGCCATCGCTGGTGGCAGCCTACCGTTCCTTCCGATGGAGGCCGTCTTCATCCTGACCGAGTTAAAAAGTCCTTTCGCGAGGCAGCAAATGGTAGAACTGGCTACCAACAAACAGCTCCAGGGAGATGAACGACGGCAGGCAGCGATATGGGGGCTTGGGAAAGCAGGCCAGAAGGCTTATGCGGAAATTGTCCCTCTAATCGCAGATCCGAATGAGAATGTTGCGATGCACGCAATTGTGTCGTTCGGCCACGACACACCGGAGAACGTACTGAGCCTCCTAGTCGAGGAACTGCTCAAAGGTGATCCTCGCCATGCTGCAGCGGCCTCTGAGGCTCTACGCTTGAGTGCGAGTGAAGTATCAGTCCGATTGCTGATCGAGGCTGCCCGGAAGAACAGCAATTGGGCTCTGGCCACATTGGGACGTTTGCCGCCGCAACTCGTAAAACCACTTACCGACGGAACCGATCTGGAATCGAAGCTTGCTCCGATGTTGCTTCTCAGCGAAGGGGCTCATTGGCTTGCATCCGAGGATCGGGTTTTGGATATCGCTTTCCTGGCTAAACAAAATCTCTACTGAGTTCCGTGCCTACTGAACAATAACGAACACTGAGAATCCTGCCACGGTAGCACCCACTAAAACCGCTACGCTGCTGGTTGTATCATATTCAAAGCAAAGGGCAGCGATAGCAAGTTCGGATGGTTGCAGGCCTCTGCAACCATCCGAATTTGCCCTCCGCTACGTTTTCTTCTCCCTAATCGCAGGAGCGGGCAAAAGGGTGATCCCTCTTGTTTCCGACAATTCATCGTTGAGGCGACGCGACCAATACACGACCATCGTACGGTCGAAAACAGCCCAAATCGTCCTAAGCCATCCCAAAACTACTTGCTCGCAAGGGGCAATAGCATCAATCACTTCCGCTGATTCCACACGGCTTAGCTGCATTGCTAGGCAGCCCTGAAAAGGCCGGCGTCGGCGGTTCGATCCCGTCTCTGGCCACCACATTCTAAGCGGCTTACGGGATTTTCCCAAAAACGCGTAACCCAAACTCAACCCAAGTTCATCGTTTCCACCCGAAAAACTGTGCTGTTCGAGCCAAAGGCATGTCAAGCCGAGGGACCTGATCATGGACATCTATATAGAAGATCTTTCCCTCCTGGACGAACCACGCTCGGGACGGCTGCACGGTACGAAGCTGGGCCACGGGCACAGGCTGCCGGCTGCGACAGACCCGCCAAGGCTTCGTTCACGCTGCTAAGGTTGGAAGAAAGTCCTGACCGGATCGAAGTTCGTTCTTCCCATCGGCCATAACTCGACGTGTTAGCTAACGAGTCGTCATGCACTGCACTTCTGCCGGGTATCGGTCGCCGACCACAGGAATCTTCGCCAGGATGCAGTCAAGCCCCTGAAGATCATCAGATGTGATTTCCAAACTTGTAGCTCCGATATTCTCGTCGAGTCGCTCCAGCTTAGACGTGCCCGGGATGGGTACTATCCATGGCTTCTGTGCAAGCACCCATGCAAGAGCAACTTGGGCGGTCGCTTGCTTCTTTGCCGCGAAGGACTGGATGGCATCGACCAGAGCACGATTCGCCTTACGGGCCTCAAGGCTGAAGCGAGGAAAAGTTCCCCGGTTGTCTTCCTTATCGAACTGTGTCTGCTCTGTCACGGACCCGGCAAGATATCCCTTTCCTAGCGGGCTGAAGGACACCAAGCCAATCCCGAGTTCCTCAAGCGTCGGCAGAATTTCCTCTTCGGGCTGTTTCCACCACAGCGAGTATTCGCTTTGAAGCGCAGTCAGTGGGTGGACGGCGTGCAATGACATCCGGTCGAACTTACAACAGCAGGAGAAGAGGATAATGCCAAGGCGTCGTGCTCCGTGGATTACCGCTACCAGACATGGGTAGCTATCACCTCGGGCGAACCAGCCACCCCGGCCACAATCGGAGTTCGGAGCACCACCTGAATACTAATTTTTGGATTGTTGAGACTTGCGGGAAGCCCACTTAAAAATTGAGGCTGAGTAATAAACTCAGAGGCGGCTTGAGTGCCCACACTCCCGCAACCCGCCACGTAGAGGACGAGGCCCCCGGTGACTGGATCAAGCATCCGACCTGCAAGTGCATAGTCAACAGAAGCCGCCTTATCACCGCCAACTGAGACCTGCCAAAGGTACTGCTTGGGATGGTCGGAATCGACTATAGCGAATATCCGATCAGGTTTTCCTTGGTGCGCTTCATCAAAATCAAATCTATAGCGTAGGATAGGCAATCACAATAACGATTGGGCTCGAAGGCTTACCGGCAACCCTTTTCAAATGCGTACAGATAACCAGACTACCCTTCTCGATTTGCGAGATCGCCCTACGTTGACCATTCAACTGCAGAAATCCAGAGATATTTGTATAGGCTTTGAGATCTGTCACCGTTAAGCGTCTGCAAACCGAAACGATTGACATCCTTTACCAACATCGCGTCGACCCAAACACTCCCATAGAGGAAACCGCAGGTGCCGTCAAAGACCTTATCGAGGCAGGCAAGGTGAAACACTTCGGTCTTTCCAAAGCAGGCGCAAAGACCATTTGCCGTGCTCATGCCGTATAACCGGTCACGGCCTTACAGAGCGAGTACTCACTCTTCTGGCGCGAACCCGAAGAATCCGTCTCCCTACGCTTGAAGAACTCGGCATCGGTTTCGTCCCGTTCAGCCCGCTTGGCAAAGGCTTTCTTACCGGTAAGATAGACTCATCCATCAAATTCGGCAGCACCGATTTCCGCGCCATCGTCCCTCGTTTCAGTGAAGACAATCGTAGAGCGAATCAGGCCCTTGTCGAGGTCATCAAGAAATTCGCAAATCAGAAGAAAGCAACACCTGCACAGATCGCCCTTGCCTGGTTGCTTGCCAAGGCGCCATGGATCGTTCCAATTCCCGGTACGACCAAGCTTTCACGACTGGAAGAGAACCTCGGAGGCGCGTCCATCGAACTCACCACAGACGATTTGCATTCGCTAGAAGAGGCCTCCTCCACAATTAAGGTTGAGGGTGAGCGATACCCCGCAACCCACGCGAAGCTGATCGACCGCTAGATTTGGTGAACTTAGCAAAGAAGTCGTTGATGCTGAGCTTGAGGTTGGTTGATCCGGCGCGCATCGGCCCCGAGAAGTCAGCTTACGTCGCCAAACGCCCTTGGCGGAATCTCAGGAGGCGATGCGCTAATTGGAGGAGAAAAGCGCATCTGGCGGTAGTTAGGCGAATTTTATTGAGGAAGAGTGACCCGTATCAGCTTTCTGGTTCATAATTTCAAAATAAGGCGCTCTGTCGAGCGGACATTTATCGCCGAAAGACGAGATCCCGCTCGAATGGAATGATTCTCTACACTTCAAAAGATCTGTATAGGGAGGTGAATCTTGGGTGTCGATTACAAGGATAGAAAAGAGCCGACCTCTTCGCTCGGGAAGTTGAGTCGAAGATCCTTTCTTTCTCAGATAGGAGCGGCTGGTGTTGCCACGGCCGCGACTGCGGTCGCTCCACTGGCCGTCTCTCCGGCGAAGACCGCTGCGCAAGAAAGAACAAGTTCTGAAGGCCAGGCAATTCCCGGAACCGTGCCGGTAACACTCAGAGTGAACGGACAAAAGTATTCGGTTCAGATTGACCCGCGTTCCACTCTTCTAGACACCTTGCGCGAGACGTTGCAACTGACCGGAACAAAAAAAGGATGCGACCACGGGCAATGCGGTGCCTGCACAGTGCATATCAATGGTCGGCGTGTGAACAGCTGCCTGACCTTTGCATCGATGCAGCAGACGGCTGAGATCGTCACCATCGAGGGCATCGGTCAACCCGACCACCTGCACCCGATGCAGGAGGCTTTCGTGAAGCATGACGGTTTCCAGTGCGGCTACTGCACTTCGGGACAAATCATGTCCGCTGTCGCCATGGTGAAGGAGTCATGGGGAGCAACGGATAGCGATGTCAAGGAGGCGATGAGCGGCAACATCTGTCGTTGTGGAGCCTATCCAAACATCGTTGCGGCAGTCCAGGCAGTTCGGCGGATGGCATAGAAGGAGACCGGTGATGGAACTCTTCGAATTGGTGACGGCGCAGACGGTACCGGACGCGGTAAAGGCACAAGCAAGGTCATCCACGGCGCAAAACGGCGCCGATGTCCGTTTCATTGCGGGTGGCACCAATCTGATCGACTACATGAAGTTGAATGTTGAGCGTCCTAAGCAGGTGGTGGACATAAACGGTCTGTCACTCAACCAGATCGAAAAGACAGCGGACGGCGGATTGAAGATCGGTGCTCTCGCGCGAAACGCGGACGTCGCTCAGGATCCGTCAGTGAAGGAGCAGTATGCAGTTCTGTCGCAGGCTCTGCTTGCCGGTGCCTCTCCCCAGTTACGCAACATGGCGACAACCGGAGGAAACCTATTGCAAAAAACTCGCTGTGTCTACTACCGGGACACCGCAACGTCTTGTAACAAGCGCGAACCCGGCTCCGGCTGTTCCGCTATCGGAGGCTTTAACCGTATGCTGGCTATTCTGGGCACCAGCGATTATTGCATTGCAAGTAACCCTTCTGACCAGAACGTTGCACTGATGGCTCTCGATGCGACCGTTCATATTGAAGGCACAAAAGGGCAGCGAGCCGTTCCAATAGCTGATTTCTACTTCGTTCCCGGATCTACTCCGCAACTCGAAACGGTACTGGAACCGGGTGACTTGGTGACCCATCTGACTCTTGCCAAACTGCCGGTCGGCGCAAAGAGCGTTTATCTGAAACTGCGTGATCGTGCCTCCTACGAGTTCGCGTTAGCCTCTGCGGCGATTGTGATGAAACATGACGCGAGTGGCAGAATCGATTTCATTCGCGTCGCGATGGGAGGAGTAGGAACAAAGCCCTGGCGATCTCCTGAAGCGGAAGAGGCGCTTCTCGGAAAGCCTGCGACTCCATCAAACTTCCGAACCGCAGCCGACGCCGCACTCCATGGCGCAAAACCTCAAAGTCAGAACGGTTTCAAAGTGGAGCTGGCCAAACGATGCCTTGTGCATGCGATGGTTCAGGCGAGCCAAAAGGCCTAAGGAGGCGACGATGGAGCAGGTAACTGAGTCAAGGGTGATTGGCGTTGCGACACCGCGAATAGATGGCCCGCTCAAGGTGAGCGGTTCTGCCATGTACGCCTCAGATCATCACTTTCCCGGCCTCCTCTATGCATGGCCGGTCTGCGCGACGATCTCGAGCGGTACAGTTACACGTCTTGACACATCCGGAGCAGAGAAAATGCCCGGCGTTATCGCCGTATATCACCGCCAAAACATAGGCAAGCTCTATCGGGTTCCTCCCTCAACTGGCTTTACTCTCATTATTGACGAGAAGCGTCCACCTTTTGAAGACGACACAGTTCGTTACTACGGCCAGTATGTTGCCGTTGTCGTAGCGCAGACCGTCGAACAGGCACGGGCTGCAGCCGAGAGCGTAACGGTTTCATACAATAAGGAGAACCAAAACACCAACACAAAGCTCCTGGGAACTCCACTTTCAACGGACAAACCTGACGAGAAGAGTAAACGCGGCGACACGGCTGCTGCGTTGAAAGCGGCGAAAGTGAAGATTGATGAGGTCTACACTATTCCTGTCGAAACCCACAATCCGATCGAGTTGCATGCCTCTGTCGCTGTCTACGATGGAAAAAAGTACACGCTGTACGAGACCTCGCAGGCGGTTGTAAACCATCGCGATGTCATGGCACAGATGCTGGGTGTTCCAACAGAGCAGGTGCAAGTAATTACCCGGTATCTGGGGTCAGGATTTGGTGGCAAGTTGTGGCCCTGGCCTCACGGGTTGCTCGCTGCGGCTTGCTCGCGCAACCTCGGACGCCCTATCAAGTTGGTAGTAAGCCGCCAGATGATGTTCCAAAGCGTCGGCCACAGACCCGCAATCGATCAACGAATCCAACTCGCTGCTGATGCTGACGGCAGGCTGACTGCTGTTCAACAGGATTACGTGAACCATACCTCGATGCTCGATGACTACGACGAAGGTTGCGGAGAGATCACGCCTTTTATCTACAGCACCCCGAATCTGCTTGTAACCGGTGGTCTTGCACGCCGCAACGTCGGGAATCCAACGGCGATGCGCGGCCCTGGCGCAGTACCAGGGCTATTCGCGCTTGAATCGGGAATGGATGAGTTGGCGATTGCGCTCAAGATGGATCCCGTTCAACTAAGGTTGAAGAATGAGCCGACGCTGGACGAGAGTCTGGGTATCCCTTTTTCATCACGCCACATGAAAGAGTGTCTGACTGTCGGGTCCGACAAGTTCGGTTGGTCGCGGCGAACTCCTGAGATAAGTTCGATGAAGCGTGACGGTCTCACCTTGGGGTGGGGTGTCGCGGCGTGTTCGTGGTTGGCGGCACGTATTGAAACGGAGGCGACGGTCGAGCTCCTGCAAGATGGCTCAGCACGCGTCGCTTGCGGTACTCAGGACATCGGTGGTGGAACCTATACCGTCATGGCGCAGGTAGTCAGCCACGAGACCGGTGTTCCAGTGAACAAAGTCGATGTTGTTCTCGGAGACTCTTCTCTTCCACCGGGACCAATCTCCGGAGGTTCGTGGGTCACTGCTTCTATGACACCGGCAGTGCTCGGAGCGGCTCGAAAAGCTGGCGAAGCCGTCTTGCTCGCCGCCGTCAAGTCTGACGGATCGCCATTCAAAGGGAAGAAGCAGGAAGATCTCGAGTTTGTCGTTGGAACTGTTCGTCTGAAGGGACAAACGCAAGGCGCCGTGCCGATCGCGGAGATATTGAAGATTGCTAAAGTCAGCTCTGTCTCGGGCACAGACAAATCGGATGGAACTTTTGGGTCCGCGAAACCGAAGTTCTCGTTCCATTCCTATGGCGCTCAGTTTGCTGAAGTGACATGGCAACCTGAGATTGCTCGCCTTCGCGTCAGTCGGGTAGTCACCGTCATTGATGCTGGACGCATTCTGAATCCGCGGCCCGCCCGTAACCAAATCGAAGGTGCGGTCATGATGGGTGTAGGCATGGCGCTCTTCGAAGAGACGATGTACGACTCACGCTCCGGAGCTCCGATCAACAACAACCTCGCGGACTATGTTGTCGCCGTCAACGCAGATACTCCCGACATAGACGTGACATTTCTGGACTACCCTGACTACGAGCTTAATGCACTTGGGGCCCGCGGTGTAGGTGAGATTGGCCTGGCTGGAATTGCCGCTGCGATCACTAATGCCGTTTATCATGCCACTGGCATACGAGTACGTGACTTGCCGGTGCGCATCGAAGACCTGCTAAGTCCCGCAATCCGAAACGCGCATGTTGTCTAGCATTCCTCAGCTTTGCATAAGACAAGCCGATCAAATCTCTTTTTGACAGAGACCCCTGACAAATAGGAGCAAACATGAGCGAAGAAGTTGTCACCATCGCCCAAGCTAAGGCGCAGCCCGGCAAGTTCTCAGCAGTTGGGTAAACACTTTTCGGAAAGTGCCACTTAAGTCTTTAAGTTATGAGTGGTGGCCAGAGACAGGATCGGTCTCCCCCACCGCTAATGGAATCTTTAACTTACAGATTCTAAAAGGTGCAGGAAGTGCCAGAATGCCCAAACGTTGCAAATCTCTTGCAAATTTGTTCGTGAGTTTCGCGAGATCCTCCAGAGCGGCACAATGCGGTTTCGTGAAGCCGACGAGATTAGACGTCCGGCAATCGTAGTCTAGCGTCCATTACGACGATAGGTCTCGAAGAAGATGCTAACGACGCTTCAGTACGCTGGCCACTCGCTTCGCGAGGCCTCTCCAAGGCGGCCCGAGCTGTTCAAAGACATTCAGCATTCCTACCTTGTAAACCGAACGCATGTGGCTGAACCGTCGGAACCCATCACGCCCGTGATAGGCACCCATGCCGCTCGTGCCGACGCCACCGAACGGCAGCCCGTCTTGTGCGATATGAAGAAGAGTCCCGTTGATTGTGACGCCACCGGAACTGACTCGTTCGAGAACCCTATTCTGCGTAATCTTGTTATTGCTGAAACAGTAGAGCGCCAGTGCTTTTGGTCGCTCATTGATGAAATCGAACGCTTCTTCGAGCGTTTCGTAAGAAACAATCGGCAGGACTGGCCCGAATATCTCATCCTGCAACAATGAGCAGCCTGCGGGGGCGCCGAGTACGACCGTAGGGGCAATCGCAGCCTGTTGGAACTCTGGTTTCGTCGTGAGCAACGTTGCTCCCCCCGCCTTTGCTTCGGCTAAAGCATCGAGGAGCCGCGCCCGATGACGCTCGTTGATGATGGTGCTGTAATCAGGATTCTCTTGGATGGTCGGATAAGCTCGTTGTGCTCGCGTGATGACCTTCTCGGCAAATTCGCGACACAGATTCGATGGAACAAGAACATAGTCGGGCGCAATACAAGTCTGCCCTGCGTTCAGGAATTTTCCGAAAGCGATGCTTCGGGCTGCCTTCTCCAGAGAGTAATCGGCGCAAACGATTGCGGGTGACTTTCCGCCAAGCTCGAGCGTTACAGGCGTAAGATTTTCCGCTGCCGCCTTCATCACCTCGCGTCCCACAGACGTCGACCCAGTGAAAATAAGATGATCGAAGGGAAGGCATGCGAACTCGCGGGCGATCGATGGGCCACCTGTAATTACCGTTACCTCTGTGGTATCGAAGTGGGATGAGATGAGCTTGGCGAGGAGTTCTGAGAAGCAGGGCGTGAGTTCAGAAGGTTTGATCATGACACGGTTCCCTGCGGCGATCGCGTCGACAAGCGGTGAGAGGCTCAGTAGTAGCGGATAGTTCCACGGCGCGATGATGCCTATGACTCCTAGCGGTTCATAGCGTATCCAGGCACGTCCAGGTTGGAACGTTAGGTCAACGGGTCGTGCCTCAGGACGCATCCACGCGCCAAGATTTCGACGGGCGTGGCGGATCGCGTTCAAGACCGGGATCATTTCGAGCATCTCGGTTTCGGTAGTCGACCGATTTCCGAAATCATTGCAAATGCTTTTTTGAATCGCCTCGCCGTTCTTGAGGATTAGGGCACGAATAGTGTTGAGGGACTTCACACGTTGCTTGATCGTTAGCGTCGGCACAGTTCGAGACGCGAGGCGTTGCGCTCGGAACAGGTCACCTATTGCATCAAGAGTCGTTTCGTCGTTGATCCTCGTGCTCACGTCGGTGAGTTGCGGCATGGCCTCTAGCTCCGATCGGTAGTTTGCCGTCCGATGAATGTGATCATGCTGCTATACACGCCTAGAACTCTCCCAACAATAAGGTCGAAAATTGGGGTTGGCAAGACACCCTTGAGAAAAGGGAGCCCATACCCATAACCACTTCAAAGTTCTGGAAGGATAGATATCCCGCGTGGCAGGAAATACTTGAAGATAGAGACGTCTGGTGGGATGAGGGACGAGGAGAAGGATAGGGAGAATCTGGGTCGCCGGGGAGATGGGGGGGTGCGTCTGGGTGGACGGGATCCCGACTGGAGGAATGAGCGGCGCAACGAAGTACGCACCGAAGACTATTCCCAGCACGCCAGGAATTCCAGCGAAGAGGAGTGCTCACCGCTCGATTGGGATGCGGAGATACAGGATGCTTAGCGAGGCGGCTCCCATGCCTACGCTTTGGATTGCGAGGGAAAAATTGCGGGCATCGCGCGGGGCGATGTGTAGCAGTTTCGTGAATATTGGGAATGCGATCGCGCCCCCGCCTTCACTGATGCCGCCACCCACCAGCGAGCCGAAGACCATGGTAAGCGCGACCTTCCAATCCGCGAACAGGTGATAGATCGCGAGTCTGCCTCCGAAGGCAAGCCATATCCCTCACACAAGTAGCGCGATGGTGAGGTTGAAACGTAGTGCGCTTCTCTTCCGTATTTTCTGGTTCAGAGCTACTCCGTACGTTGCGGAGGGTTGGGGTGTGGGATTCGACATGCGCGGCTGATCTCCGGGTTCTCGTGCGAGAATACATTGCGCATTCATCCAGAGTTGAAGTATTTAATCCGCCGGAGGAATGACTCGATACATTGCTAATCTTCGAGGGAAATTGAGGCTGCCGGAGTTATTATGCCCTGACCGTGTGAGTTCTGTTCACGACCGCGCCGCAAGAACAGGCTCATCGCCACTGCCGCAAAGGCCACGCAAGCCAGATACACAATAAAACGAGGTTGATAGGAGCCTGCGCGGTCGTACCAGCGTCCGATCGCCATGGGACCTGTCGCGCCGCCGATAGCATATGCTGTCCAAGTCAACCCGTAGAGTACCGAGAAGTGCCGACGGCCAAAGTAGTGCGCGAGCAGATACGGCGCGACATCGGCTTCGCTGCCCAGACCCACGCCTAAGATAGCGGCTCCAATTAGCGCGATGGGTGATCTACCCGCGAAAGCAAGTATGAGAGTGCCCACTGCCGAAAGCAGAAGGACGAATGTCTGAATACGCTGCGGTGAGAAGCGGTCGATGAGAAATCCGATGCACAGGCGGCCTATGATTCCAGCGCCACCGCGTACTGAAAGCGCGAGCGCAGCGCTCTGCGCCGAGACTCTGTGCTCGGTGAGAATCGCTGCTAGGTTCGTCACTAGGCCATTTTCGCTGAACGCCGACAGCATGATGATGCAGGCCAGAATCCAAAAGGGTCCGCTACGAAGCGCGGTAGCGACAGTCACGCTACCAGCAAATGAGTGGCCTTCACGCGCGACAACCGAATCGTGCCGGTTGCGCACTATTAGCGCAGTCAGGGGCAAGCCCAGCAAAGCGATGCTGCCCAGCAGCACATAGGCACTGCGCCATCCGTGATGCGTAATCGTCCATTGGGTTAGTGGCGGGATGAAGATCGAGCCAACTCCACTGCCCGTAAGAACCACCGCGAGCGCGAGTCCCCTGTGCTTGTGAAACCATGAGAGCACGGTGCGCGCATACGCAAACTGCGCGGTTCCGTTAGCGACCAGTCCCAATACAAAAAATGTGACATAGAACTGTCTGATGTTTGGTCCGAGTCTGCTGAGCGAAGCGAGCGCGAACGCGAAGATCAGGATCGATGGCAGGATGACGCGCCGCGGTGGGAAGCGATCAAGCAGAAGGCCAATGCCGGGAGAAACGAGAGCGACGGTGATCGCCGCTAGTGCGAATGTGCCGCCAATGGCTTCCCGCTTCCATCCGAACGCTGCGTGGAGCGGATTTAGGAAGAGGCTGAAGGTATACGGGACGATCGGAGCAAAGCTCACCATGACGCCGACGAAGGCGGCGGCAACTACGTGCCAGCCCAGGTAATGAATAGAACTCTCGTTGTCTTGGACCTTCGGGATAACCTGGTCGCTCAATCGCTGCTCCCTTGACGTGTATGTTTTGGCCGCTCGGACGATACAGGTTCTTCCTGGCCGGGAGTGCCCTTTGCATACATGGCGAGCAAATCCTGCGAGGGCAGCCCAAACGCATTCACAACCCGGTTGAAACACGCGAAGAGCGCAGTGACATGAATAGCCTCCGCAATCTGCAGATCAGTCCAACCAGATATGTGCAGTAATTCGATGTCGGCGCGAATAACGTTTTGCGCACTGTCCGTGATTTTTTGCACGAAACGAAGAAGGGAACTCTGTTGTGAAGTAAACTCCTTGGAATCGATCTCGCATGCCATTACTGCCGCGAGCAGTTCCGGCGAGCCTCCATTCGCACGAAGAGAGAACCCGTGGCTGTCGGCGCAGTAAGCGCAGCTATTTCGTGAGGAGACAAACGTTGCGATCATCTCTTTATGCTGCCGGTCAAGTGCACCATCTATAAAGAGCATGGATTGCGCGAGACCCATCATGTGCTCCAGCAAAGGTGGATGGGTTGCAAAGCACCGCAAGATACCAGGTACGCGTGGCCTGTCGAAGTCGGTACGAAACCTCGTATAGAGGCGTTCGACCTCAGGTGGGGCGTCGTCCTCATTCACGATCGGCAGGTTTGCCGATTGGATGGGAGACAACTCACCCAGAGCTTGATTTTGATATTCCTTCATGACCATGATTAAAACGCCAATCTGGCCGCAAGCTGAAACGCTCTTGGGCCGCCAGAACCAAAGAATCCACCCGCCGTTGTTACAGCGGAGTAGAAGTTTGACTGCACCGTCTGTGCAGGTTGACCATTTTGCGCCGGTTGAAAAGGTCCGATGGAGATGCTTCGACCCGGGTAGTTGTTGTTGCTGGTTCCGCGGATGTTCGTCTCGTTGAAGATATTGAATGCTTCTCCGATGAGGTTGAGGGCGATTCCATCCTTGAATTTGAATTGCTTCTGCAACCTAAAGTCGAGAGAGCTGAATGGACTGAAGAAGTTGATATTTGCCGGGACATGCTGAAGGATGCCTCCGGCAAGACAGGGAAAAGCTGCAGGACACGCGGGAAGAGCGTTCCATTTGTCGATCATTGCGTTCAGCTGGTTGCTGTTTTTGATCTCGCGGCCGAGGGAGTTGCGCGAGATGAGGGGAAGGCGAGAACCGCTGGCTCCGTTGGTCGCGGTGCCTGGGAGGAAGGTATCGGCAGGCACGCCGGACCCGAAGGTGTAGATCGGCGCGAAAGAGATTTGCCACGGAAGTTGGACTTCGCCGTAGAGCGTGATGCGGTGTAGTTCGTCGGCGACAGCGTATCCCTTCTCGAGTTGGGGCTGGTCGATTCCTTCGACGAGATTGACCTGTTCGTTGGCGTTGCTGTTGGTGAGTTGATCGTCGTCGGAGTAATCGAGCGTCTTCGAAAGCGTGTAACTGATGTTGTATTGATAGCCAATGTGGCCCAGATGCGACTGGCGATGTTGAAGACTGAAGATTAAGCCGTCATACCAGGACTTTGCCCTGGATTCGATGAGAGTGATGTTGTCGGAGATTCCGCTGAGCGGGTCGGTCAAGCTGCAGGGTACGTTATTGCCTGGGCACTCGACGTATGGGGATGTTGAGCTTGTGCTGCGGAGCAGGTGGCCGTTCAACTGCCGATTGGCGAAGACGTGGAGACCATCGGCTGACATTACCCAGCTGTTGCCGAGTTGCTGCTGAAAGCCTAAAGAGAATTGTTGAACGAGAGGATGATGGGCGTTGGGGCCCATCGCGATCATTCCCACCCCCCCGGTCTGATGGGGGCCGCTGAATGGCGCGGCGAGGCTGGGGCTACCAGTGCCGAAACGTGCTTGAGGAGCAAAGCAGGTACCAAGGCTTGGCGGTCCCGGCACAAAAGGAGAGACGCAGTAAGATCCAGCGAACTGGGTGACGGTCAGGGCGCGATCGTTCTGTACAAGTTCTTCGGCGCCGCTTTCAAGAATGATGCGGTCGTAATAGATGCCGTAGCCACCGCGGACAACTGTCCTCCCTGCGCCGAACGGGTCGTAGGCGAAGCCGATGCGAGGGCTGAAGTCTTTCTTGTCGGTTGATTTCTTGAGGTTGATAACATTCGCCATCCAGGTGCATGGATTCGTGGGCACGGTGGTCAGGTTGGGGCACGGATTATGTGCACTGGAGGTGCCGGTGAGGTTCGAATCGTACTCCCAACGCAGACCAAGGTTGAGAGTCAACTTTGGTAAGACGCGCCAGTCGTCCTGGGTATAGAACGCGAGGTAGCTGTTGAAGACTGTTGGGATTGGAACCGGAGTGACAGGGGCGCTGCTCTTGATTCCGACGGCCTCGGGGATATCAAGATCGTTGATTTTGCCGTCTCCATTCAAATCTGCAAAACCGAAGTCGGTGGCGAGTATTACTGTCCCGGTGCCGAAGACGTTGATCTCTCCATGTGCGGTGTAGTGTTGAAATTCGCCGCCAAACCGGAGGGCGTGCTTGCCCAAAGTCCAGGAATAGGCGTCGCCAAATTGATACCGACTCAGATAGGTGGCCTGAGGGAGATTGAAGTTTGCTCCGTCTGCGATATCGGGGAAGATGAGTTCGTTGGTCAGGTTCAACTGAGGATTCGTTGTGGGTGTATTAGGTGAGTACGGCGGAATGTTGTTGTAGAAGTTGTCGTAGTGGAAGGCAAAGTTGTTGACGCGGGTTGGAGACAGGACTGTTGTGAGACCAGCAACGACCGAATTGAAGCGGTTGAGCGAGTTCTGCCGTTCAGCTGCGGTGAAAGAGGGCGTGGTTTGGGAGGGTGTTGCTTCGCCCGTGTCTGTGGAATGGTTGAAAGAGTAGCGCACCATGAGACTGTTCTTTGAGCTGAGTTGATGATCGTATCGGGTTGACCAGAGCGCCTCTCGAAGTGGAGAGGGAGCAGAAGTATTTTGAATCTGAGAGGTTGTGAAGTTACGCGTGCCAGTCTGAAGAGCTGCATTCTGGTCGCGGTACTCAAAGCCTGTAAAGAACCAAGCCTTGTCCTTTCGGATCGGACCGCCCAGTGTTGCGCCATACTGTTCTCTGTCAAATGCTGGGGTGGGAAGGGATCGGTCGAATGTCGCCGGCAACGCTTGTAGATTGCGATTGCGCTCGAAGAAGAAGAGTGAGCTGTGATATTGGTTCGCCCCGGTCTTTGTGACGATATTGATAATGCTGTTGCCCGATCGTCCGACTTCGGCCGTGAATCTTGCAGTTGCAATTTGAAACTCCTGAATCGAATCCTGAGGGAAGTTGGCGAGTGTACCCCCAACCACTTCGTCGTTGTTGTCTCCGCCATCGACGGTAATGTTGCCGCCTCTACCGAATCCGCCTGCTGAGCTTACTTCGAGGGTGTTCGTCTTGGTTGGGTCGAAAGTGGGTGCGGGGCGATTTCCTGGTACCAAATAGGCAAGTTCCAGAAAGTTCCTGCCGTTCAGGGGAATACTTGAAATCGTCTGCGATGTGATCTGTCCCTGAATCATGGACTGGGTAAGATCAATATCCTGTCTGCTACTGGTGTTAACATCAATGGTGCTGCTCTGCGAAGCAACATTCAGCGTTGTATCGAGTGTGATGGCCTTCCCAGCTTCGACTAAAACGTTACTGTAGTGCACGTCAGAGAATCCTGCGGAGGTGAGTATAACCGTATAGTTTCCAGGTTCAAGATTTGACAATATAAACGAACCGTCTGCGCGTGTGGCGCCTGCGCGTGTGGTGTCCTGTAGTTCATTAGTCGCGGTTATATGAGCTCCCTGAATAAGCCTTCCGCTCGGATCTTTCGTGATTCCGCCAATCGAGCCGCTGGGCAGTTGAGCATTCAACGTCAAAGCGAACGCGAGGGCGCAAGCTATAGTTCCAACCTGGAAATACAGGCGCATTGGATAGAGCCTCCATAAATGTAGAAAATCAGTAGACGAAAGTAGGGGACGGTCTGAGCAAATAATGTAATTGAGATTCCCACGAATCCTATAAACCACGTCGCAATCTGTCATCCTCCATAGGGTGGAGAAAGGATTCCATCTATTTCTGGCTGCGATTTATGGCGTATGCTTTCGCATATAAATTTTGGAGAACTCTATGCCTCACATTAAATTGCCGGATGGACTGCAAGGCATACGCAGCGCGATGGCGTTTCGTCCAGAGACTGCTAAGCCTCTCAATGAACTCGCGGAAGCGTTGCTGCATGCGCCGAACTCGCTTCCGCAAGGAGACCGCGAATTGATCGCGACCTATGTTTCGCACCTCAACGACTGCTATTTTTGCCAGACCGTTCATGGTTCTATCGCGGCTGCTTGCCTCAACGACGACTATGAATTAGTGAAGCGCGTTAAAGCGGATTTCCAGGCTGCAGATATTCCAGAAAAGCTGAAGGCATTATTAGTCATCGCGGCGAAGGTACAGAAGGGGGGCAAGAACGTCACAGCCGCTGACGTGGAAGCGGCCCGCGCTCAAGGCGCCACTGACATTGAAATTCATGATGCAGTTCTCATCGCCGCTGCTTTCTGCATGTACAACCGCTACGTCGACGGCTTGGATACGTGGCAGCCGCGCGACGAAGCGTTGTACCGGGAGCGAGGCAAGAAGACGGCGCAGGAAGGTTACGTCTCTATGAGCCATGAATATCTGCCTGGGCAGACGGCTGGAGTCGGAGCGAAGAGTTGAGACTGAAGTGATATTGGGGGGGTGAACGATGTCAAGAGAAGTTAGCTTGGGCGGCATCAGACGCAGGCCTTACACTCCGAATCCGGAGACGCTCGCACTGCTGCGAGTGTCCGGTAATCCGATCAACGGAGTCGGTGAGACCGCCGTTCGCAGAGCCTCCCCATTCTTCTGGCATCCGGCTGACAAGCATCCATACGGCGATTTGCAGGTTGTCGCACGACAGAGTACGCGCAGGTGTCCCGGCTCTGCGGAGGCCTTTGCCGCTGCGTACAATCACCCGAAGCTCTGTCCGATAGCGGAACAGCGAAACGTTGCTCCTGGCGACCAGCTTGCGTCTGAGATGAAGGCGTTTGCGCTCTCTCACGAAGCCGATGCAGTTGGCGTTGCAGCGATGGATCCGCTGTATGTCTTCGAGGGTTACTCTATCGAAGAGCCATGGGTTGTCGTACTTGCGCTCGCACACGATTACGAGCGCCTTCGGCAGGTTCCTTCGGATGAGACGAATGGGATCGGAGTGAGCGACATTGGCGATCAGTACGCCCGAGGAACACGGGCGTCCTACGCGCTTACGAACTGGATACGGTCGCAAGGATACTACGCACACGCGTATCCTGGGCCAATGGCTGATGCGTTGCTGCTCGTTCCACCCGCAATCGAATCTGGTTTAGGTGAGTTGGGCAAGCATGGATCTCTCATCAGTCCGCAGTTTGGAGCGGGGGTGCGTCTCGCGGGCGTCACTACTGACATGCCCCTCCTCGCAACAGCTCCAATCCGCTTTGGCGCTGATGAGTTCTGCAAGAGCTGCCAGGCATGTACCAAGGCCTGTCCTCCCGGTGCGATCCAAGAACAGAAGGAGATGGTCCGCGGTGTGGAACGCTGGTATGTGGACTTCGACAAGTGCATCCCCTATTTCGTCGAGGCGGCATCCTGCGGAATCTGTATCGCGACCTGTCCATGGACGAGACCGGATGCGCGGCCCAAGCTGCTCACCACAATGGCTAAAAGGATTGCTTGATATCAGGAATGGCGCTCGCGCGTGAATTCGTATATGGAGCCGCATCCTACAAGTACACTGCTCCTCATTAGCCTTGGTAAAGGTCCTTGTATCAGCAAGGCAGCGCAAAGGGTTCGGGAAGATTAGCTGACTGCGCCCCACATCCGGGCCGTCCTTCTCGGCGATCTCCGCTGATTAAGCAAGTCGATCTTGCTCCGGATTCGTCTCCGCTTCTCTGAACGCGAATCCGCACCCGCTGCAATGGATCCCGTAAAACGGGACCTTCGGCAACTCCGAAAGAATTTGTGCACAGACCGCGTTCCGTTGACGCCTTTGTTGCGTCAGTTGTTGCAAATCGCCAACTCACTCATCGACAAATGAGATCAAGGCAAGTTGCCAAAAGTCGCCTTCCCGGACAGTTGGGAGCCATGAACTACGTCACGAACACTTCAACGGACAGGAGGCCGGCGCTGATGGAAGAGATACGCGATCTGTTGAAAGGGCCGGCGCCCACATCAGTCCCGCCTTATAGTAGGCGGAGCCCCGCGTCCAGATCGACAAGGCCCAGAAGGCTGCGCTGAACAAGAGTGTGAACACGAGAAACAGGCCGATCGTCCACAGGTCCCACCCGGCCGACCTTGCGGTTCTGCGGTCTTCCGCGGCTTCAGTCACTGATGCGTCCCGCGGCTATGGCCTTGGTCCTCAACGCAGCTCAATCCCGGGGCGCCAGCCGCTCTTTGCCAAGAACGCTTTGGGGTCGGTCATCTCGAAGATGTCGCGAATGGCACGGTGCTTGTCAGCGGCCTGCTGGTAATAGGACTTCACAATTCGGTAGCCTACCCAATACCCGAGGTCTCCGGGCTTATCGAGCGTGCCGTTATAGAGCCATTTCGACAAGTCGGTCTTGTCCTCATCAGGAACGAAGGCGGTTTCGATCTCCGTCTCGTGGCCCTTAGCCTCAGCCCAGACGCCTGGATTACCCACGCCGCCGGAGATCATCTCACCCATGAACTCGGCCGCGCCCTCGAGCAGAGAGACTTCGAGCACCGTGGGATGTTCGTCGTCGGCGAGGGACTTCGATTGCTGGACGTGGATGTATTCGTGCGCGATCACATGCACGAACCGATCCTCGACGTTCGCATCGAAGTACTTCACACCGCAGAGCGCCTCAAGTCCAACCATCACACCATCGGTTGGGCCGCCGGCAGCCACCGGTCGGCCTCGGCCGACGGCGATGGTTACAGGCAGGAATTTGGCGTTCGGATAGAGCTCGGCTAACTTGCGCATAGCGGCGTTGAGGCGTTCGCGCACTTGTGGCAAAACCGCCGCACCCTGCTTTGCGTCCGAATAGATGGCGGGCGTTTTCGCGAGGGTAGCGGCGATGCTTGCGCCTGTGATGCCCCGGATCTTTGCGAAGGTATGCAGCCCGTCTGAGCCCGGGTCGAGATAGTCGCGCTGCAGCTGTTCGGCACTGGGGTGGCCGTCAGCGGCGTCGTATACCGCATAGAAGCGATTGACGTCTTCAATCTGGATGACCTGCCCACCGGTCGCACCGGAAATAGCCTGCTCCGCACAGAACACGCGATTCGATGGCGCCAGGAGAGTGAGGGCGCTCATTACGGCCAGTGCGCGGAGTGTACTGCTGGCATCAAGTTTCCTGATGGTCGCGAATCTCCTAATTCATAATGTCCCACAATTTTCTGAAACCGCTCCAGAAATTGCAATAGCCACTTGGTATCGCAGCACGATAGGCATGAACATCTTCAACATCAAGGCGAAGATCATCGCTGAAGACACCCATCATCAAAAATGGGTTCCAGCGGTGGCACTCGGTGGGATTCTTCGCACAAACGTTCCGTATGTAAGCCAGACGTATGCCCAAAAGAATGCCACCAACGGGATGTCTATGGGGTCGCAACCAAATTAATCGTCATCGACAAAAAGCTCCCCCTACTGCTCAGCGGAGGTGTGCGCGGCACGAACGCGGAGGTCTACGGATATGGTGGCAATGCAACCAATTGGCAGGCGCGTGCCTTCGGAGCGTTGTCCTTTCCACTCCCAATAAAGCAGCTTCTGGTTGCGCCCACTGTGGAAGTAGACCAAGAACCCCACCATCTCGCATATGTGACCTACGCAAATATTCCAACGACCCTCATCTACGCAGTCCGGTTTTCCCGTTATCCGGACATGAAGTGGAGCGTGGATATTGGTACGGGACATGTTGCGTCCACTGCTGCTCCAGGTGTTGACCTGAAAGCGAACAACGCTCTGGCTTTGGCTCTGGATTATAGGTTTTAGACGCGATACCCGATCGGAGAACTATATGAAGCACCGTCGAATTCCTGGCATCTTAGATGTGTTCAAAGTTAGCCAACCAGACGAGATCCGAGCTGTATCACTGGATGCTCGGGCAGATCGTCAGTTTAACTCTCGTTGTCCTGTAGTCAATGGGATAGTGCTTGGGAAATTGCTTGCAGCTCTCTCGTATGCAGGGAGACGCTTTCCTACGCTGAGCCCCCGTGGTGATTCTCAGCGCGCATCAGACCAAAATGCACTATGGAAGCGCCTTAATGCGACTGCGGCTGTAGCGCGGCTAGGTTCCGAAGATCTCGAAAACTTAGGACAATGGATTAAACGCCCGAGCACCGAGTCGGCCTTGGGCGTCTTAGTGCAACAGGCCATTGGTCGGCTCTTTGTCTCCTCATATGAAGCAGACGTCGAGAGCTGGGAGGCAGCGCTTACGCTTGATGGAGCGCGAAAAAAGAAGGGTGTATTCAAGACCATTGCATGGACCCTCACAAAGAGAGTTCCCCGTGCCAAGGCACTGTTGGCACAGAAAGTGAATGGGGATCTCGCTGGCATCCATGGAACCGGAATCGCAATTCACAACATTGTGAAAGGCTTTCTCGTCATGCAAGGTCTCTATGTTGATATATCCCAACGACAACAGCTAACGCCCGAGCAAGTGGCAGAACAGTGCCTATTCGCACCACCTGCGCTTCTACGCCAGGCAACTTCCGATGGCGAGATTGCAGGATGCCCGTTTAAGAAAGGTGCTCTATTTCTCTTAGAGTTGAGCGAGGCGAATAAACAAGCGAATACGAGGGATCTCGTGTTCCTCGACCAGAGTTGGAGTCGCTGTCCAGCGGACCAGTGGGTCCCTGCTCTCTTCGAGGGAGTTTGGAGAAGAGCAGTTGCGCCTTCCCATCTCGGACAATGAAACGTTGCGGCTCGCCACGTGAACTCTTCCCTGCAAGGGTTGGCGGAGACCGATTCCTTCTTTCGAATCGTTGCGCCGCCCTTCCGCTACCTAACTACGGTTGTTGCCGGAAATTGGTCACTGAGCAAACAACGCGACTAGTGTGGCCCCGGACTGGCCCTTCTCATCCGGCATATCAGGACATACACCGACTAACGATGTTCGATTCGTTGCGTTAGTGACGAGATCGGACGAACACAACTCAGAGATGACGCGAAGTAACGCAGCTTCATCCCGCTCACACATTCTTTGAGTACTGAGCACCGATACATCGGAATAGATGGCATGGGCGAATCGCACTGACGCTAGCTAGCGTTATGTCTCAGTGCCTCACCGTGAGGTAACGTCCCGTTACTGCACAATCCCACTCACGTCATCTTTGATGGATATCAGCGTCAAGCCACTATGCCTCTCATGCAAGCAGTACGAAAGGATTAATCAATGTCAACCAGAATCGCATCCCAACGAACAGCGCTGCTAGGAAACGCACGATCGTGCTTTCTCGCGTTTGTAGTTCTGTCTTCGCTCGCATCGGCGCACGCCCAAACGGGTGCATCGACACCCGCTCCCCATCCTGCCGGTGTGGATGCTCAGCAAGCGTCGTCACCTTCTGAAACAGTCTCTGACCAGACTGTTGATGCAGCCGCCAAGGACGCCGCACAGAATCCTGTCGCCGCAGCCATTAGCGTACCGTTCCAAAACAACACCTATTACGATGTCGGTCCCTATCGCCGTGCAGAAAATGTGCTTCTCGTCGAGCCTGTAATTCCATTTAGGCTTTCGCAAAATTGGATCGTCATCTCCCGGACGATAACACCGGTTGAAGTAGTGCCACGGATCTCGCCAGCAGAGGGAGTCGATTATGGTCTGGGGAATATTCAGCCCCAGTTTTATCTGTCCCCATCTCATCCTGGAAAATTCATTTGGGGCGCAGGCGCCCAGCTTTGGCTACTCACCGCAACGGACCGGGTGCTAGGTACGAACAAATGGGGAGGAGGCCCTGCTACAGTCGGCCTGTTCCATCAAGGGCACTGGTTGGGAGGCTCGTTGATCGGCAACCAGTTCGCCGGCGTCAATAACAAACATATCAACCAGATGACGATCAATCCGTTCCTGTTCTATAACCTGCCGCGCGGTTGGTATCTATTTTCTTCACCGGTCATCACTGCTGATTGGACAGCCTCTAGAAGCGATCGGTGGACCGTACCTGTCGGCGGCGGAATTGGGCGCGTATTTCGAGTTGGAAAGCAACCTCTAAATGCTCGCACGGAATTCCTCAACAATGTGCGAACGACCAACGGCGGCGCCGATTGGCAGATGCAGACTCAATTGCAGCTCGTATTCATCCGGCACAAATAGGAGATGGAAGAGTTCACATCCGAGGAACAATGGAAATGAACGGAGCAGAAATCAGTGCCATCGCAGCTTTATCTGGATCTGCATTGGGCGGCCTGACTCCCATCATCGGCAATTATCTCGTTCAACGCGGTCAGACAGAACGGGAAATGTTAGAGAGGGAGTTAGGCGCTCGGCAGTCGCTGTATTCCGATTTCATCCAATTTGCGACCAAGATCTACGTGGACGCAACGACAAAAGAGCTGGAGTGCGCAGGTGACCTTGTTGCCCTCTACGCACTCATCAGTCGTATTCGCCTTACAGCATCGACGTCTGTCATTGAAGCTGCCGAGGAGTTCGCAGCGAACGTGACAAAACGGTACGGCGAGAAGGCTATCCCGTTTGAGGTCATGAAGAACGCCACCCTCTCGCCGCATACCGATCCACTCAATGCGTTCAGCAGTCGTTGTAGGGACGAGTTGCGGTCATTACTCGGACACAAGTAGCGATGCGTACCGCCATCCTGCTCACCGTGATCTAGCTCCTCCCCACGTAGAGGTTTTCTCCAATACCTGCTCTCATGTACCTGAGTCGAGAGCGACGTCCGATCACCATACGGGCATCTGGGATATCTCATTCGATTGGAACTGAGATGTGCCCGCTAAACCAAAACACGTCCTGCTCTGTGAGAGGTGCTTGATTGTTCGATTGGATCGAATTCGTGGGTGACGTCACATTGTTTGGCTTCCGTGTGATCGTTGATTGCTTTCGTCCCCCATTCGAGGGGGGACAACTATTGCGACAGCTTGCTGAAATTGGTTCCAAGTCACTGCCTCTTGTGATTGCATCGGGGTTCGCGCTTGGAACGGTGATGACGCTTCATACCCGGAGCACCCTCGTGACGTTAGGCGCTGCAGCAACGATCCCGACCGTTCAGGCCCTCGCATTCTTCGTGGAGTTAGGACCTCTCGTTGCGGGGCTGCTCTTGGCCGGGCGTGTCGGATCCGGCATTGGCGCAGTTCTCGCCAATATGCGTGCTACCGAGCAGATCGATGGAATCGAATCTCTGTCCATCGACGCTTTCAAATTCCTTGTCGTCCCTCGCGTCGTCGCCTGTGTGCTTGTGCTGCCACTCTTGACGATCTTTATGGACTTTTCTGGTCTCTTGGGGGGATATCTCTCAGAGTGGGCAGCTTCACGGATGTCATTTGTGCTTTATATCACCCGCGCCTTCGCCAATCTCGAATGGTCAAACTTCATTGCCCCGACGCTAAAGACGGCAGTCTTCGGGTTCATCATCGGAACGATCTCGTCTTATCTGGGATACACGACCAATGAGGGAGCACAGGGCGTCGGACGGGCGGCCACACGGAGCGTTGTCCTATCTTCTCTACTCATCATTCTTGCCGATGTGATCTTGGTGAAAATCATTTTCTTTGCCTTTCCGGAGAACGCGCTGTGAGAAACGCGAACGCGGCAGTCATCTTCGATCATGTCTCGAAAGCATTCGGCACGAAGAAAGTGCTCCGTGATGTCTCTTTTGAGGTGCCGGCAGGTCAGACACTTTGCATTTTGGGTCGCAGCGGCACGGGCAAGAGTGTCACCCTGAAGTTACTGATGTCGTTGATCAAGCCCGATAACGGGAAGATCCTGGTCGACGGTGATGACATCACCGGCCTCAACGAAGCTGGCCTTTCGAGGGTCCGGCGAAAGATGGGTTTCCTGTTTCAGGATGCCGCACTCTTTGATTCTCTGACGCTCTACGACAACCTTGCTTTACCTCTGCGCCGCCTAACGCAAAAGAGCCAGGATGAGATCGAGGCGATCATCGATCGGGTCCTCGGTCAAGTGAGCCTCTCTATGGACCGGATGAAGATGCCTTCAGAACTGTCCGGCGGTATGCGAAAGCGGGCGGGTTTGGCGCGTGCCTTGGTACTCGAACCCAAGATTCTGCTTGCTGATGAACCAAGTAGTGGCCTGGACAGGATCACAGCGTCAGAGATCGACCAGCTACTTCTCGAGCAAAAGGCAGAACACGGAACCACCATCCTTGTCGTTACACACGATGTGCATGGGGCGAGACGCGTAGGGGACCGTTTCGCTGTATTTGACAAAGGTGACCTGATAGCTTTCGGCACCGCCGCCGAGGTGGAGCAGAGTGAACATGAAACCGCACGCAGACTCATTTCGGAGGAATAACGCCATGGCAAAGAAAAATGTGATCGTTGGATTGTTCGTCCTGGCGGCCTTCGGGCTTTTCACCGCTGGTCTCTTCCTCATTGGGAATCGACACGAGGCGTTTTCACGGCACATGGAGTTCTACACGGAATTCACGAACGTGTCCGGGCTTGCGAGAGGCTCGAAAGTCCAGGTTTCCGGCATGGATGCTGGCCAAATTATGGACATCGGAATCCCAAGCTCACCAGCTTCGAAGTTCCGAGTCAAGTTTCGAATCGAGGAGAAGCTCCACGGTCTCGTCCGAACCGATTCACTCGCTTCCGTAGGTACGGAAGGCGTGGTGGGAGACACGTACCTCTCGATAAGTTCCGGCAGCGCACAGGCGGGCGCGGCGTCTCCTCAGACGACGCTGCCGAGCAAGGAGCCTACTCAGATTGGGGATCTCCTGGATCAAGCCAAGGGAACGATCACCGATGTCGACAACACCGTAAGAGACGCCAATGGACTTTTGACGACCGTGGGCGGCAACCTGAATGGGGCGTTGAATGAGGCTCGAGCAACTCTAACGAACGCGAATGATATTGTCGTTGGCGTAAAACAGGGGCATGGAGCGGCAGGAATGCTCCTTCGCGACGACGCAGTCGCCGGACAAATTCGCGAAACATTGTCGAATGCACAACAGGCGAGTCTCAACATCAATCATGCGTCCGCCCAAGCGAATAGCATTGTGTCCGATGTTCAATCGCGGGGATTTCCGGGGAAAATCGACGATACGCTTGCTGGCGTGAAAGATACGGTTTCTAACCTCGATACGAGCAGCCAGCAAATCCGCCAGACGGTAGCCGATCTGACCGCTCCTGACGCGCAGGGCGTCACCGCCGGGGTTAACCTGCAGGAATCCTTGTCAAATGTGAATGATGCCACCAAGACCTTGCAGAAGACAGTGAGGCGCTTAAGCACAATTTGTTTTTCAGGCCCTTCTTTCGCCATCGCGGCTACTACAATCTCGTTCACGTCACTCCCGACCAATATCGCAAGAATCGCCTGGTCGTAGATTCTGCGAACCACAGGTCATGGCTTTCTGAGGACCAACTATTCCAAAGGGATTCTCAAGGAGTCGAACAACTCACGGATCAAGGGAAGAAACTGCTCGACACAACACTCACTCAGGACGGAGACTCGATTATCGAATCCCCGGTGATCGTTGAAGGCTATTCGAACGATGGAGACCTCGTCAGTCGTATGGCGATTTCCCGCCGTCGTTCTCTCTTGGTCCGAAGCTATCTTGTTAAGCGGTTCCAACTGGTGCCCGGGAATGTTGACTCTGTTGCCTTGCAAGATCAGACTCCCAAGGGAGTTGGCCACTCTACATGGAATGGCGTCTCTATCCTTGTTCTGAAGGCGCAGCCATAAAAGTGCTTCGCTGTAGCCGACCTCTTTCCGATGGCAGCGACCCCCTTGCGGTGTTCTTATTGTGCGTCTCCGGAGAAGCCGACGTTGCAAAAAAAGGCCGTCTGAATCAAATAAGCTGGCAGATTCAAGCTGCTCGTCAAAGTTACGATAACTATGCATCAGTTTCGTCCTTGTATGTCCTCTCCCAAGCAACGAGTGTAGGAGGGCTGGTGACGACTGAAGAGATGAAGAGCCTCTACAAGAAGGCTACGAGCAGTGCCAAAGGGAGCGCGAGGTCAATCTATAACCAGCTCTTGAACGCGACTCCGAATAGTATTTGCCCTCTCTGCGGTCAGGGGAGAGTCGGTGCTCTGGACCATTACCTGCCACAATCCGCGTATCCGGAATACGTGGTGCTTCCTTCAAATCTCGTCCCCGCCTGTACGGACTGCAATCAAGCCAAACGAGCATGGTTCGCCAAGTCGGCTGATGATCAGATACTTCACCCCTACTTCGATAATTTCAGTGACGATCAGTGGTTGCACGCCAAGGTCATTCCAGGTCAGTCTCCAGCATTGCGATTCTATGCAGCAGGCCCAGCTCATTGGAGTCCGGTCGACCGCGCACGGGTAGAGAGTCATTTCAAGGTTTTCAAACTCGCTCGATTGTTTACTACCCATGCGGGCAGTGAGCTTGGCTCGATACGATCACATCTTGTCCATGAGTTGAAGGGAGATGAGGACCGGATCAAAGACCATCTTCTGGAACAGGCGAACTCGAGACGTGCAGCCTTCCTGAACTCATGGCAGACCGCTATGTACGTACGCATGAGTACGACGAAGCTGAACCACATATTCACAAAGAACTCGTCCTCTAAGATCCGTTGCTCCGACATTCCTCCTCCACATTGCCCTGGAGCAGCATAATGGTAGCGTCGCCGAACATGAAATTCGCCATGCCCAGCTTTTGACCTCTTGTGTACGGCCTCATATGGAGATCCGCCTGTTCTTCTGAAAGAGATCGATGTCGAAACTGCTTGGCACTACTTGGAACTTGGATCCGCATACGGCGAGAAAGCACGAGCTTTTGCGTCGATATTTCGAAGCGTGGCTCCCCATTATGGCGCGATGGAATGGTAGGGTCGTTTATATAGATGGTTTTGCTGGGCCGGGAAGATACAGCATGGGCGAGGACGGCTCCCCTGTAGTTGTCCTCAAAGCTGCGCGGGATCATATATATCCAATAAGGGCTGAGCTTGTCTGCATCTTTGTCGAGGACGACATAGACCGCTGCAGGCATTTGAAAAGCGTTTTGGATGAACTATCTTCTACCCTGCCGAGTCGCATCAAATGGTCTGTCGTTCACGGCAAATTCGACGAACATCTCACCAAGACCTTCAAAATCATTGATACGCAACAGAAAGATATCGCCCCGACGCTTGTCTTTATTGACCCGTTCGGGTTTTCTCATACTCCATTCAAGACGATCAGAAACATACTCAAAAATAGCCGGTGCGAAGTCCTCGTCAATTTCATGTACGAAGAAGTTAATCGTTTTCTGTCGGTCGAAAAGCATTCAGACGATTATGATGAGCTTTTTGGTACGGATGAATGGCGGACCGTCATCACGGTATCGGGTGCGGCGCAAAGACGCAAAGCGATCCACGATATCTACCTGAAGCAGTTGAAGACCGCTGCCCAATATGTGCACTCGTTCGAAATGCTCAATAAAGGAAACAGCACGGATTACTTTCTCTTTTTTGCCACTAATGGGTTAAAAGGTCTCGAGAAAATGAAAGAAGCCATGTGGAAGGTGGATGATACTGGTTCCTTCCAATTCTCCGATCACGATGATTCCCGCGGACTCATGTCACTGTTCAGCGCACACCCTAATCTGGCGCCGCTTCGAGAAGCAATTCTGAAGACTTTCAAAGGACGGCGGGTCTTGATCGAAGATCTGCGCGATTGGGTAATCTCCGAGACAGAGTTTCTGCCGAAGCATTTAAAGATGCCCGTGCTAGCACCGATGGAACAAGCCGGCGAGGTAACGGTGATGAATGCATCGGCTAAACGGAGAAAAGGCACATTTTCGGACGGTACGATTCTTGAATTTTCCTGAGTCTATGCCGATCAACGAGTGCGAACCTGGACGGGCGTCTCATCGTATGCCTGTAAAAGATGGCCTCCCACCACAATGCGCATGACCCTCTGATTTAGGTTATCCAGAGATTCATCGGCGCTAATCCACAACACACTCTCCTGGGTTATGTACGGTCGGGAAGGGATAGCTTCGAAATATCGAGCAGAGTCATCTGAGTTTCCGCAGGTAATGACCTGACGGCCTTCGAATGTGCTCGAACCATCAAGGCCGGGGCGTCCTCATGATCCGACGCGTGAATCATGTAATACATGATCTTATTGCCTTCCTCACGATCAAAGATCGGATAGGCGGCAGAGAACTTGTAGCCCAGCTCATCATTGAACCGTCGGCGTACCGTCTCAGCAATCGACCAGCAGTTCATATCAAGCAGGTCACGCCAATCCGGCCGACCCCACCATTTCAGAGGTATTTCCTCATTGCGGAGACCCGAGAAAGCTCGATGCAGCCAACCCACTCCAAGAAAGTAAAGCAACTCAATCTTGTTATTAGGCTGCTGCTTATATCGCGAGAGCATAATCAATGTCTGCCGATGGCATTCGAAGGTACGCTGATCTAGTAAACAGAATGTGGCTTCCTTCTGCGTAATTCTTCCCGACGCGAGAATTCTCTCAATCGTCTGGTTGAAATCGCCCGCGACCACTTCAATATTTCGTGGCAATTTGCGCCCGGACTTACTCATCGGAATTGGCTGCGATGCGACGAGATCTTGAAGACATTTCACACTGTCCTGCGCTAGCTCACAGAGATAAAAATGGCGGAGCCATTTTGGCTCGCTCGCCAAAACTAACGAGGCCGTCCATGCATCCAGCTTATCGAGATACTGAGGTCCCGCAAAACCATCGATATAGGCGCCGTGCTTTGTGATCTGTACGAAGTACCGCAGATAATGCTGGATGAACCGGGCCTTGTGATCGCTCCAAATCAATTGATCGATACGCTTGTACTTACGCGGCTTCCTACCTTCCACCTTGGGTAGGTCCGGGAACAGCGGAAGACACTCCTCGTCTATTTGCTCAGCATCTGATTTGGTGGAGTTCATTCGTCTTGATGAATCCCTTTTCCAACACTGCCATCATCCCTTGGCGCTCAGCGCGCGATGGAATTGGTAGATTTGGGGTCGCTGGGAATTGATCATACGTCCTCCCACCTAATTCTCGTCCAGTCTTCTTCTTGTTTACTCCGCCCCATTGTTTGAAAAAGAACGGCACTCGATGCTTTCTGCAGCGCTTGAGTAAGTTGAGTACCCAGGATTCCTCCAAAGGACGAGCTCCCCTCCCGCTCTCGCCGCCTACGATCACCCAGTCGATTCCGGAGAAATCCACTTCGCCCAAATCCTCAAGCAGCGGCTCAATGGATAAGAATTTCATTGCGGCGGGCGTATTACGTAAGCGCGCAATCCTGGGTACACCGTGCTTGACGTTCTCGACACTGACTCCCCACCAAATGTGGGACGAGGAGGCCGCGAACTTGAGAGGTCCGGATAATAATTTCTCGAGTCTATGTGCCCTTTTCGTGAGTACCTGATAGGTATGCCAATTTGCTTTCATCATGACCTCTGCCACCTGGACCACAAATGAGTCGGGAATCTCAGGATGAAAAAGGTCGCTCATGGAGTTGACGAACACCATGTTGGCCGCGCTCCACACGAAAGGCTCCAGAAGCTTTTCCGGAACAACGCGAAGGTCAAAGCCCCGCTCGTAGGGATGTCCCGGGACGCCTCTGAAGCGCTCAGCAAAGGCCGACGCATAGCAGTGCTTACATCCAGGGCTTATTTTTGTGCAGCCGCGAACGGGATTCCATGTTGTATCTGTCCACTCGATTTTTGATTTCGTCGCCATCGCACACATCGGATTCCGGGGAGAAGCGACCGGATTCTATAATTTTCGCCTTTTGTTCGCCTTTTGCCAATTGCTTCTTGAAGTCGCGTCAATCATCAGTCAACAGTGGAGGTCATACTCAAGATCATCATAAGGTGGCGGACATTGAATCTGGGCGCTTCTCGACCATCTTCTACCGCATGAAGGCGATAAATATGGACAGGCGTTCGATGCTCTTCTCTAACCTTCGACGCTCATCGCAAGCTGACCTAGCGCCAATCCAATGAGCCGGTCATTGAACAACCGAAGCTTGCGTTCAGCAGCGGCAGGTCCAGCCGGCCATTCCTGTAGCCCGGCGCGAATGCCAGCAATCGTCGCTTCTCGATGTTCCCGGTCGATCAGCCAGTCAACGGTTGCCAGAAGCTCCATACCCAGCGGGGACTCAAAGCCGTCGATGCGCTTCGTAGTTAGGTCAAGAACTCTGGAGAGCGACTGAGATTCGTCCTGCTGGAGGTAAAGATCAACATAGCGACGGCGCTGTTCATCGAACCAAATTGTGTCGGAAGGGCCTGCGTCACTGAGTCGCTTATCGCAGTGGAGATAGGTTCCGTCGAGAGCGTTCAGCAAGTGCCGCAGACGGTCCGAGAACGGGCCGTATTTGTCGGCTTTGAACTGAAACTCGAGCGGATCTTCGATCCCTAAGGACTGGATCGTACGTTCGAGAAACCAACCCAGCTTTTGCACTTCCAGATAGGTGCACTCGATTCCAAGGACCCAATAGCGTCGGATCATCTCAGCCATCAACGCTCGTGCCGGGGTGAGTTGCTCAACGCCAGTCCTCTTCGCGACATTCTGATACTTGGCTGTGGGTTCGAATACGAGGATATCGACTCCTTCGAGATCGCCGAGAACTCGTTCGAGCTCGGGCCGCACTTCGGTCCACTCGAGTCCGCCATTGCCCGCTCCCAGAGGCGGCAAGGCGATCGACCGAATCTCGTTCTCCTGAATGAACTTTCGAAGATCTCCCAAGCCCTCAATGATCCATTCCAGCTTGGAGGGCTGCCGCCAATGTTTCTTCGTGGGAAAATTGACGATCCAGCGGGGACCGGAGAACGTCCGGTTCTCCGTCACGAACATGCGGCCAATCTTGACTTCCTTATGCTTACAAGCATCCTCGTAGGCGCGGAAGTTCCCAGGGAACGCTTCCTTGAACATCAGAGCGATTCCTTTGCCCATAACGCCGACTGTGTTGACAGTATTGACCAGCGCTTCCACGGGAGCTTCGAGGAGATTGCCATGCGTAAATTTCATCATCAGAAATACCAGTTCCTCTGAACACTAGATTGTACGTCCAGATTTCGCTTTGCCAGTTCGGCTTTTACAAACGTATCAACGGTTGCACTGCAACTACAGATCCCAAGAAGAGCATCGAGAGGAACATGTTTCCAGATCAGGGCCTCTGCCTGATAGCGCTCCTTCTTCGCTGGATCGTCAGGGTCGTGCCTGAAATCTTTGCGGTTCAACAAATCCCAATCTACCTCGTCGAGGTCGTCAAGATCGATATAATAGTTTGCCATTGCAGGATAGGCGTGCTGATCGGTGAACACGAACGGTATCTTCAGCTTCGATATCTTGATTAGCGAAGAGACTAGGATCAGGATCTCGTCGTTCGGCACCTGCTGTACGTTGTATCCGGTGTGGATGTTGTACATCATGATCGAAAACGGCGTGAAATAGAAAGGGACGTAGTCGCTCAGGGTTCCCTTGGGACCAACCTTGACGTTGCGGTGACTCCGCTTCCCGATAAGGTCGACGTTTCCAATGTTGCGATAGTTCGGATCGAAGACCTGTCCACTACTGGCGTGCAATCCGTGATCGAGAATCCACGGTAGATTGTCCCGATGGACAATTCGGAAGATCAGGGCCTTCTCGGGATTGAGCGTGGTCGCCATCGTTTGCTGTCAGTCCACCAGCGCTAAGCCCAAAGTTCGGATTGCAATGTTCGGCAAGCGCGTAGGCGAAAGAAAACGCGTCACTTACAACCGTCTAGGCCAGCCTGGGGTGAGCCACTATCATTCTATCGGAAACGCCGCCTCAGATTACGGTATGTTGGCTCTTTGGCTCGCTCTCAAGAAATGAGAAACGCTCCGTTCCCGGCCATCCTATTTACCGTATTTGGAAGGCAAATCCGTGCAGCCAAGAAGTGATCTCAACGAGATGGTGAGGGCGGCGTGGCCATGGGCTACGGCCTTCTCGAAGCAACTCCGTGCGCTCCGCCCGGCGCCCTTTCATGGATCGCACCTAATGTTTGGTTCCGACTATAGCGGCAGTCATGGTGACAGCCAGTTTCGCACTTATGGGTTCGTGATCGGCGACGCCGATGCCTCCCCCGAATGGCCCTCGAGGTGTAGAAAGTCTCGGAACGCGTTTTTGGCAGACGGTCGCAGAATGGCGTTCAAGAGTCTAAATGATAGCCAGAGACGACGTGCGCTCATCCCCTTCTTGGAGGCGTCAGAGGCCATTAATGGGCATGTTGTCGTCGTAGCGATCAACAAGAAATTAACTCATATATTTCGACGCATCAAGGCTCAGTTGCAGTCTGGGAGGCACTACACGGATTCAAGGCCAGATGGGATCCCAGAGTATTCGAAGAGATGGTGAGGGTGTCGCACTTCTTCTCGCTCTTCCTTGCGGCGTGGTCTTCACCAAATATGAACATCTCTTGGATGACTGATGAGGATGACATCGTTGCAAATGCGGAGCGCCTCGATGATGCCCACCAATTTGCTGCGCGACTTTCCATGCTGCATGTGCCTCATCATCTAGGGGAATTCATGATGAATACGCCCGCTGTCATGCCCGATGAGTTGATGTTCGAAGACTTTCTTGCGATTCCGGACCTCGCAGCAGGGATGATCGGCGAAATCTTGAAAACGAAGGCAGTGAATCAATTCAAAGCCGGTCTGAGCCCATACAACGACCAGCCGCTCACGGGAAAGTCCGACATCATCGCAGATTGGTTTTGGCACAACTCAGGCACGCTGAAGAAGACTTGCATACTGATCGATCAGACAGAAGAGGGCAAATTCGGTATAGGGCAATTACGAATGGGCCTTTTGTGAGCAAGGCGCCACCCAGCACTTTGTACCAATTTTGTACCGCCGAGCCGGGAGAGGTGGAGTTTTTGGATTTTCTGTCATTTTATTTTCTGTAACTTACAGAACGGCAAGACCCGTGGAAAGAACGATCCCGTCTCTGGCCACCATCTTATAATCAATAAACTTAGCTCAATGTGCTTCGTTCCTTCCGAGATCAATTCGTGACGACGAAACCACGATGGCGTTCTTTTGTGAAATTGCGAGGTGGTCCACCCGATTGTGTCGCGATCGGTCAAATGCGGACGAGTGCGGTTTGGATGCGGCCAGTGACTTCGGCTTTGTTTTTGCGGGCGATCATGTCGACCTCGCTGCGGATGCCGAACTCTCCTGGGAAGTAGAGGCCGGGTTCGACGGAGAAGCAGGTATTGGGGAGGATGAGTCGCTCGTCGTGGGTTTCGAGATTGTCGAGATGGGCTCCGTTGCCGTGGAGTTCGGTGCCAATGTTGTGACCGGTGCGGTGGGTGAAGGCGTCTCCGAATCCGGCTTTGACGATAAGACTGCGTCCGGCTTCGTCGGCTTGCCAGCCTGCTATGGGAGTGTTTGAGGAGAAGGCTTCCTGCACGGCTTTGATGGAGGCGTCGCGAGCGTTGCGGACGGTGGTGAAGATGAGTTGTTCGCGCTCGGTGGGTTCGCGATTGACGACGCCAGTCCAGGTGATGTCGTACCAGACGGCGGTGGGGTCGTTGGCTAGTTTGCCCCAGATGTCGATGAGGACGAAGTCGCCGGTGCGGATGGGGCTGGATTTGGCGGCAGTGGGCTCGTAGTGCGAGTCGGCGGAGTTGGGGCCGGCGGAGACGTTGGGACCGTGCTCCCAGACCAGGTTGGCTCGGCTGAGTCCTTGCTGGAGGAGGTGCACGATGGCGTATTCCGTGGTGCCTCCGCTGCGTGCGCGGGTGCCGATCTCTTTCCATGCTGCGTCGAGGATTTCGTCGACGGCTTTCTGGGCGACGTAGTGGGTGGCGAGTTGCGCGTCGGTGAGGACAGCTTCGAAGTGGCTGACGAGGTCGGCGGAGGTGACGATCTCCATTCCCATGTCTCGAATGAGTTCGATGGTACCGGCATCAACCATAGAGACATACATATTCGCGTTGCGCGGAGAGTACTGCATGGCGATTTTCTCAGCGCCCAACATTATTCCTTCGAGCTTTTGCTCAAGTTCTTGCCACGAGGAATACTCAGTCTTTTCGCCTGGCAGTGAGTCGAGCCTGCCTGATTCGATTCGATGCACCAATTTCTGCGGTACGCCGCCACGCGCGGGGATGAAGTAGTACCAGCGGCGGGTGACGTGGGAGTGGGGATCGAGGCCGAGGATCGAGTAGGCGAGGGGGTCGCGGTGGTGGTGGTCGTAGAAGAGCCAGCCGTCGACTTTATTTTCGCGAAGGGCGGATTGGATGGCTGCGATGTCCAGTTTGGTCTCGCTCTTTGGCTCGGTGACGGTGTTCGACATGGTCCCTCCCCCTCCTGGGTGAAAAGTGTGCAAAGTCTTCGAAACAGAAGACATGAGTTTGGACTTCGGCGTCAAGTCTTCCAGGTTTAAATGCGAAGGCCCGGCGGTTGGCCGGGCTTATTTCGCTTATTTAAGCGTATCAGGCGTGTCAAGGATTTGGCTGTGGGAAACGGTTGGACGCTGGCTAGACAAAGGTTGGGTTATCGATCATAATGATCATATTGGTCGATATGATCATGAGGGAAATAATGATTACAGAGGTGAATGCGGTTAACTTTCGACAGAATCTAGGCGAGATGCTGAATCAGGTGCAGTACCGCAATGACAGCATTGTCATCAACAAGGATGGCAAGCCGGTGGCTGCGTTGGTGGATGCCGAACTGTTTGCGCGTATCCGCCGGATGCAGGATCGCTTCGATGCACTGAGCCGGAGAATAGCGGAGGCACATGCTGGTGTGCCGCTCGAAGAGGGTTTGGCGGAGATTGATGCTCAGGTGGCTCGAGAACGGGCGCGTTGATGCGTGTGGTATTGGACACCAATGTTCTGGTGTCGGGAATCGCTTATCCAGAGAGCGTTCCGGGGCGCATCGTCAGGGTATGGCGACAGGGCGGGCTGGATGTCGTGTTGTCGCGGTACATCCTGGATGAGATGAGCCGGGTGCTACCGCGTCTGACGCGGATAAGTTTGAGTGCCGACGAGATTCGGGATCTGACGGATAGTTTTATGTTCCTTGCGGACATTGTTGAGCCGGATGGCGAACAGGATGTTGGTCTGCGCGATGCTGCGGACCGGCAGGTGCTGGCTACTTTGCGTGCATCGCGGGCAGACTATTTAATTACGGGTGACAAGGATTTGTTGGCGCTTGCGGAGAGGTATTCGATTGTGACGCCAGCTGTGTTTTGGGAGCGGCATGGGTGAGTCTCCCTGAATACTGATGGATCGCGCTTTGCGCGATTGCCCACTCATGCGATGGGACTGCATGAATGGGGCACCCGGCTACTCCTCTGTGAGATTGAGCGTCAGGTTAGTAGCGGCGTCGGGACGGGAGCGGGGGGCTTTTTTGAAGGTGACTTCGCGGACGTGGAGGGGGCGCTGGACGTTTTTGTTGCCTTCGAGGAGGTCTTTGATGGTGAGGAGTTGGAGGCGGGGGTAGCGGCTGCCGTCCTGCGAGGTGTAGAAGCCGGCTTCGGCGGCTTCTTTTTGCATGGGTTTGGTGGGTTCTTCGAAGGAGATGTAGACGCCGATCTCGGCGCGCTCGCGCTGGAGGACTCCGATGAGATCGCGGATTTCGGAGACGCCGATGTTGTGGCCGCCTTTGACGGAGAAGATGATTTGTTTGGATTCGCCGGAGCGGTCGTCGTGGAAGAAGAGGCGACCGTCGATGCCGCGGTCTGCGCCCTTCTTGATGCCTTCGGTCGGGCGGGCTCCGCAGAGGCCGAGAGCCCAGTATTGGAACTGCCATTTGTTTTCTTCTGCGAGTTGGGCGGCTCCGGCTACGTCGGTAGGTTCGCCGATGACCTCGTAGGTCTTGCGAACTTCATGGGTGAAGGAGTCGTCAAGGCGGGTCTTGATGAGGCCGATGGCGAGGTGGGTGATGTCGATGCCGATCCAGCGTCGGTTTAGTTTTTGTGCGACTTGAACGGTGGTGCCGCAGCCGCAGAAGGGGTCGAGGACTACGTCGCCTTCGTTGGAGGAGGCTTTGAGGATGCGTTCGAGGAGGGCTTCGGGTTTTTGAGTGGGGTAGCCGAGGCGTTCCTGGGCTTGAGAGTTGATGGGCGGAATGTCTTCCCAAAGAGTGGTGGCTTTCTCTCCCGGCTGGTCGTCGAGATAGCGCTTCAGTCGTATGCGGCCATCCGGTTTACTTGGAAAGACTAGACGATTTTCCCGGTCGTATTGTTCCATGCGCTCTCGGGACACCGCCCATCCATTCGGATGCGGCTTGAATCCTTTGTAGTCGTAGTGAAGATTGGGACGGACTCCCGGATTTCGTAGATCTGATGTTGTGAAACGACGACCATCTTCATCAACCTGGCTGAAATGACTCTTTATATACGAGTCCGAGTATGGAACGTAAGGTTGATTCCAAAGTGGCTTACCGCTTCTGCTGTAGTAGAGGATGTTGTCTGTTACCGAGCCAAGTCCAACTGAAACATTTCCATGTGAACTTGTTCTCTTCCAAATGATGTCGGATCGGAATTGTTCAGGTCCGAAGACGCCGTCCATCAGGAGTTTCAAGTAGTGGCTGGCGGTGGGGTCGCAGTGGAGGTAGATGGAACCGCTTTGCCTGAGGACTCGACGCAATTCCACGAGACGCTGCGCCATCATTGCTAGATAGGCGAGCATATCAGAGCCACCTACTAGCGTGCGAAAGGCGCGCATGGCGTCTGCTACGCGGCCACCTTGTTCGATGACCTCTTCGTAAGAACGCGCGGCCTCTTCGTTCCACTCCCAAGTGTCTTTGAAGGCAGTGATCTGCGATGCGGAACGGCTGCCGTCTTTCTCGGCAAAGAGGACGTTGTAGTCCTGGCGGGAGTTGAAGGGTGGATCGAGATAGATGAGGTCTACCGACTGGTCGGCGATGTAGGGGCGACCAGCGGAGTCTTTGCCACGGAGAACACTGAGATTATCGCCGTAATGTAGTCTGTTTCTGTCTTCGGGCATTGAGTTTAAGTGAGGATATCAGGTGAGGTGCAAGGTAGGTAGATTCGGCCAGCTTCTCTTGATAGAGTCGCGTGAATATCACAGTGATACCAGAACGGGGCGGCACCGTTGTTTTGGCCATAAGTAGCTTGGCTAGCGCACCGTGACAGGACACTGCCTCCTAAAGCTGGCGCGGTGCATCGAATTCGTGCCATCTCGGATGGTGAGAGTTTGTAGTCATTCTTGTAATTCACGCTGCATTACTATGGCGCATGGCGTCGGCTACGCGGCCACCTTGCTCGATGACTTCTTCGTAGCTGCGGGCGGCTTCTTCGTTCCACTCCCAGGTGTCTTTGAAGGCGGTGATCTGGGAGGCGGAGCGGGTGCCGTCTTTTTCGGCGAAGAGGACATTATAGTCCTGGCGAGAGTTGAAGGGTGGGTCGAGGTAGATGAGATCGACGGACTGGTCGGGGATGTAGTCGCGGAGGACTTCGAGGTTGTCGCCGTAGTAGAGCTTGTTTTTGTCTTGATTCGTTGTTGGAGGCATCCGGGTTGAGATTAGCATGACAGGTGCCTGCGAAGCTGAGCTGAGATGCTGGCATCCGTGCGAAAGGTCTCAGATGCGTGGTCCATTAACCTTTGGATGCATGACAATCAAACAGCAGATCCCCTTCGGGGGATGACAAGCAAGAAAGAGCACTACGGCAAAAGAAGAGGCCGGGATTGCTCCCGGCCTTGCTGTTGTAATTGGTGCGAGGGTTAAGCTGAGGCTGCGTCGCCGGTTGATTCTTTTTCGCGGGCTGCTGCTTCGCGGGCTGCGGCTGCTTCGCGTTCTTTTTTGGCGGCGATGGTGGTTTGGCCCAGTTCGGCGGCCATCTTTTCGGTGGTGAAGGCTTCGATGATGTCGCCTGCCTGGATGTCCTTGAAGCCGGCGAGGTCGATGCCGCACTCGACGCCCTGACGGACTTCGCTGACGTCGTCCTTGAAGCGCTTGAGCGAGGCGATCTTGCCCTTCCAGACCTCTGTGCCGTCGCGCAGGACGCGGACGTTGGCGTCGCGGCGGATGAGGCCGTCGCGGACCGTGCAGCCGGCGATCTGACCGACCTTGGAGATCTTGAAGACGTTGAGGACTTCGGCGCGGCCGGCGTAGTTCTCCTTGAAGACGGGTTCGAGGAGACCGTACATGGCCTTGGTGATCTCATCCTGCAGCTCGTAGATGATGGAGTGGAGGCGGATCTCGACGTTCTCGCGGTCGGCGAGCTCCTGCGCCTTGCGCTCCGGACGGACGTTGAAGCCGATGATGACGGCGTTCGAGGCGGAGGCGAGGAGGACGTCGGACTCGGTGATGGCGCCGACACCGGAGTGAAGGACGCGGACGCGAATCTTTTCGGTGGACATGCGCTCGAGGGAGTCGGCGAGGACTTCGACTGAACCCTGCACGTCGCCTTTGAGGATGAGGTTGAGGTCCTTCATGCCGGCCTGCTTGATCTGCTCGGCGAGGCCTTCGAGGGAGACGCGGGAGCTCTTGGCGAGTTGGGCTTCGCGCTCCTTCATCTTGCGGTACTGGGCGATGCCCTTGGCCTTGTCGCGGTCTGCCATGACGAGGAAGGTGTCGCCTGCGTCGGGCATGCCTTCGAGACCGAGGATTTCGACCGGGGTGGAGGGGCCGGCGGCGGAGATGGCGCGGCCACGGTCGTCGAACATGGCGCGGATCTTGCCGAAGGTGTTGCCGACGATGTAGCTGTCGCCGGTGCGGAGGGTTCCGTTTTGTACGAGGATGCTGGCGACGGCTCCGCGACCGCGATCGAGCTTGGCTTCGATGACGGTGCCGACGGCGGGGCGGTCGGGTTGGGATTTTTGCTCGTTGACGTCGGCGACGAGGCAGATCATCTCCTCGAGCTTGTCGAGGTTGATGTGCTTCTTCGCGGAGACTTCGACGAACTCAGTGTCGCCGCCCATGTTCGAGGGCTGCAGGCCGCGAGTGGCGAGCTGCTGGATGACCTTCGAGGGGTTGGCTTCGGGTTTGTCGATCTTGTTGACGGCGACGATGATCGGCACGTTGGCGGCGCGGGCGTGGTCGATGGCCTCGAGGGTTTGGGGCATGACTCCGTCGTCGGCTGCAACGACGATGACGACGATGTCGGTGACCTTGGCTCCGCGGGCGCGCATGCGGGTGAAGGCCTCGTGGCCGGGGGTGTCGAGGAAGACGATCTCGCGACCGAAGGCGGGCGAGTCGGGCTTGGTGATTTTGACCTTGTAGGCGCCGATGTGCTGGGTGATGCCTCCGGCTTCGCCGCCGGCGACGTCGGTGGAGCGGATGGCGTCGAGGAGCGAGGTTTTGCCGTGGTCGACGTGGCCCATGACGGTGACGACTGGAGACCGGACGATCTCGACCATGCCGGTGGTGTCTTCGAGGAAGCCTTCGATGGCTTCGTTTTCGAGCTGCTCTTCGACGGAGATGACCTGGGCTTCGGCTCCGAACTGGCGGGAGACGTCTTTGACGAGCTCGGCGTCGAGGGTCTGGTTGACGGTGACGAAGACGCCTTTCATGAGGAGGGTGGCGATGAGGTCTTTGCCGCGGACGTCGAGTTTTTCGGCGAGGTCCTTGACGCTGATGCCTTCGGTGACCGTGATGTTGCGGGTGATGGGAAGGGGCTCGCGAGAGATGGGGGCTCCGCCGAAACGCGGCGGCGGATTGAAGCCCTTCATCGGGCCTTCTTTGGTCTTCTCGTAGCGCTGTCCACCACGGCGCTGGCCGGGACGTGCTGCAGGGCGCATGCCGGTGGGAGGCGCTTCGCCTGGACCGGGTAGCATGCCGGGCGCTCCGCCTGGACGTGCTCCAAAGCCTGGACGTGCGCCGAAGCCTGGGCGTGGGGCTCCCGGGGTGAAGCCTGGGCGTCCGGGTGCGCCTCCTGGGCCGGATGTGCCGCCGGGGAAAGTGCGGGTCGGATGCATGGGGCGGCGTGCGCCGGGTGCCGAAGTTGATGTGGGGCGAGAGCCGGGGGCTCCAGGGGATTGCGGGCGTGGGCGTTCGAAGATGGGACGTCCGCGTTGGGGCACTCCCTGGGCGGATACCGGAGCGGTGTAGATGGGGCGCGGGCCAGTCTGCGGCATAATGACGCGACGAATGGGGGCCGATGGGGCGGGGGGCTCTGCAGGGGCTGTTGCAACGGGCTCGGCTGCAGCCACCGGGGCGGGTGGCGCGGGTGGAGTAGCCGGAGTTGGGGCCTTGATTTCTGGCGCAGGGGGTACGGAGGCTGCTTTGGCTGCAGGTTCTTCGGCGGGCGGAGCTGGTGGTGGTGGCGCGGGCTTGGCTACCGGTGGCGTAAGGGCGGCTGGATGGGCCACGGTAACCGGCGGCTTTGCGATGATGGGGCCGACGGGCGGCTTGGTTGCAATGGCCGGAGCCGATGGTTGGGCGACGATGGGGGCCTGGGGGCGTGGTTGAGGAACAACGATGCGCCGGGGTTGGACCGGTGCGGCGGCTGCTGCAGGGGCAGGAGTCGCGGTGTGGGTCGTGGTTGGAGGCGCTGCGGCGGCTGGTCTTGCAGTGGCGATGGGCGCTGCAGCGGCGACGGGCGCGGGCGCGGCGACGACAGCGGCGGGACGTGGTGGTGGAGCGGCTTTGGCAGCGGCTTCGGCCTGCTTGCGCTCGAGGATGGCTTTGAGGGCGTCGCCGGGTTTGGAGACCTTGGAGAGGTCGAACTTCGGCTTGCTCTCGACGGCGGGTCTGTTCGAGGAGCTGCTTTTGCCGCCGTTTTTGAAGTACTCCCGGACCCTTTCGGCCTGGTCGGCTTCGATGGAACTGGAGTGGGTCTTTCCGGTTACGCCGATTGCTTCGAGCGCGTCCAGAATAGGCCTGCTTTTGACTTCCAGTTCCCGTGCCAGATCGTTGATTCGAACTTTGCTCATCCGTCCCTTTTCGCTTCCCTGCGCCGTTAGCTGCTCATATCAGCCTCATCGAGGAAGGAGTTCTTATTGTAAGTGTTCTCTGCGGGGTTTCCGGTGTGAAACCCCGCAGAAGGTTTGGTTGCGCGGCTGATAGGGCTAGCCACGGTCGTTTCCGTCGTCGATACCTTCGCCGGAGACCTCCTGGCTGTCGTTGACCAGGGTGTCTACGGTGTCGTTATCGAGTTCAATCCGTTCTTCGCGGGCGTCGGCGTCGCTGTAGGCGTCGATGCCAGAGTTTGCGTCTTCGAGATCGGCGATATCTTCGGTGGAGAGATGGCTGACTTCCTTCGCGGTGCCGGTTCCGGCCTCTGCTGCCAGGATTTCTTCGGGTGTCTTCTCCATGGAACTTGCCTCTGCTTCTGCGGCAATCGGCGTAGGCTCCGGGCGCTCTTCGCCCTCTTCGTACTGTCCGAAGTAGTGGCGGACGGCGACGGAGATCTTTTCGACTGTCTTTTCTCCGATGCCGGGGACCTCTTCGAGTTGCTCGGGGGTCATGTCGGCGAGAGCTTCGACGGTGGTGATGCCGGCAGCGATGAGTTTTTCGAGGACGGCGTCGCCGAGCTCGGTGACCTGCTCGATCGGCGTGGTGGGGCCGCCGGACATGGCCTGCATCTGCTGCTCGACCTCCTGGCGCTTCTCCTCTTCGCTCTTGATGTCGATCTTCCACTGGAGGAGCTTGGCGGCGAGACGGACGTTCTGGCCCTTCTTGCCGATGGCGAGCGAGAGCTGAGTGTCGTCGACGATGACTTCAATCTGCTTTTCGCCGAGGTCGGTGATGGAGACGCGGCTGACCTTGGCGGGCTGCAGGGCTTTTTCGGCGAAGGTGGTGATCTCGTCGGAGAACTCGATGATGTCGATCTTTTCGCCGCGCAGCTCGCGGATGATGGACTGGACGCGCATTCCCTTCATGCCGACGCAGGCGCCGACGGGGTCGACATCCTTGTCGCGGGACTGGACGGCGATCTTGGTGCGCTCACCAGCCTCGCGAGCGATGGCCTTGATGCTGACGGTGCCGTCGTAGATCTCTGGGACCTCGGACTGGAAGAGGTTCTGGACCAGGGCTGGGGCGGCGCGGGAGACGATGACCTGCGGGCCCTTGGCGGCGCGGTCGACGCGGAGGAGGACGACGCGGACGCGCTCGCCTACGGCGAACTGCTCGAGGCGGGACTGCTCGCGCTTGGGCATGCGGGCTTCGGCTTTGCCGAGGTCGAAGATGACGTCCATGGGCTCAAGGCGCTTGACGGTGGCGTTGAGGACCTCGCCGGCGCGATGGTTGTACTCGTTGAATACGGTGTCGCGCTCGGCCTCGCGGACCTTCTGGAAGATGACCTGCTTGGCCATCTGGGCGGCGATGCGGCCGAGGGGGCTGGTGTCTTTGTAGAAGCGGAGTTCTCCGCCGACCTCGACCTCGGGGGCGAGCTCGCGGGCCTGGTCGAGGGTGAGCTGGTTGATGTTGTCTTCGACCTGCTCGGGGGTCTCGACGACGGTCTTGAAGACGTAGGCGCGGATCTCGCCGGTCTCGCGGTCCATCTCGGCGCGCATATTCTCCTGGGTTTTGTAGTACTTGCGGGTGGCGAGGGCGATGGCGTCTTCAACGGCGCCTACTACAACGGCGGGTTCGATCCCCTTGTCGCGGCTTAACGTCTCGATTGATTGATATAGAACACTTGCCATTGTTCACTCGCCCTTCTTTGTTTCCCCGGAGGGTTGTCCGGGTTTGTTTCCTGTTTCGTCAGCGTTAGAAGCCGTTGTTTTAGAGGCGGCTAAATCTCTGCTACCAGATTGGCCTTTTCGACGTTCGCCAGAGCAATGTCGACGGTCGATTCGGTTGCGGCCTTCTTTGCCTTGCCCTTCTGCTTGACGGCAGAGAGGTCGATCGTAAGGACACCGTCTGCGAACTTCGTGAGACGGCCTTGCCACTGCCTGTTCTTGTTGACCGGAGTGAAGGTCTGAAGCTTGATCAGACTGCCTTGAAACCGGGTGTAGTCTTCGGGACGGAGGAGCTTGCGTTCCAACCCCGGCGAAGAGACTTCCAGGGTGTATTCGGCCCCTGGGATTAGGTCTTCCACGTCGAGGACGGTGCCAAAATCCTGCGCGAAGGTGGCGCAGTCCTCGTGGGTTACGCCGGAGAGCATCTCGACTGGGACGCCCTTCGGGAGTTCTGAGGTTCCGGCTGCTGCCAGCTCAGCCAGTTTGGCTCGTTCTACGGCGTTCTTCTCGATATAGACGCGCAGGTTTCGGTGTTTGCTGCCGCCCTGGAACTCGAGATCAACGAGGTCCAGATGGTGTGAGGCGGCGACGCGCTCTGCGGTTGCTCGAATTTGGTCTAACTGGACTGCCATACGCTCTGTTTCCGGTCGAAAAGGCCGTGCAAGCAGAACGTCTTTTAGAGCAAATAAAAAGTGGGCTTTGGCCCACTCCTCTCCTCCGTCAAATCGCCGGTGCGGTCACGGCATACGTATTACGACGGAACAAAATCGTCTGCAACGTCGATCATACTACGGTTATTTGGGGATTTCAATGGGGGTGGGGCCCAAGGCATTTGGATCAAATGCCAGACTTTTCGGATACCATCACAAAAAATGATCAATTCAGGCTACGTTGCACTGCTCTTTGTTGCGTCTACCCTCCATACTGGCTCCTTATTTGCGCAGGTGAAGTATGCACCTGTTTCGCCAGAAATGGTTCAACAACGGCTCGACCTGTATAAGGGAAACGACGCCACGCGGCAGGCTGCGTTAGTAACACTCTTTACCGAAGCTGGATGCAAGCCCGGAGATTTGTCTGAACAGCTTGTTCCGCATAGAAAGCAGCCTAACGTCATCTGCACGCTACCGGGCAGCACTCCTGATGTCATTGTCGTAGGTGCGCACTTTGATCATGTTTCTGAAGGGGACGGGATTATTGATAATTGGAGCGGCGCGTCACTCCTTCCTAGTCTCTTCCAGTCGCTTATCGGTTCCACCCGTAAGCACACCTTTGTTTTTGCTGCCTTCACCGGCGAAGAAGAGGGGCTCCAAGGGTCTGCCTTTTACGTCAAACAACTTCCGAAGGGCCAAATTTCCAAGATAGAAGCCATGATCAATATGGACAGTCTGGGTCTTGGCCCCACAAAGGTGTGGGTCAGTCAGTCAGATCCTCTTCTCGTAAACCGGCTTGGTCAACTTGCTCACTCGATGAACCTTCCCATTGGAGGTATGAACGTGGATGGGTTTGGTGATTCTGACGAAGAATCTTTCATTCGGGAGAAAGTATGCACTATTACCATCCACAGCGTTACACCCGAAACCAGCCATGTCCTGCACACCTCCGCAGATAAGCCCTCCGCGGTTCGTTTCAACGACTATTACGACACATACCGCCTACTGGCTGCTTATCTTGCAGTTCTGGATGCGCAACTGGTGCCTGACGGCCATAGTTGCAAAGCCAAACCGATCTAGCGTTTGGTACGCGAGAATCTCGGCTGATCCATTGCTAAGTAATAGGCAGAGAACAGATCGGGTGTGAAACTTTGGGGAAATTGGATCATCGAAGTTGCTATGGGTGGTTGGCGACACTACAATCAATGAAATCCCGCGAAATTCAGGCTTGCTGCCGTGTAGCCCCTTCGCTTTTAACCATCAACAACTGGAACCTATAAAAATTATGATTAGCTCCCCCGTACCCGAAGCCCTTACTTTTGATGACGTTCTCCTTGTTCCTGCTTATAGCGAAGTGGTGCCGACGCAGGTGAGTACGCAGACGCAGTTGACGCGGAATATTACGTTGAGTACTCCGCTGATGTCGGCGGCGATGGATACCGTGACGGAGGCTCGGCTGGCGATTGCGATGGCGCAGCAGGGTGGGATGGGTGTGGTGCACCGCAATCTGACGATTGAGCAGCAGGCGGGGGAGATCGACAAGGTAAAGCGGTCGGAGAGCGGGATGATTGTGGATCCGGTGACGATTGCGCCGGAGCAGTCGATTGCCGATGCGCTGGAGGTGATGCGGCGGTACAAGATCTCGGGTGTTCCGGTGACGAAGAATAAAAAGCTGGTGGGGATTTTGACGAACCGCGATCTGCGGTTTGTGTCGCGGACAGATTTGACGATCGATTCGGTGATGACGAAGACGAATCTGATTACGGTGCCGGTGGGGACGACGCTGGAGCAGGCGGAAAAGATTCTACATCAGCATCGGGTTGAGAAGCTGCTGGTGGTGAATGACGACTATGAGCTGAAAGGCTTGATTACGGTCAAGGATATTCAGAAGAAATTGAAGTATCCGAATGCTTCGAAGGATTCGCAGGGGCGGTTGCGGGTGGCTGGAGCGATTGGGGCTACGGGGGATTTTCTGGAGCGGGCGGCGGCGCTGGTTGCGGCTCGGGTGGATGCGCTGGCGATCGATTCTGCGCATGGGCACTCTTCGCGGGTGCTGGAGGCGGTGACGCTGGTGAAGAAGCGGTTCCCGGAGATTGATTTGATGGCGGGGAATATCGCTACGTACGAGGGCGCGATTGCGTTGATGGATGCGGGCGCGGATGCGATCAAGGTGGGGATTGGGCCGGGGTCGATTTGTACGACGCGGATGGTGACTGGGGCAGGGATGCCGCAGATTACGGCGATTTCAGAGGCTTATCGCGCGGGTAAGGAACGCGGGATTCCGGTGATTGCGGATGGCGGGATTAAATATTCAGGCGATGTGACGAAGGCAATTGCGGCGGGGGCGAGCGTGGTGATGATGGGGTCGCTGTTTGCCGGAGTGGATGAGAGCCCGGGTGAGACGATTCTTTATCAGGGGCGCAGCTTCAAGGCTTATCGCGGGATGGGGTCGCTGTCGGCGATGGCGCAGGGGTCGGGTGAGCGGTACTTTCAGGGCAAGGACGATATGACCGATGCAGCGAGTACGGAGCGGCCTTCACTGACGGCTCGTGAGAATGGCGGGTCGAACCGGCTGGCTAAGTTTGTGCCGGAGGGGATTGAGGGGCGGGTGCCGCATCGCGGACCGCTTGAGGGGATGGTTTATCAGTTGGTGGGTGGGTTGCGGTCGGGGATGGGGTATCTGGGGTGCGCGACGATTGCGGAGCTGCAGGAGAATGCGCGGTTTATCCGGATCTCAAATGCTGGGCTCAGAGAGAGCCATGTGCATGATGTGATCATCACGCGCGAGGCTCCTAACTATCACGTGGAGTAGGGCGACTGGTTTCCAAGCTCAAATCAGAGCGAGATTTGTGGCGCTTCGAACAAAATGCGGGGGTTCTTCGCTCCGCTCAGGATGACAATTATATTGTAAATAAATATAAATAAACAAGATAATTTTATGGTAATCTCTATACAAGTCCTGCACAGATACGAGGATTCAACGACTTACGAAAAAATCCTACACGGAATCTGCACAGAACGAGTCCAACGATGGAGGCGAACTATGGCATTCGTCACCGAAAAAGAGGAACTGAAACCCGGTCTGATTCTCTTCCGGCGCGGCGACGTGGACCATCGCATGTGGTATTGCCGCATGAAGATGCCGAAGGCCGACCGCTACAAGACGGTTTCGCTCAAAACAACGGATAGAGAAGCGGCGCGGGAACGCGCCTTCGATCAAGACGCCGACGTTCGATTCCGCATCAAGCATGACGTTCCTGTGTTCAATCGCCCCTTCCGCGACGTGGCGCACGAGTATCTGCTGACGCAGGAGGCGCGGGCGAAGCGCGGCGAGATCAGCGCCGCACGGCCTAAGAAGCTCCGTGCCGTCATTGAGGGAACGCTGGATAGATATGCAGGTTCCACCCAAGTACACCTTATCGGTGACGAGCGTTGGGGCGGCTATCCGGCATGGCGGCGGGAGAACGGCGCGGGACGCCACCGGCGCAACGGCGTTCGAGAAATTACAGCCGCAACCGCTCAGACCTTTGCCGACCATGAAGCCGAGCGCCGCACTAAGGTTCAGCAGACTTTGGGTATCAGGGTTTTGAAACCGATTGAAGTCAAGCCTTCCGAAGAAAGAACAGTTCCTTTCATTAGCGATTCCACCATCCGCTTCGAGATGTCGATTTTCGGGGCGATTATGAACTACGCCGTCAAGAAGCGTTACGTTCCCGCGCGTCAGCGTTTCGACGAGCGCCCGAAGCTCAAGACGATGCGCCGTGACGAGTTCACGCTGGAGGAATACCGCAAGCTCCACACCGTAGGCCGCAAGTGGATTGGTGAGGCGGACAAGCCTTCGAGTATCTGGTATCGCACCGTCACCTACAACATGATTCTGATTGCCTGCAATACCGGCATGAGGCCAGTGGAGATGAAGAATCTCCGCTGGCGCGACATCATGCCCGCGAAAGACCGTGAGGGCCGCGAGATCGTTGTCCTGTTCGTGCAGGGCAAGGACAAATCGCGTCAACTGGTCGCGCCCAAGAGTGTCGGAGATTATTTAGAGCGCATCCGTGCCATCTCCAAAGCCACGGAACCGGACGACAGAGTATTTACCAACATCACCGGCAAGCCCGCAAAGACGCTCTACAGCAGTCTGATTGCCGATCTTTTGAAGGAAGCGAATCTGCGCGAAGGAACGCAGGGCGTTCCGCGCTCCACCTATTGCTTCCGGCACACCTATGCCACGCTCCGCTTGCAGGAAGGCGTGGACGTGTATTTCCTTGCCGAACAGATGGGAACCTCTGTCCACATGATCGAGGAACACTATGGGCATGTGAACACCATCAAGCACGCCGACCGCGTGTTACAGGGCATGGCGGGATGGGAGCTGCCGCACACGGAAGTGGACGTTACCAGGGCCAAAGCGTCAAAGGCGGCAGAGACGCACGATAAATCCAAGCGAGGTCAGCACCGTAGGACAGGCTGACCGTGGAATCCTCCCGAAGCCGTCTTTGGCCGGAGCCGTGGCGGAGGCTGGCGTAGGGAGTTCCATATCCCAATCCATTTCTTCCGATATTGGTTCTGATTTGCCGCTGCCCCGCCGGGGCGTTCTTAGCGGCAAATTCTCGCGCACGAGCCGCCGCTGGCGGCTGTTCTTAGTGCGCTATGTGTGAGTCTTCCTCAACTGCGCTGCTGAGGTTCCCCGGCAGATTGCCTCACACTAATGCGTGGCGGCCAACACGGAGATGCGCGGTACACGGATTTGATTCTCACGCTTGCGCGTTTGGGCAATGTCATACGAGGACTGCATCCGCATCAGCGTGTCCATCTTCACTCCAAAGGCTTTCTCGATACGGAGCGCCATATCACCGGAGAGGTCAGCCTTGCCGTTGAGCAGGCTGGACAACGTAGCGCGCGAGACGCGCAACGCCATCGCCGCTGCTGTCACCGTCAGCCCTGCGGCCTCGATAATCTCCGTCCGAATGAAATCCCCAGGATGGGGCGGGTTCTTCATGGGCATGGTCTCTTCTCCTTTGAACCTAGTGGTAATCCTCTAAATTCACGTCGTAAATCTCGCGCTCGGCTGTGTCGATACGAAAGGTCAACCGCCGATTAGCCGTAACGCTCAGGCTCCATGTACCCTTGCGGTCGCCCGTCAAAGTATGCGCCTTCCACGAGGGCAGCATACGCAACTCTTCCGGGTCTTCCATGTCGTCCAGAAAGGCAAACATCTTGCGGAGCTTGTCTACGGTGTCGGGCGGAACGCCTTTGGTGGCGTCGTCCGCGTAGAGCTTCTTCAAACCCTTATGGATGAAGTTGCGTATTCTCACCTGAACAACTGTAGCCTGTAGCCTAACACTTGTCAACTAATGAGATGTAGCAGTTAAAGTCATTTCCACACTTGGCGAAAGGTCGCACTCCACCTAAGGCCCGGAGCGCCCTGATACCAGCCGCAGAGGACAGCGACCGCCCCTCCAGGTTATTCAGTTCGCAGGGCTTGCATTGGATTGGACGATGCGGCCCGACGAGCCGGTATCGCGCACGCCAGCAATGCAACCACTAGCAGCATGAAGAGCACAACCATCACAACAGGCAAATCCACCGCACCTGTTCCATACAAAATGCTCCGCATGGCTCGTGCCATCAGGAACGCGCCTATTAGACCGATGGAGGAACCTATTAGGACCAACGTGAGTCCTTCCCTCAAAACCAGCGCCACAACATGGGAACGGGTAGCGCCCAAAGCCATACGCACAGCCATATCGCGCGTCCGCAGTGCGACGGAGAATGCCATCACTCCATAAATGCCGATCGAGGCGAGCAAAAGAGCAACGACAGCGAAGCAGAGAAACAAGATCATTGTGAAACGATCATCCGCGAACATCTCATTGCGCACCTGGTCCATCGTGCGAACCTCAGTCAGTGCCATCTGCGGATCGGTGCCATGTACCGCAGCCGCGATGCTCTTTTGCATGGATTCAGGGTCTTCAGCAGTGCGGACGCCTATGCTTGCACTGTCCCACGGAATCTGCCAAAAAGGAATGTCGATCTCCGCATCATCCTTACGCGGACCGTAGCTGCGAACAGTTCGATATACGCCGACAATCTGCCATTCAACGGATGGGCCAAGTTCCGCCACTCCGGGAATGAACTGCTGCATGACAATTCGCTGCCGCAATGGGTCGATGCCCTTGAGGAAATGCCGAGCGAAATCCTCATTTACCATCGCAACTTTGACGCTGTTCGCATTGTCTTGGTCGGAGAACGTACGTCCTTGAATCAATTGAATCCCAAACGTCTTAAAATAATCCGGTGTAATCTGCTGCACGACCGCCCCCGGCCGCTCCTTGGGATCGAGAGGTTGCCCCGCAATGCTAAAAGGCATACTGAAACCAGGTACGTCCAAGGGCATTCCCGACATGACGGTGGCATGGAAGACACCAGGAACTGCTTCTATATTCGCTAGAATTCGCTGGTAGTAATTGACGAGTCGTGTCGGCTCTTTCGAGCCATTATGAGGAGCCACGAGTACGAAGGTCAGTACATGATCCGTTCTAAGACCTAGATCAACCCGAATCAGATTCCAAAAGCTCCGTATCACCAAACCCGCCGCAGCTAATAATGTCACTGCCAACGCGAATTCACTGATGACGAGAAGCCGACGAATACGATGATGGCCTATGCCCGCTCCTGTTCTACTACCCTCTTTCATTGACTCGCAAGGATCGACCCGTGAGGCAAACCAGGCGGGAACGCACCCAAAGATGATCCCCGCAAGAGCGGACACCACAATCGTAAAAGCAAGCACCGGAACGCTGAGGTGTAATTCCGCCTGCGGTGGCAGTGTATGCGCTGGCATGACGGCAACTAGCGCCTTCAGCAAAATATATCCCGTACCTACTCCAAGTGAGCCGCCGCCAATTGCAAGAATCAGGCTTTCCGTCAGGAACTGCGAGAAGATCGCGGGCCGCGACGCACCCAAAGCGCTTCGTACAGCGATTTCCTTTTGCCGTGTGATCCCGTTCGCCAGAAGCAGGTTCGCCACATTCACGCAGGCGATCAGGAGTATGACTGCCACTGCACCAAGCAAAAGCCAAAGCGAGGATTTACGGCTCTCGGGTACGTACATACTCTTGTAAGACTCTACCGTTGCGCTCCATCCATGACTGGTTTTCGGATAGACCTGGCCAGTACGCGCAACGATTGCATCAATCTCTGTCTGTGCCTGGACAATGCTTACGTCTGGTTTGAGCCGAGCCACGACATTGATCCAGTGGTAATCGTGGTTGAGTTGATCGGGGCTGAACACGAGAGGAACAGTGACGAGCGCTGCTTTATCGTGTAATCCTGGTGCCAAAACGCCGACGACCGTATACGGTTCACCGTCAAGATGGATTTCTGTGTTGAGCACATTAGGATCGGCACCAAGCCGTTTCCACATCGCGTAAGCCAGAATCGCGACGTGATCTTTACCGGCAATTCCTTCTTCGGGTAAAAAATTCCTCCCGAGATAGAATCTGTCGCCCATCATTTTGTAAAAGCCTGTCGTGACATGACTAGCCCGGATATTTTCTGGTTCCCCTTGCGTGGCGATGTTGAACCCACCGCCCGTCCACGCATTCACGTCCTGAAAGGATGTAGTCTGCCCTTTCCAATCCAAGAAATCACCGGCGGTAACCCAGTCGCGATGTCCTTGAAAGATCGATTGGACCGTCACCAACTGTTCCGGATGAGGAAAAGGCAGAGGCGCAAGAAAGACCGCATAGTTCACGGTGAACATTGCAGTGTTCGCACCAATTCCCAGGGCCAGCGTGAGAAGAACGGTGATGCTCAGGGCTGGATTTTTGAACAGCACCCGTATTCCAAATTGGAGACTTCTGAAAGTCTCACGAAGCCATCGAAAAGAGCATTCGTCACGATGCATCTGCTTAAGCACTCTCCATGTGGTCATACCCATCTGGCCATCTCGCAGGCTTAATCGGGAATGCGTTACAGGATAATGGTCGATCCCTACATTTTTCAATAAGCGTTCTGCCCGCAACGTCGATCCTGAAAGCAATGCGGAAGAGTACCTAAATTTCTTCTTTCATCCAGTGCCCCCGCTTCATGCGGCTTTATGGCAGAGCCGGTCGGAACCCGTCAAGGGTGTTCGCGGACGCTCCATAAACGCGCAGAGTGCGCGCGGCATTGGCCGAATCCGCCTCGCCTCTGGCCGCCGCAAAGACATGAAGCGGGGGCACTCAACAAAAGAAATTTGGTTGAGTGCCAAAGGCGAAATGCCCTTCCTCAGAATCTCGCCCGCACGGACAGCACAGGAGAGCAAACGTCATGGCACAGCGCAATCATCGCAATGCAGCCAGCAGGCCGAGCGTCTATCAGAGCCGTTGACCTAATCTCGGCAGCACGTTTGAGCAAGAAGGCGAAACGACAGGACACACCGGGGAGGCCGCTGCCAGCGGCACCGTCTAGTTGACAGCAGTGTAATCGTTCGATTACACTCGACCTATGTTCTCGGTTCGTCCTTTGCCTGAATTTACCGCTTGGATCGACGGGGTGAAGGATGAGACGGTACGCGGCGTGCTCGTTGCCAGAATCAAACGACTGGAACGCGGTTTGATGGGAGACGTTCAGCCGGTGGGTGAGGGGGTTTCGGAGTTGCGCATTCATGTGGGTGCGGGCTGGCGGCTGTACTTCACCCAACGCGGGACGCAGCTTATTGTGCTGCTCGTGGGCGGCTCGAAACGAACGCAGAAAAAAGACATCAAACGGGCCAAAGCACTGGCCGCATTACTGGACTGAGCGGAGAAAAATCATGAGCAAACGCATCAAGGTCGCTGACCTGCCCGAGTTCGATGCAACGCGCTATCTCGACAGTGAAACCTCCATCGCTGCTTACTTGACCGATATTCTGGAGGCCAACGATGCGGCTTTGCTGGCATCGGCATTGGGGGACATTGCCCGTGCTCGTGGCATGACGGAGATCGCCAAGACAGCAGGGATCACGCGGGAAGCCTTGTACAAAGCCCTGCGCCCCGACAGCGCCCCGCGATTCGATACCGTCAGCCGCGTTTGCGCCGCGCTCGGTGTGCGACTGGTGGCTCAGCCTGTCCATCCCGCCTCTGCGATAGAGTAGGGTTTGGACGATTCCCGGAAAGCGAGTAGAGATGAAGGAGAAATCTACCGGAGCCATGCGCGAACGGGGTGAGGATAAAACCAGTCTTGATGCGACCGAGGCCGAGTCTCTTTGTGCGGACTTCTGGAGCAGCGCCCGCGTCGTTATGCCGAGGGGAAACGGATAATAACCATTCAGGAAAGGGAGAATCTATGTCCATCGAGTCAGTACAAGACCTGATCGGTTTGCAACGTGCGGGTGCTGTCACCCGCAAGACAATTGAAGCGATGAAGGCTGCTGTGCGGCCAGGCATTTCCACCCGCGAACTCGACACCATTGGCGCAGAGGTCATGCGCCAACATGGGGCGCGATCCGCGCCCAAACTGGTTTATAAATTTCCGGGCGAAAACTGCATCAGTGTCAATGACGAAATTGTTCATGGTGTCCCAGGACGCCGGATTTTAGGCCCAAGCGATCTGGTGAAGCTGGATGTCACTGTTGAATTAGATGGGTACATGGCGGATGCCTGCGAAACAGTTGCCGTACCGCCGATAAAGAGAGAACAACAACGTCTGATAGATTGTGCGAAAAATTCGTTTCACGCCGGGTTTGCAAAGGTGCGTCCCGGTGCGCGTGTGTATGAGATCGGAGAGGCCATTCAGAAGGAAGTAGCGCGGGAAGGTTTTTCCGTTGTGCGCGAGTTATCCGGGCATGGGATAGGCCGCACGATCCATGAAGCGCCGACCATTCCGAACTACCGCAACCCACACTCCACGCATGTCCTGACCGAAGGATTGGTATTCACAATTGAGCCGTTGATTGCTGCTGGCAATGGCCGTATGGTGACACTCAAAGATGGCTGGACGGTTCGCACCCGTGACCGTTCGCTCTCCGCTCACTACGAGCATACGGTTTTTGTAACCGCCGACGGAGCGCAGCTCCTCACAGCCTAGTCATAATGCGTATTGCAATTGTCTCCGATATCCACGGCAACCAGACTGCCTTTGAAGCAGTTCTCGCAGACTTGCGACAAACCTCTCCCGATCTAGTTCTACATGGCGGCGACCTCGCGGATACCGGATCAAACCCCGCTGAAATTGTGGACCGCATTCGCAATCTCGGCTGGCAAGGTGTCGTCGGGAACACAGACCAAATGCTCACAAGCCCCGAAACATTCGAGGAATTTGCGAATCAATCGCCCAAATTACAATCACTTTGGGTTGTCCTCCGGGAGATGGCGGCGGCCGCCCGTGAGGCACTTGGAGAGGAAAGACTTGCGTGGCTGCGGAGTCTGCCGATCACTCAGATTCACGCTCCCATTGCCCTTGTCCATGCCAGCCCTGAAAGTCCTTGGCGTGCGCCCGTACCAGAGGCCAACGACGACGAATTGCAATCACTCTACGGGCCACTCGGCCAGCCGGTTGTCGTCTACGGACATATCCATCGCCCCTACATTCGGGACATGTCAAAAATGATCGTAGCCAATACGGGTAGCGTTGGTCTTCCTTACGATGGCGACCGCCGCGCCTCCTACCTGTTGATTGATGACCTCAAGCCGGAAATCCGGCGCGTGGAATATGACATGAATAGAGAACTCGGCGCTCTATCCCGGAGCGGTTTTCCTCATGCTGATTGGGTGGCAAGAACACTTGAGAGCGGTGCTCCCCAAATGCCTTAGTACATTCCGCTCCCGGCATGTTCCGTAGTTGTGGGAGGCCCGCGCTGCTGCGCAGCGGGTTGATAGCGACACGTCACCCCCAAATGGGATGCTGCGGGTAAACCGGCCTGAAATCCAAGTTAGCCGACGTGAACGCGCTTTGAATCAGCAATTTGGTAATACGCACATCCGGCGCGGCGGCAATGCGTTTACGCGCGTAAACGCGCGAGCACTCTACCGCGTGCGGCGTGTAAACGCACTGATAGACAAGGGTTTTCGGCAATCGGTCGCTTGACGGCCAAAATCGCAGGGTGCAAGCTATTTTTGAGGCGGGCTTCCCCATGAGCACTCCCCGCATCCCGGCTCCGTTGCAGTCTCCAGCTTCGCCGAGTGGCGAAGCGCGTCCGGTTCTTCGTGCCAAAACCATTGCGACCAGGGTTACGCTGGAAGAGCTGGCGGAGGTAGAAACCGCCGCCGAAGGCGCGGGGAAAACCTTGGCCGAGTGGCTGCGTGAGCTGGCTTTGAAAGCCGCGCGGGAACGTCCGGCAGACCCTACCGAGCTGGTACTGGCCGAGGTCTCGGCACTGCGCTATATGCTCCTGAATCTCTTTCACGCGACGGCCCAAGCCAACGCTGAAGGCAAGCATCTGCTGCCCGATTCCGTGGTCAAAATCCGTGACCAGGCCAATGCGCGGAAGCTGGCCGACGCCCGCAAATTGCTCGCAGAGTTTCTGTCCCAGGAGGGACCGGACGGGGGCAAGCAGTGAGCCGCCCCATGCGTTTCCCCAATCGTTCCGGGCGGCTGTTCTGGCTTCTTTTCTGGCTTGCGGTTGGCCCGCTAGTCCTCATCTTCCCGGCTTCGGCATGGCTTTACTGGACACTCGAACCGCTGCAAAAGGTCTACCTCACGACTTATGCCAGCAGCTCCGTAGGGGCTGGGATTCCGCACAGCGAGATGACGATCCGATGGGTGATGAAGACCGCGCCCAAGCGGAAGCCGGTTCCCGCCTCAGCCGAGGATGTAGTCGCCGGACCAGACCCGAAACTGCCCGTCAGCCTCTCGCCCAAAGCCATCGCGGAGGGGTGGCGTGGAGTGGCTTACAGTGACCCGGAGAAAGTGCCCGCAGACGATCTCGCCAAAGGATTGCGCGACTACGTTTATGACGGGGTAAGCGTGTGGTGGTTGTTTGGCCGTCCTATGCTCAACAGCCTTGCGGTGTTGATGCTGCTCTATGTGCTCCGGCTCTGGATGAAGCAGGGTTTTGGCCGGAGGCGACAGCAGGAGGAACGTCACGGACGCAGGACTAAAGGGCCGGAGCTGGCATCGTCTTTACGGTGGCGCAGCGCAAAGACGGACGGCATCCGGTTCCATTTACGCTTCGAGAACGCGCTTTTGCGGTGGCTTCCATTCGGGCCAAGCTACCGGATTCCAAAGCGTCTTGAAGCCAGCCATATTCTGATGATGGGCGACACCGGCAGCGGGAAATCAAACGTCATACGGCAGCTACTTCGTCAGGTGCGGGAGCGCGGAGAGAGCGCCATCGTTTATGACCCGGCAATGGACTTCGTAAGCGAGTTCTATTCGCCCGCGCGGTGCGATTTGATTCTCAATCCGCTGGACCAGCGTTGCCCGTATTGGGGGCTAGGCGATGAGATCGACCGCGACGAAACAGCGGCGACCATCGCCGCTGCGTTCCTGCCGGAAAAGGAGTACGAGAAAGAGTTTTTCACCGATGGGCCGCGCCGGATACTGGCCCATCTGCTCAAGCGGAGGCCGCAGCCCAGGGACATTCTGAGGATGATGGCCGACCCGTCGGGGATCGAGGCAGCAGTGAAAGGAACGCCGTTGGCCGCCTTGCTCGATGCGGGAGCGCCCGCACAGCGGGCGGGAGTGCTTGCCAGCCTGAACATGGTGGCCGACAGCTTAGAACTGTTGCCGGAGTGGGAGCATACGAGGCCAACCTTTGCGACGGCAGAGTGGTACACGAGCCGGAAACGATGGGTGTTTCTCACGTCCACTCCTGCCTATCGTGCGAAGATTTTGCCACTGCATTCGGTGTGGCTCGATTTATTCATCCTTCGCATGATGGGGTATTGCGAGGACCACACGGCGAAGCCGGTATGGTTCGTGCTGGACGAGCTGGCAAGCCTCAACAAACTGCCGCAGCTTCACACCGCCGTCACGGAAAACCGCAAGTATGGGAACCCTGTTGTGTTGGGTTTTCAGGGGCGCAGCCAGCTTGAAAAACGCTACGGCCAGGACGCCGAGGCCATGCTTTCGCAACCCGCAACCAAGCTGTTTTTCAAGACCACAGAGCCACGCGCCGCCAAGTGGATTTCCGATGCCATTGGAGAAATTGAAGTGGAGCGGTTGAAGGAATCGCGGAGCATGAAGCTGTTAGGCAGCAGTAAATCGTATGCGATGGAGATTGCGACCAAGCCGTTAGTCATGGCGTCGGAAATCTCCGGCCTGGAGCCATTGCACGGTTTCATCAAGCAGGAAAACAAAGTTGTGCCGGTTCACTTCCAGTTCGCAAGGAAGCACGGCAGACAACCGGAGTTCATCGAGCGCAAATTGCCGGAGATGGCGCCCAGACCGTCACCGCCGACGCTGGCGACGACAGCTCGCACAGAGCAATCCAAATCATTGGCAGCAGCCCAGGCCACGCTCCCACTTTTCGATGTGCCCGCTGACAAAGCCTCCGACCAACCCACCGACAAGCCCAAAGAGGCGTTTGTGTGGGATGAGTCCAAGGGGATTGAGTGACGAGATGCGCGTTTCTCGGGGCTAATGTTTCCCGGTCGCGTTAGGGGCAGATAGCGGCGGTCCCATTACGAAGCGCATGTTCGGAAAATCGAAGGTAAAACTTTGCACAGACTGGAACAAATCTTCGCCCACATTTCCGAAGAGCGTATCGATGTCGGCATGCTGCGCGGCAGGAGCGACGGCGAGCTTGTGCAAGGTGACTATACGGCCTCCAACCCCAAGAGCGACAGACGGCACAAGATAGCTCTGCGACGTCGTCTCTCCACCTGCACCAAAGTTCTTTGTTTGCACCTTCTTCCACGTTGGTTCTTCTGCTTGGAAACGATCGAAGAAACGCACCGAGAGGTTCGTCCCAGAGGCTCCGGTATCGAGCGTGAATGGAAGGAGTTTGCCTTCTACCATGGCCTCTATAACCGGGTTGAAAAAGCGAAGTTCCAGTGGAGAACCCGCAGACGCACTTCCGCCATCTACTGTCGCGTCAAGCGTACCGTCGTGATGAAAAGTAATGCGGCCCAGGGCGCGAAGGACCGGGAAGCCAATGATTCCTGCGATATGGTAGGAGTGTCCGGCACCGTCGGAAAGCGTGAGGTTGGCGTCATCCAGTACCAGCAGAACGACGTTGTGGGCGGTGACGCCGTCCAGTGGAAGGCTGGGCATAAGCGCTACGTGCAGCTCATTCTCGATGCCCGTAACACCGCCCGAAGTGTGGGCCACCCCTGGAAGAATCGGAAGATGCAGCTGCGATGCAAGGCTGCGGCTGATGACGGATTCGTTCGCGCCAGTGTCAAGAATCCACTCTGAGTGGACGCCATTCACAGTAATATCCGTTGTAATCACTCCAAGAGGATTTTCGCGGCTCGTGATTAAGTGCACCGGTCCGTTCCGCGTAATGGTCTGTGCGGGGGAGTCGGCTAGAACCCGCGCCAATTCAGCATCATCCTGTGCCCCTTGTCGATCCGTCTCGGTCAGTCTATTCAGAAGGTTGGACTTTGCCAGTTCATCGTACAAGGGCGTGGAGTGCGCATAGAGGCCGTCCCGGTCGTAGACATTCGCAAGCAGGCGCAAGGCAAGCGCCGCCTGGTCCGGGTCTGTGCGACGTAGCGATGGCAATGCCTGCGTAAAGAGTTGAATGGCCTCCTCATCCCTTCCTTCACGCGCGGCGAGCACACCGGCGAAGAAGTTACGCAGCGGCCCAGGGGTGGTCTTCGTGATTTCAGACTTGAGTTGAGCAATCGGAACATCACCGATGGCGACGTTCGCAACTTGAGCTCTGGCTACGGTCATCTCTTGAGTCGAAACGAGTGCAAAGATCAAGAGAAATGTGAGCAACAGTTTTGTATATCGGGATCGTGTCATACGCTGGAACATCTATAAATTCGGTGGATGTGCTTTGAACGCGGCTTCGCTAGCGGTTCAGTGGCGCAAGTACCATCGTCAACGCATACAGTCGCTCACCTCCATCGCGCGGAGGCGAAGAGACGGTTATCTGCCGCATAGACGCGAGATGTCGGTTTAGTTCCTCTACCTGCTGCTTGGTAAGCCAGCCGGTGGTGCGTGCTGCCAACAGTTCTCTTTGCGGACCCTCAATCACCGTGGTCGCGTCTGTGAATGCAGCTTTGAAGTCTCGCGACGTGAGTCGCAGCATAGAGTCAACGATGGGCGTAACCGCTTCTGCATTCCCCTTCGGTCCGGGCGTGTATGCGAGCCGAAGATCCGAAGCAACAGCACGGTAAAGTCGCTCGTTGCGGCCTGCTTCTTCACGAGTGCCGTCTTCGACCACGAGACCGGCTTTCTGGAGAATGCGCAAGTGATAGTACAAACTATCGGCTGGCTTACCCAACGCGGCTGCTAACTCTGCGACAGAAACGGTCCCCATCGAGGAAAGTATGTCGAGCAGTTCCTGGCGTGCGGCGGCTTTGAGCGTGTCAAACTGTTTCCGGCTCCGAATGATGTATAGATCACCTTGACCATACTTGAGATCAATTCCGGCATCGCGCATCATTGAATATTATCATAAATATTCAATAATGTAACGAGCAGTTGTTACGTTCATGATCGAGAAGTAAGTTTGTGGAGAGTAACGGACTAGAATTTCCTTGTGCTGACGATCTCCAAGCCGCTCTCGGCAAGCCAGGTGCGAACGTACCATGAGCGGGAGTTTGCCTCTGAGCGGCAGAACTATTGGAGCCGCGACCAGCAGGGACATAGCGAGTGGCAAGGCAAGCTGGCCGGGCAGTGGGGCTTATCGGGGCCGGTCGGCAATGAGCACTTTGCGCGTCTGACCGAAGGCCAGCATCCGCACACGGAAGCGCAGCTTGTTCGCCATCAAGCCTCTAAGACCTATGAGGGAAAATTCGGCAAAGAAGTGACGAGCGTGGAGCATCGCGCCGGTTGGGATGCCACGTTCTCCGCGCCGAAGTCCGTCTCACTTACCGCACTTGTCGGCGGCGATGAGCGCGTGCGAGAGGCGCATCGGGAGAGTGTGCGGGTAGCTCTGGCCGAGTTGGAGAAATACACGCAAGCCCGCATCGGCAACGTCCACGCGCCGGAGACGACAGGCAAATTCGTTGCGGCTACCTTTGAGCACGACACCGCGCGGCCTGTGGACGGCTACGCCGCGCCGCAGCTCCACACCCATGCTGTGATCTTCAATGTCACCGAACGCGACAACGGCCAAACACGCGCCTTGCAGCCGCAGGAGCTATTCGCGTCGCAGCGCGTTGCTACCAGCCTTTACCGTTCCGAGCTGGCGATGCGGTTGCAGGGGTTGGGCTACGAGCTGGAGCGCGGCAAGCATGGGCAGCCGGAGATCAAGGGCTACACGAAAGAGTATCTGGAGGCCAGCAGCCCACGCCGGGAACAGATCAAAGACCATCTCCGCGAGATGGGATTAGACGGCGCGGGAGCCGCGCAGGTAGCGGCACATCGGACGCGTGACAACAAAGAGTTGCTATCGCCGGGAGAGGTATTGGAGCAACACCGCAAGCTGGCCGCGCAGTATGGACATCAGGCCGACCGGGTTGTGGCCGAGGCGCGGGAACGCGGCCAGCGTCACGTTCACGAACCCGCGCTGAATCGGAGCACAGTGGCCGCGCAGCAGGCCGTCACGTATGCCCGCGATCATCTCTTCGAGCGTTCCGCCGTGCTGGATAGGCGCGACATTCTGGAAGCGGCGCTCAGTCGCGGCATGGGTGAAACAACGTATACCCACGTTCGGCAAGAGTTTGAACAGCGGGCCGCGCGAGGCGAGTTCCGCACCGTCGATCATGGCGGCAGAGGACAACAGTACACCACCGCCGCGATGCTGCGCATGGAACGCGAGATCGTTCAACGAATGCAGGAAGGCAATCAGCGCGGGATGAGTGACCCGATGCTGGTTGATGCGCCTATCCGCATTGCGACCGAGGACCGCCACTCGGAGCTGAATCCATCGCAGCGCCAGGCCGTTGAGCAGGTGTTTTTCTCGCGCGAAAAGATTGTGGGATTGGATGGCGTCGCTGGTGCGGGGAAGACCACGACGTTGGCTGTCATCCGTGAAGGCGCAGAGGCACAGGGGTATAAGGTTGAAGGCTTCGCGCCCACGTCCCGCGCGACGCAAAAGCTGGCCGAAGCTGGCATGGAAACATCCACGCTGCAAAAGCATCTTGCGCTTGGGACAAAGCCGGATACTGGCGAGCGCCGCCTGTATGTACTCGATGAATCCTCGCTTGCGTCCACCAAACAGATGCACGAGTTTGTGAATCGTCTTCATACCAACGACCGCGTGTTACTGGTTGGCGATAGGCGGCAGCATGAGGCGGTCGAGGCCGGGCGTCCCTTCGCGCAGCTTCAGGACGCGGGCATGAAAACTGTGAAGCTTGAAGAGATTGTCCGTCAGAAAAACCCGGAGCTGAAACAGGTGGTCGAACAGCTTGCGCGTGGCGAAGTGCGCATGGCCGTGCAGGGTTTGGAGCGGCAGGGCCGCGTCCATGAGATTGCAGGCCGCGAGGAGCGCATCGCCGCCATAGCGAAGGAATATGCGAAGTCGCCGGAGGGAACGCTGGTCGTCTCGCCCGACAATCGTTCCCGCGTGGAGATTAACTTGGCAATTCGTGCAGAGATGCAGGAGCGCGGCTTAGTCAGTAAAGACGAACATCGCATCGAGGCGCTTGTACCGCGCCAGGATCTCACCGGGCCCGAGCGTACATGGGCAGCGCGCTATGAGTTCAATGATGTGGTGCGTTACGCGCGCGCGTCGAAAGAGACCGGCATCGAGCGCGGTGAATACGCGCGTGTCAAGGGTGTTGATGCGGAGAAAAACCTTTTGACCATAGTGCGGGCCGATGGCACGGAACTGACCTATGATCCGCGCCGTCAGCAGGGAGTCTCCGTCTATCGGGAGGAACCACGCAGTTTCGCCGTGGGCGACCGCATCCAGTTCACCGCGCCAGCGAATGACTTGAAGATTGCCAACCGCGAATTAGGCATGGTGGAAGCCATCGGCCAGGACGGGCAGATGCGCTTGAAGATGGATGGAGGCCGCGATGTGCAGCTTGACCCGCGCGAGCATCCGCATCTCGATCACGGCTATGCGGTGACGAGCCATTCCAGCCAGGGACAAACCGCCGAACGGGTGTTGATTCACGTCGATACCGAGCTGACCGCGAAAGACCTGCTCAACAGCCGCATGGCCTATGTTGCCGTCTCACGCGGCGCGGAAGACGCACAGGTATACACCAACGACCGTGCGAAACTGCCGCAAGCATTAGGGCATGACGTGTCCCACGAGAGCGCCCATACGCCAGCGATAAAGCCGGAGCAATCCATCAAGCCGCCACAGCCAGAAATTGCGCCAGTCATCGAGCACGGCATGGGCTTAGGACACAGCCTCTAAATCTACCTGCCCCGGATAGTGGGAGCGTAGCCCAACCTGGCCGCGTGTCAAGGCCGCAGCCGCTTGCGCGGTGCCTTCGGCAGCCTTGACACACGGACCTGACGGTTGGGCCAAAATCAGCCAGCTATTCCGGGGCAGGTAGAGAAAAACAAACAATGCAACGGCCCTGGGAAGCATACTGGACTGAGGGGAAATTCATTGCACATGTGGCAGACAATTCGATCCGCAGTCTTTGGCCACCATAGCCACCAGAACGCATATGCTGCAATGGTTCTTTCCGGTGGTTACGAAGAAGCTGGAGATCGCGGACGGTTTCAGGTAAAGGCTGGTGATGTTGTTTTGCACGAACGTTTTGAAGCTCACATAAACCGTTTCGCGGCTTCGGGTGCAGTGGTGTTCAATCTTCCTTTACCAGATAAAGACTCATTCATGCCAGGCTGGGCGAGTATCGCGGACCCGGATTTCATTGTTCGAGTGGCGGAGAAGAACAAGGCAGAAGCCGCCGGGCTTCTGCTCTCGACGGTTACGGTGCGACAAGCAGGATTTGCAGACTGGCCGGATGAGTTGGCGGCGGACCTGATGAAAAACCCATCTCTTAGCCTATTGCGGTGGAGTGAGAAAAGAGGGCTTACACCCTGGGGATTATCGCGGGGATTCATGCAGGTGTTTGGTGTCTCCCCATCAAGGTTCAGAGCACGCAGTCGCGCACGCCACGCATGGAAGGCAATCCAAACAAATGGAAAGCCACTGGCACAAATCGCTGCTGATCTAGGCTTTTCCGATCAGCCTCATATGACTCGCAGCGTGAAAGAGCTTACGGGAGCGGTGCCATTGGCGTGGAGAACTGCTGCAAATAGATTCAAGACGCAACGACCAATAAGCCGGTAAAACCTAACTATGCGGTGGCTTTTTCGAGTTTGTATATCGCTTTTGCTGGGTTTAGCCATGAGTCGTGATTCGTCTGCACAAGTGGGACCATTCCATACGGGCACTGAATGGCAGTTGAAACCTTCGCTCAAGTATGACGCGCTCTGCCTGCTGAACGCGCTGAGCGGCGACCCATACTACCTGCACTACTACCAGGACGAATACGATCACTTTCATCCGCTCTTTACGCCGAAGGAGCAGGCAGCCTTCGTGGAGCTGAAGCGCATCTTCAAGGATGAGGGCGGCGGAATTATCTCGGCGACACTGACGCTCTACTACTCCAACGTGCCCGATGAGACTCTGCCGGAGATGATTCGCACGGCGCGCGACAGCGCGGCCATGCGAGCGGCCCTGAAACAAACGCCCTACTGGAGCGAGAGCGGATGGGCCGAGTACGACAAGGCGCGGCCCGCTCTCGAAACGGCGCTGCGCGCACTCGACCGCGTGGGATTTGCGGCTTATTGGGCGCAGACCGCGAAGCCGCGAGTAGAAAAGCGCATTGCGGAACTTGCGCCGGACTTGCCCCGCTACAACATTATCCCGGTGATCGAAAACCTGCTGGGATTTGCGCTACCATCGCAGACGATTACGGTCTATTTGCTTAACTACTCGGAGCCACATGGAATTCGGATAACGGGGCTTCGATTACTGACCCACGTGTCATATCCGTTCTTTATCGTGTTGCACAATGCAATCCACGAACCTATGCATCCGCCCTACAACTATGATGACCCAGCCGTGCAGCGAGCAATCGATGAGCTTGGAGTCGATCCGCTGGTTGTCGATAAGGTTCAGAATCACGATCCATCCTTTGGCTATAACAGCCCGCGCGGATATATCGAAGAGGACTCCGTACAGGCATTGGAAGAGATCGTCAGCGAGCGATTTGGAGTGGGACGCAATCCCTGTCAATACTGGAAGCAGCAGGATGGGGGTATGCATGTGCTTGCCGCAGCGATGTACATGGGCTATAAGGAGCAGTTGGCGAAACATCCAGAGCCTTATTCGCGTTGGTTAACAGAGGCTGTGACAAATGGTCAGCTTCGCGGGATTCATTTGAAGAATATGGTAGACAGCTTCTTTTCGTCCTCGGAATGTCAGGCAGCCTCGCTAATTCACCCATAACGTCCCTGGGGGGCTCGATTCACGCACAACCATGCCTTGTCATGCGTGAGTTCACGAACGATGTGCGATCCGGTTGGTCAAGGAAGGCAATAAGGACACTGGCACAGCGCCATCCAAAAGGCTAAAAATCGTTTGCTCAGAATGGTGTCTTGCGTTCGAGAAATGCACAAAGTGCCTGCACAGTTCCTACACAGCCAAAAACATGCCATTTATATCTCGATAAATCAGCGGTTTCCAAAAATCAACTCACCCGCTCAGGATGACAACTTCTTGTTCAGCAATCAGGCTAGTTTGAAGCGTTCGGCGGAGCGGGCTTTCAGCTTGGCCTTTTCTTCTTCGCGGTTCTTGGGTGGGGCTGTGGTTTCGAGCGCGTGAAGAAGACGGGTGCAGACGTCGGCGACCTCGTCGATGGCTGTGTTGAAGGGGACTTCGTTGGCCTTGGAAGGCTTGTTGAAGCCGCTGATCTTCCGGACGAACTGGAGGGAGGCGTCGCGAATCTCCTCGTCGGTCACGGGTGGATCGAAGTTGAAGAGGTTTTTGATGTTCCGGCACATGGTGGGATTATAGGCAGCCTTGCCATCGTCGGGAAGCGGGCTTGTGGTATCCCCACCCCGGCAAAATGTGTGCAAAGTCTTCGATCCAGATACTTTATGCTTGGACTTCTCGGTTTGATCCGTTTTGAAAGACGATTTTCTGACCGATGTTTCCCCCGTTCCCGGGAAACATTTGTCAAGCAGGTCAGCTCTTGTCGAGGACCATGGCGTCGAAGCGGTGGCGGATGAAGAAGCCGGCGTTTTGGTAGAGCTTGACGGCCTGGTGGTTGGCTTCGGTGACGGTGAGGGTGATGGCAGCGAAGCCGGATTGGGTGAGGTGGTTGATGCAGTGCTCGAGGAGCGTGATGCCGAGGTGTTGTCCACGATAGGAGGTGGCGATGCAGAGTTGCGTGATGTGCGCGACGTCGTGAGCTACACGGGAGCATAAGAGCATGCCGATGAGCGCGCCGTTGCGTTTGTCGCGGAGGATCCAGGAGGCTTCGGCATCGAAGACGCCGCAGCCGGGGAAACGGACGATGTTGTGAAGGAAACGCAGGGAGCCGTGGAGGGAACAGTACTGGTCGTTGATGCGGGCGTCGATGTGTCCGAGGTAGGACTCGTGGATGAGCTCTGCGGCGGCCTGATAGTGGTCGCCTGACCAGCCGAGCAGTTCGACGTGAGGCGGCAGGTGTGAGGTGCGGGGTGGGTTGTGCGACGGCAGGTCGTACTCCATGAAGAGGCGGGGGAACATGGTGAAGCCAGCGGCGAGGAAGGTCTCGTCGATGGAGCCGGCGTCGTAGAGGAGGAGTTGGGATTCGACGCGGCGGATGCCTGGGGAGTGATGCAGGAGTTGGAGAAGCTGGTGCAGGAGCTGCTGCGTGATTTGCAGCATCTGGGTGGAGTCGTTTGCTACGGCAAAGGCGTCTCCTACGACGGCTTTCTGGCCCTCGTAGACGCAGAAGGTGAAGCCGCAGATGCGTCCTCGGTCGAGGGCGACGAAGCCGGGGAGGATGCGGGAGTCGAGGTACTGGAGAAGGAGCTCGGTGGAGCTTTGGTAGTTCCAGCGTAGGCGCTGCTCCCAGAGGCGCGACTCGGTTTCGAGCAGGGGGCGGAGTTGACGCGCAGAAAAGTGGCGGAGGTCCAGGATCTCGAGTTGTGTCGCGACGGTCATACCCTCTGGAAGTATTCGTTTGAGCTTATCGGAATTTGGTGGGGATAAGTAAGGGATGAAGGGGCGAGTATCGGATCGCTTACTGCTTGGCGAAGACGCGGTAGACTTCGAGGCCTTGCGATTCGTAGAGAAAGAGGGGTTCGTAGACGCGGCCGGCGAGCCAGCGGTCGAGATTGGAAGTGTCGTTTGCACGGACGACGAGGATGTGTTCGTCGTTGGGGACGCCGTTCACATCGTAGTGAATGATTGGCTGATCGCGGTAGAAGGCCAGTCCGTAGTCCATGTCTCGCTTGATGGAGGAGCTGGAGCTTCCGCTGACCTGGTCGGTAGCGAGGATCGTGATGTTCGGGGCCAGATGTTGGATCTCGCGCGCGAGAGGACGGGCAGAGTAGTTTACGTCGAGTTCCTTGCCGTAAAAGCCTAGTAGAAAGACCAGAATGGCAAGGAGGGGGATCACGGTCGCATTGCATATCTGGGAGATGCCCCAACGACGAATGATGAGGAAGACCATGGTGCCGAAGAAGAGAGCGGCGACTGCGGCGATCACTAGCCATTGCACAGAAGGAACGAGAGTCTCGTACTTCATGTGCTGAGGGGCTAGGACTAACACGAAGACCATGAGGGTGCAGAGGGCGGAGTGGGACCAGAGCAGCCACTTGGGAAGGCCGTCTCGGCGAATGCGGTTGAGGTAGTCGGCGGTAAGGATGGTGAGGGGCGGGATGGAAGGGAGGATGTAGCCGGGGAGCTTCGATCCGGAGAAGGAGAAGAAGACGATAGGGAAGAGAGCCCAGAGGACGAGGAACTCGGGGAAGGCGTCACCGGCGCGGGAGTGGCCGAGGTAGCGGCGGGGGTTGTGGCGGACTTTCCACTCCGCGATGGAGACGTCGATGGCGTCGACGAGAGAACGGACGGCTATCACAGTCCATGGCATGAGGCCGATGAGCAGGACGATGACGTAGTAGAAAAACGGTTGATGGTGCTGGAAGCGGTTGGTGGCGAAGCGTTCGAGATTGTGCTCGAGAAAGAAGAATCGGTAGAAGGTGGGGTTACGCTTCTGGACGGCGATGTACCAGGGCAGCACCATGATGAGGTAGAGCAGGATGCCTGGAAGCCAGATGGTGCGGCGGAGGACGGACCACTCGCGGCGTAGGCCGGCGAAGAGAAGAATGATTGAGAGGGCAAGGAAGGGGGCCACGGGGCCTTTGGCGAGGGTGGCAGCGGCTCCGAAGAAGTAGAGGTCGAAGAGCCAAAATTTTTTGCCAGTCTCGTACCAGGCGTACCAGCCGAGCATGCCGATGCAGAAGGGGGCTGCGAGCTGCATGTCGGTGGAGGCCCCGCGGGCGAAGCTGACGATGGCCAGGCAGGAGACGGTGATGAGGGCTGCGTCGAGATGGCCTCCTGGGCGGAAGCGGCGCATGTGGAGGAAGACAAGGATGATAAGGGCGAAGGTTGCGGAGGTGGATGGAAGGCGGGCTGTCCAGTCGGAGACGCCGAACTCCTTGAAGAAGCTCATGGCTCGCCAATAGTAGAGGGCGGGCTTTTCGAGCCATGGTTTGCCGTAGAGGATTGGGGTGACGGTGCCGCCTGCGATGCAGTGGAAGGAGTTGCGAAGGTCTTCGGGGCTGAGGCCGCGGGGAACCATCTTGGCGTTGACGGCGTGGCAGGCGTCGGAGTGCGCGGTGAGCATCTCGCGGGCGATTTGGGCGTACCTGGGCTCGTCGGCGCCGACCAGGCCAAGTTGGTCTCCGCCGAAGACTGGAACGAGCCCGTAGAGCAGGAGGAAGGTGGTTACAGCAAAGAGGATGAGGAATTCGCGCACAGTGGAGGGGGCCGGGAGCTGCTGCCGAAGCCAGAGGACGGCTGCATGTTCCTTCCTTGCGCCGGACGCGGTGGGTGGGAGACTATCGTTCATTTATCTGGGCAATATTCTGGGCGGAGCGAGACAAGGCTAACAGAGTCCTATCCTTAGCTGGGTAAGAATACGCTCGGTGGCCACTTCGAGAGGGCCGTCGAGGGTGCAGCCGCTGGCGCTGCGATGGCCGCCTCCACCGAAGTGCTCGGCGATCCGGGCGACGTCGATCTTTCCTTTACTGCGGATGCTGAGGCGAAACTGGCTGGCGTCGGGAACCTCGCGGAGGAAGACGGCGGCCTCGACCTCGGCGATGCTGATGAGGTAGTTGACTACGCCTTCGCAGTCTTCTGCGGAGGCACCGACGCGTTCCATGTCTTCGCTGGTGACCCAGGTCCAGGCGAGGTCGCCTTCGGTCTGGAGGTTGGAGAGGGCGATGCCGAGGAGCCGAATTTTTGTGGCGGGGTTAGAGAAATAGATGTCGCGGGCAATCTGGCTGGGGTCGGCTCCGTGCGCGGCGAGATCGTGGACGAGGGCGAAGGTATCTGCGGTGGTGCTGGAGTAGGTAAAGGCTCCGGTGTCGGAGAGGATGGCGGCGTAGAGGCAGGTGGCCATCGAGGGTGTGATTTCGACGCCGGCAGCGATCGCGATGCGGTAGACCATGGCGGCGACGGCGCAGGCGTGCTCGTCGATCCAGTTGACGGAGGCGAAGGGGCGGCCGCTGGCATGGTGGTCGATGTTGATGAGGGTGCGGCCTTCGAGGCCGAGAAGGCCGGTGCGGGCGATGCCGTCGCACTCGAGGAGGATCGCTGGGGTATTGGGGTCGGGCACGATGTCGTCTGCGGAGGCGGTGTTGTGGATACGGTGCACGTTGGGCAGCGTGGAGTAGGTGACAGGGACGGAGTCGGCGAGGATGATGTCGACCTTGCGACCGAGTTGTTCGAGAACCTCCGCTAGCGCGAGGACCGAGCCGATGGCGTCTCCGTCGGGGCGTGCGTGGGAGGTGAGAAGGAAGCGTGGGTGGGTGCGGAAGGCCGCCAGGATAGCGGCGATCTGAGCCTCGTGAGGTTCCGTTTCAGGTTGCAGGGTTACCTGGGCCTGGAGTTCTGTTTCCGGGGTCATGATTTGGCGGTCACCGGGTGAGCGGATTCGGCCGCGATACGCTTCTTATCGCGTTTGCGGGTTCGATCGAGAAGTTCCTCCATGCGTCCGGTCATTTTTTCGGAGCGGTCGATGGCGAAGGTAAGGTCGGGAACGTGGCGCACGCCCATGCGGTCGCGAAGCTGAGAGCGGATGTAGGCGCGGGCGGTCATGAGGCCTTCGAGGGTGGAGGCCTCTTCTTCTTCGTTTCCGTAGACGGCGACGAAGATGCGGGCGGACTTGCCGCCGGGTGCGAGGACGACGTCGGTGACGTAACTGGGTGCGATGCGGGGGTCGGAGAGCTCGCCTTCGAGCATGGCACCGATCTCTTCGGAGAAGGTGTTGGCGACTCGGTTGCGGTGGTAGGTTCTGGCTCGGTGTTCGGGCATAGTGATTCGACTGGGGCGAACGGTTGAGGATATCAAAGTTGGAGCGATCCGCCTAACGCGAAACTCAGGATTCTAGCGGAAAAATTGGTGGTCTGGGTTGCATTCGGATGATTTTTGGGCTATTCGGGGAGGATTTCCGCGTAAGAATCAAGGACTTCCGCGCTGTGAGCGGCGGCGATGCGGTGGACGGCTTGATCGATCTGCTGGAGCTGGCCAGTGAGGTAGCTGGTTGAGGAGGAGATGGCGGCGACGCCCAGGGTGGCTCGGTTCCAGACGATGCCGTCGTCGAGCTCGGCGATGGAGAGGTTGAAGCCATGGCGGAGCTTGTCCTTGATGGAGCGGAGGACCTGGCGACGGTCTTTGAGGGATTGGGCGTGGGGGATTTCGAGTTCGATGGTGAGTTTGGCGATGGGCATTTTCAACGGACGAGCATGAGGTAGATTGCCATACCGATTCCGATGGCGGCGAGGATGAGGCCGAGGATGACGGCATCGCGGGAGACTCGGCCGGGTTGCCATGTGCCGGAGCTTAGTTGGTGGATGAGTTGGATGTGACGGAGGACGGAGGTGAGGGTGACGATGACTCCGAGGGCAACGAGGCCGACGCCGGACCAGAGGGAGAGACCGGTGGTGCGGGTGCTCTGATGAACTTCGACGGCAGAGATCTGGCGGAGGAAGAGGCCGAAGCGGCTGACCGCGAAGCCGATTCCCATGAGGCCGAGGCCGGTGCGAATCCAGGCGAGGAAGGTGCGCTCGGCTGCGAAGTAGACTCGGGGGTCCTGCTCTGCGGGCTTTTCCATGGAGGGATTGTAAGGCAGCGTGTGGTGATCGGGTTTAGCCTGGTCGCTTGCGGATGATCCAGGTGGTCATGCAGCGCTGGTTCTGGACTACGGTGGTTTTGATGGGGTCGACGAGATCGGCGTTGAGTTTGGCGGTGAGGTGCATGAGAAAGGCTTCGTCGACGCAGTAGAGTTCGACGCCGTTGGGGGCAAGGTAGCGACGGCCTTCGAGGTGTTGGTGGGGCATGCCGATGGTGGAGGCTAGACGGCAGAAGAGGATGCCGCCGGGTTTGAGGACGCGCCAGAGGTTTTCGAGGATTGCATTGAATTGAGCGTCGTCACGGCTGAAGTGAAGGACAGCGCTGCAGTGGACGAGGTCGAAGAAGGCGTTGGGGAAGGATGTGGATTCCAGCGGTTCGAGGCGGAAGTTGTCTGCTGGAAGTTGGGGTGCGAGCGTCGCGGCGAGAGCGCGGGTTTGTTCGATGGCGGCAGGGTTGTGGTCGATTGCGAAGATCTCGTAGCCTTCGCGAAGGAGATAGATGAGATTGCGGCCGGAGCCGCAGCCGGCGTCGAGGATGCGCATGCCGGGGACGATGGCGCCGCGAAGAAGATGGTCGAAGAGATAGATGTCGATGAAACCGAATTGTTGCTGCAGGGTGGGCATCGTCTTCTCGCATGATACGCATCGAGGCTTTATCGGGGGCGTACCAGCGCGACCGCTGTGAGATCTTCGACGCGCTCTGGTTTGACGAATGGGAGGCGTTCGGGGCTGTACCAGGGGAGCTTTCTGAATTCGTGCGCGCGTTGAAGGATGGCGCCGCAGAGGTCGAAGCCAGAGCCGGGGGTGAGGGTTTCGACAAGGGTTGTGGCGCGCTCGACGCCGAAGTGTTCGCGGTCGTGGCGGGCTTCGAGGATGCCCTTGGTGACGAGGAGCATGCGAGCGCCGGGTTCGAAGGCCTGGATGGCGGGTTCGAAGGTGAGGTGGGTGAAGAGGCCGAGCGGCATGGTGACGTGTCCGAGGATGCGGGTGCCGTCGCTGTCGCGAAAGATGGCGGGCTGGCCGCCGGAGTTGATGTAGGCGAGGATGCCGAGAGGGAGGTTGTAGCAGCCGAGGAAGGTGGGGGCGAAGAGTGATCCACCGGCGGCGGTGTAGATGGCATGGTTGATCTCGTGCGCGAGGGTGCCGAGCGTGTCCATCATATTGATGACTTCGGCGGTGAAGAGTTGGGGGACGCGGCGGCGGAAGACGTCCTGGGCCGCGGCGGCGATGGTGTGGGCGCCGGAGCGCTCGCCGGCGATGTCGGTGAGGAGGAAGACGATGTGCGGGCCTGCTGCTACTGCGTCGTAAAAGTCGCCACCGGTGCGAGAGGAGAAGTAGCGAGCGTGAAGATCGAGTTCCTGGATTGATGGCAGCACGGTCGGCAGTGGAGTACGGGTGGGCTGGGGCGGGGTAGGCATTGATTTTGGCGATTGTACTTTGTCTGGTGAGAGCGGATGAGAAATTTCGGAGGGAATTATTCGCTGCGCTCTTTGTCAGTCAGGTCCAGGGTGCGCGGCGGATGTTTGTCCCGTACTCTAGAGTTCAGGTTTAAGAGGAGATGAGAGCGGTGGAGAATTCGATGCGATCCGTGAGGACGAAGACGGTATTTTCATGGGCGCTGATGATTCTTGCCGGTGCGATCATGATGAGTTCGAGTGTTGTCGTAGCCCAGACTGCTGAAGCGGGCTTTGGCCCAGGGAATCCGTTTTATGCGGCGAGCACGTTGCCGTTTCAGGCTCCGCCGTTTGACCGGATCACGGATAGTGATTATCAGCCTGCGATTGAGACTGGGATGGCGGAGCAGTTGAAGGAGATGCGGGCGATCGCGGACAATCCGGCTGCGCCCACGTTTGAGAACACGCTTGTTGCGATGGAGAAGACTGGAGCGTTGTTTCAGCGGGCGATGGCTGCGTTCAGCGGAGTGACGGGCGCGAATACGAATCCGGTGCTCGAGAAGGTGCAGCGCGAAGAGGCTCCGAAGCTGGCGGCGCATAACGATGCGATTTATCTGGATGCGAAGCTGTTTCACCGGGTGGCAACAGTGTATGAGAAGAGGGCTTCGCTGAAGCTGAGTCCGGAGGGACTGCGGCTGGTGGAGATTTATTACCAGCGGTTTGTGCATAGCGGGGCGAACCTGTCGGATGCGGACAAGGAGAAGCTGAAGAAGATCAATGAGGAGGAGTCGACGCTGTCGAATGCTTTTCGGAGCAAGGTGCTGGCGGCTACGAAGGATGCTGCGTACTTTACTGCGGACAAGAGTGCGCTGGCGGGACTGACCGAGGCGGAGATGAGTGGTGCGGAGCGCGTGGCGAAGCAGAGGCAAAAGGACGGATGGGTATTGGCGCTGCAGAATACGACGCAGCAGCCTTATCTTTCTTCGTTGAGCGTGCGCGCGACGCGGCAGGCGTTGTTTGAAGACTCGTGGACGCGTACGGAACGTGGAGATGCGAACGATACGCGGGAGACGATTGCGCGGCTGGCGCAGGTTCGCGCGGAGAAGGGCAAGCTGCTGGGGTTTGCCAGCTACGCGGCGTGGAAGCTGGAAGATCAGATGGCGAAGACTCCGGAGAGCGCGCTGAAGTTTATGGATGCGCTGGTGCCCGCGACGACCGCGAACGCGGCTGCGGAGGCGAAGGATATTCAGGCGGTGATTGATGCGCAGAAGGGAGGATTTGCGGTCGAGCCGTGGGACTGGGAGTTTTACTCCGAACAGGTGCGGAAGGCGAAGTACGACATCGATGAAGCTGAGGTGCGGCCTTACTTTGAGATGAACAATGTGCTGCAGAATGGGGTGTTCTACGCTGCGAACCAGTTGTATGGAGTGACGTTCCAAGAGCGGAAGGATATTCCGGTGTGGCAGGCGGATGTCCGGGTGTTCGAGGTGTTCGACACAGACGGTAAGCCGCTGGCGTTGTTTTACTGTGACTACTACAAGCGCGATAACAAGAACGGCGGGGCGTGGATGAGCAGCTTTGTGCGGCAGTCAAAGCTGATGGGGACGCTGCCTGTGATTTATAACGTGGCGAACCTGCCGAAACCGGCAGAGGGTGAGCCGGCACTGATCAGCTTCAGCGATGTGGTGACAATGTTCCATGAGTTTGGCCATGGGTTGCATGGGATCTTTGCGGCGGCTGAATATCCGAGTCTTTCGGGGACTGCGGTGGCGAGGGATTTTGTGGAGTTTCCGTCGCAGTTCAATGAGCACTGGGCTACTTATCCGGCGATCTTCGCGCATTATGCGAAGCACTACCAGACAGGTGCGCCGATGCCGGAGGAGTTGGCGGCGAAGATCAAGAAGGCCACTGACTTCAACCAGGGGTATGAGTTGACGGAGTTGCTGGCGGCGGCGCAGTTGGATATGCAATGGCATTCCTTGCCCGCAGGCGCGCCTTTGCAGAAGCCGGATGAGTTCGAGAAGGCAGCGCTTGAGAAGAAAGGGCTGACGCTGAGCTATGTTCCGCCGCGCTATCGCTCGAGCTACTTCTCGCACATATGGGGAGGCGGGTATGCGGCCGGGTATTACGCGTATCTGTGGAGCGAGATGCTGGATGACGATGCGTTCCAGTGGTTCCAGGACCATGGGGGGCTGACGCGGGCGAATGGAGACCGGTTCCGGGCGATGGTGTTGTCGCGGGGGAATACTGAGGACCTGGCGAAGATGTATTCGGCGTGGCTGGGCGGCAATCCTAACGTTGAGCCGATGTTGAAGTACAGGGGATTGGAGAAGACGGGGCCGAAGGCGAACTAGCGGTGGGTTGCCAGTTTGTTTTTGAGAGCGGCGGCGAGTTCTGAGAGGCGCTCGATCTCTCGCTTGTCTTCGTCGATGTCCTGAATGGCTACGACACCGCCGGAGACTTTGCCGTCATGGTCGAGGACGGGGCTGAGGTTGAGGCTGACCCATGTTCTGGTGCCGTCCTCGTGGTAATGGAGGCACTCGATGGGGCCGTGGGAGCGCCCGTCCATCATGGCATCGGCGAGGGGACTGCCTAAATTCTTATTGTTGCCGGGGGCGTTCGAGATCGATTCTCGGCAGTAGTCATCGATGAGGGTTGAGGGAGTAACGGCGGTGCGAAGGATCTCTTCGGCGCGTGGGTTGCTCATGACGATGCGGCCGTCGGGAGCGTCGGCGATGACGATGCCGATGGGAACGGCGTCGAAGATTGCGCGGAGGCGTGCTTCACTGCGGCGCAGGTCTTCCAATGCTTTTTTGTGGTCGTCGATGTCCTCGAGCGTGCCGTACCAACGGATAATTTTGCCGTCGGAGTCTCGTCTCGGTGCTGCGCGGGCCCTCATCCAGCGCCAGACCCCGTCGGCGTGGCGCACGCGGTATTGAGTATCGAGGAGGTTGCCGGTGCGAAGCGAATCTTCCCATGCCTTGAGCGTCTGCGGAAGATCGTCGGGATGGAGGGCGTGAACCCAACCCGCTCCCAACGACTCCTCTTTGGTAAGGCCGGTGAGCCTCTCCCAGCGCTGGGTGGTGTCGAGGATACTGCCGTCCGGTTCGGCGGTCCAAGGGATCTGGGGATTCAGCTCTACGGCGTGCCGATAGTGGTCTTCACTTTCAGCAAGAGCCTTTTCGGCTTTTTTGCGGCGACTGATATCGATGACTGACATGGAGACACCGATCACCTCGTCCACCTCGTCGCGCGCGGGTTGATAGGAGATGAGAAGAGTACTGGTTTCTCCGGGCTGGTGAGGATTAGGAACGACGACTTCGATGCCAGCGTTGGGTTCGCCGTTGAGGGCACGCAGGAGATAGGGTTCGCATTGAGGGAAGTTGTCGGGGATGATGTCGGCGATGGGCCGGCCGAGGTGCGAGGCGATGGGGAGGTTGTGAATCTCCGCGAGGCGTTTGTTCATGCTGACGAAACGCAGATTGCGATCGAGGAAGCAGAGACCGACGGGGGCGCCGTCGTAGATGGCGTTGAGCTGGGCGAGGCGCTGGGTGGGGAGGGCTTCGAGGCGGAGCGGAAGGCTTGCCTCTGCGGCTGCGGAACGGTACTTGACGGCGGAGGGTGGAAGGGGCGACTTGAGTCTTTCGGCGAGGATCTCGGGGAGTTGGCCGGGTGGAACGGGCCGGCCGTAGAGCCATCCCTGGCCGAGATCGCAGCCTAGCCAGAGGAGCATGTCGGCGGTGGTCTGGGTCTCGACACCTTCGGCGACAGTGGTGAGGCTGAGGCTGTTGCCGAGACCGACGACGGCTGCGGCGATCTTTCTGCTCTCTCGGGTGTGCGTCATGGAGCGGACGAAGCTGGCGTCGATCTTGAGTTCGTCGAAGGGAAGGACCTGGAGGTGGCGAAGGCTCGAGTAGCCTGTACCGAAGTCGTCGAGGGCGAGGCGCGGTCCCTGCTCCTTTAGCTCATTTGCGATGCGGCCGGCATGTTCGGTGTTACCGACCAGGGCGCTCTCGGTGATTTCGAGGACGAGGCGCTGCAAGGGGAAGTTGGCATGCTGGGCGGCCGAGAAGATGTGTTTCGGGAGCGTGAGGTCGGTGAGCTGGGTGAGCGAGATGTTGACCGAGAGGGAGAGGTGTTCGGGGATGTCTCTGGCGGCGGCGAAGACTGCGCTGAGGAGTTTACCGGTGAGCAGGCCATGAAGGCCGGAGGATTCGGCGAGAGGGATGAATTCGTTTGGCGGGATTAGGCCGCGTCGCGGATGCTGCCAGCGGGCGAGGGCCTCGAAGCCGCGGAGGAAACCGGTGCGAAGCTCTACAAGAGGCTGGAAGTACGGGACGATCTCGTTATTTTCGAGCCCTCTCCGGAGATCGTTCGCGTCGCCTACGGTCATGGAAGAGACGATACTACGGCCCCTGGGACTTACCCAGAAAAATTTCGTGCTTTCCAGCGTGAGACGAGATCGCGGGCGGCGGTGGGCCATTGAGGAAAGGAAAACTCGAAGCCAGCAGCGAGAAGACGGCCGAATGACCTGGCGACTCTTCAGAATTAGTTCTGATTCAGTGCGCATAAGGAAGGTGCCGATCGAGGTGGATCATCGCTTAGGCTTCCTCCTTGTGTCAGAGTAAATGTGTGGCTGGATTTTTCTCGGCCAAGCTACCTTATGAGGATGAGTCGATGAGTGTGATTGATATGAGTTTTGTGAAGACGGGCGATGCGAAGAGCTTTACGCCTGAGGCGGGGATGACGCGGCAGGTGTTGGCGCATAGCGATCAGTTGATGCTGGTGCGGCACTTTTTTGAGAACGGATGGGTGGGGGCGCGGCATAGCCATCCGCATCATCAGTTGGTGTATGTGGTGAGTGGGGCGATTCGGGTGGATGTGGGTGGACGAGTTTTTGATGTTCGCGCCGGGGATAGCTTTGTCGTTGACGGTGGGGTGGAGCATCAGGCTTCGGCGCTGGAGGCTTCGGAGGTTCTGGATGTGTTTACCCCGGTGAGGGAGGATTACCGGGAGCTGGTGAAGTGACGTTCTGCGGTTGAATTATTTGAGACGGCGCTGGAGTTAGCGGATTTTTTATTCTGTGGCGGGAGTGGCGTTTTTACAGGGGGGATTGCGTTTTCCATAGGGTTTTAATGTGGTTTTTGGGTGGTTATTTGTGGTGATTGTGTGGTCATAACGTGGTTCCTGTGGGCACATTTTCCGGCTTCTGTTTTTTTCCTCTTTTGTGAGATTTATTTTTTTGGGAGGCTTGCTAACTAATCGATTAGTTGATCCGTCTCAGGTATAGTTTGGGCCTTCTGAGGATGGTTTCCGGGGGCGAATGCGAGATTGGATATGCCACCCAGGAAGTCCATCACATTGACGGAGGCTGAGTTGCGGCTCATGAAGATTCTGTGGGCGCGTGGCGAGTCGGCGGTGGGGGAGTTGGTGGCGGCGATGCCGGAGGGTGAGGCTCTGGCGTATAACTCCGTGCTGACGACGGTGAGGATTCTGGAACAAAAGGGATATGTGCAGCACCGGCAGGAAGGGCGGGCGTTTCTGTATGTGCCCTGCGTGGCGGAGCATGAGGCCAGCCGGTCTGAGATTCGGCATACGATGCAGCGTTTTTTTGGCAATTCGCGGGAGCGGCTACTGCTCTCGCTGCTGGGCGACGATGAGGTGACTCCTGATGAGTTGCAACGCCTGAAAGAGGCGATTGCTGCTGCGGCGGATGACCGCGTGGGGGATGGCGAATGATGGATATCAACCTCATGCAGGGTGTGGAGAGCGCGTCGCGTCTGGTCGCGAACTCGTTCGTGTCGGGGATTTGGGAAGGGATTGTGCTTGCGGCTGGGGTTGGCGTTTGTCTGCGGTTCGTTCCGAAGACTACGGCGGCGGTGCGGTTTGCGATCTGGACGGCGGTGTTTGGGGTCCTGGCGGTGTTGCCGCTGGTGCATGCGTATTCTTTGGATTCCGGCGTTGCTGCGCCGGGGCGCGCTGCGTTGGTGCATGTGGATGTGCGCTGGAGTTTTGTCATTGCCGGCATCTGGCTGGCTGCTTCGCTTGCGCGCGGCATGAAGCTGGCGGTGAGCGCTGTGCGTCTGCATGGGATCTGGAAGCGTGCTGAGGTGGTTGAAGGGTGCGATGAGGTGTTGCAGGCGGCCGGCTTCGATGGAGTGCAGATCTGCACTTCGAGCGAAGTCGATCGGCCGAGCGTGATTGGATTTTTCTCGCCGCGGATTCTGATTCCGAAGGATATCTTTGCGCAACTGACGACTGCGGAGTTTGGGCAGATTGTGCTGCATGAGGTTGGGCATCTGCGGCGGGCGGATGATTGGATCAACCTGCTGCAGAAGGTGAGCCTCGTCGTGTTTCCGTTGAATCCGGTGCTGATGTGGATTGAGCGACGGCTTTGCCTGGAGCGCGAGCTTGCCTGCGATGACGAGGTGTTGCGGTTGACGAAGGCTCCGAAGGCCTATGCTACGTGCCTGACCAATCTGGCGGAGCACCGGTTGGGGCGACGGGCGGTTGCGCTTTCGCTGGGCGCGTGGGAGAGGCAGTCTGAGCTGGCTCGGCGGGTGCAGAGCATTTTGCGAGGCGGCGACGTGATGGGCCGGACACAGGCGCGGGTAGTGATGGGCCTGATTGTCGCGGCGCTGCTGGGCGGCTCTGCTGAGTTGGCGCGGTGCCCGCAGTTTGTTTCGTTCTCGCGGGCTGCATTGCCGGTTGCGGCTGCATCGGTTGGCTCCGGAAAGATGTTTGGGACTGACGGGCAGACCGTGGCGTTTCGTGGGCAGAGCGGCATGGTGGGAGCGCCGCATGAGACGTTGCTGAAGGCGATGATGCCGGTGAGCCGCGGAGCCGCGCTGATGGATTCGCCCCAGCGTCCTGCAGTTCCGGTTAAGAAGGTTGTGAAAAAACGCCGCAGCGCGCCATCGGTTTTACAGAGCCGGGTTGCGATGCAGGCCCGGCGCGCGCAGAACCTGCTGGTGCTGACCTCGTGGGATGAGACGGACGTGCCGCGAGTGGTTTTTGCGGTGGCCGAGGAACGTGTGATTTCAACTTCGTATGCAGCCGTGCGGACTCCTGGCGGCTGGCTCGTCATTCAACTTTAACCAAGCTGTTTTAACCCTTTACCGAGGTACGATTATGTCTCTTGAAACTAATAAACTAGTTGGTAAGGCAGGGCGTGTTGGCGTTCCTGCCGGAGCTGCCCTGGCGCTGGTGCTGGGAGCTGGGATGTTCCTTCATCACGATGGCGTTCATGCGGCGATGTTGCCGTCAGCGGAGCCGATGGATGACAACAGTGTGTCTGCGCTGGTCTCTCTGGATAACGCCGTCGAGGCGGTTGCGTCGCGGGTTTCGCCTGCGGTCGTGAATATTCAAGTGACTTCGCGTGGATCGTCGGAGCGTGAGGTTGGCGGAGAGCAGGACCAGGGCCAGGAGGGTGGCGCACCTCAGGGTGTTCCTCCTGGATTTGCCCAGTTCTTTGGACCGAACGGACCGTTTGGCGGACAGATGCAGCGTCCGCAGCAGCCGCAGATCGAGCATGGGATTGGCAGCGGCGTGATTATCTCTCCTGATGGCTATATTGTGACGAACAATCACGTGGTTGATGGCGCGCTGCAGATGCGCGTGACGTTGAACGATCGGCGCGTGCTGACTGCGAAGCTGGTTGGCGTGGATAAGCTGACTGACCTCGCTGTGGTGAAGGTGGATGCGCATGATCTGCCGAGCATTGCGTGGGGCGATTCGACGAAGCTGAAGCCAGGGCAGACGGTGTTGGCGTTCGGCAGTCCTTTTGGTTACTTCCAGAACTCGGTGACGCGCGGAATTGTGAGCGCGGTGAACCGGGAGAATCCTTACCGGGATGATGCGCGGAAGCCGGGTGGATATATTCAGACCGATGCTGCGATCAATCCGGGCAACTCCGGCGGCGCGCTGGTGAACGCGCATGGCGAGCTGGTTGGGATCAACACCTTCATCATCTCGAACAGCGGATCGTTTGCGGGGGCCGGCTTTGCGATTCCGGCACAGCTTGTGCGCGCGACGGCAGAGCAACTGATCAAGAGCGGAGTTGTTCACCATGGTTATCTTGGTGTCAGCCTGAACGATGTGACGCCGGCGAATGCAGGCTTCTTCAATCTGAAGACGGCGACGGGCGCGATTGCCGCGCAGGTTACGCCTGATTCTCCGGCCAGTCGCGCGGGGTTGAAGAACGGCGACGTGATCGATTCGCTGAACGGTCAGAAGATCGAGAACGGCAGCGCGTTGCAGGTTGCCGTGAGCGAGACGACTCCCGGAACGACGATTGAGCTGGGCATTCTCCGCAATGGAAGTGCGCAGACGCTCAGCGTGAAGGTGGGCGAGTTCCACAAGGACGCCGAGGTTGCCAACGATGGCGATTCGGCTGGTCCGCAGAAGGGCAAGCTTGGCCTGGCTGTTGCTGAGCTGACTCCGGATGTGCGGCAGCAACTGCATGTTCCTCAGCAGGTGAATGGTGTGGCGGTCGAGAGTGTACGTCCCGCGAGCCCGGCGGAGGATGCGGGGCTTGTTTCGGGCGATGTGATTCTCGAAGTGAACCGCAAACCGGTTACTTCGGCGGAGCAGTTTGTGAACGAGGCTCATGCGGTTCCGGCTGGCAAGGATCTGCTGCTTCTGGTCTGGTCGCAGGGCAATGCGAGCTACCGGGTTGTGCATACGGACTCCAGCAACCAGAACGGAGAGTAAGCCAAAAAGTTTTCCCCGGCCGCCGCGCGAGATGGATTCGCGGCGGCCTTTTTTATTTCCGCTCCGGCTGGCTTCCGATGAATTTGCGAAACTATTTCTCGTTTGCAGAAACGATCGTGCGTCTTTCGGTTTACTTTGCGCGTAACCGATTCAACCGCACCTGACCGGAGGCTTGGCGATGTTTTGGCAGCGCATGTTGAACTGTTGTTTGGAGGTTGCATGAACACGAACCGTCGTCAGTTTCTTACGGCCGCACTATCGAGCGGTGCAGTTGCCGCGGCTATGCCTTCGGCTGCAGCGGCACAGTTCTTGAATGCGCCGCGTCATGGGCTGCCTGGCACGCTGAAAGAACGGTACGCGAAGCTTGACGCGATTTTGAAGGAGCCGGTTTTCAAGCGCGAACTGTTTCCTGATCCGGTGATTATCGAGTCGATTGAGCTGCTGCGGAATAAGAAGCAGTATTTGTGCCGCGTGCGGTCGAAGGATGGGCACGAGGGTATCTCTGTCTCGAATGCGCAGCAGATGGAGGTGCTGTATCCGATGTTCGTGAAGCACATCGCGCCGTTTTTTATTGGGAAGGATGCGCGCGATATCGAGGAGCTGATTCCCGCTTCGACGGTTTATGAAAGTAACTATAAGGCGCAAGGGCTGGCGATCTGGGTGCCGATTGCGACGATTGAGTTTGCGATTCTGGACCTGTTCGGCAAGATGTCGAAACGGCCGATTGGGCTTTTGATCGGCGACAAGATTTATAACACCAGGATTTCGGTGTATCAGGCTAACGGTGAGCGCGACATTACGGCGGAGGAGACGATTGAGCATCTGAAGCGCGATGTGGCGATCTCGAACGCGAAGGCAATTAAGTTCAAGCTTGGGGGGCGGATGTCGCACCCGGAGAGTCCTGTGGGACGAAGCGAGAAGCTGATTCCGCTGGTGCGCAAGACCTTTGGCGACCAGATGATTATCTCGGCTGACTCGAACGGTTCTTATACGGCTGCCGAGGCGATTCCGATCGGCAAGCTGATGCAGGAGTATAAATACGCGTTTTATGAAGAGCCTGTGCCGTTCGATTGGTACGAAGAGACGAAGGCCGTGGCCGATGCGCTTGAGATTCCGATTGCAGGCGGAGAACAGGAGCCGAGCACGCATAACTTCCGCTGGCTGGTTGCCAATGGCGGGCTGTCGATTGTGCAGCAGGATATGTTTTATTTTGGCGGGATGATTCGCTGCATGCAGGTGGCGCGGATGGCGAATGCGTTTGGCAAGCAGTGTATTCCGCATATCTCTTCGACGGGACTGGGCTATGTCTATATGATGCACTTCGTGTCGGCGATTCCGAACTCGGGCCCGTATCACGAGTTCAAGGAGTTCAATACGGAGCTGCCTTATCACTGCGAGACGTCGAGCTTGCGAAGTGACAGCAATGGCGTGATCCAGGTGCCTTCCGGTCCTGGGTTCGGGGTTGATATCGATCCGGATTTTGTGAAGAAGTGTACGGTGGTTACGGGGTGATTTCCGTTGCTTCAAGATTAGAGACTTAACACGGATTTACATAGAGTACACAGATTTAAAACGAGCAACAGCAAGTTCGGGGCCTCTTCAAAATGCATTGCGCTGTGACTGCTTAGAGCGGTAGCGGTTCGGCCTGACGGGCGCTGGAGCGATAGGCTGCTTCCACTAGAGCCATGGTTTCGTAGGCTGATTCGAAGCCGATCGGCAGGTCGGGGGTTGATCCCTCGACGTAAGACTGCAACGCTCCCATGCTGCCTATAAATGCGTCCGGAAACCAGTTGCCTTTGACGGGAAGACTCTTCCATTGGGTGCTCGCGCCGCGCTCGGCGTAGGAGAGGGTGTCGGGCACGCCCTTTGGGTAGTCGAGGTTTACACCCATGTCTATGCGGATGGCGCCTCCTGTTCCTTCCCATTGCACGAAGCTGCGATGAGTTTCGCGCGGGAGGTCGTGGCCGTGATTGGTGACGATGAAGACTCGCTTCCAGTCGCCGTAGTCGAGGATGATTGTGGACTTGGTGGCGGCGAGTGCCGCTGTTTGCGGATTTCTGGCTGTCTTTGCGTAGACGCCTTGAGGATTGCCGAGCCAGGAGCGGATGAGGTCGAGGTAGTGAATGCTGTGGTAGAGGATTTCGAGACGAGGTGCGGTGGCTAGAAACGTCCAGAGCTTCCACGGCGTGCAGGTTCGGACCTGCACTTCGATATCGTGGAGTTCGCCGAGCAATCCCGCCTGCTGGAGCGCGACGGCTGCGAGGTTGTTTGGGGAGTAGCGCAGTTGAAAGTTGACGGCGGCGACTAAGCCACGCTGACGGCAGAGGTCGCGGATGGATTGGGCTTCGTCGAGTGTCTCGCCCATGGGCTTCTGGATGAGAACGGCGGCGCGAGTTGGAAGCAAGGGAAGGATGGTCATGATCTGCGAGGCTGGGACTGCGATGTCGAAGATCGCGTCGGGTGGGGCGAAGCGGACAGCTTCCCGGATTGAATCAAATGCGCGTGCGATGCCCTTTTCCGCGGCTAGCCCGGCGGCTTTTCCGCTGATGGGATCGGCAACTGCGATGACCGGGAGAGCTGCCTTGGCGTAGGCAGGCAGATGGGCCGCTCGAACGATGCCGCCGGCGCCGAGGATCACGATGGGCCGCGGCGATTTTGGGAGAGGAGGTCCGGACGACTCTACGGCTTGCCGGTAGCGCTCTTCGTTACTTTCCATCTTCGTTGAATTGCGTGACATGTTCTTCGTTGCTCTCCCAATTTCAGATCATTCCAGATCGTAGACTTTGATGGCGGTCGCACCGAAGATGCTGGCTCGTTCGCTCTCGCTGAAGATCGCGAAATAATTTTGGAGCATCGTCCACCACTGAGGATAGCTGGTTGCCACGAGGCATACTGGCCAGTCAGAGCCGGCCATCAGGCGATCAGGGCCGAATGCTTCGACCGCAATATCGAGGTATGGGCGTAAGGATTCGAGCGAGCAGTTTGACCAGGAGTCTTCCGTGACCATGCCGGAGAGTTTGCAATATACGTGGCTGCGTTTGCTGAGGTCGCGGATATGGGTGCTCCAGGGTTCGATCTCGCGGGCTGCAATCTTCGGTTTTGCGATGTGGTCGAGAACAAATCGTTGTTGCGGATGACGATCGACGAAACGGATGGCTTCGTCTAGCTGGCTTTGCAGGATGAGCAGATCGTAGACGAGTCCGGTTGTAAGCAGGTCGCGGATGCCGCGGTTGAAGTCTGCGCCATCGAGATAGCCTTGTGGTTCAGCTTGCACGATGTGGCGTAAGCCTACGAACTTGGGCTGGGCTGCGAATTTATGGAGTGAGTCCTGAAAATCGGAAGCTGCGATGGGAGCCCATCCTACGACGCCGCGAATCTGTTTGCAGCTTTGCGCAAGTTCGAGGAGCCATCGTGTCTCTTCGAGCGTCTGTCTCGTCTGGATGGTCACGGCGCCGTCGATTCCGGCGTTCGCGAGTTCGACTACGAGGTCGGAGGGGAGGAAGTCGCGGCGCAGCGCAGCCATGCTGTCGTCGATCCATTGATATTCGGAGGCGGAGTAGCGCCAGAGGTGATGGTGGGCGTCGATAACCCGGCTGTTTTCAGTTCGCGATGCGTTCACGACAGTCTTTCCGGTTCCTTTTAAGGTAATCCGCGGTCGCCGGAGCCATGACGATAAATTTTTGCGGATCAATCTTTTGGTTGAGCCGCAGTTGCAGCAAAGAAGCTATGATTTTGTTCGCCCGGGAATCTGCTAATTACCGAGATGGCAAGGTTTCTATCGCGGCTTCGTAACGGTTGTGATGTCGAAACTAACGATACAAGATCGACGCGGTGTGGGGGCGCTTGTCCTGGTTGTTGGGATGGGGCTTGCAGGTATGTTGATGCTCGTCCCGAGCGGAGTGAAGGCCAGCAGCGAGGCGGATGAGGCGGCGGCGGCGCGACAGGAGTACACGGAAAAAGTTGCGGCTAAGTATAACTATCGCTATGGGAAAGAGTTTCCATTTCTGCCCTCCAATGCAACGACCGACAATGGCGAGTTTCTGGATCCGAAGGTCTTTCCAACAGCGGAATATTGCGGCCATTGCCATCAGGAGAGTCATAAGCAGTGGCGCGAGTCGGCGCATTCGAATGCCAATCGGGTTCCTTATTACCTGAAGAATGTTGGGCTGCTGAATGACTCGAAGGGGATTGAGTTTTCGCGTCATTGCGAGGGTTGTCACGATCCTATCGCTCTGGTAGCGGGAGCCTTGACGCAGGCAGGACCGAAGAAGCGTCCGTATGACCAGGACGGAGTCACCTGCATGGTCTGCCACTCGATCCAGAAGGTGGATACGCGAGGCACGGGAAGCTATGTGATGGGCGTGCCCGCGGTTCTGGTTGACGAAGATGGCAAGCCGATTACGCGGAAGGTTTCGGATGGCGAGATTCTTGCTCACCTGGATCGGCATAGCAAAGCCGTGATGAGGGACCTTTATCGTACGCCGGAGTTTTGCTCGTCGTGCCACAAGGCGGCTTTGCCCCGCGCTCTCAACGATTACAAGTGGCAGCGCGCGATCTTTCTTTATGACGAGTGGCAAAACTCCTCCTTCGCGAAACAGTCACCGTTGCCGTTTTATGTGAAGGATTCGGTTTCAACCTGCCAGACGTGCCACATGCAGCGCGAGGGCTTGAAGTTGCCCGACTCCGGTGCGAAGAAAGGGCAGCTTGCCTCGCATCGCTGGCTGGGGGCGAATACGGTTATTCCGAAGATCTACGGTTTTGACGAACAGGCTGCGCGGGTTGTGCAGTTTCTGCAGAACAATGTCTTCAATGTCGACGTCTTCGCTCTGGAGCGCGGAGAGTCTGAGAGCGCCTTGTTGAAGGGAGTCATTGCTCCGCTGGGGCTGACCGATTTTTCCCTTGCTGCTGGCGAGACGATTACCGCCGATGTTGTCATCCAGAACAAGGGGATCGCGCATAGCCATGTGCCGGAACAACGGGATATGTATGAGTCCTGGGTTGAGTTTACGGTCAAAGATGCGACGGGCAAGATTTTGCACCAGAGCGGCTTCATCAAGCCCGGCGGCGATCTGGATGAGCGCGCGCATAGCTTTACCAACCGGCTGGTTAACGTGAACGGCGGTCTCAACGATTTGCACCAGGTGTGGACTAACCGCGTCGTTGCTTATAACAATACGATTCAATCCGGGCGTTCTCAGCTTGTGCGGTACACGTTTGTTATGCCGCCTGCGGAGGTTGGTCCGATCACAATAACGGCCACGGTGAAGTACCGCCGGTTCGATCAACACTTCATGGACTTCGGGATGAGCAAGCACTACGAGCAGCCGATCGTCGACATGGTGTCGCAGACGCGGACGATTCAAACCGGCGGCAACAAGCCTGTTGCTCCGGGGCCGGCCGAGAACAAGGAGTGGATGCGGTGGAACAACTACGGTATCGCTCTGCTCGATGCGCAGCAGTATGCCGCGTCAAACGATGCGTTTGAGCATGTAGCCAAGCTGCGGCCAGATTATGGCGATGCTTACACCAATCTTGGGATCGTAGAGATTCAATGGCAGAGGTACGACGACGCTCGCGTCAACCTTGAAAAGGCTTTGACGCTTGCTCCGGGAAATGCGCGGGCCCTTTATTATCGGGCTCTGGTGGAACGCAATTTGGGAAACATGGATATGGCGATCGCCGATCTGCAGAAGGTCGCAGCTAGTTTTCCGCAGTCGCGGGATGCGCATCGTGAACTGGGATTCTCTTACTACCAGTTCCATAAGTATGATCTGGCCCGCACGGAATATGAGAAGGTTCAGGCGATTGACCCGGATGATCTGTCCGCTCACTATATTCTTTCTATTGTTTACCGGAGGCTTGGCATGAAGGAGCTGGCCAAGCAGCAGTCCGCGATCTTTGCGGACCAAAAGGATGATCCTGGCGCGGGCACTTATGCTCTGGAGTTTTTGAGGAAACACCCGGAGACCGCGAACGAAAACACGATGTGGCACACCCACGAACTCGACATGCCGATGAAGCCTGGCGGTGTTTCGCCACGGATCGTCGCTCCGACATCTTCGTCGATGAGCGGGGACTCCTTCTAGTCGAAACGAAGGTATATCCTAGTCTCGCTCTCCGATATGACGGCTGTCTTCCTCACGATGAACAATTACCGAAAGTTATTTTCTTTCTTAGGGAAGCGCTGCAAAGCTCCCGCGCAATTTCTGATCGCCCTCTGTTTTGTTTTATTTGTAATCGCTCTCCTTTGCGGTTTGCCGCGACGGTCGACACCGGTTGTTCAGGCCTACTCGAGCGAAAGTAAGAAGTCTGGAGCCGCGCTCTTTCATGAGAAAGGGTGTGAACATTGCCACGGAGTGAATGGTCAGGGTGGGGAGCTTGGACCGGATTTGAGCGTTGTGGGGAAACGTTTGAGCAAAGCACAGATCGAACACCAGATTCATGATGGCGGCGCTGCCATGCCTGCATTTTCCGATGTTCTGCAGCCAGACGAGATTACGGACCTGGTTGATTTTCTTCATGCAAAGCGCAAAGCTCCGAAGAAGACGGCTCATCCGGCTGAGACTGCAACGCCTTGATGCAGTAGCGGAGTTGGCGTGACTATGCTCCTTTGAAGCTGGAGAATGGCTTCTCGGCGACTTTTGGCCTGTTGGCAAGAGCGGTTTTGAAGGTGGCTTCGGCGATCTCCAGTTCTTTGCCGACCAGCTCCATGCGCGGGGAGCGGACTCGTGCGGAGCCTACGCCTGCCTGCTCCTGCACCCATTTGATGAGTTGGACGAACTTTGGCACGGTGTCCATGCGGAGTAGAGGGAGGAACCAGCGGTAGAGTTCGAAGGCTTCTTTGCTCTTGCCGGCGTGGGCGAGTTGGAAGAGTTCGACTGACTCCGCAGGGTAGGCGTTGACGAGGCCGGCGACCCAGCCTTTGGCTCCCGCGTTGACGCCTTCGACGAGAAGGTCGTCGACACCGACGAAGATGTCGAGGCGATCTTCAAGGACTTCGCGGATGGCTGAGACGCGTCGGACGTCGGCGCTGGACTCCTTTACAGCGTTGAGGTTCGCGTGTTCTGCCGCGAGTTGGGCGATCTCTGCCGGCAGGAAATCTGTCTTGTAGGCGACGGGGTTGTTGTACAGCATGCAGGATAAGGGCGTTGCCGCGATGATGGTTGAGACGTGATTCTTCATCTCGCGCCAGTCGGAGGTGTAGACGTAGGGCGGGAGAACCATGAGTGCCTGGCAACCTGCCTGCTCGGCCTCTTTCGCGAGGCGGACGGCGTTTGCCGTGGAGAGGGAGGAGATGGCTGCGACGACGGGTGTCTTTCCCGCGGAGACTCGCACGGCCGTTTTGAGGATGTCGATTTTTTCGGAGTTTTCGAGAGTCGCTCCTTCGCCGAGTGAGCCGAGCATGACAAGGCCGGTGCATCCGTTGCCGAGGAGCCAGGCGGCGTGCTGGGCGAGAAAGGGGTGGTCGACGGCGAGGCTGTTGTTCTTGTTGTCAAACGGTGTTGTCATTGCGGGCATTACGCCAGACCAGATCATGCATTCTCCTCAGTTGCGTTGTGTTGGGAATCGTGAAAGCAAAGCGCGCTTACGGGAACGGGGAATAAGGGCGGCCGGATCGACTTCGGGGTCCATCCAAAGAGTGTCAGGGTTGCGGGGCCGCAGATGCGTCCCTGACATGGACCCATGCCACAGCGAGTTTGAAGTTTTGCGTCGGTCCATCCGGTGCGGGCGGCGAGGTTCTTGCAGGTGACGTCTTCGCAGCGGCAGACGATGGTTTCAGGTGTGGGGAGCAGACGGAGTTCTGGCCGGAGACGAAACGCTGTATCGAGGCGAGTGGCGAATTTTTGTTCGGCGGCGTTGCGGGAGTGGAGATGCGTGGTGGGTTCTGCTGCGCAGGCTAGTCCGGCGATCTCTCCCTGCAGGAGAGCTGCTTCGAGTCCGGCGATTCCGGTGGGCTCTCCAGCGCAGTAGATGTTGGCGACGGAGGTTTGTTGCTGCTCGTCTACTTCGACGAAGCCGCCGCGAAGTTTGCAGCCGAGGAGAGACGGGAGCTCGGTGTTGGGGACGAGGTGAAAGCCGCATGCGAGGAGATCGCAGGGCTCGTCCCAGGTTTTCCGTCCGTCGGTGAGCCTGACACTTTTGAGGAGGCCAGTTGTTTCGTTTGCAAGAGTGCTGACCGGCCAGCAGCCGGTACGGTAGGGGGTTTTTCCAAGAGCTGCGCGATAGCCGAGGCCTTGCAGGATTTTTGAGGGATGAGACCAGAGCGAAGCAGCGAAGGGTGCGAGCTGTGAGATGGGGGCTTGTTCCGCGATGCTGGTTATATGCGCGCCAAATTCGCGGAGATGAACGGCAACGGCTAACAGGAGCGGCCCAGAGCCCGCCACGACGATGCGTTTGCCCTGGACGGGATAGCCGCCTTTGACTAGCGCTTGCAGGCCGCCTGCTCCGAAGACCCCGGGCAAAGTCCAGCCGGGGAAGGGAAGGAATCGCTCGCGTGCTCCTGTGGCCAGGATGAGGCGCTCGTACTGAAAGGTGATTACTTCTGTAGCGTTGCCGGTTTCACGCAGGGCGTGTAGGGTTTGCGGGGCTGGGGCATCGAAGACGCGGCAACCGGAGAGAAGAGTTGCACCTGAGGAGGCGAGTTCTTTGAGCGCACTGTCTCTTCTGGCGTTTTCTCCTTTGTTCGTATGTTGGCTGGGTGGTTCGACGCCAGCTCGCCAGATTTGTCCTCCGGCGGCAGAGTTGTCGTCGAGCAGAAGGACACTTCGGCTGTGGCGCGCTGCGGCAGTGGCAGCAGCGATGCCGGCCGGTCCGGCGCCTACGACGATGACATCTGCGTGTTTCATTGTTTCGATTCGACCACCATGCCTTCGCGGCATTGGATCTGGCAAGTGCGGCGATGCCGCGTGCCGTCTACGGTGGCGCGGCACTCGAAACAGATGCCCATGCCGCAGAGTGCTGTTCGCGGTTCGCCGGTGACGGAGCGACGGCATGGCACTCCTGCCTTGAGAAGCGCCGCAGAGATCATCGATCCGGCGTCCATTGACACAGGCGTTCCGTTGACCCATATCGTTACGCTCTCAGGCATGTGCGGTGGCCTGGGTGGTCATCCGTTGGGGCAGGTAGGGAGTGGTGCTGATCTTTGAGGCGCGTCCGAGTATCTGGTCGGTGAGGAGGCGAGCGGCAGCTGGCGCGTTGGTGATGCCGAGCCCTTCGAAACCGGCGGCGAGCCAGAGAGTTCGGTCGCCGCTGAGGCCTTCGGCTGGCCCGATTAGCGGTAACTTGTCGGGTGTTGCTGCGCGGAAGCCGGTCCAGACGCGCAGCCCGGAGAGCTTTGCAAGATCGGGCATGTAACTCTGGGCACGCTCGAGCATGCGGGTGAGGATGCGGGACTCGGAGCTGGGGTCTTCGCTGTTGTATTGACGCGATGACCCGATCAGGAGCTGTCCTGTGCGGCGCGGTTGAATGTTGAACGCGACCGAATCTGTGTCCAGAGTATGAGCGCTCTTGAGGTATCCGAGCTCCACGAGTTGGTGATGAAGGAAGTTGGGATAACGGTCGGTGATGAGGAGGTGTCCCTTGCGTTTTTTTATGGGCAAGTTGGGTAAGAGGGAACAATCTGTTCCGGTGGCAAGGACGATGCAGCTACTCTGCAGGGTGGTGCCGTCGGCCATCCGGAGTTCGCCGTTCTTTGCAGAGATGGCAGGGGAACCGCAGAATATGGTTGCGCCAAGCGCGAGGGCCTGCTCGAGAAGCCAGCCGGATGCGGCGGGAGGATAGATGACTGCGTCGTCGGGGACGAGGAGTCCACCGGAGAGTCCGTGTCTGAGCATGGGCTCTTCGGTTGCTACTTCGGCCTCGTTGAGGACTTCGGCGCGCACTCCTGCAGCGGTGTATGTCGAATGCTTTGCGTGGACTTCGGCCATCTCCGCTTCGTCTGCCGCTACCCAGAGTGTGCCGCGGGTTTCATATTCGACGGTGTCGGGAAGCCTGGGAATTAATTGTTGCCAGAGAGAGCGGGAGTAGCGCGTCAGATCGAGTTGCGCAGGCGAATCGTCCATGACGACGAGGTGCCCCATGCCTGCGGCGGTCGCTCCTCCGGCGGGAAGGTTGGCTTCCACCAGGGCGACGTGCAGACCAGCCTCGGCGCACTCGTGTACACAGGCGCAGCCTACGATTCCGCCGCCGACGATAAGTACGTCGTAGCTCTTCATCAGAATGCAATACCGCCGACGAAGGGATCGGAGTTTTGGAAGAGCAATCTGGATTCGGCGGTGATCCAGGCGCGGCCGGTGATTTCGGGGCGGATGTGACCGTTTGGAGTTCCGATGATTCTGCCTTCGAAGATGGTGCCGAGAATGCCTTCCTGTATCCAGATATCTCCTGGAGCAAGCTTGCCGTCGGCGTAGAGGCAGGCCATCTTGGCGCTGGTGCCGGTGCCGCAGGGTGAGCGGTCGAAGGACGCTCCGGGGCAAAGGACGAAGTTTCGTGAGGAACCGCGGGGGGATCGGGGTGCGGAGAAGAATTCGATGTGGTCGATGGTGGCGCCGCGCTCGCCGGTGATGCCGGAGTCGACAAGAGCGGAACGAATTGCGGTGGAGGCGGCGACAAGCTCGGTGCGGTTGGCGAGGGAAAGATCGAAGGGATCTTCTGCGATGAGGAAGAACCAGTTTCCGGCCCATGCGATATCGCCGGTAAAACGGCCATAACCGGGGACATCAATGGGCACGGACGCGCGAAACCGGTAGCTGGAGACATTGGAGACGGAGACGCGTCCGTCTTGATGGAGAGAGGTTGAGACGGTTCCTACGGGTGTTTCGATTCGGTGCTGCCCCGGGCCGATCCTTCCCATGTAGGCCAGTGTTGTTACGACGCCGATTGTTCCGTGCCCGCACATTCCAAGGTACCCGACGTCGTTGAAGAAGATTACGGCTGTGGCAGACTGGGGATCGATGGGTTCGCAGAGCAGAGCACCGACGACGACCTCGGACCCACGCGGCTCACAGACGACGCCACGCCGGAAGTCATCGAACTCTTGCTGGAAACGCTGCACGCGGCTCGGTATATCTCCTGTTCCCAGATCAGGGCCACCGGAGATGACGACGCGCGTAGGCTCCCCTTCTGTGTGGGAGTCAATCACCTCTACCCAACCCTTTTGCATCATGCCTCCTATCGTAATTTTACATTGTCTACAATTTTGGATACTTTTTAGGATGAGATCCTGGATTATTTTTTGCGACCTTGCGTTAGAGTGGCATATACAAGCTTATTCCTTTGTAATTGTGCTCATTGGAACCGATGAAAAAAAAAGCTAAAGCAGCGCCTCGATCGATGGAACGAGTGAAGGCCGAGCATGGCACGAGCCTTCTGACAGCGTTCCGTGAGATTCGTGAACTGATTGTCCATGGCCGGCTGTCTCCCGGAACCTGGATACTGGAGGCCGATCTGGCGGAGCGGCTGAATATGAGCAGGACTCCGGTGCGAGGCGCAATCCACTGGCTGCAGCGCGAGGGGTACATTCTTGAGCATCGGAGCATCAGCAAATCGCGGATGATTGTTGCTCCCCTGACGAAGGAGGATGCGAATGAACTCTATCTCATCATTGGAACCCTGGAAGGGATCGCGGGACGTGGCGTTGCGGTGTTGCCGGCGGCAAAGCGAACGGAGCTTTGTGTTCAGTTGAGAAGGCTGAACGAACGGTTGCTTCAGATATGCGAAGGCCGTGGCGGGAAACAAGGGGAGATATTCGATCTGGACCGAGAGTTCCATCGGCTGATTGTGCATAAGGGGGCGGGCAGCCGACTACTGACGCTCCACGGAGCGATTGAACCGCAGGCAGAACGGTACTGGCGGCTCTATGCGAGCTCGATCATTAAGGATCTACACCTCTCTGTCGAAGAGCACGAGAACATCATTAAAGGAATCGAGAGAGGCGACGCGGATCGAGTCGAAGCCGGCTTGCAGCAGAATTGGCTGAAAGGCGCTGAGCGGCTGGGTCATGTGATCGACATCTTCGGCGAACGGGGGAGCTGGTAACTCGACGAGCTCTCAGCAGATCGACGCGATCCGCATTGAGCTTCTGGGAATTGGGCCAATAATGTATTCGACCTTCGTCCGAGTACTTGAAGCGGGTAATTTGAAAGTAAATAGTCGGTCCTGGAAGGCGATTAGCGCATAGGGCTTTTATCTCGTATGACTGACGTGCCGGCGCCGCTTCAACGTGCGTTTGGTCCGGTCTTTGTCAACAGTTCAAAGTCCAGCTTTAGACGCGCAGGAACGAGGAACAGCATCTTGCACCAATCGTCCGCATTCACGGCGCGCATTTGCTCAAAGCGCGTATCGAGCGTCTTGCGGTCGCATGCAAACGCGAAGATGCCGTAGTTCCATCGCCTGCACAGGGCGACGAGGTCGCTGGAATAGTCGCACTCCGTCAGGATCAAAGGCTGATAGTTCGCGACTGTCTTCTGCATGCCGCGCAGTACCTCGATATCCTGACCTTCCACGTCGATCTTTATCAGTGCTACGTCCAGTGCGGGATGTGCTGCGGCGAAACTGTCGATGGTGGTGACAGATACTTCGGTCATTTCGCCGCCGACGTCGTTCAGGCTGCCGACGGCAGAGCCCGATCCCATATAGAAGGTTGCCTTGCCCTCATAGGATGAGACCGCGAGGTCAAGAACTTCGATGTTGCCTGCAATCGCGGCGTTTTTGCGCAGGTTGCGCAGGTTCTCCAGGCTGGGCTCGAAGGCGTAGACGCGCCGCACCAGTGGCGAAAGGTACGCCGAGTAGTATCCGATGTGCGCCCCGACGTCGAGACAGTCGCGCCCTGCGTCGGCGAATTTGGCGAAGACCGCCTCGCTTCCCCAATCGGTGTTTGCGCCGGTCACGTAGGCTTCGGAAGCCGAATGGCTTGCCAATGGAAGGATCATGCGCAGGCCGGTAGGCAGCTTCATAGTCATGTCGCGCCGCAGCACGCGCTTATGAAACTGTCGATTGCAATTTCGCAGTAGCCACGAGAACGGCCCTACTTGCCGCACGAAGGTCCAGTTAATCACACGCCTCCATTTAATCGCATACGAACAGGGATCGAAGTAAGAGCAGGTCTGCTTCTTAGACTACATCTTGCTGCCGATCTCGAAATAGGCGAGCTCCGACAAAATGCGGACGAGAGGCGCAGAATGCAACATGTAGAGATTGTCGTTGCCGGTCACCGCCAAGGCGCCAATGTCGCAGGCCAGCATGGACCGCGACATTGACTCTGTAAGCGTCAATGCAACATAGAGAAAGCCCTTCGACATGAATCTTCGAAAAGGCTCGGATGAAAGAATGGTCGGGGCGAGAGGATTCGAACCTCCGACCCCCTGGTCCCGAACCAGGTGCGCTACCAGACTGCGCTACGCCCCGAATGTGTGCTGCGGTGAGATGTCGATAAGAGGGCTTTCCGTGATACTCAAGCGCGGGTGGACTTGGTGGATCGCTGTTTCGACTTGGCTAGTTTAGCAGATTATCGACGTTGAGTGGGTAGGGACGACGTGGGAAGCGACGGTTCGTCGTTGTTGAGTTCATGAAAGAGATTCCGAAATGCTTTTGTCGCAATACGATGCTGAAGTTCTTGTGAAGCCATGAAAAAAATGGAGAGGAGCCCTAGTGACTTCTCTCCATGAGTGGTGCAAAGTCGATAAGCCAAGGTTGGCTAGGGGTGAGGTTTGGTTGTGGTTTTGGGTGCCCCGTAAGGCTGCCCGTGCCGCTTCACCGAGTTCGAATCAAACGTGTTGGTGTCACCCGGAGTGAAGGTTGCTCCGGCAGGTAGCAGGACGCTGTCAAGGCTGCGGCTGAGTTCACCGCCGGTGCGCATCTCGATGCGGGATGGGTCGATGCCCTTCTCGTCAACGAGATATTGCTGGACGTTGAGAGCACGCTGCGCCGCGGCATCCGGTGTTTCATCAGCGGAGTGCTTGCCGACAATAACCAGCTTGGACGTGGTATCGCGGTTTAGAGTAAGAGCGATCTCGTCCAGGCAGCCCTTGGCTTCGTTGTCGACGCGGACGGGGCGCTTCCGGTCGCGCTCGAAGGAGACGCTGCAGAGATTGCTCGGCTGCGGAGCGACGAGAGGCGGCGGAGCTGTAATGGTGACCGAGGTGTTGGCGGTGGCCTGTTTGCCGAGGTCATCGACGACATTGCAGGTGACGGTGATAGTGCCGGGAAGCACGCCGGTGGTGAAGAGAGTTGCGGTTGACGTATTGCTTGCGATCTGGCCCGCGGAGGCAGAGTACGAATAGCTGAGGGTACGGTTTTGAGGACTGCTCGCGACGGACGTGATGGTCGACGGATCGCCCGGCATCACTGTGCTGGGATTCGCTGAGCAAGCGATGGTTGGGGGCTCGTAGGCGTGGACACGGAAGCCTGCAGTGCAACTTGCCTGCTGACCAGGACGGATGCCCTGGGAGACGTGGCCGGAGATGGTGTAGTCGCCAGCCGGAACGCCGGCCGTGGAGACGGTGATGGATTCGCCTGTGCCGGTGATTTTGCCGCCGGTGGTGGTCCAGGTGTAGTTGGCGTTTTTCCTGAGGTCGAGGTTTGCCGGAACCGCAGTGACGATAACCGGGTCGCCTGGGAAGACGTTTGCGGGTTGAGCAGTGCAACCTAACTGGACGGGCGGCGGGGGTGTGACCTGTCCAAGACGGAGAACAAGACCAGCAGAGAGACGATAGGCGTAGATGTCGCCGATGCCGCCGCCAGTTACTCGGCCGGGATCGGCTGGCCCGAAGTTGACGTGAGTGTAGAAAAAGTCAGCTTGAATAGGCCTGATGGCGAGGCGGTTGTTCAGGGCAGGAAGAATGTAATCGAGGCCAACGCCGCTGGTGACACCCCAGCCCCAGGTGCACGGCTGGAAGATCGGGCCACCAACTTTGGCTCCGCCGCCGAGGACGTGGGCAAAGGGGACGAAGCGATTCTTCTGATAGCGAAAGATGGGTCCGGCTTGCGCGTTGAAGACGCAATCGTTGGGGCCGCTGGGGAAGAGGCTGCCTTCAGCCTGGACACCGATATAGCGATTGAAGTAGCCGGTAGCGCTGAAGACCGCGCCAAGGTTGATCGGCTGATATTGGACGTTGAAGATAGTGCTGTCGACTGGGTGGAGGTAGCCGTATCCGGCGTAAAGATCGAAGCGCGAGGGTTCGGGTGGCGGGGTAGAGCCGGTCTTGACGGCCTGCGCGGCGACGGGCAGAGTCGAGGCCATCACGACGGTGATGGCGACGAGAAGGCAGGCCCGGAATTTGACGGAGAGGCCGAGGCGCGCGGGGCTGTCGTTCAAGAGACTGGAGCTCACTGGTTGCGAATGCATAACGGAGTATCCTCCAACTGCGGGGCTGCTTCCGAATTTCAGAGATCTGTCGCACGCCGGGTGAAGGTGAGCGGCAGCCGTTCGGGATTACTGGTTACCGACAGACAGAAGGACCGAAGTCGACTGCGCGGGCGCTGTAAAGGTGGCGCTGGTTGCATTGATATTGATGGTGTAGGTCTGGAATGCAGTGCTGGGGCAGCCGCAACCTGTTAGGCCAAGAATAGCAAGTGAGAAGAGAATGACAGCCAGAAGATGCATCTTCTGAGTGCCCAGTTTTTTACGGCGGCGGAGGCCTACGAAGAAGACCCCGAGTCCGGTGAGTTCGACGGGAAAGACCGCAGCGGCTGTGATGGGCGCGAAGTCGGCAGGGGTCAAGCTACGCGGCAGTGGCTTGCGAAGTTCGGCGTCGGCTGCGGTCGTGTTGACTGTCATCGCAACGGTTGCTGTGCCACCCGCCGTAAGAGTGGGAGTGCTTGCGAAGGAGCAGGCCGCGTCAGACGGAAGGCCGGAACAGGCGAGATTGATCTGGCCGGCGAAGGCTCCCACGGAGGTGAGGGTGATTTGATAGACCGTCGCGCCGGCGCCCTTGATGTACTGTGTTGCGGGCGAGGCGGAGATGGTGAAGGTGCCGGTTGGAGCGGTCATGACCTGAGTGAGGGTCGCGGAACTTGCGTTGAAGTTAGTGTTGGCCTGGAAGGCTCCAGTGATGCTGTGACTGCCAAGACCGAGTGTTGTGGTTGAGAAGGTGGCAACGCCACCGCTGTTCAGGGTCCCGGTGCCGAGGAGGGTCGTGCCGTCAGAGAAATTGACCGTACCGGCTACGACGCCGGTTGTGGTTGTGACTGTGGCGGTGAAGGTTACATTGGCTCCGACGGTTGCAGGTGAACCTGAGCTGGTGATGGTGGTGACGGTAGCCTCGGGGGTGATGGCGAGCGTTCCAGGGTGGATGGTCGCAATGTAGTTGCTGGCAGAGGTTCCCGAGACGTTCGCTCCAATGGGGTAATTCCCGGCCGGCGAGGTCGGGGTTGCGGGGGTGGTGAAGGTGACTATCACATTGTCACCGGGAAGGACGCCGTTGACGGTGCCGGTGAAGTTGGGATTCGGTGCGCCATAGGCACGAGATTTGCTATCGACATTGATGACGAGAGAGTTGAGGTTTTGGGTGATCGTCAACGTACCGTCGACGATGACGACGGTGTAGTTCGAAGAGGCGCCGGAGACGGTGGGGGCGATGGGATAGGTGCCGATCGGCGAGTTGACTAAGGCAGTCGTGGTGAAGGTGGTGGTGACAGTGTCGCCGTTCACCAGGCCGGCGGTAGTGCCGGAAAAGATCGGGTTAGGTGCTCCATAGCTGCGGGTGGCGTTGTTCGCAGTAACCGTGAGTGTCGCCGGGGTGACGGTGAGAACGCCGTTTGTCTTGGTCAAGGTGTAATTGCCAAGCGCTGGGCCAGAGACGGTGGGGACAATTGGATACGTGCCAACCGGTGAGGTGATGGTGGCAGCGGTTGAGTAGATGATGGTGAAGGTGTCGCCATTAAGCGCGCCGGTGATTGTGCTCGCGAAGGCCGGGTTAGCTGCGCCATAAGCACGGGTCGCGTTGTTAGCAGCGATATTTAGGGTGATCGATGCCGTTGTGATGGTCAGTGTCCCTGGTGTGACCTGGATGGTGTAGTTCGAAGCCGCGGGGCCGCCGACTACGTCGTTGATCGGATAGGTTCCGACCGGCGAGGCGATGGTGGCGGTTGTGGAGTACGTGTTAGTGAAGGTGTCACTATTGAGTGCGCCGGTGACGGTGCTGGTAAAGGCCGGGTTCGGCTGACCGTAGGGCCGGGTAGCGTTGTTCACCGTCACTGTAAGAGGTGCCTTCGTAATGGTGAGTGTGCCGACGTTCACTGTGACGAGGTAGTTTCCTGCGGCTGGACCGGAGGCCGTTGCGTTGATCGGGTAAGTGCCGACTGGTGAAGTGATGGTGGCTGGCGTGGAGTAGGTGATAGTGATCACGTCTCCGTTCAGAAGGCCTTGCGCTGTGCCGCTGAATGGGGGATTTGCCTGGCCGTACTGACGAGTGGCGTTGTTGACGTTGATGGTGAGTGACGCTTGAGTGATGGTTAGGGTTCCGGTGTTTTTTGTAATGGTGTAGTTGGACAGGCTAGTCTGGCCCACGGGGGTCAAAGTAGCGATGATCGGATAATTGCCAACTGGGCTCGTCACGGTCGCGACGGTGGAGTAGGAGACCAGGATCGAATCGCCGGGAATTACTCCGGTGAGTGTCCCGGTGAAGGTTGGGTTGGGAGTTCCGTAGGCACGAGAGGCGTTGTTGACGGTTACCGTGAGGGGCGCTGGGGTCACAGTTAGGGTGACGGTGCTGTTCGCAGGAGCGTAGTTGCTGTCACCGCTGTAGCTGAAGATGACTGTATAGGTGCCGACGGAGAGGCCGCTGTTAGGCGCATTGCAGATTGTAGTGGGGGTAAGGGTCGTGGTAAGGGTGCAGAGGACCTCCTTGCCGAGACTGAAGGTGATGGTCCCGGTGGGGGCGGGGTTGGCGTTCGAGACAAGGACGGTCTCGGGGAAGGGTTGGCCATAGATTTCAGTCTGTGGCGGGAGCGTGAATTGGAGCGGTGCGACCAGTTTGCCGGTTCCGGTGAGTTGGATGGGCTGCGGGCTGTTGAACGAGTTCGAAACTAGCGTGACGGTAGCGGATAGCGGTCCATTTCCCGTGGGCGTGAAGATGAAGCCAAGGCTGCAGGTAGAACCGGCGATGATCGTGGTTCCGCAGGTGGTGGAGTTGCTATCGATGGTGAAGTGCGGGTCGGAGGTGGAGAACGGAGCAGTGAGATTGAGGTTGTCAGTACCGAAGTTGCTGAGGTTCTGCTCCATGGCCGGAGAGCTTTGGCCGACCATAATGGTTCCAAAGGCGATTGTCGGGGCCGGGTAAGTGATTTCCCGAATAGAGTTGTTGCCCTTGTCGACGACGAAGAGATTGCTGCTGCCGTCGACGGCCACGCTGACGGGATCGTTGACCTCGGCGAGATTGGCAAAGCCGCCGTCTCCAGTGCTGCCCGCGGTGCCGGTACCGAAGACGGTGGAGATGTTGCTTCCGCTGCTGGTGGTCGAGGCAAAGACGGTGTACACGCGATTCGCCGCCGCGTCGGCGATGTAGAGATCGCCTGCTGCATCGACGGAGAGAGATGAGGGAGCGAGAAGAGCAGTGCCTGTTGCCTGGCCGGGAACAGTAGTGGTGGTAGTGCCGTTCCCTGCGATCTCATGCAGGATGCCGGATTTATCGACGGCATAGACGAAGTGACCGCCGGCATCTGCGATGTAAAGGATGCCGTTGAGGTCGATGCAGAGGCCGCTCGGAGAGACGAAGGTGGAAGAGATGACGCGACTCGATCCGGCAGCGTAGACCTCAATGACGTTGTGGGTCGCGCCGGCCTGGGCGATAAAGAGATTGTCGAATCCGTCCGCGTAGATTGCGGTTGGCGTGTTGAGGCCCGTGACATAGCTGGTGTTAATGGTCCCGTCGGCGCCGAAACGAGCGACTGTGCCGTGGCTCGCGTCGGCGATGAAGAAGTTTCCGGCAGAGTCGATTGCCAGAGCAGAGGGGGTGAGCAGCCCAGCGCCTTGTGGGATCACGATCTTAGGTGAGCCGCCACCTGCAGGAAGCATCAGAAGGTCGGCGGTGCCTGGGGTGGTCCCAGCTTCGAGGACGTACGCATTGCCTGTGGAGTCAACTACGACTGCGGCAGGAGAAGCTAAGGAGCCAGCGATGGTATTCACTGTTCCGGGAGTAAAGACGCTGAGCGAGCCAGTAGCCACGGCTTCAAGGCCCTGAAGGATGATCTTGCCGGAGATTGAGTCACTTAGCGTGACTGGAGCACTACGCAGTCCCGGACGAGTCGGGGTGAAGCGGACAAAGACCTGGCAGGTATTGGGGATTGAACCCGGTGAGGCCGGGCTCAATAGGCCGCTGCATGTGTTGCTCGTAATACTGAAGTCGAGCCCTGAAGAAACGGAGAGATTTACGTTCTGGTTGACGATGAAGGTAATCGGCATCGTAGCGCTGGCGCTGCCAACGGGAGTTGAGGGAAAGATGACGTTGCCACTGAGTTTCCTCGCGATGCTGTTGCCGGAGTCGGCGAGGGAGAAGTTGCCAAAGCTATCGACGGTGATGCCGCGGGGTGCGTTGAGCGGAGTGCCGACAGCGGAGTTACCGTCCTGGGTAGGACTGTAGGGACCGGAAGCGCCGTTGGGGAGCCCGGCAGCGATCGTCAGGGTGGAAGAGCCGAGGATGTAACTGACCACATTATCAGGGCTGGTTTCGGTAATGAAGAGAGATTGCGTGGGCGAGAAGGTGAGACCGTAGGGCTTGTTCAGTGCGGTTGCGGGGTTGCCTGATGTGTCATTAGAGCACTGGCCAACGGCGGTCTTGTAGGTAGCAAGATTGACGATCCGGCGAACGCAGTTGTTGCCGGTGTCGGCGATAAAGAGATCGCCCATACCGTTAATCGCCAGGCCGGAAGGGGCGTTCAGCACGACGCTGCCCATAATACTCGCGCAGGCATTAGGGACAAGCGCGGAAAGGACGCCAGCCATAACACAGAGGCTCGCGGCGGGAGCCTGACGAAGAACCTGGTAGGTGCTGACGGCGGGCAGGGTTTCTGTGTCCTGAATCGCGATGTAGAGATTATTGCTGGCGTCAAGGACGAGACCGTTGGGGCTTGGCGTTGTTGAGGGACCGGAGCCGCAGGTACCTGCAAAGGTAGTGAGAGCTCCGACACCCGCAGACCCGTTGGCGAGCACACGGACGCAGTTGTGTTTTGTGTCAGCGATGTAGAGGTTGTTGGAACTGTCGACGGCAAGGCCGGTGGGCTGGTAAAGGCCCTGGGAGGGGGTCGGAGTGCTGTTGGTGGCGGTCGAGCAGGTGTCGCCCGTGCCGGTGACGGCGAGTCCGACCAGAGTGCTCATTGAACCCGAAGGATCAATTTTGCGGATGCAGTTGTTCTGGGTGTCCGAAATGTATTGATTCCCGTGCGAGTCGAAGACGATGTAGGAGGGTGTGTTAAGGCTGACCGTCGTCGCGGACCCAAAGTCTCCATTGAAGCCCGCCGTAATCGTGCCCGCGTAGCGTGTTCCACTTTGCACGGGGATGAGAGCCTGGGAGTATGCAAAGGTTGGGGCAAGAGTCGATGCCACAGAAAAGATAAGGTTAACGATGACTCGAACGCCAGAGAGACGGGTAGGGCGCATGGGGATACTCCTAGGTAGATGTCCTGCAAAGTGGATCAGGTCGAACACGCCGACTGAGTTGGTCGAGCCTAGAATCTTTTTGGACGTTGAAGCTTCCGCAGACTTGGGTGATGGGCCGTGTGATGCACAGGAAGTGCCAAAGGGCAGTCAATGGGCCATTTTTTTGGCGGATCATTTGCACATGGTTGCAATATTAGGAGAACCAGTCCGCAATAGCATCCTCAAAAACAATGAAATTGCAGGGGTTTGTTGTATTCCTGGGTACTGTCCCTCGATGAGGCCGTGAACGAATTTGCCCAAAAGGAGCAAACTTTTTCCTTTTTTGCATTGATGATTCGAGTACGGCGAAAAAATCGGAAGACTTCAACCGGCGAGCTTCAAAGAAAGCATCCACTCTATAGGCTTTGAAATGGACTAAGCTCTAATCGAGAGGGCACGCGTCGCGGCATGATGGAACGTCGGCAGATCGTTCGACTGTGGCAGCAGAGCGGCGTGACCGTGCTGATAACGCTGGTGCGGACCGAGGGGTCTAGTTATCGGCGGCCCGGCGCTCGTCTGCTTCTAACCGCCGGCGGAGATTATGCGGGGACCGTCAGCGGAGGTTGCCTGGAGACCGAGGTTGTGCGCAAGGCTCTCTGGTTGACTCGTGAAGGGGCGGTGGTTGAACGGTATTCCACGATGTTTGACGACACGGCGGAGATACCGTTCGGGCTCGGGTGTGGCGGTGTGGCCGATTTATTGATGGAGCCAGGCAACACGCCCGAGTGTCGCGCGATGCTATCCGCTCTGGAAGGCAGCCTTGCCGGGGAACAGGCGACGGTTCTGACCAGGCTGCCTGATAACAGCAGGCAGCTTGCGCGAGCGGTGCTTGCTACGAATGGAGATTTCGTGTTCGCCAGCGAATGTCTCACGGAGTCTGAACTGGTGGAAGCCCGTGCAGGAGTTCTGCGAGGGGATTGGGTTGAGAATATGCCTCGGGGTATCTTCGTGGAGCGGATTGGGACGCCGCAGCGGCTGTTTGTCCTAGGCGCGGGAGATGATGCGAAGCCGCTTGTGAGCATGGGTGCGCTTCTCGGGTGGAGCGTTATCGTTATGGACGGACGGATGCAGTTAGCCCGGGCGGAACGGTTTACTGAGGCTGAGCGTGTTGTGGTCGCCTCCAGTTCGATCGATGTGCCGGAGATTCGGACGGAGGATGCTGTGGTGCTGATGACTCACAGCTACGAGCAGGACCGAGAGTTACTGGCAGCTGTTCTGCCGTTACGACCGAAGTATTTGGGACTGTTGGGTGCGCGTCATCGGAGCTCGTTGCTGGTGAGCGAGGTTGCAGTCAAACTGGGTTGGACGGTTGCAGCTTGTTGCGAGCGGATCTATGCTCCCGTAGGTCTTGATCTTGGTGGAGATGGACCGGAGGCGATAGCGCTAGCGGTGATCGCCGAGGTGCAGGCCTGCTGCATGGGGAAGTTGGGGGCCTCGCGCAGACTGTCGCCGGAGGATGTCGCGAGGCATATAGAAGAGGGTGGCTCGTCACGCTATCTGCAGGTGCAGTGCGCGCTGGACGTTGTCTGATGGGAGTTCCAGCACTTGTATTAGCGGCGGGTGCGTCGAAGCGGCTAGGTGAGCCGAAGCAATTGGTTGTGATTGGCGGAGAGACTTTACTGGAGAGGACGGTACGGGTCGCGCGCGAGGCGGGGTGTTCGCCTGTGGTGGTGGTTGTGGGAGCTGACTATGTGCAGGTGCTGGCGAACAGCGTACTTGGGGACGTCGTAACAGTGATCAACGACAGGTGGGAAGAGGGAATGGCGTCGTCGATCCGGCTTGGTGTCAGGACTTTGGAGTTTGTGGCAAAGGGTGCAGAGGGCGTTCTTTTAATGACCTGCGATCAGCCGGCACTTACAGTGGAACATTTATCTCGATTGATGCTGCGAGCCGAGGTGAAGGCTTCACGCTATGCGGGGAAGAATGGAGTTCCTGCATTTTTTCCAAAAGAATACTTTGGTAGCTTGATGGAGTTGAAGGGAGACGTCGGGGCGCGGGAGTTGCTCGCCGACGCTCGATATGAAGAGCTGGAAAACGGCGAGTTGGATGTGGATACTTCAGAAGATCTGGAGAAGGCTCGGGAGTTATTTGGTTAGCGAGGTCAGGGTGTTCCGATAACTACTCAAGCGTATGGAGGAATTCTTCGAGTAGGTTTGCAGCCACGGTGGCGCGGTACTTGGCTGTGCTGCGGATGTCGTCGATCGGGCGCGCTTCGGTAAGAACGGCGGCGCGGGCAGCGGCGATGGTCGCGGGTGTGATGGTTTTGCCGACGAGGGATTGTTCGGCGGCAGTAAGGCGGGTGGGATACTCGCGCAGACTAGCGGCTCCGATGCGTATGTCCTCGATGTAAGCATCATTCATTCGGGCAAGGGCGGCGATGGCTACTTTGGAGATGGCCTGAGCATTGCGTGTGCCTACCTTGCGGATATAGGGTTTGTAACCAATTAAGTTGCGTGAAATGGTGATGCTATGGAGGATCTCGTCCAGTTCGAGGGTGGTCTCTTTGTAGGCAAGATGAAAGTCTCGGTAGGGCAGGGTGCGGGTGCCACGGATGGAGATGAGGGTGAGCCTGGCGTCGTAGGCCAAGAGTACGGGGGGTGAGTCAGCGGCAGGGCTCGCGTTGACGATGTTGCCTCCGAGAGTGCCGCGGTTCTGGTTGGCGACGGAGCCGGTCCAGCTCGCGGCCTCGGCGAGGATGGAGAACTCTTCTGCAATGATGGGGTGTTTGCGGATGTCGGTGAAGGTGGAACCAGCGCCTATGATGATGGCGTCCGGGGCGACTTCAATGAATCGGAGTTCATCGAGGTTCCATAGCGAGACAAGCTTTTTGGACTGCAGGCGTCCGGCTCCGAGGGCGACCATGAGCTCGGTACCACCGGCGATGGGAGTGTAACGGTCCGGTGAGTCGGCGAGGATTTGCAGGACTGCGTCTAACGAGTTCGGCGCGATCAGGTCGTATTGGGTGGCATTCGAGCGCATTATTTTGCCGTTCCGACGAGGCTGGCCTGTTGCACGGCCTCGAAGATACGCATGTAGCCTGTGCAACGGCAGAGGTTTCCGTTGAGGCCTTCCTGAATTTGTAACAGCGTTGGTTGCGTATGTTTTTCGAGAAGGTGATGGGTGGCAAGGATCATGCCTGGAGTACAGATTCCGCACTGCGCCCCGCCTTCTTCAAGGAAACATTGCTGGATGGGGTGGAGTTTTTCGTCGATTGCGAGTCCTTCAATGGTGGTGATCCGTGCGCCCTCGACTTGTAATGCGGGGATAAGGCACGAGTTGACCAGGTCGCCGTTCATCAGGACCGCACAGGCCCCGCACTCGCCCTCTCCGCAGCCCTCTTTTGCTCCTGTGAGCTGCAAGTCTTCGCGGAGGACGTCGAGGAGGCGCTTCATTGGGGGCGCTTCGATGGTTTTTTCGTGACCATTGACTGTGCATCGGATGGTTGTCATGCGGTGGCCTCGCTGAAGACCGGGCCGGCGATGGCTGGGTTGAGGTCTTCCGTGCCTGAGTCCGGAGTCGCGGTCATGCGTTCGAAGATGTCTTCGGGGAGGAGGGGGATCTCGTTGAAGGCGATGTTGGTGGCGTGCTCGATGGCGTTGAGGATGGCGGGGGCGGGGCCGTCCATGGGGAGTTCGCCGATGCCTTTGGCTCCGAAGGCGCCGTGGGGGGAGGGGGTCTCCTCGAAGGTGACGTGGATGGGGGGTAGGTCGGCGCTGGTGGGCATGATGTAGTTGGTCATCTGGTTGTTGGTGAGATGTCCGTTGCGCCAGAGGCACTTCTCGTAGAGGGCGTAGCCGATAGCCTGGGCGATGCCGCCTTCGATCTGGCCAGTGGCGAGGATGGGGTGGAGGACCTTGCCGACCTCCTGCAGGGCGTGGAAGCTGGTGACGGTGGCGGCGTAGGTGGTGGTGTCGACGGCTACTTCGGCGACGTAGACGGCCCAGGCGTAGGCGGGGTAGGCTTCGCCGCTGTAGGTCTCATCGTCCCAGAAGATGTTGCCGGGGGATTCGTAGCGGGCTTCGGCCTTGAGAGGGCCGTGTTGTGCCAGGAAGCGCAGGGCTGCGCGGCGGAAGTCCTGGGTGGAGTAGTTGTCTGAGAGATGGCTGCTGGCGAGGAGTGTGTTGCGGAGGGATTGCGCGGCGCGTTCGACCAGTTTGCCGACGATCATTGCAGTGCGACTGGCTACTGTCGGGCCGGAGTTGGGGACGTGCGTGGTGTCGGGTTGGGCGATGAGGATTTGGTCGTAGGGGAGGTGAAGAGTCTGGGCTGCGATTTGGCAGAGGATGGTGTTGGTGCCCTGGCCGAACTCGGTGGAGGAGACGAGGATGCGGGGTTGGCCTTCGGGAGTGAGCTCGATCTCGACTAGCGAGTTGAGGCGGCGCTCTCCGGAGCCGGTGAAGCCTGCTCCGTGGAAGAAGGTGGCGAAGCCTATTCCTCGTTTGATGGTGCTCGTCGGGTTTTCGTGGTCGAATTGCCGGCGTTTTGCGTGGTAGTTCGAGTCTCTGAGTGCTTTCGTGAGCAGGTGTTGCATGTCGACCGGATCGCTGAGGAGCTGGTTGGTTGCGGTGCGATCGCCGGTGGAGAGCAGGTTGCGGCGGCGGAGTTCTTCCGGGGTTAAGCCTACTGTTTTCGCGATTTTGTCCATGTGGCGTTCGAGCGCGAAGATGCTTTGAGGTGCGCCGAATCCGCGGAAGGCCCCGTGGGGGGGGATGTTGGTGGCCATCGCTTTGGCGCGGACTGTGATGTGGGGCCAGAGGTAGGGGCCGGGGGCGTGGATGGTGCCTCGGGAGAGGACTACCGGGGAGAGGGTGGCGTAGGCTCCGCCGTCGATGGCGAAGTCGATCTCTCCGGCGAGGAGCTTGCCGTCCTTCGATACGGCGGTGCGGTGGCGGGTGCGGCTCGGGTGGCGTTTCGTGGTGGCGGCCATGTCTTCGGCGCGGTCGTAGCAGAGTTTGACCGGGTGGCCGGACTTCATGGCGAGGAGTGCGGCGTGGCTGCCGATGACGGAGGGGAAGTCTTCCTTGCCGCCGAAGGCTCCGCCGGTCTCGGTCTGGATGACCCGGCACTTTTCGGCGGGGAGGTTGAAGACGAGGGTGAGGGCGTGGACGAGGTAGAAGGGACACTGCATCGAGCCTCTTACCGTTACGCCCGATTCGGGGTCGTATTCGGCGATGACTCCGTTGTTCTCGATGTAGAGCTGCTCCTGCGCTCCGGTTCGGTACTCGCCTTCGACGATGAAGTCGGCTTCTTGCCAGATTTCATCGGGGATGGGCGTTTGGTTTTTTTGCATCAGGTAGGTCTTGAAGGTGTTGGCTGTTTCGCCTTCGCCCCAGATGATGTGTTCTTTTTTCTCCGACTCTTCGATGGTGTAGATGGCGGGGAGTTCTTCGTAGGCGATGTGGACGGCGGCTACGGCGGCGGGGAGTACGGCCCGGTCGGGGTGGGCGAGGAGGAGGATTGGTTCTTCGACGTGGTTGACGTGGGTGACGGCCAGGCAGGGGTGGTCTTTGGCGAGGTGGACGATGGTGTTTTCGCCGGGTATGTCGGCGGCGGAGACGATGGTGAATTCGTGCCAGGGGATGGCGGGGTCGAATTTGATGGAGGTGATGCGGCCGCGTGGGATGGTGCTGCGAACGGTGGCTCCGAACCACATGTTCGGGAGGGTGATGTCGTCGACGTACTGGGCGCGGCCGAGGACCTTCGCTTTGCCCTCCTTACGGAGGGGCGATTGGCCGACGATTTGAGGCGTTCTGGCCATTGGATTAGCGTCAAGAATAGAACGAAAGCGGCCTGACGCGAAGCATTGATATGTTGACGGTGTTTGCCGGCAGTCGTCTTTCCTTCCCGGCTGGCTTTATAAGGTACCTCCCCCCTCCCCTCTTGAGGGTATTTTGGACGTAAAATACTTTGTTTCATGCGGTTACGGGGTGGTGGTGTCTGCAAAATATTCATAACAAAGTGGTTGGGCGCAAAATACTTCTTATCAATAAGTTAGCCCCGGAGGTTGTCCGGGGCTTGCTTGTTTTCGATCTATATATACAGTATAGCGGATTGAGGAGAACTAATACGCCAACTCGATCTTGTTTCGTTTGAGGGGGTTAGGTGGTTTCGGGGCTTGACATGCGATTTTTGGGCTGAAAACGCGAAAAAAAGCAAGAGCAATCCCGGTTGTCCATGTTCCGGCTTGTCAGGATGTCTGCTTTCTGTTTGACAGGACGCTGCTTCGGAAGAAGAGCAGGCAGCCAAGGCAAAGCGCCACGATAGGGGTATAACCCGGCTCAGGAACGGAAGCCACGTCCGAGGTTACGAAACCAACGGAATAATCGCGATCAGTAATCGCGGTCGTGGTGACGTCATTGCCCCCCAGAGAGAAGCTGGGAAAAGCAGCAAAGGTGCCACCCTGACCTCCTGTGGGGGTGAAGGCGATGGGGCCACCATCGATGTCGTACCAGCCCAGGTAATCCCCTGTTTCAAGCACATCCGTCGTGGTGCCCTGCGGATCGTAGGCAAAGCTCTGAAAGCCGGTAGACGTTGGAGTATCCGGTTCACCGAATCCGATGACCTCACCCTCCGCGTTGAAGATCACCGGAATTACGGTATCTGTATTGAGGGCAAAGAAATTCCAGGACAGCAGCGATGTTCCGTTGTACTGCGAGGTAACCGGGTCGTATTCGAAGAGGCAGTTCTGGCAAGTGTCCGAGATAGCGCCCGCAGCCGGGGCCGTGGCCGTGGTCAGCTGTACCTGGTTCGAGGTATAGCTGACGGAGTAAGTGCGATTGCCGACTGAAGAGCTGGTGTTAATTTGGGTTGTGCCCGCTTGCAGGCCGCCGAATCCGCTCTCTCCAACGACCGGAACTCCGCTGCCCACGGTGACTGCGATGCTGCCCTTGCCGGGATAGAAGAAGCCGACAGAGTCTCCCGGTGCAAGGACGCTGGTGCCCTGGGTGCGGCCAAACAGGTCGGTCTGCAGGCCTGTTGCCGTGGGAGTGATCGTCGTGCCGACTCCGACGACGACCCCGGCTGAGTTAAAGATCACAGGCGTCACCGGGTTGGTGTTCACCGCGAAGAAGCTCCACGAGACAATCGCCTGGCCGGTAGCGGCAGCAGGAGTGCCCTCGACATCGAACAGACATCCACTGCAGCCGTCGACGGTAGCTCCTGGTGCGGGAGTGGTCAAGGGAGGAAACGTGACCGGGTCTGCCTTGGCATTGCCTGCGGCCAGACCGAATGCTGCCAGCAGAACGGTGACCGCACGGATCACTCCGGTCACGCTGGCCGGCCGAATCATACGGGTTCCCCGGAGAGAGCTGAGTACGCCATGGGCAGAGAAGGGCAAGCTTGACGACGCCGAGGCGCTCGAGCTTCCCGAGAGGTTCATTTGTAGATTTGTCATTATGATTTATTTTCCCGTGTAAAAGCTGGTTGAAGATTCACATTTCGAAAGAGATCTGTTTTAGGCTGTGTTGGTTCAGCATGAGATGGAGAGCGTGCACCTTTATTGGTTAGAGTGGATTCCCTGGTCATTTCCTCCTTATCGAACGGTGCCCGGACTTCTGGCGTGGCGAGCGCTTGCCCGGTTTGCTGGGGTTGCTCTGGTCGGATTCCGCCAGGGCTGCTCGCGTGAGGGCCCGCACTGCCCAAGTCTCCACCTCCGACGCCGCGTCCTCGTCCATTCGCAGCACGTCCCGGAATACCACCATGGATTCCGTCCCAAGCACGAGCGCCAGAGCGGCACAGAGCTTTTGGTAGGCGCTGGTGTCGAACTGATCGCGAACCGGAGCAAGGGCAGCTTCAATCAAGGCCGTACGACGATTCAGACGCAAAGGCTCTGCTGGAACTTCGCCTGCCTTTGCAGCATGTTCGAGTGACCGGGCGAGCATGAGCCGGAATTGAGCCTGATTTCCCCAGACCAACTGGTGCAGGGCGGCGTCAGCCTTGAGAAGTCTTGCTTCAGGATCGATCGATGGGTCGCCGGAGAACAACTGTTCGGCTGTGGGCGCCGAAGCTTCGAGCGGCGCGTCGGCCAGGAGAGCCTCGTCGCTGGAGAAGTAACGGTAGGCGGTGGCCCGCGAAACCAAAGCTTCCTCGGCGACCTCGGCCAGCGTGGGTACCTGCCCCCTCTTCATAAGGCGCGTTGCGGCCTGCAGGAGGTCCTGACGGGTGCGACGCTTCTGGCCGGTGCGTTCCCTCACGGACATTGGCTATGCTCCGGGTGGCAACTGCTGCATTAACGCAGCGAAGTCTACCCAGACGTTTTCGCGCTGGATCTTTCCGTCCTCCGCGAACTCGATGACGTGGAGCATGCGGAATTTGCACGGACGCCCTTTCCCCTCCAGGCCGAATGGACGCCCAACCGCCTTGCTTTCTACGATCGACTCATCCACGAGGAAGTTGTCGCCGTAGAGTCGCTTTGTGCAAGTAACGTTACTCTCTGCCATATCGGCGAAGAGCGCCTGATAGAAAGGACGTGCGTTCTCGCGTCCATGCGTGGGGCCGGTGGGCCAGCCAACGATGTCATGCGTGACGTCCGGAGCCAAGGTTGCCAAAACACCCTCGATGTCGTCTGCGGCCTCGTAGTCAAAGTGCTCCTTGAGAGAACGATCCATTTGTTCTTGTGTCATTGCGATTTCAGTGTGCTCCTTCAAGAGACAGTAAAATCTTAATGAGAATTGTGTCTCATGTAAAAAGATTTCATGGGAGTCTGTTTTAGACCGGTGGCAGGCGGCCAGCCGACGTTCTCGGCTTCACATTGTCGCGGAATTGACGAAGATTGAGCGCTCTGCGACGCATTTGGGTGTTTAATCGCTGAACGGGCTCTGTAGGGGAAATGGAGTCGTCCATGAGCGTACAAATCGATGAGAAGAGCTATGAGATGCCCCCCAAGGAGGGGATCAGCATCGCGCATTTTCTTACAGTCGCCGACGTCGAGCGATCGGCTCGTTACTACGAGAAGGTCTTCGGCGCCCGCATTCTGACCATGGGCGACGGTAACGCGCCTCCGTACCTTCAACTGGCGAATATCTGGATGATTTTAAACGTGGGGGGCGGGCCGACTCCGGATAAGCCGACGGTGACGCTGAGCGTCCCAGACCCGAATCACATTAACAGCTTTATGAACTTCCGCGTTGCGGATATTCAAGCTTGCTATGAGCTATGGAAGAGTCGAGGAGCGGAGTTCCTCACGGCGCCGATCCCCAAGTATGGCGAGATCCGCTGCTATATCCGCGACCCTGACGGTTACATCATCGAGGTCGGACAGAGCACCGACCAGAAGTACGGTTAATGCTCGGCCTGGTTGGGACGCGGATTTAAACGCTTAGCGATGCGGTTGATTGGGTGTGCCCAGGCATCTATCGCTGATTGTGGATGTTTTCCCCGCGGATGATGAGGGTTGTCGTGCCTCTTATGGTTTTCAATGATGGGTGGCTGTTGCCTGGGCGGTGCGGTTGAAGTCGTCGTAGAAGAGGCGGTAGCCGCCGTTGTTGCCTGGAATGGAAAAGAGTAATTCGGATTGGCCGGTGTGGGCGAAGTCGGCGGCTCCGGCGAATTGCATGAGATGGCCGATGTGGCGGACCTCTCCGGAGGGAGAGATGGCGAACCACTGGTCGAGGAAGGCGGCTTCGGGCGGGCCGTCGCAGCGGTAGCCGCTGAGCGTGACCTGGAGGAGGCGCCAGTTTCTGTGGGACTGGTAGGCGGCGTCGATGTGGATGTCGTTGTCGGTGTAGTCGAAGCGCGGGAGTTGCCTGCCGGAGTTGTCGCAGTTGACGGGGTGAGGGAAGAGATGGCGGAAGGCTTGCTGCGTGTGGGTGAGATCGAAGGGGACGGGCGGGAAGTGTCTCCAGTTGTCGGGATCGGTGAGGGTGGGAAGTGTGGTGGCGAGGATGGTGTGCGTGGGCGCGGAGCTGTTTGGGTTGAGGCGTGGTTCGAGGTTGGAGACGGAGGCGGGATTGTCGATGGCCTGAACGCCGATCTCGGAGTTGGAGTGATAGATGGGCGGGGTGGTGGCGGTGACTTTGGCGATGGGTTGACCGGATTGCACGAGATTCCACGTGGTGGCGTGGGGGAAGAGATGGCCGATGGTTTTTAGGCAGTCTTCGTTTTGACAGATTGCGTTGAAGGAGCGCCAGTCGCGGCCGGATTGGCGGAAGAGAACGCGGACGCCCGGCTGGCCTTGGTTGTCGGTTGCGCCGGATGAGGCTCCTTCGTAGATGCCGATGAGCGGGGTTTGGGCGGCGGAGGTGAGCGTGAGGAAGAGAAGCGCGAGGGTGAGCGGTCGAGGCTTCATGGTTGGTTAGTTTAGCGGGTGGGGCCGTTCTCTATGGCAGCAGAAGCTTAATGTTAACCATGCCAGAGTGGGTCTCTTCGGACATGTCCCAGCGTCGCCGCTCGAGTGGCGATGGATGGAACGTCACGTGTGTTTCTTAGACTCCTGGCGTCGCCTTTGGGGTCACCGGGAGTTGATTCACCGTCTCTTCTTGGCAGCTTTCTTTGCGGGCTTCTTTGCGACTGATTTTTTCTTTGCAGCTTTTTTGGGTTTTGCGGCGGCGGCGCTGGTGGCTCCGCCGGGTTTGACTACGGCGATCAGTTTTGTGCCGATGGGAGAGCCGAGGCCGGTGCAGGCGTCCCAGCCTGGGCCAGCTTTGAAGCCTACGGGGGTGCCGGAGTAGTTGGTGCCTTGCGTGATGTCGTTGAAGGCGGCTTTGCCTTTGGCGGCGTAGATGGCGGGTTGGATGAAGCCTGCGGATTTGCCGTTCTGGGCGTTGGCTATGGCGATGAGGCCAGCCCAGAGAGGCGCGACGGCGCTGGTACCGCCGATGGGCATGGTCTTGCCGTCGACGCGGATGATGTAGCCGGTGGAGGGATCGGCATCGCCGGCGACATCGGGGACACCTCGTCCGCCTGCGGGGTTGGTGGGTGCAGGGACGCCGGCGCCCGATTGCCAGGAGGGCAAGGGGAAGAAGTTGCTGACGCCGCCGCCAGTGGCTCCTTCCTCGTTGGTGAGCTCGTTCCAGACGACCTCGGAGGTGATGGTGGTGCCGCTGCCGAGGAGTTTGGTCCCTCCGCAGCCGAGGACGTGGGGGCTGGAGGCGGGGAAGTCGACGTGGTTGTTGCCGTCTGTGAGATTGTCGGTTGAGCCGTTGTCTCCGGCGGCTACGGTGATGGTGATGCCAAGAGCTGCGGCTGATTGGCAGGCGGCGTCGAGAGCGGTCATGGCCTGGGCGGTCCAGTTGGCCTCGGGGCCTCCCCAACTGATGGAGATGACGCTGGGTTTGTTTTTGGTGTCGTGGACGGCGGTGGCGATGGCATCGATGAAGCCCTGGTCGGTGTTGGGGGTGAAGTAGACGACGATGTTGGCGCCGGGCGCAACGGAAGCCGCGACTTCGATGTCGAGCATGACTTCTCCGTCGGCGCTGTTGGCGTTGGTGGGCGCGTTTTTGCCGCCGTCGACGAGGACAGCGGAGACATTGGGAGCTTTCTGACGGAGGGTTTTGAAGTAGGCGGCGAGGTCGGCGGTTCTGTAGCCGCCGCCTAGTTCGATGATGCCTATGGTTTGTCCTGCGGCGGAGGCGTTGGGCGGGAACTGGTAGAGCGCCGCGACCTGGGGTGGAGTGTAGGAGACGTTGCCTCCGGAGGCGTGGGGATGGGCGAAGCCTCCTGCCTGGGCGATGTTTGCGGTGAGGTCTCCGGCTTCGCCGAAGACACGAAAGTGGGGCTGGGCCTGGGGGCGGTTGTCGAGGCCGAGGACTGCCTGGACGGGGCCGACAAGCTCAGAGGGAAGCGTGATGCTGCCTTCGCGGACGCGGTAGGTCGTGCCGTCGTGGGTCTTGTGGACGAGGGTGACGCCGAAGGCCTTCTGCATGGCGGCGATGGTGCCGGTGAGCTTGATGGTGCGGCGCTCTGGGCCTGGAGTGTCTGGCGCGACGGTGAGGCCGTAGTCTTTGGCGAAGGCGCGGACGAGTTTGACGGCTTCGGGATCGGCTCCGTGACTTTGGCGATATTGCGCGTGAGTGAGGCGCTCTTTGCCGGTGCGGTTGGCGACCTTGAGCGGGTTCTTGCGACGGACGACGACGGAGACGGTGATCTTCGTGCTGGGGGGCGCTGGTTTTTCGTCGGCGGTCTGGACGAAAGGCTTTTTTTCGCTGCCCGGCAAAACGGTGCGAGGAGAGGCAGAGGGGTGAGGAACGGATTTTTTTTTCGTTGCCATGATTGGTTCTCCAATTTGGGGATGAATTGTGAGATGGCCGTGCGCGTTGAGCGCGGGAGAGAACCATAGTATGCCCGAAGTGGCGAAGAGGGAAGCCAGAGGCAAATATTTCGGGCGGTCGAGCGGGTGAGCTACTGAGATAGACTTGGCGATTAGCTGTTGAGTCTCAGCGAAGGCCGATGCCAACGGCTGTCAGGTTAATTTGGAGGGTCTTGTGCATGCAGGTTTCGACGTCGACGGGTATGGGCACGAAGTCGCAGGGGGGTGAGGGACGGCACGTGTTTCCGGTGGGGCATATGGTGCTGTTTTCTCTGGTTACAGTGCTGTTTTTTCTGTGGGGGATGTCGAATAACCTGACGGATATTTTGGTGCAGCAGTTTAAGAAGTCGTTTGAGCTGTCGCCGGTGAGCGCGCAGTTGGTGCAGACGGCGAACTTCCTGGGCTATTTTTTTATGGCTTTGCCGGCGGCGCTGTTGATGCGCAAGTGGGGCTATAAGGCAGGGATGGTGACGGGGCTTGTGTTGTTTGGCTGCGGGATGGTGCTGTTCTGGCCGGCGGCGGTGAGTGGGCAGTATTCTGCGTTTCTGGTGGCGCTGTTTACGGTGGGAAGCGGCGCGTCGTTTCTGGAGACGGCGGCGAATCCCTTTATTGCGCAGTTTGGGCCGGCGGAGACCTCGGAGCAGAGGCTGAATTTTTCACAGTCGTTCAATCCTCCGGGGACGATCGTTGGGGTGCTGATCGGATCGCAGTTTATTTTTTCCGGGGTGGAGAAGACGGCTCCTGAGATTGCGCAGATGAAGGCGGCAGGGACGTATGCCGCGTATCTGCATACAGAGATTATGCGGGTGGTGCCGACTTATCTTGCTTTTGGCGCGGTGGTGTTGCTGTGCGCTCTTATTTTGTCGCGGATGACTTTTCCGTCGATGCACAGTGAGCACGAGGGGGAGGCTGGGGATCATGGGAGCTTTGCGCAGCTGTTCCACTATCCGCATCTCTGGTTTGCGGTGTTGGCGAACTTTTGCAATGTGGGAGCGCAGATCTCGAGCTGGAGCAGTTTGATTCCGTATATGAAGCAGTTCACGACGGTGAGCGAGCGGCATGCGGCGTACTATCTGGGGTTTGGTGTGTTGGGGGCGCTGGCGCTAGGGCGGTTCGTTTCGACGCCGTTGATGAAATATATTTCGCCGAGCCTGATGCTCGGGATTTATGGCGTGGTGAATGTGCTTCTGATGGCAGTGACGATGACGCAGCCGGGGATTGTCGGGGCCTGGGCAGTGGTGGCTAGCGGGTTCTTTTTGTCGATTATGTTTCCGACGATCTTTGCGCTGGGGCTGAAGGGGCTGGGGCCGAATACGAAGCTGGCGGGATCGCTGCTGGTGATGGCGATTGTGGGTGGGGCGCTGTTCGCGCCGGTGCTTGGGTTGATTGCGAAGACAACGGGGAGTCTAGCGAAGGGGTATATTGTGCCGCTCTGCGGGTTTGTGGTGGTGGCGATTTATGGGTTTTTGTCGTCGAAGTGGCAGCCGGCGGAGGAGGGCGTGGTTCCGCAGGTTATTTGAGATGGTGAAAATCATTGCGCAGCGAAAAATGGGTTCTTTCCCTTCGACAAGCTCAGAGTCAGAATGACGGCCTCAAAAAGACTAGAAGTGGCGTAGGTTTTCGGTTGGGACGTGTGCTTTGTATTCGGGATCTCCGGGGATGGGGTCAAAGGTGGCGGTGCGCTCGAGGGAGCGGCTGACGATGTCGCGAGAGCCGAGGCCAACGGCGAGAGCGAGGGTAAGGACGATGCCGCCAAAGAGGATGCCGAAGGCCAGCTCGACGACTGCGCCGCCGATCTGAAGGTGGTCGAGGACCATGGCGGCTGTGAGGACCAGGACAAGCCATTTAATTCCGAGCGAGAGGAAGCGGGCGTACTGGAGCTTGGCGTTGACGGCGCCGATGAGGACGGAGCGCTCGAGGAAGCGGGCGATGACGGTTCCGGCGATGAGGAGAAGGACGGCTCCGATGGAGTGGGTGAGATAGGGAATGATGATGTTGAAGATCTGCGAGTCGCCGGGGTAGGCGGAGTCGAAGGCTGAGATGCCGATGAAGCAGCCGAGGAGGAAGCAGGCCCAGAAGACGACGCGCGCGATGAGGGCGGTGGGGCTGTTCGCGGGCGACCAGTCGGAGATGGGGCCGATGGGGTTGCGGGCGAGGCGCTCGTCGAATTTTGCGGCGATGAGGGTGCGGCGAAGAAGGGCGGCGAGGCCCGCCCCGATGGCGGTGAGGACGATGACGGCGAGAAGAAGCGCGAGGAGGCCGGGGAGGAAGCTCGCGAGTTTGACGAGCACTCGGTGAGCGGATTGGCTGAGGGCGAGTTCGACTTGTTGCCACATGGGAGATTCTCCTTGCCGGGCTGGATTTTATGGGTTGAAACGGTCTGGCCAGCGCCAGCGGGATACGAGGTACGGTTTGTCGGCTTCGAAGGCAGCGGCTACGTCCTGGATGTGTTTTTCCGGGGCTGTGCCGCTGCTGATGAGAGTGAGGTGCGAGGCGACCCAGGCGAGATAAAGAGGCGTGAGGGCGCCGAGAAGGTGTCCGCGATTGATGGTGCGGAGACGAAAGGCGAGGATGAAGTCGTAGACGATGCGTGCCCAGAGATTGTCGGGCATGCGGAAGGTCTCGGGCGACATGAGGGAGAGCTTTTTGAGACCGAGGAGCGAGTTGGGTGGAAGGACGAGAGACCAGATTTCGTGGAGGTTGGTGTAGGCGAGACGGAAAGCATCGAGCATGGGGGCGATGTCTGGCGGCTCGGCGATGGGAGCGGTTTGGGTGATGAGTTGAGTGGGTTGAGTGCCGCGTGCGCGCTGCCAGAATGAGGCTTTGGCGTCGATGTCAGTGAAGAGGGAGGTGGCGATCTCGGCGAGGAGAGTGTTAACGTCGGGGGTGACGGGCTGGGGAAGGATGCGCGGGCTGATGGGTATCTCGGCTGTGGTGTAGTTGGCGGTGGCGGCTTCATTGAGCGGCCAGAGGAGCGCGTCGCTTTGTCCGGCGGCGGTGAATCGTTGTGCAACGGTGGCGAGGCGCTCTGCCATGCGGAGGGAGAGGCCAAGGTCGATGGCGAGAGGATAGCGCGGGCGCGTGCCGAAGAGGGCTCGGGTGACTGGGTAGAGCATTGCAGAGTTGACGAGGCCTTCGCGCGGGCCGAGATCGTAGTGGGCGAGGGTGAGGTCGCAGAGGAGTGCGGATTTTGCCAGGGCGCGGATGGACTCGGGATGTAGCGATTGGGCTTCGGCGCCGAGCAGGACGCAGGCGGTGGCGTGGTTTTCCTGGGCGAGCTTGAAGGTGTTGAGATAGTCGGCGGCGGTGAGGACCCAGGGGCTCGCTGAGACGGTGGTGACGGTGTAAGGCAGAAGGCGGAGCGGGCTTCCTGAGGAGGATTGCGGTGCTGCGTCGGGTGTGGCGACGAAGACGGTCTCGCCGGGAAAGGCGAGGGCGAGGTTGGTGAGCGTGGCGTCGAAGGCCTCTTGCGACAAGGGTACCAGGCTGACGAGGAGACCGGTGGTGCCGGTCGCGGGAGCGGAGGCGAGATCGATATTGGTTTGCGCGGAGGCCATCGGACGATGTGTGCTTTCTCTGTTTTCGGTTAGCGGTGGCAGAGGTTTTCTGGTCGGTTATTCCCGGTGTTCCGCCTCGACAGAGAAGTTACTGGAGAGTGTACTGCTGATTTTGGGGATATGTCGGTTGGTCCGTGCATTGTTTTCAAGGCCGTAGCTCTTTTCTTCTTTCCAAAAGTTGGCTGCGCGCATCTTAGGCATTGTGGCGATGCACTAAGACAGATGCGTATTTCGTTGTATGTGGTTGCTGGCAGGACGAATGCAGTCAATGAGGCGAGGACCGGTGAACGATCGCAAGAAGAAGGCGGGAGAGCAACTTCACGGCTCCCCCATTGAAGATTATTGCATTATTGGAGACTGCGAGACGGCGGCGCTGGTGTCTCGCGAGGGTTCGATCGACTGGCTGTGCTGGCCGAACTTTTCTTCTGGGGCTTGTTTTGCTGCGCTTCTGGGGACGCGGGATAACGGGTTCTGGAAGATTGCTCCTGCGGGAAAGGCGAAGGCGATCCGGCGGAGGTACGAGGAACACACGCTGGTAGCGGAGACGACTTTTGAGACGAAAGAGGGTGAGGTGTGTGTGGTGGATTTTATGCCGCCGCGGGCGGAGCACTCGCATGTAGTGCGGATGGTGCATGGTGTGCGCGGCAAGGTGGCGATGCAGATGGATCTTTCGATCCGCTTTGACTACGGCAGGACGATTCCCTGGGTGACGAGTACGGAGCGTGAGCTGCGAGCGATTGCGGGATCGGACATGGTGGTGCTGCATACGGACGCTCCGCTGCGTGGCGAAGGGATGTCGACGCGGAGTGAGTTTGCTGTGCGGGCTGGGGAGAAGGTGAGTTTTACGCTGACGAATCTGTCGTCGTTGGGGAAGGTGCCGAAGGTGCAGGCTGCCGAGGAAGCGTTGAAGGAGACTCAGGTTTTCTGGAAGGAGTGGAATGAGAGGAATCGATATCGAGGTCCGTATGCTGAGGCGGTGGAGCGGTCGTTGATGACATTGAAGGCGATGACGTACAGGCCTTCTGGTGGGATTGTTGCTGCGGTGACGGCTTCGCTTCCGGAGAAGATTGGCGGGACGCGCAACTGGGACTACCGATATTGCTGGCTGCGCGATACGGCGTTTACGCTGCTGATTTTGATGCAGGCGGGTTATGTCGAAGAGGCGGTGGAGTGGAGGAAGTGGTTGATGCGGGCGATCGCTGGGGCGCCGGGGCAGATTCAGACGATCTACGGAATATGCGGCGAGCGGCAGATTGTGGAGTGGGACGCGGACTGGCTGCCGGGATACGAGGGCTCGCGGCCGGTGCGGATCGGCAATGCGGCAGTGAACCAGTTTCAACTGGACGTGTTTGGCGAGGTTGCTGCGGCGTTGAACCGGATACCGCCGGCTGAGGAGGAGATTCGCGTGTCGGCGAGCGCGGTGCAGGGGGCGCTGATCGATCGCTTGTGTGACGTGTGGCAGGAGCCGGACAGGGGGATCTGGGAGGTGCGCGGGGAGCCGCAGCATTTTACGCACTCGAAGGTGATGGCCTGGGTGGCGCTCGATCGCGCGATCAAGAACCATGAGCAGTTTGATGGGAAGGGCGATGTGAAGCGGTGGAAGAAGAACCGCGACCTGATTCACAGGGAGGTTTGCGCGAAGGGTTTCAATAAAAAACTGAACAGCTTTGTGCAGTCGTATGGGTCGAAGCAACTGGATGCTTCGTGTCTGCGGATTGGATTGACGGGATTTCTTCCGATGGACGATCCGCGGATTGCGGGGACGGTGGCGGCGATTGAGAAGCGATTGATGAAAGATGGATTTGTGGCGCGGTATGACACGAAGACGACTGATGATGGTTTGCCTTCGGGCGAGGGTGCGTTTCTGGCGTGCAGCTTCTGGATGGTTACTTGTTTATGGTTGATTGGGCGGCGGGAGGATGCGACGAAGATGTTTGAGCGGCTGCTCTCGCTGCGAAATGATGTTGGTTTGTTGTCCGAGGAGTATGACGCGGTGGGGAAACGGATGGTGGGAAATTTTCCGCAGGCGCTGTCGCATATTGCGCTGGTGCATTCGGCGTTTGCAGTGTCGGGGCTTTGGCGGCCGGAACCTGCTGGTTAGATTTGACGAATGGATACAACCATCGGCGCGCTAAGCGCTTCTAATCAATCATCTGCGTGACTTTTCTGCTGCCTTGTTTTCCTGAACGAGTTCTTCGATCGGTCGATAACGATGCTACGGATTCCTTGCTCTACCTACAGGCTGCAACTCCATAAGGATTTCACATTCGATGATGCGGCAGCGATCGCGGATTATCTGCGCGCGTTGGGGATTTCGCATGTTTACAGCTCTCCTTATCTGCAGGCTGCGCCGGGTAGCACGCATGGGTACGATGTTGTCTCGCACCAGATGGTGAATCAGGAGCTGGGTGGGTCAGAGGCGCATGAGCGCTTCTGCACGAAGCTGGGCGAGGCGGGGTTGGGGCAGGTGCTCGATATTGTGCCGAACCACATGTCGCTCGGAAAAGAGAATCGA
>JBEKGF010000008.1:0-129588 GCA_050012935.1 Edaphobacter sp. | reverse complement strand
GATTGATTTTTGGAGCACCGAATGGGATTTGAACCCATGAATACTGGTTTTGCAGACCAGCGCGTTAGCCACTTCGCCACCGGTGCTCAAATCCGCCGTGCAATCAAAATCGCAGGGCGGCCTCTTATACGAAAGCCCTTCCTAAACTAAATCTATCGCGGCTGGCCAGTCGTGCGCAGATACGGCTTCACCGTCTTATATCCAGGAAAGATTTTTTCGGCATCCTCATTGGAAACCGCCCCTGTGATGATCACGTCGTCGCCTTGTTTCCAGTTCGCCGGCGTTGCAACCTTGTGCTTAGCAGTAAGCTGCATCGAGTCCAACACGCGAATGATCTCATCGAAGTTGCGTCCCGTAGTCATCGGATACGCAAGCGTCAGTTTGATCCGCTTATCCGGCCCAATCACAAACACCGTTCGCACCGGAGCGTTGTCCGCAGGAGTGCGTCCCTCACAGCTCTCACCTGCATCGCCAGCCAGCATGTCATACAGCTTGGCTATCTTCAGTTCCGTATCGCCGATGATGGGATAGTTCACCGCCGCCCCGCTCACATCCTGAATATCCTTGGCCCACTTACCATGGTTCTCAACTGGATCAATGCTCAACCCAATAACCTTCGCTCCACGCTTCGCAAAATCAGCCTCAAGGCCGGCGACGGCGCCCAGTTCCGTAGTGCAGACTGGCGTAAAGTCCTTTGGGTGCGAGAACAGAACAGCCCAGTTGCCGCCAATCCATTCGTGGAACTGGATCGTCCCATGCGTCGTCTCGGCAGTGAAATCAGGAGCAATATCGTTGATGCGTAGAGACATAATCGGTGCACCTTCCCGGGGTTTCTCCCCGTAATTTCTTTGTTGAAAAATCAATTCCTCTCAAACACGAAAAACCCACCCGGCTCGTTGGCTCTGGGTGGGTTCTGTGCTACACGAAGATACTTACTTCGATTCGCTCATTCACTCACCCACACCGGGCTACAGCAACAGCAGCGGCATAGTGTGGTGGTCGTGTTGGGCGTCATCGTCATAACTAATCTTTGGTACCGCGTGCCAGCTACGCTAGCATGAGGCAGGTTTACCCCATTGCGGTCTGTCCAAACCATACGTCTGAGGAGCCAGTATGTCAACTGATGTCCCAAACATAGCGCCTGCAACTTTAGCCGCAGCCTCAGAGACGGCGCACTGCGCTTACGACTTCACACAGGTCGATGTCTTTGCAGAAAACCCGCTCGAAGGCAATGCTCTCGCCATCTTCAGCGATGCTCGTGGCCTCTCCGCCGACGAAATGCAGGCTCTCGCCCGCGAGACCAACCTCAGCGAAACCACCTTCATCCTTCCCCGCGCCCCCGAGATCGAGCGCGACCGCGGTGTCCAGGTCCGAATCTTTCTCACAACCCAGGAGGTCCCTTTCGCAGGTCATCCGACGCTAGGTACCGCAAGCTGGCTCTACTGGAATCATCCGGTCCTGCGCGGCGCAGAACAAATCACGCTCGACCTCGGCGTTGGCCCCATCTCCGTGCGTTTCTCTCCGCCGCAACCCGACAAACACGGCGTCTTTGGCACCATGAAGCAGAACGACCCAACCTTCGGCGATCTCCTCAATCGAAGAGAAGACCGCGAAGCATTGGCCGCAGTCCTCGATCTCTCCCCAGACGATCTGGATCCCGAACTTTCTCCGCAGGTCGCCTCAACCGGCATGGTCTTCTGCATCGTACCTCTTCGTTCCATCGACGTCGCCACGCGTTTGAAAATCTCTCCCCACCCCGCTCGACAATATCTTGACCGCATCGGCGCAAAATTCTTCTACTGCATTACCCGCGCCCATGCGAGCTCAGGAGCAGACTGGCATGCCCGGATGCAGTTCGATAGCGGAGAGGATGCCGCCACCGGGTCAGCCGCTGGAGCTGCCATCTCCTACCTCGTGCGTCACGGAGCCGCGGCCAGCGGCCAGCCGATCATCATCGAACAGGGAATTGAGATATTACGTTCCAGTCGCATCCACGTCAGCGCGTCGATCGAAGACGGCAACGTCACCAAAGTGTTCGTCGGCGGTCGCACAATTCCTGTTGCAAGCGGACGCTTTTTCCTGCCGTGATGCACGCGATTTCAACAGCCACCCATCGTGAATCCTCAATGAATTCGGCCCGATGCCACGGAACGGTGGATGTGCAAGCTCTAATATTGCGCATCTTCGCTCTAACTTCGCTGTTGCCAAGCAAGCCAACCATTCGTACTGTTGGAAAGCGTTGACGACGGCATTGCATGCAATGTGCAGCGTCGTTCGAGATGAAGATGCTTTCGCCTGTTTTCTGACAATTTGAGTTGAGAGAAGCTTGGCTGCCCTGCAGTCGCGACTCCCGCGCGCACCTCGCTGCCTGCACACGCACTGAGGCCGATGCCGGTCTTCCTGCATCGAGCCTTCACTGTATTCGCAGCAGAGAATCCTGTGTCGCGCGGAGACGCGTGGCAACCTGCGCCGCACCAAGGCCTCTCTCGCACCCCGCGGTCCGGCGACCTGGCTCGACGGACAGATGGCGCTGATCCTTTGGTGGAGCAGACAGCAGAGCCTCGCTCTCTCGTCTTCCGCTCTTTCGGAACAGGCGACCCATCACGCGCCAAAGGGCTGAATCCAGCCGGGCCACGGGGCAATTTTGAACACCACCAGACCGGTGCGCCTGCAAACCAGCAGACACATCGGATTGGCCCATCGGCCGCGAACCACCACAAGGTGGTCTCCGGCGGAATTGAGACTGCATGCGCCCTAAGAAAACGATTCTCTGCGTAGACGACAATGAACAGGTTCTTTCTGTCCGCACCTTTCTTCTCGAAACCCGTGGTTACCGCGTCATTGCAGTTCGTAATGCGCAGGAGGCCATTGAAGTCCTCGAAAGATCGCTTCCCGGGACCCTCGACCTCATCCTCTGTGACCTCCTGATGCCACAGATGGACGGCAACGAGCTCGTTCGCCGCGCCAAGCAACTTCACCCGGGCCTGCCTGCCATGATCGTCTCCGGCACCGTCAACGCCTTCGACCGCGCTCTCCACGCCGATGTCTTTCTGCCCAAGGGTGCGAGCTCCCCCGCAGAGATGATCGAGCGTATCCGAGTCCTCGTGGCTCGCAAGCGCGGCCCAAAGAAGGCCATTGTCCCCACTTCAACTCAATCCGTCGATGTAGCCGGCTTCACGCACGCAACTGCCAGCTAACGTCGATTAAGCCGGGTGGCCCATCCTTTGCAGTTTCATCGCAAACCTGGGCCCCCGCCGGCTTCGCTGGTGGGATGGAAAGGGTGGGTTATTCGCGCCATGCGCGAATCGCCTCAAGCCTCCACTAACCCGTACTTCCGCTGCCACTGTTGCTTCAATCGCTCCCACACCACATCGATCTCTTCACAGGAAAGAGCCGGATCCGGCGATTCAGCAAATCGAGCTGCCTCAAGCTTTGCCAACTCCAATACAGCACGATCTCGAATAAGATTGGCGACGCGAAACTCTGGCAACCCCGCCTGCCGAGTACCAAAAAACTCACCCGGTCCTCGCTGCTGCAAATCCAGCTCGGCTAACTCAAAGCCATTCTGCGTTCGCACCATCGCATCCAGCCGGACCTCCGCCTGTTCGCTCACCTTTCCACCCGTCATCAAAATGCAATAGCTCTTCGCGGCGCCTCGCCCCACACGCCCGCGTAGCTGATGCATCTGCGCCAACCCGAACCGCTCCGCATGTTCAATCACCATCAACGAAGCGTTCGGCACATCCACGCCAACCTCGATCACCGTCGTCGCAATCAGCACATCGATATCTCCCCGTTGAAACCGGCGCATCGTGACCTCTTTATCGTCCGCGCTCAACCTGCCATGCAGCAATCCCAGCCGAAGTTCGGCCAATGCACCTACCCGCAACTCCTCATACATATCCGCAGCAGCCCGCAGCGCCTTCTTCGTCTCAAACAGCTTCTCCGTTTTCGCCGCTTTACCCTTCGTCTTAGAGGTGCTCGCATTTTTGGCTTTCTTTCCACTCTTAACTGAAGTGTCATCCAGAGCGAAGCGCAGCGCAGTCGAAGAGCCTGTCCTGAGCGCGCCGAAGGAACCTGCGGTTTTCTTCCCTGCCGCAGCATTCAAGTCCTCCGCCACCTCATCTCGCGCAAAATCCAGTTCAGGCTGATCGTCCTTCGCTCCTTCAATCACAGGATAAACAATGTAAGCCTGCCGTCCCGCCTCTACCTGCTTCCTGACAAATCCCCAGACATCCTCAGCCCGTTCCTCCGTAGTACGCCGCGTCACAATGGGAGATCGCCCAGGCGGCAACTCATCGATCACACTCGCATCAAGATCTCCATACAACGTCAGTGCCAACGTTCGCGGAATCGGCGTAGCCGTCATCACCAGAACATCGGGATCCAGCGCCCCCGGCTTCTTCATCAATCGAAAACGCTGCTGCACTCCGAACCGGTGCTGCTCATCAACTATCACCAAGCCGAGATTTTCAAAATCGACCTTGTCCTCAATCAGTGCGTGAGTCCCGATCGCAAGATCAGTCTCCCCGCGAAAGATCCTCCCCCTGGCCTCGCGTTTCGCAGCATCATCCAGCGACCCAGTCAGCAAAGTCACGCGATAAGGCTTTCCAGTTTGTGGCGACAGCACCTCGCCCAGCAGCTTCCTCGCAGAGAGATAATGTTGTGTCGCCAGAATCTCCGTCGGCACCATCAAGGCAACCTGATACCCGTTCTCAATCGCCACAAGCGCCGCCTGCATGGCAACGATCGTCTTTCCCGACCCCACATCGCCCTGCAGCAAACGACGCATAGGCTGTGGCCGGCGCATGTCGCTCGCAATCTCACCTAACACGCGCTTCTGTGCTGTCGTCGGATGGAAGGGAAGTACCTGTTTGATCGCCTCGCGCACATTCGCATTGGTAGCAAATGCCGTTCCTTCCCGCTCGCGCATCCGTCGCCGCTTCAACTCCAGCCCAAGCTCCAGATAAAACAACTCCTCAAATATCAACCGCCGGTGTGCCGGAGTCGCTGCCGACATCAGCTCCGTCATCGGCGTACCAGCCTCAGGAAAATGCACGGCCCTCAACGCCGCAAGCCGTCCGGGAAACCCCAGCCTCTCAAGCAACGCTCCCGGCAAGGTTTCAATCTGTTCGATCTGCTGCCCCGACTCGCCGGCCGGCTGCTTCTCCAACTCCTCGAAAAGCGTCCAGATCACCCGTCGAAGCCACTTTGACCCCAGCTTCGCTCCCCACGCCGTCGTCCCGCCAAGCGACTCATACACAGGTACAATCCGCCCCACCTCGAGCATCGAAAACTCAGCGTCGGAATCGCCGTGGGCAGGCAAAATCTCAAACTGCGGCTGAATCATCTTGAACTTCCCAGCGCTTGACCGCGAAGCCTCAAGCTTTCCATAAAGAGCCACCATCTGACCTACGCGAAATCGATCCCGCAGATACCCCCCGCGAAACCACATCGCCTTCACCGTATTCAGCCCCTGCCCAACGGTCATCTCGAACAGCGGCATATGTCGAGTCTGGAGCAGAACCGCGCCACGCACCTCGCCGATCACCGACGCCATCGTCCCCGCCTGCAGCGCGCTCATCGGCATCGGATTCAACCGGTCCTCATACCGAAACGGCAGGTGATACAGCAAATCCTCAACCGTCTCGACGCCGCGTTTCGCGAGTTCCGCAGCAACGCGTTCCCCCACGCGCTTCACAAACTTCATCGGTGTAGAAAGTTCCAGCACAACTCGATGCTATCAACATTGACGACATAGAAATTCATCCATAGGAAGCACTCATTCAGCGAACAACCATCACTCGGAGTTGTCCCTGCTAAACTTATCGTCGACACCCTAACCGCGAGAACTCATGCCCATCGTAGAACTGCAACATGTCCGCAAGGCCTACGACACCAAGATCGCCGTCGCAGACCTCAGCTTCACCATTGAACCCGGCAGCATGTTCGGCCTCCTCGGCCCCAACGGCTCCGGCAAAACCTCCTCCATCCGCATGATGATCGGCATGACCGTCCCCGACTCCGGCTCCGTCAGCCTCTTCAATCAGCCCTTCAGCCGCGAACACCTCAAGCGCGTCGGCTACCTCCCCGAAGAGCGCGGCCTCTACAAGAAGATGAAGGTCATGGACCAGCTCATCTTCCTCGGCGAACTCCACGGCCTCGACCCCATCACCGCCAGCAAGCGCGCCCACGTCTGGTGCGAGCGCATGGAGATCACCGAAGCCATCCCCAAAAAGACCGAAGAGCTCTCCAAGGGCATGCAGCAAAAAATCCAGTTCATCGCCACGCTACTGCACGAACCCGAACTCATCATCATGGACGAGCCCTTCAGCGGCCTCGATCCGGTCAACGCGGTCCTCCTCATGGACACTCTCCTCGACCTCCGCAAGCAGGGAAAATCCATCCTCTTCAGCACTCATCGCATGGATCAGGTCGAAAAGCTCTGCGACGCCATTGCCCTTATCGATCGCGGCAATCTCGTCCTCTCCGGCGGCATGCGCGAAGTCAAGAGCCGCTACCCCCGCAATCGCGTTCAGGTCATCTTTGAAGGCGACGACAGCTTCCTGAAGCACCCCGGAATCGCCGAAGCGAAAAACTACTCCGGCCATGCCGAGATCAAACTCAACGACGAAGCAGCCGCGCAACAAATCCTCGTCGCCGCCATGCAAAACGGCACTCGCATCACCCGCTTCGAAGTCATGGAGCCCACCCTCGAAGAAATCTTCATCGAAGCCGTAGGAGGCAAAGCCGATGCATAACATCTGGCTCATCGCAAGGCGGGAGTACCTCGAGCGCGTCCGCGCAAAAAGCTTCCTCGTCATGACCATCCTCATCCCGCTGCTCATGGGAGGTCTCCTCGTCGGCGCGGGCCTCGCGAACCGCAGCCTTGGTTCGAACCACATCGCCGTCATCACCAGCGACCCGCAGTTCGCGGACGACCTGAAATCCGAGCTCTCCAGCAAAGACCGGAAGACAGCGGTAGATGTCTACCCGCCAACCCAACCCGGCATCCGCGAGACCCTTGACGCTGAGATGAAGCAGAAGAACAGCGATCTCGGCGGCTATCTCTGGGTCACGCCGCCCTCCAGCAGCGCTCCACGCGGATCGTTCGAATGGGATCCCAAAGCGAAGTCCGACATCGTCACTCAGGGGCGCGTCTCCGATGCTATTCGTGGCGCACTGACCCGCGAGAAGCTCACAGGCTCTGGCATGCGCCCAACCGAAGTCGATAGTCTCCTCGAGCCCGTCACTCTCGAGAGTGCGCCGAACGCCGAAAAGAAGAGCTCAGGAGCCGCAGTCGCCAGCGCCTACGGTCTCTTCTTTCTCATGTACTTCATCATCCTCTTCTATGGCATGAACGTCGCGCGCTCGGTCATCGAAGAAAAGACCTCTCGCATCTTCGAGGTCCTTCTCGCAACCGTCAAACCTGCCGAGATGATGGCCGGAAAAGTAATCGGCGTCGGCGCAGTCGGCATCACGCAGGTCGGCATCTGGATCGTCGTTGCTCTTGCAGCCGCAAAGATGCAACTCATCGGGAGTGGTATCCAGTTGCTCCCGTCGCCGCTGCAATTTGTGTTCTTCATCATCTTCTTCCTGCTGGGCTTTGTGCTTTACTCAAGCGTCGCCGCCGCGCTCGGCGCCATGACCAACTCCGAGCAGGAGCTGCAGCAGATGAATATCTTTCTCATGTTGCCGCTCATCGCCTGCTCGGTCGTCATCTTCCGCGTCATCACCGATCCCGACGGCGCGCTCTCGCAAGCCCTTTCGTACTTCCCCTTCACGGCGCCACTCATCATGTACACACGGGTCGTCGTACACCAGCCGCCTGTGTATCAGATAGCGCTCAGCATCCTCATCTTGATCGCCACCATCTACGCGGTCCTCTGGGTCGCCAGCCGCATCTACCGCGTCGGCATCCTGATGTATGGCAAGAAGCCCAACCTGCCCGAGATCCTTCGCTGGCTCAAATACAGCTAGCGCATAGATCATCGATGACAAAAAGCAGGGAAGCTCACCAAGCTCCCTGCTTCCCTCCAACCCACCAAACCATCCCCACCGTAAATGTAGGCTGACTTGCCGCCAGCACTCCTGGCTTGTTCGTTAGGAAGAATGGCACATTGCTCCAGTCTCGCCGAAACTCCGCGCGTGTCAGAAAGCCCTCGCTAAACTTGTACTCATACGTCCCGGTAAACTCCTTCAGCGCCTGCGCCGTTCCACTGTAAAGCCCGTTCCGGTCATCAAAGTACTCGAACCTTCCCCCCCACGCCATCTTCGGTTTCCACTGGTATCGCGTGTAAGCAGCTCCGCCGGCTACCAGCGACGGTGCCGAAGACTCACCCGGTGCCGCATTCGCCCACTCCCGCGAGATAACATAGTCGCCCTCCGCAGAAAAAGTCAGCTTCGGTGTAGCGTTCCAGGTCACGTAGGAATCGAAAATATTTATCTTTCCGTCTGGTGCGGTATTGATCGGCTGCAGGCATAGCCCCGGCTGCAGCGGCACAGTGCAATTCGTTGCCGGCGCGACATCAGGATGGTCCTGCCCGATGTAATAGTTGAAGTTCCACGAAATATTCTTCGTCGGCTGAGCAGTAAATCCAAACAGCTCATCCTTGTAGGAGTTAGTAGGCTCTGTCTGGTTCGTCCCATTCACGATCCAGTAGTTCGCAGTCAGCTTATCGTTTACCTTGTAACTGGCACGAATCCCCATGTGGTAGAACGGCAGATAGTCAAAGAAGAACGACCGCGAATAGTTAACCTGGTCCTTCGTATAGTTGCCCTCGATCCCCAGCGAACTCGCCCACTTGCCGAAGTCCACAGTAAGTCCCTTCCCCACAGGAACAACATAAGTCCCATACGCTTGAAAAATATTCCTATAGATATCAGGTCTCGCCTCATTCGCTGGATTCCCCTGCAACGTCGCAGTCGCCTGCCCGAACTGCAGATCGAGCCGCACTCCATACCGCCGCCCTGCAGCGACGTCCGGATCGAGAGCAAACACCACATCAGCCTGATTCAGGCTGAAGGCGTTACTCAATACGTCATACGCCCGCAGGTACTGTATCCGGCCAATCGGATGGTTGAAGTCATACTCGTAGTACCCATCGAACATGTAGTTCAGCGTCGCTCCATCCGGCAATTGTGTCGGTAACACTGTGGGCGCTGACGCTGGCGGATTCTGCGCCGTCGCCGTCTGCGTACTCACCGCAGCAACCGGCGCCGCCTCTGCGACGCCGCTGCTCGACACGCTCTCCACACTGCTCCGAACATCCGCCCCCGGCAAAACCAGCGTCGCCGGCCTCAGTGAAGCGGACTCCACCGGCGCACCCGCGCGTTGCCTGTGCAATTCCTCCTCCAGCGCGCTCACCCGAAGCGCCAGTTGACGAACCGTCTCCCGCAGGTCCTCATTCTCGCCGTGAGCCGCAGTCGCAGTCGTAGTCTGCGCCAGCGCCAAAAAGCCGGAAGGTATCGAGATGAAAAATGAAAGAAGCAGGAATCGACTCAGAAACCGCATGGTGACCTCTCATAAATGCCGTTAAGAGCACAATCGATGTCAAAAGATCGTAAAGAGCCATCTTCGCACCCCACTTCAAGGAAAGCAGGGTTTCATACGTCTAAAAGAAAAAGTACTCTGAAAGAGTGAGGACTTGTTGAGTGGTCGCAAAATCGCCCTTAGCGGATCTTTCCAAAATAGATCAACCCCGGTCTGCCCGCCGCGACCTGCTGGAACTCGCAGTTGGCTACGCCCTGATCCTCGCTACCGTGTGGACCGCGAACCCGACCCAGAGAGTTCTCTACTGGCTCGCCTTCGCATGGATCGTCGGCACCTCGTGGGCCAGCCGCAAAGGCTGGACCGCGCTGGGTCTTGGCAAAGAGGGCCTGCCCCAGTCGCTCTGGATTATAGGAGCAGCTCTCTTTCTCTCAGGTCTCGCCATCTTCATCGCCTGGCTGACTCACCATTTGCATCGCCTGCATGGTCCCACCCCGTGGCCGTTGCATGGATGGGCCTATATCGTGTGGGCTCTCATGCAGCAGTTTCTCCTGCAAAGTTATTTTCTGCTGCGGATGCTGCGCCTGTTGCCCGGAAAGGTCGCACCCGTCATCGTATCGGCGGCCATCTTCTCGCTGGCCCACCTGCCCAATCCCGTCCTCACGCCCATCACGCTGGTATGGGGTCTCATCGCGTGCACTCTGTTTCTTCGCTACAGAAATATCTATGCTCTCGGGGTCGCCCACGGCATCATGGGACTGTGCGTAGCGATAACCGTGCCAAACTCGCTGCACCACCACATGCGCGTCGGCCTCGGCTACCTCAGGTACCATCGCACCTGGCTGGATAACTCCCCACCCGATAATCCCAGCCATTAGACCCATTGGAATTACCGCAACCAAAGCGACCATAGAGTATCAACCGACGCATGGGTAACCGCGGAAGCCCCAACGCGCCGCTCCTGACGCCAGGCTCGTCCGTAAAAAATCCCCGCAATCCCCGCAAGCACAACATATCGCCAGTTGAAGTGCACCGCGCGCTTATTGAAGTGCGAAAGCCCGAAGAGAATTGCAGTAGTCAGCAACGCCCAGCGCCGGCCCAGCCGCCGCTCCAGCAGGTTCTGCATCCACCCGCGAAAAAAAAGCTCCTCAGGAATCGCAATAAAGAAAAAAGTAAAAATCCAACCCAGGACAACATGCGCAGCGGTTGGAATCTGAGCGTGAAAGTGCAGAAAGCCAAGTGACAAGCCAAGCGCGATCGCCATCGGTGCATAGAACACAAGTTCGCGCAGACCAATCCGCAGGTCAGCCGCGCGAAGGCGAAGGTCGAAGCCAACTCCATTCAACCTTCGAATCGCAAGAAAACCGTAGATACCGGCGTCCAGCAGCAGCATCTTGTTAAACACGGCAAGACGAGGCGGCCACGCCGGCTCAAACCAGCGCAAATCAACGGCAAGCCCCAGAACTGCAAGGACAAGAAGATCGCGCCAGTCCCCATGCTGCTCCGGATCAGCAATCCCGGCACGATAAAGCAAAAAGCCGGCCGCCACCGGCAGCAAGAGGTAAAGCGCAAACCAGCCCCATCGAAACCGGCCATACGAGACCGCAATGATCAAGTAGGGAACACACAGCACACAAGGCCCCGCGATGCGAACAGCGAGTGGAAGACGCTGCGCTACCAGAGCGCTGCGCGGCCAGAACGCCGCGTACAGAAACGGCAGAAGGGTCAGCAGCGCCGCGACGTAGACGGAAGCATGAATGGGGAAGTCCACCATCAACTTTGAGAATAGCCCCTCTCCGGCTTTTTCATCCTCGGGTTCCAGCACAGCAAAGGCAACGAACAACCGAGAAGGCAAACGGACAAAGGTAAACTGAAGACGTGGCCTCCATCTACACACTGAAGCAGCGAATCCTTCTGGCTGTAGGTCCGCGCATCGCCAGCACAATCGCTCTTGCGCTCGGGGCCACCCTTCGCTACGAACACATCTGCGAGCCCGGCGCCGCCATCGGCTTCGATGTCGCTCCTCCGGCCGTCTACGCCTTCTGGCATCGCTGTCTTCTCGCCGGAGTATGGCCCTTCCGCAACCACGGCCTGACCCTCCTCATCAGCCGTAGCTTCGATGGCGAGCTCTTCACCCGCACCGCAAAGCATCTCGGATTTCTCTCCGTACGCGGCTCCAGCTCGCGAGACGGCGCCCCCGGTCTCCGCAACCTCCAGCGCGCTTACCTCGCCGGCCACTACTGCGCGATTACTGCCGATGGTCCCCGAGGGCCAGCGATGGTCGCCAAACCCGGCGTAGCCCATCTTGCTCAACTCGTCGACTCCCCGGTTCGCACCTGTTACCTTCATCCCCACCGCGCCTGGGAGCTACGCTCCTGGGACCGCTTCCTTATTCCGAAACCCTTCTCGCGTGTCACCGTTGCATGGACCTGCCCCGTAGCTCCCGACCTGCCCTCCGTCCAGGCAGCCCTCGATCGCTCCGTCGCCCTCGCCCAATCCGGGAAGAATGCGAAAAAATAGTTTAAGAAAGTGGCGTATTTTTCGGAGACAAAAAATCAGCCCTCTAACGACCAGCTAATGACCACGTAACACCACGAATTCACCACGTTTTACACCATAAAAATCGACTCAAAATGCGCGTATCCGACTTCAATTTCGACCTCCCCGAAGAGCTGATTGCTCAAAAACCCCCGGAAATCCGCGGTTCCAGCCGCATGCTTGTCGTCGACCGCGCCACTGGAACCTGCGAAGATAATTTTTTCAGCAACTTACCCAAAATACTCAAACCAAACGACTTACTGATCCTCAACGATAGCCGCGTCATTCCCGCCCGCCTCTACGCCACCCGCGCCGGCCTCCACACCCAACACAACTCTCCCGAACCAACTGGCCGCATAGAAGTCCTTCTGACAAAACAACTTGCAGAACACGATTGGAGCGCTTTAGTCCGCCCCAGCCGCAAAATCCAGCCCGGCGAACGCCTTCTCTTTCACGAACCAAACAACCCCCCCCCCCTCCTAAAAGCCGAAATCCTGTCCGCAGGCGACTTCGGCGAACGCATCCTCCGCTTCTCACCCACCAGCGATTTTCAGGCCATCATCAACAAAATAGGCCACATGCCGCTCCCTCCGTACATCCACCGCGACGACAATCCGGACGATCGCGACCGCTATCAAACAGTCTTCTCCCAACAATCCGGAAGCGCAGCCGCCCCCACCGCCGGCCTTCATTTCACCCTCGAGACCTTCAACCAACTCAAACAAAACGGGATACAGGTCGAAACCATCACCCTCCACGTTGGTCTTGGCACGTTTCAGCCTGTTCGCGCTGAAAATCTGAAAGAAATCCACCTTCACGCCGAGCATTACACGCTTCCAGCCACCACAGCCGAAGCAATTAACTCTGCGCTTCGAGCTGGAAATCGAATTATTGCAGTCGGCACAACCACCACGAGAACGCTCGAACACTGTGCCCTCGCTGCTCACGGCGAACCTCTCAAACCGCACAGCGGGCAAACGAACATATTCCTCAGTCCCGGACACAAATTCCGAATTGCCGGTGGCCTACTCACCAATTTTCATCTCCCACAATCCACCCTTCTAATGCTCGTCAGCGCTTTTGCAGGAAAGGACTCGGTGCTCGCAGCTTACGCACATGCGGTTGCGCAGAAATATCGCTTCTTCAGTTACGGCGACTGCATGCTACTGATTTAGCCGCGACTCGCATCTCCCGCTACGCGCTACCATCAAAACAGCGATGACACAAAAATCCGATTCGATTGCAGCCTCTAAAACAAAGCCGCCAATTTATCTGCTCGACAGCATGGCATTTATCTTCCGCGCCTACCATGCGATGCAGCGTCAACGGCCCATGTCTACGCGCACCGGGATACCCACCGCCGCGACTTACGTTTTCGTCAATATGATCAACAAGCTCCGCAAGGACTTCCAGCCCCAATATCTCGCCGCGGTCTATGACGTGGGCGCACCGGTACACCGCAACGAGATGGCCGCGCAGCTCAAAGATGTAAAAAAGTTCAACATCAAAACTCAGCAATTCGAGACCACCGAATACGGTGGCTACAAGGCGAATCGTATCGAGACTCCGCCCGACCTCATCCAACAGCAGCCTTACATCCGCCGCGCCCTTGAGGCCTTCCGCATCCCGATCCTCTATTACGAGGGCTTTGAGGCCGACGATGTGATCGGCACTCTCTCCTGCAAGCTCTCCGCACTCGGCCACAAGGTCTTCGTGGTCTCCTCCGACAAGGACATGATGCAGCTCGTCAATGACGACGTTGTCATTCTGAATCCAACGAAAGACAATCTAATCCTCGACCGCGCAGGTGTCGAGCAAACCCTCGGTGTCCCGCCAGAACGCGTTGTTGACGTCATGGCCTTGCGCGGTGACTCCATCGACAATATTCCTGGCGCACCGGGTATCGGCGACAAAGGATCGGTGGAACTCATTCAGCAGTTCGGTTCGGTCGAGGCCGCACTCGACCGCGCTGATGAGGTCAAGAAGAAGACTTACCGCGAGTCGCTCCAGAACAACCGTGAGAACATCCTGCTGTCGAAGGAACTCGTTACAATCCACACCGGAGTGCCAATCGAGTATTCGCTGGAGGCGATGCGCACCCAGCCTCCGGACAACGCCGCCTGCCGCGAGCTCTTCACCGAGCTTGAGTTCACGACCCTGCTCAAAGAGCTGTCTCCCGCGGTCGACAATGCCACGATCGCTTATAACCTAAAATCCACGCCGGGCGAGCTCGCCGGACTTCTCGACGAGGCTCGCGCGATCAATCCCGCGACAGGCCTTGCTCGCGGACTGGCCGTCTTTCTCGAAGATGCTCGTGCGGTATCGGAGGAGATTGCCATCGAATCCGAATCCGAAGCGGTTGAAGTCGAACCTCAGGCCGAGAATATGACCCTTTTCGGGGTGCGGCCCGATCCCGTCATCCCGTTCGCTGCAATATCAGCTCAAGAGGCAGCCTGTAATCTTGGTCTCGCGGTTAGCGATCATGCGGCTCTCGAAGCCGGCCTCGACCAGAATGGCCTGCGCGAGGCTCTCGCCGATCCCACACTTCCGAAAGACGTCCACGATCTCAAGGGCGTCCTGCGCGCTCTCGAGCCGTACAACGTTACACTGGCGGGTGTGCGCGATGACGTCATGCTGCTGAGCTACCTCGTCAATCCAACTCACGGATCGCACACCCTGCCCGACATCTCTGCACGCGCGACCAGCCGGGCACTTACGCACCAGCCTACGAAGGACAACCCGGCTGACCCCAAGAGATTGCCGGAGGCCGCCGCAGCGATTGTCCGGCTCGCTTCTGCGTTGGGGAAACAGATCGCCGAGGCAGGCTCCTTCGAGCACCACATCGTGAAGGACGATCCACTGCTCGGTGGCGCCATGACGAAGGAGATGCTCTTTGCCGTCCCGGTTACCGCGACGGCTAGTGCATCATCGCCCCTCCTCGAGGTCTATAACGCCATCGATAAGCCGCTGGTCCCTGTTCTGTCGCGGATGGAGCAGACGGGTGTTCGCATCGACTCCGCGGTGCTTGGCGAGATGTCCAATCGCCTCGCGGTTGAGATCGATAACCTCGCTGAGCGTATTTACGCAGACTCAGGACATCGCTTCAACATCAACTCTCCCAAACAACTGGGCGACGTGCTCTTCAACAAGATGCTTCTGCCTAAGCCAATGAAGTATGGCAAGGGCAAGGTGGTCTCGACCGCGCAAGATGTTCTGGAGGAACTCGCCGAGCAACATTCTGTGCCCGCGCTTGTTCTCGAATATCGCCAGCTCGCCAAGCTCAAGTCCACCTACCTTGATTCACTTCCTCAACTTACTGATGCGCAGGGTCGCGTTCATACCACCTTCAATCAAGTGGGGACCGCGACTGGCCGTCTCTCGAGTACGAATCCTAATCTACAGAATATTCCTGTTCGTACAGTACTCGGCCGTGAGATTCGCGCAGCTTTCATTCCGGCCCCCGGGAATGTGCTGATGTCCGCCGATTACTCGCAGATTGAGTTGCGGCTCATGGCTCACTTCTCACAGGATCCTTTGTTGCTCGACGCTTATCGCACGGGTAAGGATATTCATACCCTTACGGCGAGCGAGGTCTTCGGTGTGGACGCTGAGACGATGGATAAAGAGACTCGCGCGCGGGCGAAGGCTGTCAACTTCGGCATTGTCTATGGCATCAGCCCTTTTGGACTGGCTGCGCAACTCAATATCGACCAGAAGACCGCGAAGCAGTATATCGAGACATACTTTGAACGCTACAAAGGCGTTCAGCGCTTTATCGAAGATACGCTCGATACCGTGCGCCGCGACCAGGCAGTCAGAACCTACTTCGGCCGTATTCGACCCATTCCGGACATTCAGTCACGCAATCCCAACATGCGCGGCTTTGCGGAGCGCACTGCGATCAACACCCCGCTGCAGGGAACTGCCGCTGACCTCATCAAGCTTGCGATGCTGAAGATCGATCAGCTTCTTCGCGACCGCAAGCTCAAGTCGAAGATGACGCTCCAGGTTCATGATGAGCTGCTCTTCGATGTTGTTCCAGAAGAGGCGGAAGAGATTCAAGCGCTCGTCAAGCAGGAGATGGAACACGTTGCTGAGTTCTCAATCCCCATTGTTGCTGATGTGGGGATTGGCAAGAATTGGCGCGATATTAAGTGATCAATTTATCGATTTCGACGATCTGCTCTACTATGCGATCCACATTCCTGGGCCTCCGGGGCCTGTTGGACGGCCTTGATTATGGGGGTGAGGAGTTTGCGGTGCGTTTGTGCCAGATATCGAGCAGATCGGTGGCTATGGTGAAGAGGACCGGGCCGAGGACGATGCCGATGGGGCCGAAGAGGGCGATGCCGCCGAGGACGGAGAGCAGGATGGTGGCGGTGTGGGCTTGCATGTGGGAGCCGACCAGGATGGGGTAGAGGATGTTGTCGATGGTGCTGACGATGAGACTGCCCCAGAGGACGAGGAGTGCGGCTTTGCCCCAGTGACCGGAGAGGCCGAGGTAGATGGCGACGGGGCCCCAGACGAGCAATGAGCCGAAGGCAGGGATCATGGCGCAGGCAAGGAGGGTGAAGCTCCAGAGAACCACGTTGGGTACGCCGAGGGCCCAGAATGCGAGGCCGGCAAGAACGCCCTGAACTGCGGCGATGGTGAGACGGCCGAGCGCGGTGGCGAGGATGGTGTCGCCGACGCGTTGGAAGAGTTCGCTGGTCTCGTCGTCGCGGAGGGGAAGGAGCGATCGCAGAGAGGCCAGAGCGAGTGCCCGGTCGCGGTAGAGGAAGAAGAGGAGGAAGAGCATAACAACGAGCTGGGTGATGATGCGGACGGAGTTGCCGAGGAATCCAGCAAGGCTTCCACCGAGATATCCGGCGATGCTTCGCGTGGCGTTATTGACATCGATGGAACTGGTGAAGGTCTCGATCTGCTGGGCGAGCGCGGGACGATTGGCGATGTAGGTGGCGATCGCTTCCTGATGGGCTCCGGCGCGGAAGGCATTGATGGTTGCGTAGGCCTGGTGGCCGAGCTCCTGGGCGAGGAAGAAGGTGGGGATGACGATTGCCAAGGTGATGAGGACGAGAGCGACCACAGCGCAGACGGAGCGGCTTTTTATCTTTGCGGTGAGCCAGTCGAAGGGGCGGCGGGTGATGATGGCGAGGACAATGGCTCCGACGATGGCGGAGGAGAATGGGCGCAGGAGGAGGGCGCAGAGGATGAGGACGCCGATGGTGAGAAGGAAGAGCGTGATCTGCTTCCAGGATGACGCTTCACGGCTGTCCTGCATTGGGTGGTCACTCCGTCCGTTGAGATTAGACCGGGTTGCCGGTTTTGTCTCGCTCCTCATTTTGACACCTCCCAGGTTTGGTATAAGGGGTACCCCCTCCCCCCTCCCCCTATCTTGGGCGCAAAGTCCATGTTTTCATCGGCTTAGCGAGGGTCGCTGTCGCCAAAATATTACAAATAAAGAGGTTGCGGCTAAAATATTACAAATAAAATGGTTACGCGCGTTTCCGTGCCACCCGTAAAAAGGGAAACCCCGGCGGCTGGCCCGGGTTTCGCTGTTGCTTTTCTGATCTCTTTATCCAGTATAGCGGCTGGAGTGGAACTAATGCGCCAAGCGGATGTTGTTGTGTTGCAAGGGGTTGAGTGTCCCAGGGGCTTGACATGCGAATTTGCTGAGGAAAGTTGAGAATTAAATATTCCGGTTTGCAAATCGTCAGGCAAGATAAGGGCTTCTGCGATGAAGAGGAATCCCCCCCTCGCAGAAGCCTAGTCTTCAGTCGAACTGTCCGAGTTATAGTCAGCCCTGTTGCGAGCGGCTGAGCCTGTTGAACCTGAACTTCGAGAGAGCGAGGGCGATGAGGCCGGTTGCGGTGCCGAAGATCGTGGCCGGCTCGGGTGTGGTCTCGGTGATCTCTCCAAAGAGTCCGTCGGTCTGGTCGTTGATGCCTGCGGTGAAATAGACGGCATCGGTGTTATCGTTGGCTCCGCCGGTGCGGGTTTCGAGCGACCAGAGGAAGTCGTTGACAAGCGGCTGACCGTTCGACCCATCGATGGTGCCGAGGAATGCATCGGTGGTTGGGTTATAGACATCGATCTCGCCATCGCCGAAGTTGCCGATCAGGAGATCGTTACTGAAAGCGCCGAAACCGCCTGGCGCCATAACGATTCCCCAGGGTGCCGCGAGTGGGCCATTGGTTGCGATTCGGCCTATAAAGGTGCCGCTGGAGGTGTACTCATCGACGACGCCGCCCGGCAGAGGAGTGCCTCCTGGGCCTAGATTGGCATAAGTTACGTAGAGATTGCCTCCAATCGTCTGGACGTTGAAGGGAACAAGACCTGCGGGCAGATTCGGGTCTGTGAATTTGCCCGCGAAGGTGGTCGCTGTGACATTGTTCCAGTTCGAATCGAACACCTGAATATTGCCGGCGGAGTTGGCTGCGTAGAGGAAGGTGGAACCGCCTGCGGTAGCCTGGGTGAGGCCGGTGTAGACAGCGCCGGGGGTCGTGACCTGCGTTACTGCGGTTGTGCCTTGGGCTCCATTCCATGCTGCGATGGTGCCGTTGAGTGTGTCGAAGATGAAGGTGGCTGCGGTGCCTTTGCCTATGCTAAATCCTGTGGAGTTGTTGAAGACCTGGCCGGTAGGGCCGCTGGGTGGGGTGGAACTTCCAGGGATGGCGACGACTAATGGAGTGATATTTCCAGCACCGTCGTAGAGCGTGGCGTTTCCGGATCCCTGATTTGAGACCCAAAAGGGCGAGGTGGCGGAAAAGGAGACGCCCCAGGGATTAACCAGGTTGGGATCGGTGGTGGCGGCTAGACCAGGGACATTGGAGACGAGGTTGGTCTGGGTGAAGGAGTCGGCGAATGCGACTGCTGGAGCAAATGTCAGAGCGATCGTGCATGCGGTCCTCGCGAGAGGGGGGAAGGACTGAATTTTCAGCATCTTGAAACCTCCTACGGTTGGCGGATATGCCGGAACGTGTTCGGGTGTTGGAGGGGCGAAGTAGCGGATCGACCCAAAGGAGACGGGCTCGGCTATGTGTGATGCGGTCTGGGAGTTGGCGTTGTCCGGTGATGTCTTGGAAATGTCTCGGAACTGTAAAACTTTCGTGAAGGGATTGATGAGCGACTGGGACCAGAAACGCGGCAGGTGATGACGGTAGCTTTCTTCGAAGATGGAGGTCGGGGCGCGGAAAAGGTTTGGGCGGTAGTGTCGGCGTGTTTCGCGCGGTGCCCACACATCAGAATCGATGTATGGGCGGCATCTGTATCTCCTGTGGGATGTTGATCAGTTCGCGGAGGGTCGTTCTGCTTTGTCTATGATTAGTGCGTCAACTGGTCCTTTGGTTGCCACCAGTTTCAGGCCTAGTTGCTCCTGGACGGCGGAGAAGAGTGGAGGGCTAGGTGCGTCGGCGGAAGCCTTCGGCACGTCTCCGCCAAATTGAGTTTCGTCGGGAGCCCATTCCAGATCGAAATCGTAGTGCGCTGTGAGGCCGGTCTTATCGACTACTGGCCGGTCCAGGATCGCCCGCTGCAAGAGAGAGGCGAAGTCACCTAGGGTCGCGTTGCGCGACGGTAGCACAATACGCTGCGGATAGACGACCCCTGGCCCAACAGTTGGGGGATCATTCGGTGCCGCGGTTTCTTTGAGTTTGGGGCCGCTCTTGGCAAGCTGCAGCTCATAGATCGAGAAGACCTTTGGTTCGCGATGGAAGGTGAGTTGGAATCGGTCGGCCAAGAGGCTTCGCAGCATGGACATCTGCTCGTTATGGGTTGGACGGACTCCGCCGGGGGTTTCGGCGGCGATGTCGTAGTGGTCGGATTCGACCCAGGCTGGGCCACCTGAGATGGTGCGCGGGTTGAGATCGTAGGCGGCGGCGATGAGTAGTTTGAGGGTGTAAGCCTTCTCGATGAAGCGATTGTTTCCCTGCATGATGATGAAGCGTCCTGACTTGTTATCAGGATCTGTCGGCTTGATGGTGGCCACTTCGAAGGTGTCGAATTTAGGGCGGGGAGTTGGAGACGGGGATTGCGCAAAGATTCCCGTGGTCGAGATAACTAGAGTCGCAGCGGTGACGTGACGGAGCATGGACAGATTGTAGTACTCGCTAACGATCTCCGATTTGGGTGCATGAGCGAACGAAGTATGCCTGATTCCGCACATCAAAAAAAAACGATATATGGCACGGGGGCAAGGATTTAAGCATAAGATTCCCCCATCTTTCATCCGAGGAGAATCTCATGGTACGCAGATTATTTCTGTCGCGTCTTGCGCGACTGGCTGCTGCACCCCTGGTTGTGGCCGGCGGTTCTGTACAAGGGCAGACGGCGCATAAGTCGCTCAAGATCATGATGAAGAGCGCGTGGGGCTCCGATGATCCGACGAAGGCGGGGTTCCCTTTTCTGCATGGACTGGCGCTTGCGGAGGCCGGACACGAGGTGCAGTTTTTTCTGTTGGGAGAGGCAGTCTCACTGATGCGAAAGACGCTCGCCAATGCCGTTACACCGGTCGGATGGCCTCCGGTAGGGGAGACGCTGGATAAGCTGGCCGCGAAGCATGTGCAGATTTACGCTTGTGGCACGTGCTCCCGCGCCCGGGGTGTGAGTGAAGCGGATCTGAGCAACTACGGAGCGAAGTTTGGTAACCCGACGATATTCGTTGGGCTGGTGGAATGGGCGGATCGCGTGATTACGGAGTAATGTTTGGAGCGGTGTGTGCGGCTCTAGGGAGCACTGTGGCCTGAGCACTGGAGAACGCCGAGGTAGGCGCTCCACGGACCAACAGTGTCGCGATACTGGTGGGCCAGGGTTCTGGAGATCTGATGAAGGTGGGTGAGATCGTGAATTGCCCACGTCGCCAGCAGTTGCGAAAGGGTGACTGTGCCGAAGGCCGGATGTTGGCCCTGGCGCTCGAGGTCTTCCGGTTGGAGATTTAGCGTGCTTAGTTCGCGCAGATTTTCAGAGCGCAGGCGAGCGAACTCGTCCAATAGCTGGTTGAGCGATTTGTTTTGTGTCTCGCGGATGTGGCCTCCGCGATCGAATGATTCGAATTTTCTGCTTTCGCCGTGTTGCAGAAGGAATTTCGCGCGTGGCATCCAGTTCACGCGCTCGCAGTCGATGAGATGGCCGATGATCTCGAATGAGTTCCAGGTGTCTTTCCCTTCGTTTTGCATCGTCCACGCGTCCGGTAGATCGCGCAGAAGGGCATTGAGGGTGGCGGGAGTACTGGTGAGCAACGCGATAGTTTGGGGCAGGTTGTGTTCCACGAGACTAGAGCTCCATGGCGAACTGATGGGAGGGTTCGTAGGTGGGGGGTTTGGGTTCGGTGGAGAGGTCGAGGATCAGACGCTCGAGGACGAGGAGTTTGTTGGCGGGGGAGCTGCGGAGTTCGAGGTCGGCACGGGCTACGAGGCGGATGGCGCGAGTGAGTTCGCGGCGGGATTTGTAGCGGCGGGCTTGCTTGATGAGGTCTTCGGCGGCGAAGGGAGGCATGCGGAAGCCCTGCCAGAGAACTTGCCAGATGGCTCGAGGGTCGCGGACGTTTTTTTCGGAGATGATTAGCATCTGGCGGAAGGTGCGCGCGAGCATGTAGAGATGGCCGATGGCGGCGTCTTCTCCGCCGTCGCTGGCGTTGAGAAGGCCGTGGAGAAGTGCGAGGGCGCGGGGGCGGTCTTTGGAGCTGATGGCGTCGGTGAGCTCGTAGAGGCTGCGCTGTTTGGCGGCGAGGACCATGGTTTCTACGTCGCCGAGGGTGACTCGGTTCTTTCCTTCGACGTAGAGGAGGAGTTTTTCGAATTCGCTGGCGATGAGCATCATGTCGGCGCCGAGAGCGTCGACGAGTTCGCGGGCGGCGTCGAGTTCGAATTTGACGTTGCGGGATTCGGCTGCGGTAGTTACCCATTTGATGGCGTCGGACTCGTCGACGCGGGCTAGCTCGACGGTGCCGCACCAGTCGCCGAGGGTCTCGCGGATGCGCTCGTATCGGTCTTTGTCCTGGTAGTCCATCTTGCGGAGATCGGTGGGGATGCGGAGATGGTCGGCTACAAAGAGGATGAGGGCTTGCGGGTTGGGAGAGCGGAAGTAGGCGTCGATTGCGGCGAACTCTTCTTTTTTGCTGCCGCGACCGTAGAGGGTCTTGAGGTTGCGGACGAAGAGGACCTGGAAGGGCGCCATGAGGGACGGGGTTTGGGCGCGGTCGAGGATCTCGAAGATGCTGGTGTCGGCGAGGTCGAGGTCGTGGAGACAGAAGTCGCGGGTGTCTTCGGGCGCGAGGGTGGCGAGAACAGCTTTACGGCAGCAGTCGTAGAGGAAGACCTCGTCGCCGAGGAGGACGTAGCCTGGGCGGAGGGTCGCGGGTGTCGCGATCTCTGTGATGAAGCGGTTGACGGAGGCAAAGCTGCGGAGCTGTGAGGTGGGGCCGAGGCTGGACATGAAGTGCTGCTCTCGCAATGAGGGCATAGATCTACTATGACGCGTGGACGGGATTTCGCCAACTGCATAGTGCAGTGGGCATCGGCGGATACAAGTGCTGGATGATGCGCAGAGGGACTGCTAGACTGACGCAATGCAAGCGGACAAGTTTCCTGGCAGGCGCGGGGGCGGGGGATGGAGCCGTCGCGACCTTCTGATATTGGTTTTCCTGATACTTGCCGCGATTCACTGCGTGCGGAGTGATTTTTTTGTGAATGAGAGCGGAGGGGTGGATTGGCGGGCGTATGCGGCGGGTGAGGAGCAGATGCCGTTTCAGGGCCGTGTGGGGATGATGCCGGTGCTTCGGTGGGCAGAGCAGAGTGGCGTGATGGTTCGGGCCGCGGCGAAATATGAGTCGATGATGATTGTGGCTTCGAAGTACTCGGAGCCGGTGTCGGTGGAGAAGTTTACTTCGATGGTGGTTGGGTTGGTTTCGCTGCTGATTCTGCTAGGATATTGCGTTTGGTACAGCAGGCGGCGTGGGTTTGAACCTTGGTGGCTGCCTGGTGTTTTAATGTTGGCGATTCTGACGGTGACGCTGACGATGAGGAGCGAGCATGATGTGTGGACTCCGTACGATCTGCCGCATATGGCGGTGTTCGGGATAGCGGTGATGTGCGCGTTCGAGAGTAAATGGGTGGCGATGCTGGCGCTGTTTGCGCTGGATGTGCCGCTGCGTGAGACGTCGATTTATTTGCTGGCGGTTTCGGTGCCGATGTCGTGGGTGGCGTGGAGATCGGTGGGATCGCGAAATGTGTGGGTTGGGTTGATGGCGGCTGGCATGGGAGTTTACTGGCTGGCCTGGCGGATCGCGATTCAACGGAGTTTTGCAGATAATCCTAATGACACGGGGCTGCACTGGGGTGCGAATTTTCATGAGCTGCTGTTTCCGCATCATTGGCCGCAGATGTTCAGTGCGGGGGGGTATTTGATTTTGTTTATCTGGCTGGCGCGGCGGCGATTGGGGGAGAAGGAACGGCTGTTGTTGTGGTGCACGCTGGTGTGCGCGCCGGTGACGCTGTTCTTCGGGAGATGGGGAGAGACGAGGATCTGGCTGGAGTGGACGCTGCCGTGGGCTTTGCTGGCTGCGAGGGAAGTGGAGCAGTATTTTCGGCAGGGTGCATCGGAAGCGGCTGGGAATGCGGTCTCGGTTTAGAAGGATTCCAGCATGTTGCTGACGATGGCCTGGGCGAAGTCGCGGGCGACGCGTTTGGCGGCGTAACCGTCCTCCTGGATGAAGCCGCTGAGATCCTGCGTGGATTGGTATTGCTCGTGGTAGATGAGGGCGTCGTTGCGGTAGAGGACGGTGCCGTCGTGGGCGGTGAGAAGGACTTTGGCGGTGATGGTGACGAGGTAACTGGAGGATTGGCCGGTGTTGGCGTCGTAGGTGAGGGGGGCGACGGTCTGGGTGAGGATGGTGCCGTTGAGGGTGGCGTCGGCGTCGGGCGAATCGCTATTGATAATGCGGTATTTCGTGCGCGTATTGAGCTCGCGGATGGTGGCCTGGGTGAAGGCCATCTCGGTGTGGTAGGCCTGGGCTTTGGTGGCGAAGATGGGGACGGCCAGGGTGCGGACGCTGGCGGGGATGTGGGTGGCTGAGCCGGCCTGATGGTAGCCACAGCCGGTTAAAGTAAGGGCGAGAACAAGAGTTATTAGGCGCATGCGGCTGCTTTTATTGTCGCATTCGCGGTTTTAGTCCAAGAAAAAAATCTTGGGTGTTGGAGGGCTGCTTTTACGCGGGGTTTTTGGGAAAAGAGGTGTGCAGAACATGGTTTTTTTGTGGTCATAGCGTGGTAATTGTGTGGTTAATCGTGGTCGTTCGATGGCCGGTTTTCGGCGACGAAAAATGCGCCATTTTTTTCTAATATTTTTTAGGGGATGTGTTGGAGGTGGGTGTCTTTGAAGTGGGTGGGGTATTTGAGGCCGTAGCCGAGGAGGCGGTCGAAGGCGATGTGGGCGATCCAGATGAGGGCGATGGCTGTCAGGAATTCGTGATGCATGGAGTAGGCGATGAGAGCGAGATTGATGGGGAGGAAGAGAGTGTGGGCGAGGTTGTAGGTTGCTGAACCGATGCGTGGGTTGGTGAGGTAGCCGAGCATGAAGAGGTCGGGCGTGAGGAAGAGGATGGCGAAGAGGAGCCAGCTCGCGTGGATGTGGTGGTAGGCGAATAGGGAGATTATGAGGAGGGTGGCTTCTTCGATTTTCAAGAGCAGGGATGGCTGGTTGAGCATGCTTGGTTATACGGGATTCTGGTGGCGTTCGATGGGGTTATTTGCGAGTAAGCCAAGAACAAGCACTGCAGATGCAAACGACGACTGCAAAAGCACGTTCTCCGCTGCGGCGAAGGTTGACAACTTAAAAAGTACAAAAGCAAAGGCAGCCACGAGGGCTACCTTTGCTTTCGATGCTGGGTTAGAGGTTATGCGGGGGAGGGTTGGCCTTCGTTGAAGCCGGGTTTGCGGCCTCCCTCGGGTTTTAGGATCTTCTGGCCTTCGCCTGAACCTGGGTCTACTGCGGCGAGAGCGGACTTGATGGGCGGGAGATCCTTGCCTTCGATGATCAGCTTGATCTCGGCGGCGTCGAGGGTCTCGCGCTCGAGCAGGGCGTTCGCCATGCGGTGCATGATGTCCTGGTTCGATTCGAGGATGGTGTAGGCCGACTTGTAGGCGGAATCGACGAAGGTGCGAACTTCGACGTCGATCTGTTTTGCCGTGTCCTCGGAGAAGTCGCGGTGTTGCGCGATCTCGCGGCCGAGAAAGATCTGCTCTTCCTTCTTGCCGAAGGTCATGGGCCCGAGGCTGCTCATGCCGAACTCGCAGACCATCTTTCGGGCTAGCTCGGTGATCCGCTCGATGTCGTTGCCGGCGCCGGTGGTCATCTTGCCGAGGAAGATCTCTTCGGCACAGCGACCGCCCATGAGGGTGGCGAGGCGGGTTTCGAGATACTCCTTGGTGACGGTGTGCTGGTCTTCCTCGGGGAGGTAGACGGTGACACCGAGAGCCATGCCACGCGGGATGATGGTGACCTTGTGGAGCGGGTCAGAGTGCTCGCGGAGGGCGGAGACCAGGGTGTGGCCGGCCTCGTGATAGGCGGTGACCTTCTTCTCTTCGTCGGTGAGGAGCATGGACTTGCGCTCGGCACCCATCATGACCTTGTCTTTGGCCACTTCGAAGTCGTACATGTGGACCGACTTGCGATTGAAGCGGGCGGCGGTGAGAGCGGCCTCGTTGACCATGTTGGCGAGGTCGGCGCCGGAGAAGCCCGGGGTTCCACGAGCAAGGACGTTGAGGTTGACGTCTTCGGCCATGGGGACTTTCTTCGAGTGGACCTTGAGGACTTCCTCGCGGCCACGGATGTCGGGGCGATCGACGATGACGCGGCGATCGAAGCGTCCTGGGCGGAGAAGCGCGGGATCAAGCACGTCTGGGCGGTTGGTTGCGGCGACGAGGATGACGCCGTCGTTGGATTCGAAGCCGTCCATCTCGACGAGAAGCTGGTTGAGGGTCTGCTCGCGCTCGTCGTGTCCGCCGCCGAGGCCTGCGCCACGGTGACGGCCTACGGCGTCGATCTCGTCGATGAAGATGATGCAGGGAGCATTCTTCTTGCCCTGCTCGAAGAGATCGCGGACGCGGGATGCGCCGACACCGACGAACATCTCGACGAAGTCAGAGCCGGAGATAGAGAAGAAGGGAACGTTGGCTTCGCCGGCTACTGCGCGGGCCAAGAGGGTCTTGCCGGTTCCCGGAGGTCCGACGAGGAGGACGCCCTTGGGGATGCGGCCGCCGAGGCGCTGGAACTTCTGGGCCTCGCGGAGGAACTCGATGATCTCTTTGAGCTCTTCCTTGGCTTCGTCGACGCCTGCGACATCCTTGAAGGTGATCTTCTTCTGCTGCATGGAGAGCAGGCGGGCGCGCGATTTGCCGAAGCTCATGGCCTTGTTGCCGCCGGACTGCATCTGGCGTAGGAGGAACCACCAGAGGAGGAAGAGAAGGGCAAAGGGCGCGATGGAGATGAGGATGTTGAGCCACTGGTTGGAGCTCTGGTCCTTGATGGTGATCTCGACGCCATGGCTGCGGAGGGTGTTGTAGAGGTCGGGGTAGTTGCTCGGGATGGTGAGCTCGAACTGAGTCTTGGGGTCGTCGCGATAGTGGCCAGTTACTTCACCGCCGTTGACGGTGACATCCTTGATCTTGCCCTGGTCGGCGTCGTTGAGGAGCTGGGTGAGGTTGATCTTCTTTTCCTGGGTGCCACCGGTTGTTTTGACGACGACCTGCCAGAGGACGAAGAGGCAGGTGATCATGAAGACCCAGATCAGAATTTGTTTGACGGTCGAGTTCAAAGCTAATTTCCTCATTTTCCGGTCCAGAGCTACCTGAAATACCCCACTGGCGCTTTCTCAGACCCGGCTGCGGAACGCCGAAGCGAACCAAAGCCTACAACTGTTAGACGATAACAACGAAGGAAGGATTCCCGGTGCTGATGAGTTTGCTTGATTCTCAACACAGGCCTGCCTTAGTCAGGTAGTTAGATTCTACTCTTTGCCTGGAGGATTCGGGGTAGCAAAAGAGGAAACCGGATGTGACTTTAGGGTGATTGGGGGGGGCGGCTCGGGAAAAAGATATTTTTTGCAACTGAGCGAATTGCCGGCTAATTGCCGGGCTCATCGTTCAGAAACAGGCGGAGTTCGCGGGCTGAGCGGTCGGCTCGGAGGTGATTGGAGAGGTGGAGGGAGGAGCCGGTGCGCGCGGCTACGGTAGGGTCGGCGCGAAATCCGCAGAGGGCGAGGAGGCGGGAGGTCTCGTCGAAGGTGAGGCGGGCTCCGAGCTGGCGGGCGGCGGCTCGGATGACGCGGCGGCGGAGAGCGGGGTCGAGAGGGCGGAGGCGGTCGAGTTCGATGGAGATGGAGGTGTTGCCTGGGGCGGTGCTGACGGCGCGGCCTCCGCCACGGACTGGTTTTCCGGGGAGCAGCAGCTGGGGGAGGATTTTGCTTAGCTCGGTCTGCCAGCGGGATTCCTCTTCGCGGGATAGCTCGGCGAGGTTGGCGAGGGTCTGGTCGAGGTTTGGGTTGTAGGCGCGGAGTTGGGGGAGGAGCTCGTGGCGGATTTTGTTGCGGGTGAAGGCGGTGTCGGTGTTGGTGGAGTCTTCGCGCCAGGGCTGGTGGATGGATTTGAGGAAGGCCTCGATCGCGGCTCGGCGGGTTTCGAGGAAGGGGCGGAGGATTCTGCCTTTTGGCTGGGTGAGGATGGGGTGGATGGCGCTTAGGCCTTCGGTCCATGCTCCGCGAAGGAGTTTCATGAGGACGGTTTCGGCCTGGTCGTCGAGGGTGTGGGCGGTTAGGATCGCGTCGGCGTGGCCGGAGGTGAGGAGGGTCGAGAAGAAGTCGTAGCGGGTGTTGCGGGCAGCTTCTTCGATGGTCTCGCCGGTTTTTTCTACGCGGTCTGAGACGTCGGCTTGGTGGAGATGGAGGGGGATGTCGAGGCCGATGCAGAGGTCTTCGACGAATTGCTGGTCGGCGTTGGATTCTTCGCCGCGGAGGTGGTGATTGATGTGAACAGCGCTGAGGCCTACGCCTAGTGAGTCACGCTGGGTTGTGTTGGCGGCGTGGAGGGTGAGGAGAAGGGCGACGGAGTCGGCTCCGCCGGAGATGGCGACGCAGATGCGGTCTCCGGGGCTGATTTGCGCGCGGTCGAAGGAAAGAGTGGGCATCAATGGTTCATCGTACCGAGGTGCGATGAGGCGTGCGAGTTGCGTTCAGCCGTCAGTCTATCTCTGCTTGAGGAATGAGGTGTTCTCTCTTCGGGAAAGGCCTTCAGTTGAGGTCTTCGCCACTTGCAGCTTCAAGCGGAGTGGCTTGAGTTTCATTTGCCTGGAAGCCGCGCCTCAGGTATTTGAAGAAGGGCGACTGGGAGGGTGGAGGCGCTGGAGCTATCGATGGCGTGTTGGGGAGATCGGTGTTGATCAGGGATGCGAGTTGATCCCATACGCGGAAGTCGTTCTCGATGAGGTGATGAGGCTTGTTGAGGGTTCGCGAGTACCAACTGTAGTTGTCGCAGTTGATGGGACGGTCTTCGTAGGTCATCAGAATGTTGCCGAGGATCTTTGTGTGCGCGGGATCGGCGGCGATGATTTCGGGCTGTCCGTGAAGCGGGCCTTTTGCCTGATAGAAGTTGATCGAGGTTGCGACGTTGGGGGAGATGGCGGAGGCCTTGTGGCCGGGTTTACCGATCGTGTCCACCTGGATGGTGAGTTCTACAGGAATACCCATCTGGCCCAACTGGCGGGCGAATTCGACTGTCTCGGTAGCGCCCCAGCTGTGGCCGTAGATGATGACAGTAGCCTGCTCTTTTTCGTGGGAGGAGAGGACGCCGTCGTGGTCGGTATCGAGGAGATGGACGACGTTCTGGAGAGCTTCTTGTCCGTGATGATTGCCGAAGACTTCAGCATGGATCGAGGGGTAACGGTCGCGAAGATATGCGGCGAATTGTACTTCCGGGTGCTTGGTGTCGTTGCGGCTGACGAAGCCGCCGACAAAGCCGATGATGATCACGTTGCGGGGGACGGGGGCAAGCATTGCAGAGCGGACTTCTGCTGTAGGACTCGCCTCGTGAAGAGCTGCTTGCTGGCTGTGTGCAACGCCTGGAGCTAACGGAACCATTGCGGTTAAAACAAGGCCCAGGGTGGTGAACTTACAAAGCCGACGATCTTTCATGCAGGTCCCCAGATTCATCCCTCAGAGTGATCCTCGAAACGAAGACTCACAATGACCCTTTGGATGTATCCGCAGGAGGAAAGTTTCGTATTTGATTGCGACTGACAAGCTGTTCTTGTCTTGACGTACTCAAAGTCAAGAGGTGAGCCGGTCAAGAGATGATCTTATATGGCCGGTGCTGTAGGGACGTATCTTGTATACTTCGCAGGTTATGCGAGTGTTTGTGATTCTTCCGGCAGCAGGTATTGGTACGCGGATGGCCGCGGGTGGGGCGTCGACTGTGGCGCCGAAGCAGTTTCTTGAGGTTGGGGGGGTGCCGATACTGGTTCGGTCCGTGCGGGCGTTTCTTGCTGTACCGCGGGTGGACGCGGTCTGTGTCGCGGTGCGTGGGCAGGAACGGGATCGAGTTGAGGCGCAGATGATGGAGCATAACCTGGGGCCGCGAGTGCACATGGTGGAGGGTGGAGAGCACAGGCAGCAGTCGGTGGGGAATGCTCTGGCGGCGCTGGAGTGCGATGAGGAGGATGTGGTGCTGGTGCATGATGCGGTGAGGCCGCTGATCGACCCGGCGACGATTGAACGGACGATCGATGCGGTGGTGAAGCATGGGGCGGCGATCGTTGGGCTGCCGGCGGTGGATACGATCAAACAAGTGGAACGGACGGCGGCTGGGGCGATCGTGACGGCGACGATTCCGCGAGAGAGGATTGTGCAGGCGCAGACGCCTCAGGGGGCCCGGTTTGGGTTGCTGCGGCGGGCGTTTATCGAGGCCGAGACGGATGAGTTTGCGGGGACGGATGAGGCTAGTCTGCTGGAGCGGGCGGGGATTGAGGTGGCGGTGGTGTCGGGGTCGGCCAGGAATTTTAAGATTACGCAGCCAGGAGATATTGAGTTGGCGGAGTTTTATCTGGGAAAAGAAAGGCTTAACACGGATGAGCACCGATAACACCGATCAAAAGCCAAGACGCGGTAAGCATGAACTTATTTGGCGGATTATTGGTGTTTTTTATGAGGTTTACAACGAACTGGGGCTGGGTTTCTGGAGTCGGTTTATCGGGAGGCAATGTGACTGGCTTTGCCCCAAGCGGGTTTTAGTGTGAAGACTGAAGTTCCTGTGCCCGTGGGTTTTCGTGGGGTGGTTGTTATTGGGATTTTTCCGGGCTGATTTGATTATGAATGACTTTGTGCTGGTTGAATTGAAGGCTGTAGATCAGATCGTTCGGCTGCACGAGTCGCGGACTATGCATTATTTGTATGCCATACCGATCGAGGTTGCATTGCTGATGAACATTGAGCCTACGCCTCGGTTCAAGCGCTTTGTGATGGACAATGAGGTTAAGAAGCCGAACCGTAAATCCGCGGAATCGGTGACAATCGGTGTTGAGCCTTTTTCGGCTCCTGAGATAATTTCATGATGAGGATTGGTTATGGGTTTGATTCGCATGCGTTCAAGGCTGGCGTGCCGCTGGTGATTGGCGGGCTTGCGATTGAACATTCGGAGGGGCTGGCTGGGCACTCGGATGGTGACGTGTTGTTGCATGCGATTACGGATGCTCTGCTTGGAGCCGTGAGTGCGGGGGATATTGGGACTTTTTTCCCGCCGAGCGATCCGCGGTGGAAAGGGGCGGCTTCAAGTGTGTTTTTGAAGACGGCGCTGGAAGAGGTGGCGACGGCCGGCTACAAGATCGTCAATATCGATACGGTGCTGGTGCTGGTGAAGCCGAAGATTGTGCCGATTGCGGGCGAGCTGCGGGAGAGCGTGGCAAAGCTGCTGGGAGTGAAGCCGGGTGAGGTGGGGATCAAGGCGAAGACGCCGGAGGGTTTGAATCAGGATGGTGTTGCGGTGGCGCATGCGACAGTGCTGCTGGAGAGTTTGGGGATCCCTGAGTCGGTTGGGGTGATGACGGCTACGGCGGAGGATGAGATTGACGTGGTGGTGAAGACGCTGGTGGGGGAGCGGCGAGATGTGGTGGCGCTGGGACGGAAGAAGACGCCTTTTGATACGGATGATCTGACATAACCGGGGTGTACGTTGCAGGAGCGGATGGCGCGGATTTGTTGCTTTCGCGGCTTCATGCTCACTTCGTTCCCGGATTTTCAGGATATGTTGTTGATTTTTTGGTGGAGCTGAGCGGGATCAAACCGCTGACCTCCTCGTTGCGAAATAGCTGAATCACGAACATTAAATAACTTAGCTACACAAAACAAAGTACAAAAGAGCGGGAAAGGCATCCGCGTACTCGAGTTTGATAATGCCTCCGGTCAGCCAAAGCACCAATTGGGTCCCCCGAAACCAAATCCTGCAAAGTTAAGTGCGCGCCTTCTTGCGCGTGCGAGGTAAGAGTTACACCCGTCGATAGAAACAGGGTGGCAAGGATAGCAATACGAATTACTCCGATTCAACGTGTACATGAGTCTTCCTTAAAGAACAGAGATCAGTAGACAGTGCGTGCGGTAGGTAGCTGCCCACACGCACCGTTGGCGACGACTAGAAGTGATACCTCAGTCCGATTTGCGCGGAGCGAGGTTGCTGCACATTCTGCAAGGAACCGAAGGTGGTAGACGAGATGTTGTTGCCATTTATAAACTGCTGCGCTGCGCCGCCATTCAAGATGTTATAGATGTTGAGGTCCGCTTCGACAGTCTGACGGTCCGTAATTTTGAAGTTGCGGCCGACCAGTGTGTTCCACTGAATGAGCCACGGGCACCAGATCTGGCCTGTGCCGCGGTCCTTATAGGCGAACCTGTAGGTTGTTGCCAGTGGGTTTGACACTGTCCTTCCGGCGATGGTCATCGTCGCAGGACCGTACTGACCGGCATAGGGAGTGCCGAGTGCAGTCAGCGTCGTGATGACAGGACCACCTGGAGTACCCGACTGCGCTGTGAGGGTACTGGAGAGTCGAATACCCCACAGAGCCTTGTAAGTTGCGCCGATGCGGGCCTGGTTTCGCTGCCACATGCGATCGCGCGTGTCACCAGTCCAATCGTTGGTAACGTAGCCGCGAACCGAGCCGAGGCCTGCGTTATTCGCGAACTTCGTGGGCTCGATGATGGCGGTGGGATCATTCGGCTGAAACGCGCCACTAAGATGGTCCGGCGAGTAGGTGTAGGTGCCGAAGAACTGCACTTTATTGCTCTGTTCGCTTACAGTGACCTCGTACCCCTGGTAGACGAACCAGTTCCATCTGTTGTTGGTGATGAAATATGTGTTGGTTAGCGCAGGATTGACGAGACCGCTCCACACGGTGCCGCCGCTTGCAGTCGTGGTATAGATCTGATTGGTGTCGATCTCTGCCGGACGATCGCGGTACTCGCGATCGATGTAACTGGCATCAATCACAACCCCGCCCTTGAGCTGGGTGCGATAGCCTACCAGCCATTCCCGGACATAACCCTGATGCCGGTTGGGATCGAATGTCTTGCCCAGGAAGCTCGACGTGCTGCCCGGAGTAACAATCGTATTGAAGACCGACCCGTCTTTGTTGTAGTAGGTATCTGTGGTTGTCACTGTGCTGGTAGCCGCAGTGCCAAGGTAGCTGGCGTTGGTGATGTCAGTAATCTTGGTCCAGCTTGCGCGCACGACATTTCTCTGGTCTTTGGTTAACACGAAGGCTCCTCCGACACGTGGAGCCCAGTTCCAGGAGTGTTGCGTGGTGACCTTGAACTGTTCGTCGCGGCCGGAGATCCAATCGGGGCGCAGTCCTGCGGTAATGGACAGTCTCGGGAAAGGATGCCAGTGGTCCTGAATGTACCACGCGTAGTCGTTAGCGCCAATGTAGCTGGATAGGTAGCTACTCGTATTATTCGCGGAATGCGTGTGAAAGACGGTGAAACCCTGCGTTGGGTCGTTCCCATTATTCAGTGCAGCATCCTGCTGAACGATGCCTCCGCCATTGGCATAGTAAGCGGTCACTTTGCTTAATTCGTGAGGCTGGAGATAGAACCCGACATCGAACTCGTGCGATCCCCAGGCTTTGGGAACGTAGTAAGTGGCATCGCCGGTGAAGGACTCCTTCTGTGCAGGATTTACGGAGACAGAGGAGAGGTTATTAAGAGTTGCAAGCGACGAGCCTTGACCTACATAAGAGCCAGCCGATGTCGTGTAGGTCGTGTAGATGTCCTCTTCCGGCTTGTTGCCGACGCCTCCGATAGAACTCAGGCTCGTGTTCACGCCTTTGTCGTTGTAGGAGATCAGGAACCGTGTGCTGAGCCGCGACGTCCATTGCGAGATGAAGCGAAGGCCGTAAGCTCCGCCACCATATTGATTCTTCGCGATGTCCTGCGTGTACCACTGGTAGTTGGCATCCTGCTTACGGCTGTCGTACTGCACGATCGCCATGAGCCTGTGTTTCGGAGAGAGTTGCACGGAGCTGTTGCCCAGAAAGACAAAGCCACGCGACTGATTTGGGAAGGTGCTGAAGGTAGGGTAGAGCTGTTTCAGATACGAGTCCTGCGAAGCTGTCTGGCTGATGCCGTCATCGCGGTGAATATAGCGGCCGGAGAAGAAGAACCACGCACGTTCCTTGACGATGGGGCCACCGACCGAAAAATCAGGCTGCTGGCTCGCTGAGGCGGCGGCATTGCCGTTCGGAACGTTGTTCCCATTGAACGAGGCAGGACCGATGAGGTAATAGAACGAGCCATGGTACTGATCAGAACCAACCGGGCTCCCGATATTGATGACCATCCCCATTGCTGCGGGTGAAGAGGCATCATTTGCGCCGGTCTTGATTTGAATGTCTCCGAGTGATTCGTTCGCGATCGAGATGGTGTTGGATGGCCAGTTCTGTTCGAAGCTGCCAATGTCCATGCCGTCTAGAAGCGTGGCATGGTTTTCGTTTTCAGAGCCGCGCAGAAAGTAAGTCTGTCCACCTTCTGCATCGCTGGAAGCGGAGATGATGCCCGGCGTGATCTGAAGCGAGTCGCTCCAGTCGTGGCGCCCTGTGACGGGAATGTTGCGAAGAAGCTCGCCGGAAAGATTGGTGGCCTGTTCGGCGGATTGCGTGTCGATGAGCGGGGCGTCGCCGGCAACTTCAACCGTCTGACTCACGGAACCAACCTTCAGTTGAATGTCGACAGTGATATTGAGCCCTGAGCGCACGACAATACCCGCACGCTCGAACTTCTCAAAGCCGTTAATAGCTGCTTCAACCTTGTAGTTTTCTCCTTGTGGCAGGTCGATAAGACGATAGTTGCCTTCAGCGTCAGTAGTTGCGGTGAAGGTTCCGCCAACAGCTGGGCTGTGCGCGGTGACCGTTACATGGGATACGTTCGCGCCGCTATCGTCTGTGATGTGGCCGTGGATGGTGCCATCGGCGGTGGTCTGGGCGAATGAATTGCGCGTGACGAACACCAGAAGAGTAAAGAGAGCAATGAGTGTCCATCGGAGGAAGTAGTGCGATGAGATCCGATATACGTAATTGCGAGGCATCAGAGGGCTCCTTTAGTGGTTGCGTGCGGCAGGTCCGCGAAAAGGCACACGAGGAGGTGCAGTTACGAGAAGTAACTGTGCAGGCGCAACAACGGCACCAAGACGTGTGTTATCTCAGGAGAAAAGCTCTTAAATGTGGCGACAACAACGACAAAGATAAGGGAGCCGGTGGCGCTTTACGGAATGAAGATAAAGAACATGGTGAATTGATTGGCTGATGGCCATGCTCATTATTCGCCTCCTTTGCTTGCGGTGATCTCGTGTGTCGAGCGCGGTTCATCGACGGCGTTATTGTTGATGGTCGCCGGTTTCGAGGCAGAGTAAAGCAGTGCGTTGAAAAGGAACTTGTAAGTCACTTCGGAGATAGCGCGGTATTGTGGACGGAAGCCGAAAAGAATCAGATGGCCTTTGCCGACGTTTTGCTGCGCGATGACCGAGTTTCCCTTCAGGAAATTTGCGCCTTGGATCCAGCCGCTGAGAAGCGGGTTATCGGTATCGAACGAGGCGATAGATTGTGCGCTGGAGTTTACGTGGAATATCGGACCATTTTCATAGAAGATGGGCACCGTCGGCGTGGAGCCGAAGGCGATTGGGTTGGTGGGGTCGACCGAGACCTGGAGGATGGATCCCGGAATATAGAACTTGGTTCGGTCGATACTATCCAGCCCATTTTCGATAGCGCTGCCCTTCTTCGTGTAGACCTCAGATGCGTGATTGAAGGTAACAATAGTGCCGCCATCGTTAGTGAAGGCTTCGAGGGCAGAAACACCATCAGCGCCAAGACCACCAGTAAACTCGGGCGGTGTCTGCGGAGGGGGCGTGGCACCGTCGTCTGCGCTTGCCGTAGAGCGACGGCCACCACGACCTTCACCGCGACCACCTGCTCCGGCCGGCCCAGTATTGCCAGCCGGAGCAGCAGGGGATTCGCCTTCGCCGAAACCGCGGCTGCCCACAGTGATTGCCCGCGCTGAGTTGTCCGGGAGGACGATCACATCGAAGCGCTGATCGAGACCACCCTTGCGAATGTCAGCATCGACGAGACGAGTGTATGGGATGTGGTTCTGGTCGAAGATGAAGCGCGTCCAGCCTTCATCCATGGATGCGACCCAGCTCTGGTAAAGACCGATTCGCGGCAGATGAACGGCGAGCGTATTGCCGGAAGGCACGGAGTTAGCTGGCTTGATGTTGAGAGAGTAGTCCGCAGCCAGTTTGCTGAGTTTTGCATCAATGCCTGGCTGCGCGGGAATGTAGATAGTGCCGGGATCAGCGCCTGAAGTAATGCGGTAGGCCTTCACATTCTGCGCAAGCAGAGCGAAGAGAGCATACAGGCTGGAATTGGATTTATCAGCGATGAGATAGCCGGTGGAAGACTGGCCTGCAATATGACCCGGCGTGGGCTTCGCCGTCTTGACGGGTTCGGTGGAGGCCTCAAACTTGTCTTTAACTTCAACGGCGTTTACACCGAAGAGCAGCGGAAGAGTCTGGGCCGTGACGTCGTAAGGTCGCTGCAGCGGGCCGCCGGGGTATTCAGCGATATCGGGATAATGTTGAATTTCAAGAACAGATTTGGCAAAAGCGCCGAAGGGCTGACCAAGCAGGACAATATAGCTACCGGCGCTGAACTGCTGTCCGTTAGCGGTGAAAGGTGCTGTCGCGCGCTGGACCTCGACATCTGCAATGCGAAGCGTGTTGACAAGGCGCGCGGTGACGACAGGATCGGTTTGCTCGGCGGGAATGATCCACGCGTAGGGCTGACCGGATGCGCGAGTTACCGCGTGCTGTCCGATGGTATAGAAGTTTGTGAGATAGCGCTCACGGAAGACGGCGGCGTTGTAGGCAATGGAGAAGAAGGCGTCATGTTGGTAGTCGACGATGTCGCTGAGATGCCACCAGCCACCTTTCCAGGGGTTCGGGAAGTTCCATGCGGCGACTTTTGCGTCATAGCCGATGCCCCGGCCTAGTCGGTCAAATGGAATGTTGATGGGCGAAGCAATATTGACGCTCGCCGATTCGGTCAGAATGCGAAGCCCGTTATGAAGCGAAATGTAGTCGCGGAGCGGCGACCAAAAGTCATATACGCCGTAGGAAAGTACACCGGCTTTGCCTGTTTGTGAGATCTCAAGCGCCGTGTTGGAACCTAACGAATTGATGGAAGAGATGAGCAACGGATCAAGGTTGGGATCGAATGGGTCCACGAACGGCGGCAGGTAGATGCGCGCTGCATTCGAACCCTGCTGATGCATGTCGTAAAGAATCTCCGGATGCCAACGATTGAGGACCTTCTCCGTGGTGAGGCGCGTTTCTACCTGCGTGAAAGTTGCCCAGTCGCGGTTATCGTCGTGGCCGGTGTAGTGATGCCAGATAACGACAGGTTGCGTTCCCTCGTATGGGCTGCCGAGATATTTCTTGTACCAGTCGACGACGAGCTGTTCGCCGTCTGGGTTTTGCGATGGCACAATCACGATGATGACGTTGTGCAGGATGGCCTGAATGCGCGGCGTGTTTTCGGTTGCGAGTTCATAGGCAAACTGCGCAACGCTCTGCGAGCTGGCGATCTCAGTGGAGTGAATGTTTGCCGTCACCGCGATGATGGTCTTGCCTTCGGCGATGAGTTTCTTGGCCTCTTCCGGTGAGGTAATGCGCGGATCGGCCAACCTGCGTTGGATGTCGAGATAGTGGTCCAGATGTGCGATATTTTCTGGCGCCGAGATAGTAACTGCTATAAATGGCCGGCCTTCTGTGGTCTTCCCTAGCTCTTCGTAATGAATGCGGTCGCTCTCCGTCGAGAGCTTTTTGTAATAAGCCGTAAGCTGGTTCCAGTCTGCCAGCTTGCGGTCCGCACCTAACTTGAATCCGAAAGCACTCTCTGGAGAGGTGATGGATTTCTGTGCAAGGGTAGGTCCGACGCCAATCAGTAAGGCAAGAAGTGCTGCGACTCGTTTCATAAACTCCTCAGTCAGCCAGTTGTTGGAGACTGGATCGAAGACTGTCTTCTCCGACGGCACAAGATATAGTGCGACGAGACACAGACTGAACGATCCGTCTGAAGAATGAGAATTAGTTTTTGGGGGGATGTGCTAGGCGCTAGCGAGCATGCAACAACAAAACGTCAACAATGGGCAGTAACCTGCGAGGTGGATGGTGTCCTTCATGCGTTGCCACATAATATACCAAACAGCCGGTCCAGTAAAGTGGCACCTGCTAAGCACAACAAAAATAGTGGTATAGGTAGACGGAGACCGGGAAAAAGAACGGGATCTTAGTCTCTGGCTACTTGACCTCCGATATAGGACTATTCGTCTGCATTCAAGCACAGGGTCTTTGGTAGATCGCCAAACCCCTCTGGGATTGTCACGAACCAAAGTTCCACACCGATGCCAGATTGAAGAAAAACCCGATGAAGAAATAGTTGGTGCCCAACTACCAAAGGAACGACAAATGAGCCAATCAAGACGCCGAGAGTACCGCGTAAGGGTGAGCGAGTAAAGCTCGAAAATATCCCCGATGAATTTGTCCTAGCGGCTCTAAAGAATGCCTGCGTCGTCGATCTTCATCTGGTAGCAACGCCAGCGCCGTGATGGACGATGTGTCATGGAACAGACTCATCTATTCGGAAGACGGCGACAACTGACATGTCCAGTCCTAAGCGAGCGGAACCCCGACGGAGAGCAGTTGCCAATGATCCCTGCTACGGCGGATTTCTGTCATCGTCAACGGTGCGATTTCAATACGCCGAAAAGCCTCGTGGGGAGGTGCGTGTAACACGTGCACAATGGCGGCTCGTACAACCGACACATGAGTCACGGCAATAATGTGACCAACGCCGTGTTGTGTTTCGAGCCATCGGCCGATTCTTGTCATTAAATTGCAAAAAGATTCGCCTTGATGCGGCGCGGCGGCAATATCAGTTAACCACTCTGACAGACCTGCTGGGTTCTTCGTCTGGAGTTCCTCGAGGCTAGTTCCGCTCCAAAGGCCAAAGTTGCACTCCCCCAATTCCGGCGCATCGGTTGCGTTCAGCTTGAGAGCTTCGGCAGTTTGACGGGTTCGTCGCTCTGGCGCCGCCAGGTTCACTGTGCGTTTAGGCGCTCTCCATGGAATGGCTGACAGAACCTCCAGGGACTTCGGGTCGAGCGATTCATCCGACGGAAAGATCCCTGCCTTTTGCTGCGAGGTGGCAGGGTGGCATATGAACGTGATCCGTGTCGGCGGCGAAAATTGGCTCATGATTATTTCAACTCCTTATCCTACGAGAATCGTCTGAGTTACACTGGTGGCAAGTCATCTAGGAGAGTCCGCATGGCATTTCACAATACAGGCACCATCGCTCAGCCAGCAGTCGTTCCCACGATTCCGCTCTCTGAGCTTTTGCCTTGGGCTATGTTTGGAGGATTGTTGATGCTCCTGGCGATCTATTTTGTCGGCGCCGAACAGGGCGCTACCTTCATGATCCATGGTCGCGGAGTTCATGAATTTGTCCACGACGGACGCCACCTTTTGGGCTTTCCCTGCCACTAAAGAAGAAACGGTTTCGATCTTCCGAAAAGCTGCATGACTCGTAGCCTCCTGATACGCGGAATGATAGTGGGCGTTCTTTCCGGCCTGCTCGTCTTTATTGCCGCGCATTGGTTGGGCGAGCCGCAAGTGGATCGCGCTATCGCTTTTGAAACCGCCGCTGATCAGGCGAAGGGCGACGCTCCCGAGCCTGAAGTCGTCAGCCGGCGCGTGCAGAAGACTTTCGGCCTGTTTACAGCGGCTGTCGTCTATGGAGCCGCTCTAGGCGGCATATTTGGGCTTGTTTTTGCGTATTCGTATGGCCGAGTCGGCCCGAGCAGGCCACGATCTCTTTCGGCATTCCTCGCTTGTATCGGGTTTGTAGCAATTGCATTCGTTCCGAGCCTCAAATATCCCGCGAATCCTCCCGCTGTTGGAAACCCAGACACCATCGGCGTACGAACGGGCGCGTTCTTTCTGATGATCCTGATTTCGATTGTGGCGGCAGTTCTTTCATTGAAGCTCAGTCGCTTTTCGACACGCCGCTTCGGCGGCTGGAATGGCGGGCTGTTTGCAATCGGCATATTTATTCTGCTCGTGAGCCTTTGTGCCTACGCGCTTCCTGTCATCAATGAGGTTCCGGCAGGATTTCCTGCTGAGGTGCTTTGGCGTTTTCGGCTGGCGGCGTGGGCTCTTCAAGCTCTCCTTTGGGCTGCAATTGGCCTTCTTTTTGGCTGGTTTACCGAACGCGATCAACGATGGTCGCGCATCGTGTCATAGCATCGTCGCGCATCGTCATCGACTAGGCCAAGCGTGGTACAACTTAAATAACCCATGGTGCCCGATTGGGCTTAAAAGGGAAGTCCGGAGAGATACCGGCGCGGTCCCGCCACTGTAAACAAAGAGACGCTGCCTGCGGTACCACTTAGTCATAAGACTGGGGAAGGACAGCAGCCCGATACGCAAGTATCGCTTTGAGCCAGGAGACCTGCCCGGGGTTACGTTGCAACGTTCTGCGGAGAACAGACACCTTGCGCCTTGTCGCCGGCACTGTCGAAAATTCGTCTGCGTTTCTTGCTTCTGCCGATGTTGCGTTCCTGCGGGAGAGGTACTTGTCACGGCGAAGCTTTGCATGGGGTTTGGCAGGTTCGTTTGTGACTTCTCGGCTCTTTGCTGAACCGAGGCCTCGCCGCATTGTTTCCACTGCACCGAGCATTACCGAAACACTGTTCGCGCTCGGTCTGGGCGATCAAGTTGTCGGCGTCTCTCGATATTGTGACTATCCTCCGCAAGTGGCCAAACTACCCAAGGTCGGAAGTTATATCAAGCCGGATCTCGAAGCGATTGCCAGGCTTGCTCCCGACTTAGTCGTCATTCAAATTGCCTCCCTCGATCTGACAAACCGACTGAAAGCCCTACATATCGCATTCGTCGAGGTCCCTCACGGTTCTCTGGACGATGTCTTTACCGGCATTCAGATCATCGCCACTGCAGCTGGCGTGCCGAATCGGTCCTCCAGCTTGATTGGTCAGATTCGTGGCTCGCTCCAAGCCATTCAGGCAAAAGCTCGGGCGATGCCTTCCTCTCGGGTCATCGCAATCGTCAATCGAAGACAAGGAACGTTAACCGATCTAACGGCAGTTGGGCCCGACAACTACTTAAACCAGATACTAGAAATCGCTGGGGCCACTAATCTCCTTGCTAAGCCTGATCTTCCCCACTATCCGCATATTTCGCTCGAAACTATTCTTCGCGAAGATCCGGATGTAGTTCTCGACCTGAGTAGCGTTCAGGACACTGAAGCAATGCGACAGGCCGCGCGTCCTGAAGTTCTCAGTTTATGGGAGCAGAACAAGTCTCTGAAAGCAGTTCAGAGTGGGCACGTCTACTTCGGTACATCGAATGCACTTCTTGTTCCCGGTCCGCGAGCGCCTCAAGCAGCGGAGATGCTGTTTGAGTTCATGCATGGCAACCTCGAAGGAGGAAAAAGTTGAGCCACGTTCTCGCAATCGAAGATCTCAGCTTTTCCCATGGCAAACGCCAGATTCTCAGACGCGCCACTTTTAGCGCTCAACAGGGAGAATTCCTTGCGTTGCTTGGCGTCAACGGTGCGGGCAAGAGCACACTGCTCGACATTCTTGCGGGGCTGCGCAAAGGAGATTCCGGCACGGTTAAAGTTCAAGGGCGAGATCAGCATCATTGGGGTCTTCGCGAATTGGCGCAGCGAATTAGTCATTTGCCACAGACGGTACATGCCGATCTTCCCTTCACGGCAGGCGAGCTGGTGGCAATGGGTAGATACCCCCATACTGATCGATGGTTCGAGTCGGAAGAAGACCACACGCTGATACAAGAGTCCATGGAACGGACTCATTGTTGGGAACATCGTAATCGCACCTTCGGCACACTCAGCGGGGGCGAGCGGCAACGCGTTTTGTTGGCGGCTTGCCTCGCGCAGAATGGGTCGACACTCTTGCTGGATGAGCCCTCGACTTTTCTCGACATCGAGCAACAGCTTCACTGCTTTGCCGTACTCCGTGAAGAGGCACTCCGGGGCAAACTTTGTATCGCCGTCACGCACGATCTCAATCTCGCGTTGACGCACTGCACCCGGCTCCTCATCTTGGCGAATGGTGTCATAGCATACGATCTCCTCGCGTCGCAGGCGAGTGCGGATCAAGCGTGGTTAAGTCTTTTCTCATCGCGCTTGAGGATCGACAGCACACCGGGGGGGGCACCGTGGGTTTGGTACCAATGATGACTCCTCGCGAAATCTCGGCGCTCTCTCGAAACAGTCTTGTGGTGTCGATAGTCGTGTTTCTATCTGCTGGGGCCTTATTACCGTGGGTCGGCGCGGGTCCGATAAGCATTGTGCATGTTTTGCGTCATGAAGCGCCCGACTATGACATCCTCGTACAGCTTCGTGTCACGCGCACATTGCTTGCTTTGTTTGCGGGCGGAGCGCTTTCGCTGGCTGGCTCGCTCTTCCAGGCAATGATTCGGGACGCTCTCGCGACTCCGTACACTCTCGGCATCACGGGCGGCGCATCTCTTGGTGCGGTCGTGGTCATCGCGGGCGGATGGCAGGTAATTTGGGGTATTCCTGGTACCTGGTTTGGAGCCCTTGCCGGCGCGTTTTCTGTATTGAGCCTCGTCATCGGCAGTTCGCTCCACAGTCGGCGCATCTCAGCGTTTAGCTTGTTACTGACGGGCATCGCGATCAATAGTGTCTGTGCCGCTTGCATTATTGTTCTGGGCGGCTACTCCGGCATGTCTCGCTCGTTCTCGATAGCCCATTGGCTTATTGGGAGCATCGACGCGACGAGCTACGCTTCGCTGACCGTCCTTTTCCTTGTCGTGATCATCCTGGGCGCTATCATTCTTATGCAGTCCCGAAGTTGGAACCTGCTTGCTGTCGGCGAGCAGTGGGCAGCTTCCCGCGGTGTTCGCGTGCCCACCGTAATGCGAACGGGATATATCGCCGGATCGCTGCTCGTTGCAGGAGCGATTGCCCTCACCGGTCCCATTGGTTTTGTCGGATTAATTGTTCCACATCTTGTTAGAACAAGGGTCAGCGCGGACCATCGGGTCCTACTACCGTGCGTATTCTTCTTCGGTGGCGCTCTTCTAGCAATTTGTGACGCGCTTGGACGCATCCTAATTGCTCCGGCGGAAATTCCTGCAGGCGCGATGCTGGCGCTTATCGGCGGTCCCTATCTTGTATGGGTTATCCGACGAAGAAAACCATTGGAGGAGGCGTAATCGTGACAACAACTCATCGCCAACGTGTCATTCGTGCAGATGGACGCGCCTTCAATATCGTGCAACACCGCGCGCATTTGACCTACTGCTACACCGGTTGCTGCTGTGGCATCACAGAGCGCGGGTACGCCGCCGTTCCAGTCGATGTTTACAAAGAGGAGTGGCTGCGTCGCAAGATTCGCAACGACGTTCATCTCACCAAAGGCGGATGCCTCGGTCCATGCGCTTTGGCAAACGTCGTCAGCCTCGTTTTCGACGGAAAGAGCATCTGGTTCCACTCTGTGAATAGCGAATGGCAGGTGCGTCAAATCTTCGAATATATCGACTCGATGCTGAAGGCAGATCGCTTTATACAGCCGCCAGCCGAACTCAGTGAATATGTCTTTAATTATTATGACTGGGACGTTCGCCTTCCCAGTGCAGCAGACGACTTGACGAAACTCGAGGTCGTACAACCGAACGGGGCGATCATGCTCCTCTCGCACGCTGACACAGACCTCCTGACGCTCATCAAGGTGTCCGAAACTTTACCTGAAGAGCTTAAGGTCAGCGGTTTCTCACTCAATGCATTGCGCAATGAAGATCAAATGAACGTGCTCATCGCCGGAGAGATGAGTAAAGCGAAGGTTATTGTTGTTCGGTGTCACGGCCCGCTTAATTGCATTCCTGGATTCGACCGGCTCAAATCGTCATGTATCGCTCGTGGGCAGTCGCTTGTACTGATCAGTGGGACTGGCGAAAACACCTCGGAGTTCGCCGAGACCGTCAACACCTCACTCGATGTCGTACAGTCTGCTGCCTCCTATCTCGATCTGGGCGGCGTCGAGAACTTCAGAGAGCTTTTTCAATACCTTTCCGATCGCCTTATGCTTACGGGTTACGGTTACGTGCCGGCCAGTACGATGCCGGAGCATGGAATTTACTTGCCGGAGACGGATGCGGCCACCGTTGAGGACTGGGAGCGACGCGCCGATCTCTCCAAACCGACTATCGCGATTCTCTTTTACCGAGCCCACTACATGAGCGGGAACACAGAATTCGTCGATGTCATTGCGAGGTCGCTCGAGAGCAAGAACGTCAACGCATTGTGCGTTTTCACCTCAAGCCTAAAATCGATGGCCGATGGCGAACCGGCAGCATTTCGTTTCATCAGGGGCAGAGCCGACGTGTTGATTTCAACGCTTTCCTTTGCTCTGGGCGAAGTCAACACGGGTTCCGTGACGATTCCCGGAGAAGCGAATAACTCGCTCGAACGACTCGGTATTCCCATCGTGCAAGCGATTGCCAGTGGGATGCCCCGCGGAGCCTGGGAAGGCTCACGTAGGGGCCTCACCGCTCTCGATACCGCCGTCAACGTCGCAATCCCAGAGTTCGACGGCCGCATCATCACCGTGCCGATTTCGTTCAAGGAACGAAATGCGGGAGGAGCCGAGAATCTCTACGTTCCGCACGAAGATCGAGTCGAGCGGATAGCTGGAATCGCAACAAGGCTTGCAACTTTGCGAAGAGTTCCGAATCGAGAGAAACGCATCGCTTTCGTGCTGACGAACTCTGCAGCAAAAGCATCGCAGATCGGTGGGGCCGTTGGTCTGGATTCACCAGCCAGCCTTCTAACGACACTGCGGGCGATGCGAACAAGACGGTATGGCATCTCTTCGTTACCTGAGACACCGGATGAGTTCATGCAGGATCTTCTTCAGCGTGGAACCTATGATGAGATTCACCCGCTCGATCCGGCACACGCAATGCGTTACCCACGCGCCGCCTATTGCAACCTCTTCTCTAGTTTCCCCGAGCGACCTGCCCGGAGGATGCAGGATTTTTGGGGGCAACCGCAAAAGGGTGGTCCGAGCGTTCTTCCCGCGAAGAAGACCGATAAGAAGCTATTGCCAACAATTGGGGGAAAAGTTGTCTCGATCGACCAGGAGGAACCGTGGGGAGACGATCACGATTACTTGTTCGCAGCAATGGAGCTTGGCAACGCTCTGATTGCGCTGCAGCCACCTCGTGGTTTTGGTCTCGATCCGGACGCTATCTATCACACGCCCGATCTACCGCCGACGCACCATTATGTAGCCTTTTATCGCTGGCTCGGAACTCCGCAGTCTGAAGGTGGTTGGGGTGCGGATGCGATCGTCCACATGGGTAAGCACGGAACGCTCGAGTGGCTTCCTGGGAAAGGCATCGGGCTTTCGGGCGAGTGCTATCCCGATCTGCTTTTAGGCGACCTGCCGCTCATCTACCCATTCATTCTGAACGATCCGGGTGAAGGAAGCCAGTCCAAGCGGCGGGCGCACGCTGTCATCATCGATCATCTGACACCACCGATGACCACCGCAGAGACGTACGGAGCGTTGGCGGAGCTGAACCAGCTGGTCAACGAATACTATTCCGTAGAAAAACTGGACCCAATCAAGCTGCCCTATTTACAGCAGCAGATCTGGGAGCTGGTTCAACGTACTAACCTCAAAGCTGATCTTGATATGAAGACAATGCTCACGCGGGAAAGGGGAGACCATACGCATGAGTGGGACGATGCGCTGACGCCTGAGGGGGTTCCGACGACACTAGCGTCGATGACCGGAAACGAAGTTGCGCATCTCATTGAAGATCTCGATGGCTATCTCTGCGAACTCGGGATGGCTCAAATTCGGGACGGACTTCACGTTCTCGGCCAAATGCCGCCGCTACCGGATATGCTTCGCTCGCTGACCCGGCTGGCAAACATCGGCATTCCCAGTTTGCAGGCAAGTCTCGCGACTTTCTTCGGTTTTGACCTCTCTCCTCTTCTGGACAAACCAGGGGAGCGGCTTCCCGAGAGTCGCCAACTACTCGGCGTTACCGCTCATACCCATGCTGACGTTCTCGAAGCTCTAGATCGCACGGCGCTCGATGTGTTTACGATGCTTGAGACATTTGGTTTTCGTACCGAAATGATTCGCGAGGTTCAGCGCGTCATCCTGGGCGTCGAGGCGGAAGATATCACAGCCGTTCTCAACTTCGCCTGCTCCGAACTGGTTCCTCGCCTCGAACAAACAGGGGACGAGGTTGAACATCTGCTTGATGCCCTCGAAGGACAATACATTCCGGCGGGTCCCGCAGGGGCACCAACTCGAGGAATGGCCCATGTGCTCCCCACAGGGCGCAATTTCTATGCGGTCGATCCGCGGGGGCTGCCTTCACAGGCAGCGTGGCGGGTAGGACAACAACTTGCGCGCGAAGCCGTAGAACGTTTTCGCGCCGAGGAAGGCAAATATCCAGAGATGATGGGCCTCAGCGTCTGGGGAACCTCGCAGATGCGCACCCAGGGAGACGATATCGCGGAGGCTTTTGCTCTCTTGGGCGTCCAACCCGTCTGGAATCCGCAATCGCGCAGGCTTGAAAACGTGGCCATCATTCCGCTCGAACAACTTAGACGACCTCGTGTCGACGTCACCTTGCGCATCAGCGGATTCTTCCGGGATGCATTTCCGAACCTTATCGCGTTGTTCGATCAAGCTGTCGCGTTAGTGGTGGAACTAGATGAACCGCTCGATCAAAACTTCCCTCGCAAGCACTATCTTGAAGAGCTCGATCGACGTAAGGACCTTCCGGAACACGAAGCGGACGCGCAGGCCCGTTATCGTATCTTTGGTTCGAAGCCTGGCTCCTACGGGGCGGGTATTTTGCCGTTGATCGAGACGGGTAATTGGAAGGATGACAATGACTTCGCTCGCGCGTTTCTTGCGTGGGGAGGATACGCCTACGGCAAAGGGACAGATGGAGTCGACGCACAACCGGTCTTTGCCGAGCGGCTCAAGTCCATCCAGGTCGCGCTCCACAATCAGGACAACCGCGAACACGACATCTTTGATTCGGATGACTACTTCCAATTTCACGGAGGCATGGTCGCGTCGATTCGCGCACTCACCGGCAATCAGCCGAAGGCCTACTTCGGCGACAGTTCACGCCCCGATTCTGCCCGGGTGCGGGACCTGAGGGAAGAAGCCTTGCGCGTGTACCGGTCGCGTGTCATCAATCCCAAGTGGATCGAAAGCATCAAGCGGCACGGTTATAAGGGTGGCCTGGAACTTGCCGCAACGGTTGATTACATCTTCGGCTTCGATGCCACGGCACAGATAGCTCCAGATTTTATCTATGAAGGCTTAGCGGAACATTACGCGCTTTCACCAGAGATGCGCCAGTTCTTCGAAGCCTCAAACCCCTGGGCGCTGAACGCCATTGCGGAGCGGCTCCTTGAAGCTGCGAAGCGCGAACTGTGGGAGACACCCTCTCCAGAGACGCTAGAGGCGCTTCGAGGCGTCCTTCGAAACACAGAAACGTTACTCGAGATGCAGGGCGAACGAAAACGGGAGACAGTTTCATGAGGCAACCGACCTATCCCTTCGCGGCAGTTGTCGGTCAGGAAGAGATGAAACTGGCCTTACTGCTTGCGGCAGTCGACTGGCGGCTTGGCGTGCTTTTACGCGGCGACAAAGGTTCGGGGAAGACGACGGCAGCCCGTGGCCTCGCTTCTCTTCTTCCCGCCCCCGCGCCATTCATCAATCTGCCCATCGGAGCAACCGAAGACCGCCTCCTTGGTGGACTCCACCTCGAACGTGCTTTGAAGGGCGAACCGATTCTAAAGCCGGGACTGTTGTCGGAGGCCCATTGCGGCGTTCTCTATATCGACGAGGTGAATCTGCTCCCCGGGCATCTCGGGGACGCGCTTCTCGACGTCGCCGCGAGCGGCATCAATGTCGTTGAGCGCGAAGGCTTGAGTGCGTCGCATCCAGCTGAGTTTGTACTCCTGGGCAGTATGAACCCGGAGGAAGGCTCCTTGCGTCCTCAACTATTGGATCGGTTTGCGCTCTCCGTTACCATCGCAGCTACGCTCGACCCAGTTCAGCGACAGACAGTCATTCAGAGGCGTGTGGCCTTCGATCGCAATTCCAACGCTTTTGTCGCCGAATGGTCTACAGAACAGGATGCACTTCGAACACAAATCAAAAACGCTCAAGAAAACGTCAAAAACATCCACTGTCCTCCTGAGATGCTGATTCACATCAGCACGTTAGTGTGTGACCACGGTGTGCGGTCCCTGCGAGCAGATTTGGCTGTGATGCGGGCGGCAATCGCCTATGCGGCACTGGAAGGGGAAGATACCCTGCAAAGTCGTCACGTCACGGCTGTCCTGCCCCTCGCTCTTGCTCATCGGACAAGGAACGCCCAGCGTCCGCCGACTCCTCCCACTTCTCCGCTGCCGCAACCCACCAACAAAGAAAGTCCTTCCAAAGATAAGGATCGCGACAGCCCGGAACGGATCTTTGCGCCTCGCGACGTTGAAGCTCCTGCTTTGCGTTTCGCAGCCGCTGGGCAACCTTCAAGCGCTTCTGCCAGTGACGCAGAGATCAGGCGGGGAACAATCATAGGTTCAAGAAAGTCTTCTGAACCGGAAGAACTGGACCTTCGGGCTACCTTGAGCCATGCCGTTCGAGAAAACGGCTCAACACTACCGAGGCTGGCCGATCTTCACGAGCGCGTGCGTGAGCCCACTGCTGGCACCCGCTATCTCTTCCTCATCGATTCGAGCGGGTCGCATGCCGTCCAGCAACGAATGCGTCTGGTCAAGGGTGCAATCGTGAGCCTCCTTACGCGCTCCTTCAAACGAGGAGACGATGTGGCAGTCATTGTCTTCCGTGGCACGTCTGCAGAAGCCGTGCTTGAACCGACGTCTAACGTCACTGACGCATTCACGACACTTGAGTATTTGCCGACGGGGGGCCGGACCCCTCTCGCACATGGGCTCGAACTGAGCCGAACTTACTTAACTCCGAAGACGCTGCTCCTCGTTATGACGGATGGCGTTGCCAATTATCCTTTGCGCGGGGGTGATCCGTTGCAGGAAGCCCTCGATGTCGCGAAAGAACTCAAGTGCGTTGCCCTTGTCGTCGATACCGAAATATCAAGAAATCCTGCTGGTCAATCCAGAATATTGGCAGAAGCTCTTCATGGACGATGTCTGTCTCTGGATGAACTTATGACAGCGGGAGATTCGATCATTGAGCTTGCAAATTCGCGAATCGCGACCGGCTGAACGGAGCCAGCTTCGCTCTTAGACCGGCGACTGGCCGACGGCTTTCAGCCGCATACGCCAAAGCAAAAAACCGGTGACAAATAGGAGCACAGGAGTTAGGCCCAGCAATATCCAAAGAACCCTAGTGAAGTTTCCTGCCAATGTTCCGACGTGCAGGGGACGAAGGAAAATGACTGCTCGCACTGCTATCGGAAGATCGGCGGTTCGCCGTGCAGCGAGGACTTCGCTGACCGTCGGTCGATTGCCACCAACTCTGCATTGCCCACATCAATCGTTCCGTGGGAGAAGAAGTGAAATTGCCAGGCATCATTCGGATGAACAGGCAGTTCGATCTCTGAAGGCGTACCGTCCGGGAACTGTTGAAGCGCGACTTTCAGGACCTGTCCGGCGGGAGCGTCGGGCACTCCACTCCGGAGATGACGTTGGCAACATACGCTCAAACAGTTGGGGAGGAAAAGAGGGATGCTGGAGTAAAACGGGCTTCACTTGTGATGGGAGAGGAGAAAGCAGCGTAGTGTTCCCTTGCTGTTTCAGTCTTTCTTATTGTTCCCAGATTTTTAGGCTAAGTGATTGTCTTTTTTGGTGGAGCTGAGCGGGATCGAACCGCTGACCTCCTCGTTGCGAACGAGGCGCTCTCCCAGCTGAGCTACAGCCCCCCACCAGATGCGTATCGCACACCGCCAACGCGGGCACAACACCGTTGTAACAACCTCTTCGAGTGTACCAGCAAACCGCCGCCGCGCTCAATGCAACTGCTCGACTTCCAAGTTCAAAACTCACTGCTCCACGTTTGCGCTCACGCGCCCGGTCACCTGCGTTCCGGCCGCCAACGGCTTTTCGACCAGATGCCAAACCTGGCCTGCAGCATCAATCACGACACCGAGCACCGGCACCGCCAATCTCGCCCCGCTCCGGGAGACCGCCTCCAACAACCCTGCATCGCCCGCAACAAACTCGGTGCGATCCAGGGCCATCTGCCAGCGCTGCCGTCCCGCGACGCGCGACTCCTCGCGAATATCCGTTACCACTCCTGAAAACTCCTTCACGCGCAATCCCTCGTCACTTCTCATCCTCATCCATCATTGTCGCCTAGCAGCGGCCGCAGGAACTGGCCTACGTCTCACGATTCGTCACTTTCAGTCGATCGCTGGACACAACCCGATACAATCACCACACCGATGACTCCGACACTGAAGACGAAGATCAACCGCCGCCGTTTCCTCCTGACCTCATCCGCCGCAGCGGTAGCCCCGGTGCTGGCGCTGGCCGCGCAATCGCGCCAAGGCGGCGGCACTCTTCCGGCCGCCATTGCCGCGCTCACCAACCGCAGCAACGAGGCAGTCCCCATCAGCCTGTCCGAGCGCGAGCAGCGCCTCGACCGCGCGCGCGTCCTCATGCAACAAAATAAGATGGACGCCATCGTCGTCGCGACCGGCACGTCGCTTAATTACTTCACCGGCCTTCGCTGGGGCCAGTCCGAGCGCTTCTTCGCATGGATTCTTCCTGCCAAGGGCGCGCCCATCATCTTGTGTCCGGCCTTCGAAGAAGGGCGCGTGCGCGAACGCATGGACGCGCAGCCCGCGACGCTTCCTTCGGCCTCGACAACCCGCGTCTACACGTGGAACGAGGATGAAGATCCCTACAAACTGGTTGCGAAAGCGCTGAAGGACTCCGGCATCGCGACCGGCAAGATCGGGATCGAGGAGCGCACGCAGTTCGTCTTCGCAGACGGTATCGCGCACGCCAGCCCCACCCTGACTGTGACCAGCGCAACCCCGATAACCTTTGGCTGTCGCGGCATTAAATCGCCCGCCGAGCTTGCCCTGATGCAGCTTGCCAACAAGATCACCCTCTCGGTCTACGAGGCGGCGTACCACTCTGCGCAACCTGGCATGACCAACCGCCAGTTCTCGCAACTGATCGACGCGGCCTACGCTCGTTGCGGCGTTACCGGCGACGCAAGCTGCCAGGTGGGCGAATACTCCGCTCTCCCTCACGGCTCGCTGCAACCGCAAGTGATCCGCGATGGAGAGATCATTCTTATTGATGACGGCTGCACCGTCGAAGGCTACCAGTCCGATATCTCCCGCACCTTTGTCCTCGGCGACGCTACCTCGCCCAAACTCGACAAGGCGCGCAAGGTCTTCGATATTGTGCATCAGGCCCAATCGGCTGCACTCGCGGCCGCTCATCCCGGCGTGCAATGTCAGGCCATCGATACCGCAGCGCGCAACATCATCACTGCCGCCGGCTACGGTCCCGACTACAAACACTTCACCCACCGCCTCGGCCACGGCATCGGTATGGACGGACATGAATGGCCGTATCTCGTCCGCGGCAACACAACTCCTCTGGCCATCGGTATGTGCTTCTCCGACGAACCCGGCATCTACATCACCGGCGAGTTCGGGGTCCGCCTCGAAGACGACTGGCACCTCACCGAAGATGGGGGCAAGATGTTTACGCCGCAAAGCCCCTCGCTCGAACACCCCTTCGCGTCTGCCTGAGCGACACGAGTATCCCAACCGACAGCCGTGCTCGTGCCGATTCATCGAAAAGGGCTGTGAGCTGCGCCGAGGAGTTGCCTCCCGCAATTGGATCATCGATCTGAAAAATTAATGGGAGGTAAGCGTTTCTTCAGTGGTTCATGCTGGCGGACTCCTGGGCCTTGAGGGCGCTGGCTGTACGGCTGGCCCTGTTCCGCTGCGAGCGAAGCTTCATGAAGGACCTGGCTTCAGTGTAGAGCCGGGGAACATCGCGGTTGACGATTGCTTGCCAGACGACTCGGAAGGCTGCCTTGGGGCGGAAGTAGTACTCGTCATAGAATTTGTGGACCATCTCCATGATGTATTCGGCTGGCAGGCCGGGATATTTGATATGTGCGATCTGATGGCCCCCCTCGTCAGACATGGCTCCGTTGGTGATGAAGCCATTGGTCTTCGCATAGTCGAAGAGCTCGGTGCCCGGGAAGGCGTGAGCGACCGAGACCTGAATGGTCTCGCAATCAAGCTGCTTCGCAAACCTGATGGTGTTGCGGATCGAACCCCTGGTCTCGCCGGGAAGGCCGAGGATGAAGTCGCCGTGGATGACAAGGCCAAGTTCGTGGCAATCGCGGGTAAAGTCAAGCGCACGTTGCACGGTGGCGCCCTTCTTGATGTTCTTGAGGATCTGAGGGTCGCCGGATTCGTATCCGACGATGAGGAGGCGGCAGCCAGCGTCCTTCATGGCCTTGAGGGTCTCGTGATCGGTGGTGACACGCGAATTGCAGGACCAGGTGAGGCCAAGGGGTTTAAGCTTCTCGCAGAGTTCGATGGTGCGGAATTTCTGGATGTTGAAGGTATCGTCGTCGAAGAAGAACTCTTTGACGTGGGGGAAGTTTTCTTTTGCCCACTTCATCTCGGCGGCTACGTCGTCTGTGGAGCGCTTGCGCCAGGCATGGCCTGAGAGAGTCTGAGGCCAGAGGCAAAAGGTGCACTGAGCGGGGCAGCCGCGTGTGCTGTAGAGCGAGACAAAGGGATGGAGCAGGAACGGAACGTTGTACTTCGTGACATCAAGGTCGCGATGGTAGATCTCGGTGGCCCAAGGCATGTCATCAAGTTGCTCGGGGGTGACCTGGGGGCGGTCGGGGTTGTGGAGAATCCTGCCGGAGGATTGGTCCTTATAGCTGACACCGAGGATCTGATCGAGGGGCTTGCCGTTGGCATACTCGACGACCGAGAAGTCGAACTCGCGGCGGCAGATGAAGTCGATGGCGGGGCACTCGTTGAAGGCTTTGTCGGGCGAGGTGGTGACGGGTGGGCCGACGAAAGCGATCTTAATCGAGGGATACGTCTGCTTAATGACAGTGGCCATCTTCTGATCGCCCTCCCAGCCCATGCTGCTGGTGAAGAGAACGAGGAACTCGTAGTCCTTGAGGATCTCGACGACCTCCTGCCATTTGATGTGGTGGGGTGGCGCATCGAGGAGGCGGGAGCCCTCCAGCATGCCGGCCGGATACGTGAGCCAAACGGGGTACCAGTAGGACTCGATCTCGCGGGTAGCCGGCCAACGTGAGCTGGCGCCACCATCAAACTTCTCAAAGGAAGGAGGGTTCAGGAAGAGGGTCTTCAGAGGCTTCGTTGTCTGAACGGCCTCTGCGATATCCGATGTGCTGATCTGTTCCGACATAGTGGCTCCTTGGGTCATACGATAACTAGCAGGGTCTTGGCGGTTCACATTTTCTGGAATTATTTAGGTCTCATCGCATTGTCGCGGCCTCCTTTTCCCGCATTTATCACGATGCGTCGATTTTCGAGAGTTGTACAAACACGCCCCTAGCGCACTGCTTTTCCTGTATGCGGACCTTGGCCAGGCCTGTTCTTGCTCAGAAGAAAGGTGCACAGCACCATACCCATCGCCATCCAGCTAGGCGGTCGATAGATGCCTTGATATGCCTGAGCGGTAGCCTGTTGATTGAGCTGCTGATACATTGCTGCGCGCGCCATGAGTCCGGGACCTGGTTCCTTACCGGGGCCGCCGAAAAACGGAGTAAGGGGTTGACTTGGTTGGCAAAGGCGGGATTGCCGGGTTGCATAGGCTCCTGCAGTCGCGACTGATGGAAAAGAGATCGATTGGTGACGATAATTACTCTGGATTGTGCAAGTGTTCTTTTCGTTCGTGCAGCGTTTGCAGGAGGTGCTTTGTGTACGGACCGCTCGCCACGAACCTCGCGTTCTCATCGATCATCATGGACAGAACTTCTTCTCCGCTCTTGTCGATGACTGTAACCTCGTTGAGATCGACGACCCGATTGCGTGCAGACGGACGATCCCGAGCGGCTTGCCAGTTCGAGACCAGTTCCGGGACAAAGTTTTTAGTCAGCCGGCCCTGAAGGACCCATCTTTGTTCAGCAGCGATCTCCTTCACCGTAATCCTTAACATTCCTTTATCTCCTGAACCTCCTGCCCGCGCCCCCATTCCTTCAGGTTGATCGCTTCTTACGCCTGCTCATCCGCATAGAGATTTCGGCGCCGTTCTTTCGAAACTGGACTTCGTTCCTCGAAGGCCTGATAAGGACAATTTCCTTCATAGGGCACCCCCCGTATCACAGCGAGTGTCCAACGCGATCTGCTGGCCGATCATGCATCGGACCTCATCGCTGTACGCGTCAATTGCTGCAATCTCGCCGGAAACCGCTATTTCAACGGGATTATGCGCGTTCGGTTTTCCAGAAGCCGCGAGGGGAACTTGATGTCGAGGTGTTCCTCGCGGCGGATTCGAGGCCTTCCCGTTCTTCGGAGATGCGGCTTTGGCGTGTTCCTGCAATGCCCGCCTGAGCGGTTCACGAAGCCTGAGCCTGGCTCTCAGAAGCCTTGACTTCAATGTGGGAAGGGAGACGCCCGTCGCCATTGCCAGTTCATGCATGGACCCCTCTTGAGACTCACGAATCTCGATAGCGGACCTGAGCTTCGACGGCAACCGCAGGATCGCCTGCCGGACCAGAGCTTGTCTCTCCGTTTCTATCCAGCTTTCCTCAGGGTTGGACGATAGCTCTCTCATCTGCATGAGGCGGGGGGTGTCGGGATCGAGGGAGTCGTCGAGGGAGAACTCTTTCCGTTTCCGCCTCTTTCTCAGCACCGACAAAGCAGAATTAATGGCGATCCTGGTCATCCAGGTGGAGAACGACGCTCTGCCGTCAAAGGACCTTATATGAATGAAGGCCCTCATCCACGCATCCTGAAGCACATCCTCGGCGTCATCCACGTTGCCGGTAATTTTCAGGACTGTGCGAAATACCATCTCTCGATGGCGCCTGCAGAGATCGGCATAGGCAGCGTGCTCACCACGTTGCGCGGCAGCGACCAACTGCGCTTCGCTCGCTGTCGCTCGTTGAGAAGCTGATGCATCGTCGGTGATTGCGCTGAAGCAGCCCATACGGGTTTCATTCCCCGTCGTTCTATTTGCAATCTATTGGCCGATTGCATCATTGAGCTGTTTTTCTTGAAATTCCGTCAGGTCCAAGGATTAGCCTTCGCTACGCCACCGGGTTCCGGGTGTCGAATCGTTGGCATACCGCCAGCTTTTTGGCATTAGCTCGATTGCATTGGAGCTCTTACAGGCACGGACCGCTGGGGCCGAGTGATCCCAAGTTTTTGCATGCGGAATTGCAGGGTGGGACGTTTGAGCCCGAGCCGTGCGGCTGCGCCGTTTGGGCCGGCGAACACCCAATTCGTCTGTTCCAACACGGCAAGGATATGCTTTCTTTCAACTTCCTCCAACGTTGCGAGTCCATTTGCCTCTGGCACTTCGCCCATCCGTTGTTTCAAATCGACGAGAGGAACGTGAAGGACGGAGCCTCGCGACAGGATCACCGCCCGCTCGATCACGTTCTGCATCTCACGGATGTTACCGGGCCAAGGGTAACAAAGCAGGGCGCTCATCGTGTCAGAGGCGATTGACTCAATGTGTTTCTTCATGTTGCGGGCGAAGTGTTGGGCGAAATGCCGGACAAGGAATGGAATGTCCTCGGCGCGCTCTCGCAAGGGAGGGACACGGATGGGAAATACATTGAGCCGGTAATACAGATCGGAGCGGAACGTTTGCTCGGCGACCATCGCACCCAGATCGCGGTTGGTGGCTGCGATAAGACGGGCGTCGGTGCGAAGCGTTCTTGAACTGCCCAGGCGCTCGAATTCGCGCTCCTGGAGTACGCGCAATAATTTGGGTTGCAGATCGAGCGGAATCTCGCCGACTTCATCAAGGAATATTGTTCCCGGCGAAGCCAACTCGAAGCGGCCAATGCGTTGCGCAATGGCGCCCGTGAAGGACCCTCTCTCATGACCAAAGAGTTCGCTTTCAAGCAGGCCAGTTGGAATAGCCGCACAATTCAGCTTCACAAACGCATTCGCGCGGCGCTCGCTGAGATTGTGAACTGCGCGCGCAATCAATTCCTTTCCCGTCCCGGTTTCTCCATAAATGAGGACCGTAGAGTTGGTCGGAGCTACGGCTTCCACCTGGCGCAACACCTTACGCAGGATGGAGCTATTTCCAATGATTTCTTCGAAGTTCATCTCGCTGCGGAGTTCATCTTCTAAATACAGCTTCTCTTGCGTGAGCTGATCTTTGAGCTCCGTAATCTGGCAATAGGCAAATGCGTTGTCGATCGCGATCGCAACCTGCCCGGCTATCTGAGAGAGGAACTCGATCTCCGGAGGCGTGAAGGCGTTTTTCTGAAGGCGGGCAAGGCAGAGGACGCCGAGATCCTGGTTGCGCCGGCAGAGCGGCAGCACGCAGATGCTCTCCATCCCTTCCCCTGATGCCGCCTCGTGGCTGAAACGCAGCCGTTGTAATTCGTTGATATCCCCTACCCAGGGTTTTCCTGAGCGGAGAACTTGCCCTGACAGCGAACCCTCCACCGGACTCAACGTGTCCTGACGAATTAGCCCCTTACCGTCAGGGAAATCCAAGGCGTACAGGCGGAGCTGCGTGCCATCGCGCTCCATCAGCATCAGCGCGACGGTATCGAGACGCATGACTTTTCGAATGCTGGGAGAGATAGAGCGCAGGACCTCACGCAGTTCCAGGCTGGAAACGACGCTGTTGTTCAGGTCAAGAATGAGCTTCAGTCTCGTCCGCTCGTCCTCCAGTTGCGCTCGTGCCATGCGATCATCGATCGCCAATGCCACAAAGTCCGCGACCAGTGAGAAGAAGCGAATGTCATCTTCTGAGAAGGCATCGGGTTCTGCTCGACCGATGCACAGCACTCCCAGGCAGTGAGTCGCAGTGCTTAGAGGGAATACAGCGAGCGACCTGTCTCCCCAGTTTTGAAAAAGCGTGGCGAATTCGGAGAACGGCGTATCTCGCTCCAATGTCGAGACGACGGAGGGTGCGCGGTGATTGTGAGCCCATGAGCATAGGCCTCTGTGCGCCTTGATGATCTCTGGCGTAGCCTGAATATAGCTGTTGTTGCTATCAACGGCGAACCAACACGGCGTTTCCGGCTCGCCGCAAGAGACGAGAGCCAACGTATTGCCGGCAAGCAGGCTGCGAAGTTCCATTGGCAGGGCGCGTAAGAGCTGCTCGGGCTCCTGGTAGAGATCCAATCGGTGCGCAAGGCGGAGAAGTCCGTCGTTATGCTCCTCTGACAGAGCGCTGCCGTTCGATTCGATAATGTTCTTACTGTTTGGCATCTTCTCCCTGAATGTCGTTCTCGCTCCGCGATGATCTGTAAGATGCGCGCCCTGTGAGGAAGGCGCAATCTTTTCCCTAAACAACACGAAAGCCACGTGGGGGCATTCCGCGATCCGGCTTTCCCCATCCATACTTCGGCGCGTCGTCATTAAATCTCAGAGACAAATTGTATCTGAAATCGAATTGTATGTATCTAACAGTCGATCAGAAGGGCCAGTCGATCAGGAGGGAGCCAGAATGGTTGCCACGAATAGGAGCGTTGAATCGGCGCTCCGGTTCCGAACGAGGGCTTCTCGACATGTCTAAGCCGCCCTCCCAACAGCCCGTTTGGAGGCGTACTCCCGATGCCGAGCAGAAAGGTGTGGCCGGGGAAAGAACTCCTCGTACAGTTCTTTCCGTCATAGAACTGTGGCTCTGCTTTATTTTGGGTCTGATCTGTATGATTTGCGGAATCATGGGGTTATGTACGGCTCCCGGTCAAGCTCCGCCTTCGGTCGATGCGGCATGGATGCGAGCGGCCTACGTACCGGCGTTGCGAGTAACCGCGGCCGCCTGCTTCCTGATGGGAGCCATTCTAGGAAGAAAGGGGTGGGCGCAAAAGTGACAGACTCTCCGCCTTCAGAATTTCCGATCTGTTTTGTTGAGCAGTTCTTCCAGAAAACGTTAACAGGTCTGAATGTTTCTGTACTTGAGTGACCATTATCGCTTTTGTGGATAACTGGACGAGGAGGAAAGAAAGATGAAAGACGATTTGGACGAAATTCCGCTGTCGTATTTGCTCTATATAGTTCTTGGACTCTTGATCATGGTTGCTGGATCAGGCTTCATGATCTTCCGGATGTTTAGATCCTAGGCGGTGCGTACTCCGAGACTGATTCGGGTTAATCGAGATGATTGGTGTTTTCTCCGCGCACCTGGAGGGCCCTAAGGAGATGTCGTGCATACAGGCCACCGAACTTCGCGCCGTCGTGAATCATCATTGAGAGTGCTCGTTCGCCGCTACTGTCAATGACGGACAGGCCATCCAGATCGACAACACGGTGGCCGGCTGTCTGTTTCTCCTTGGACGCAAACCAATTGGAGAGCACCTCGGCGACCGAGTAGTCTGTCAGCAGCCCATCAAGAATCCATCGCTGTTCGGTGGCGTTCTCCCTAACGGTAATTGTCAACATGCCCTAGTCGCTAGCAATTTGCGAGCCGATCGGTTGCTTGTCATGTTCCATAGATCGGCAGCGGAAAGCCCAGGGCATTGGAGGGAGCTGGCCTCTTAAATGCCAATGCGCTGGCGCGCTGTCAGCCTGCTGGCGGAGGACTGCCTATTGCAGTTTACGGTTCAGAGCGAGTTCGCCAGTCGTTCTCACGGTCTTATTCGTCTTCTATGATCCGAATTCCGAACCGTTCGGACGCCTCCTTCGGAGTGCTGAGATTGGCGGTGACCGGCAGTCCCTCCCGTTCCCACGCCGCGAGTCCGCCCTCGAGAACCCAGACATTGGTGATGCCTCTTTTCTGTAAAGCTACAGCTACTCGCGCACTGGTGAGCTCCCCCGAGGAAGAACAGTAGAGAACCATTTCCAGGTGTTCAGGCACCACGACGCGCGATCGGCTGCGGAGGCGGGAGGGCGCCATCCGGGCTGCGCCAGGAATTCCGGAACGTCTCTCATGCTCATCTTCGAAGTCCAATAGATCGAGGATCGCGATCTGTTCTCCCGCGGTGATCCGCTCGTGGAGCAGAAGCGGCGTTATCCTTCTTAGCCGGAGATGGCGCAGCATGTGAATCATGATCCAGAGACGGCACCCGACGTAGCAGGCCAGCGGTATCCCGATTGCTGCCGCGATCACGCTTGCGAATCGAGCCATCCATGCCGCGATGGTTGTCAAACGCTCGACGAACAGATAGCCGAGGGCGACATAAAGAGCCGTCCAAAGAAAGGAACCGACAGAGTCATATACCAGGAAATCTGTTCTACTTGAACCTTCAATCCCCGCCAATGGCGGAGTGACACCATCCAAGCCAGGAATGAACTTAGCCACGACCAAGGAACGCAAACCCCATCTCTCGAAGACCTTGTGTGCCCGCTGTGCGCAATAGTGTGGGTCGGTGCTGAACGCGCAAAGTATCCGCATAATCTGCCTGCCCCAGCGGCGGCCAGCCTCAAACCAGATGAGATCTCCGGCGAGGCATCCCAGAATGCCCATGGACATTACCAGACCGATGTTTACCTCGCCGTGGTGCGCCATGGCTCCGGCGGTCAGAAGAAAAAGATTTGCGGGAACGGGAAGACAAACCTGTCTTCCAAACACGGCGATCCAAAGAATCAAATAAGTTAATCCGACAGCGTGGTTGAGTGGTTCAAGCATTCGCTCTCCTGTTGCCGGCGCCACCATCGCGTTGGTCAAGTTCACCAGATTGCGCGGAGGGATTCATCGCGAAGGTTGAGGACGCATAGAAGGCTGCTTCCGGATGGCCGTGGAGAAGGCGTGATCGGATTTCCGGAGTCGCTCCAGCGAACGAATTGCCAATAGCGCGGCGTAACACGATATATGGGTTCCTATGCAAGCTGGTCGCCATTCCATTGTTTACGATGGATGTAAATAGTCTCCCGTACTGCCTATCGGAGCCAAGGACAGGGAAACACCCAAGCTCGATCGCTTCGCCCTCGAATCGCGGTATGATTGTATCTGGATGCAGGGTGTTCATTTAATAACGCCCCCCATCAGTGCGGATAGCGGTCAACATGCCTGGCAACGTCGCAAAACCGAGAAAACGGCTTACACGCGAGGAGAGCAGAGCACAGACTCGCTCCACACTGCTGTCGGTAGGGCGGCAACATTTTTTGCGATACGGCCTCGGCGGTGCGGTTGCGGAGAAGATCGCGGAAGATGCCGGGTATTCCCGGGGCGCCCTCTATTCCAATTTTGACGGGAAGGAAGAGCTGTTCCTCGCTGTAATCCGAGAAGAGCAGGCGCGACGCGCGAATACCTTTCAGGCAATCATTAAAGAAGAGCCTTCCGGCAAAGTGCGACTGAAAAAAATAAGGGATGCAATTGCGAATCTGGTGACAGACCCTGACTGGATCGTCCTTCGTGCCGAATTTGAAGCTGGAGCCCTTCGAAGCGAGAGTGTTCGAAGAGCATTTGTTGAAGTGCATCGGCAGCAGATCCGAGACGGGGGGAAGCTCCTCAGGGGTCTAGCGCGATCATCCGATGTCCGAATGAACCTCAAGCCCAACGAATTCATTCTGATCATGATTAATCTCAGTCATGGACTGGCCGTGACCCAGAAGATTTTTGGCGCGGAGCTATCTCCGAAGGGCACTCGACATCTCATTTACTCGTTGTTCGATCACTTGATGTCCACCTCGTGAACCGTTATTTCTTGCAATTCCGAATGCTGAGCTTATGTCGTTATAGTTTGGGAAAAAGTGTGACATCCAGGCCTCGCTAAGATGCCAAACCCCTGGCATCAGGCGGTGTCCGTTGGCACCCCTGTTATCTCTGAATTGGTGTTTGTCCTGTAATTTTTGTTGGTGCTCCTTCATGCCTGGTCATGTGCCTTGCCGGCGCATCCTTTTCTTTGGCAACTCACCTGCAGGTAGATTCAGCACCGAGTCTGCGTGGCCGGGGAGTAGAAGATGAAATGAGTGGTACGTCAGTCTCGATCCAAAGAATAGCGTTTCGATTTTCCCCGTTTGTCCTCCTCTTTCTGGCCTACGCCGCGAGTCTTCCCCACGCGATCGGGCAATCAAATTCCGGATCAGTCAAGAGCTTTCATGACGACGTTTTGAACATCACTTATTTCTATCCGGCCACGTTTGTCACAGCACCACCGAACTCAACGCCGACCGGCTCTTCGAAGTGCATCCAATCGACTTTTTTTGCTTACTCCGTTACCCCGATCGAAAGTTCCTCGTTTGCTCTCTCCACCATCGACGGTACCTGCCCGGAAACTCTTCGAACCGCGATCGAACTCGGTCCTTTTACCCGTGAGCAGGTGCTGCATCAGCTCAAGCAGTACGGTGAACCGCAGATTATTCAAGAGCCATCCCGTTATGCGATCGCAGGTCACCCAACCGCCATCACTGTTGCCTCCGTCGCAATCCCGGCAGCTCCCGGCAAGGTCGCGCAAGTAGTCTATGCCGCTCAGGCATGCGCCTTGGGCAACACTCCAGTCAAGTCGCACAAGAGGTCCGATCCCGCTGAGCCGGTCACCCACGTAGTCTGTTTCGACTTCACTACGCAAAATGGCGGAATGCTGTCCGAGATGTTTTCCTTCATTATTCAGTTTGACAATTCCCAGCCTCAACCGATGTTCCCCAGCAGCGTAGTTCGCACTACCGAGGCACCAACAAGCCGATGAAGATTGGCCGAGTTCTCTCCGCGGCAGGTTCGAGGAATGTTCTCATACGCTTTCGAGCGATTCTCCAATGCTGCCGACAACTGGTTCAATGCCAAAACGCTGGCGTTAAGCCAACTAGCTGGCACCTTGCTTTGGGCAATGCACTCCTCATTGTGCGAACAATCTGAAATGGCCGCGATTTTCTCTGATTCAACCCTGGCGAGCGTAAGGGCATTTGGCAACTGATCTGCTTGTACAGGGGAGTAAGTCGCTCACTCGTTTTGCTAATGCAACGAGAAGACATTCTGGAGCTACCCACTGGAAAGGATCGATGGTTTATCCGTGCCGGTTTGCTTCGCGAGACCGGCGCTTTCTTTCTCACTCGAATTGGAGCCATTTCATTGCACCGTATCACAACATGCTTGTTCGCTTTTCTCGTGGCATCGTTGCCCGCATCTCTAGCAGCGCAATCGGGAACCTATAGTCAAACACCTCAGGTTGTCCAGTTGCCTGCGTCAGGACGCACTATGCAATCGCCTGGAACGGTCAGTTCGCAACAAACCACTTCGACGGGAACCGGATCCACGATCCTTCAGCCCTCCGTCACAGTGACAGGCGACTATCAAGGAAGCGTTTTAGGAGCGCCAATCCCTAGCGGCCCGTTAAAACTTTCTCTCCCAGAGGCGGTACAGCGGGGATTGCGGGCCAACCTTGGGATCGTCACCTCGGGTGTCTCTTCATCGATCGTTCGCGCCGAACGCGCGCAGGCACTGAGTCAATTGTTCCCTCAAATCACGGCCAGCATCGGCGCGACGGAGACTCAGATCAACCTTGCGGCATACGGGCTGAACACGCTTGGGCCTGCTCTCGGTACTTCGCTGCCTTCCATCGTCGGACCTTTTACCTATGTGCAAGCCCAGGGGAATCTCAACTGGAACGCTCTGAGCGTGACCAATCTCCGCAATTACCAAGCCGCGAATCAAGTGGAGCATGCTTCGCACTTCAGTGAGAGAGATACAAGAGAACTGGTCGTGTTAGCCGTCGGGGGGACGTATCTTCAGGTAATTTCGGCTGCCGCGAGGATCGATGCTCAGCGCGTTCAGGTCAAGTATGCGCAGGCTACCTATGATCGGGCGAGCACGCAGCTTTTCGCAGGCACCAATACGCGGGTGGATCTGACTCGCAGCCTTGTACAGTTGCAGTCGGAGCAGGAGAGATTGCTGGCACTTGAGGGCGCCTATCAACAACAAAAGATATCCTTCGCACGTTTGATTGGACTACCTCAGGATGCGGACGTCGTATTTACCGAACAGTTGACGTCGACCGATCTTCAACCCGTCGATGAGGCGATTGCATTGCGGTCGGCCGCTGAACACCGGTGGGACCTTCGTTCTGCCGAAGCTCAAATGCACGCCGCCGAACAAACTGTTTCAGCCGCACGTTCGGAGAGACTTCCCTCGATCTCATTCAATGGATACTACGGCGCTATGGGGCCGCGCCCCGATGAATCTCACGGCGTATTCGTAGCTTCAGGCACGCTCAGCGTTCCCGTCTTCGATGGTGGGAAGATCAGCGCGGATGTGCAGCAAGCGCGCGCCACTCTTCTTCGGCGGCAGGCTGAGTATCAAGACCAGAAAGCCAAGGTGGAGCAGGATGTGCGCGACGCTCTTATCCAACTCCGCACCGCTCTGGGTCAGGTGAAACTCGCGGAGTCCAATCGTCAGTATGCTCGTGAGACTCTGACCCAGGTCAACGACCGCTTCGACGCAGGCGTGACCAATACCGTCGAAGTAGTGCAGGCGCAGCAGCAGGAGGCGTCTGCCGAGAACGATTACATCTCCGGTTTGTTCTCGCTGAATCTCGCCCGGCTCACCCTTGCGCGGGCGACAGGCGACGCCGAAGCAGAACTCTCGTCGTTGTTTCCCGGCGAGAAGCATTGATTCCTTGAACGACATTCAGAAGACAGGACTCCACTAATGAACACAGAACAGCAAACATCCGTGCAGGTTGATCAACGCTCAGCAGAAGAGACGCATCCGCGCCAACCTGACTTCGGCAAGGAAGCTAAGGCTCCGGGAGAACAGGGAAAGCGAAATCGTATGCTGGCGATTTTTGTAGCCGCCCTCGTGATTGCGGCGGTAGGCGGGCTGCTCTATTGGCTACATGCAAAGCACTACGAAGATACGGACGATGCCCAGGTTGATGGAAACCTCAGTCCGATCGGCACGCGCGTCGACGGGACGGTGGTGAAGGTGTATGTGCAGAACAATCAAATGGTGAAGGTCGGCGACCCTCTCGTGGATCTTGATCCGCGCGATATTCAAGTGAAGCTCGATCAGGTCCAGGCACAACTGGCGCAGGCCCGAGGGCAGCTTGCAGGAGAGCGGCCCAATGTCCCCATTACGGAAGTCGAGAATTCGACCAATATCCTCAGCGCCAGGGCGGACGTCGCCAGCGCCGAAGCGGCGGTAGCGGCAGCTGAACGGGACCGGGATCAGGTTGAAGCGCAGGTGTTGCAGCAGGAGGCTGCGAACGCAAGAGCTCAGAGTGATCTTGAACGTTACACGATTCTGGCTGCGAAACAGGAGATATCGAAGAGCGATTTTGACCAATACAACTCAAATGCGAAGCAACAGGCAGCCAATCTTCAGGCGGTACAGGCGGCCCTGCTTGCTGCCGCTCGAACGGTCGACCAGCGCAAGGCTCAACTGGATCAGGTGAGGAGCAAGCTGGTCCAAAACGAAAGGAACGCCGCACCCCAACTGTCGATTCGTCATGCTTCTGTCGACCAACAGATGGCGAACTTGCAGACTGCAGAAGCGCAACTGGAGCAAGCGCAACTGAACCTCAGCTATGCGAGGATCGTCGCCCCGGTGGCGGGAATCGTGATGAAGCGTTCGGCCCAGGTGGGTTCCAGGGTCGCTACCGGGCAGCAACTACTGACTATCTCCGAAGTCGGCGATCTGTGGATTACAGCGAACTTCAAGGAGACACAACTTCTCCACATGCGCGCTGGCCAGCGCGCCACCATCTATGTCGATTCACTGGACCACGATTTTACAGGGTCGGTCGACACAATTGGAGGCGCAACCGGCTCGATTGCCAGCACTCTTCCTGCGGAAAACGCAACCGGCAACTATGTCAAAGTCGTCCAGCGAATTCCGGTGAGGATCAAACTCGATCCGAACCAGGATGGGCTCGATAGGCTTCGTCCAGGAATGTCCGCCGAACCGAACGTCCACGTCGAGTAAGCGAGACGATTTCACTCGTTCCAAGAATGACTGGAGAGGATGGAGATGGCTTTGGACGACAATCAGGAAAACAGTGGATGGAAGCCCCGGTATAACCCGTGGCTGATCGCGGTCGTCGTCGCGATGGCAGCTTTCATGGAAGTGCTCGACACCAGTATTGCCAATGTCGCGCTGCCGCATATGGCGGGCAACCTTGGCGCGAGCCAGGATCAGAGCACGTGGGTGCTAACTTCCTATCTCGTGTCCAATGCGATCGTGTTGCCGATTACGGGGTGGCTCACGTCCATCATTGGGCGTAAGCGGTTTTTCCTCATATGCATCACCATATTCACTATTTCTTCTTTGCTCTGCGGGATCGCCCCAAGTCTCGGGTTTCTGCTTCTGGCGCGGGTCATTCAGGGCACTGGGGGCGGAGGCCTGCAACCGATGGCCCAGGCGATCCTGGCCGACATCTTTCCTCCGGAAAAACGCGGCCTGGCGTTTTCTCTCTACGCAGTCACCGCAGTATGCGCGCCCGCTCTTGGCCCGACACTAGGTGGATGGCTCACCGATAACTACTCCTGGCGCTGGATATTCTTCATCAACCTGCCCGTAGGCCTGCTCACCCTGGTTCTTGTCCATATCATGGTCGATGACCCACCGTTCCTGAAACGCAAGACGTTGCGCGAGAGCAAGCTCGACTATGTGGGCTTATCCTCTCTGGCCATCGGGATCGCAGCCTTGCAGATTGTGCTCGACAAGGGGCAGGAAGACGACTGGTTTAGCTCTCATTTCATCACCGCACTGGCGATCATCGCCGTCGTGTGTCTTACCTTCATGGTGATCTGGGAGTGGCACGAAAAAGATCCGATCGTCGACGTGCGGCTATTCAAATCTTTCAACTTCTCCACGGCGAATATCATGATGTTCCTGGTCGGCGCCGTCTCCTTCTCGACGACCGTGCTCATGCCGCAGTTCCTGCAAAGCCTGATGGGCTATACCGCGCAAAAGGCAGGCATGGTGTTGTCCGGGGCAGCGTTGATTCTGCTGATCGAGCTGCCGCTCGTGGGGATTCTGACGTCGAAGATTCAGGGCCGCTACCTCATGGCGGCAGGGTGGGGAATGTTGTCGGTGGCGATGTATATCTCTACCAAGCAGATGGATCTGCTGATGAGTTTTCAGTCGGCATCGATTCTTCGCGTCATCCAGTACATTCCCATCGGCTTCGTTTTCATCCCGGCCACAGCGGTTGCGTACATCGGGATTCCCCGGGACAAGAGTAATTCCGTAGCGGGCCTGGTGAACTTCATGCGCAACATCGGAAGCAGTTTCGGAACGTCGGCCGTGACAACCATTCTCGCGCAGAGATCGCAGTTTCACCAGGTGCGGTTGACCGAGCATACGGCGATAGGAGACGTCAACTTTCAGAGCATGCTGAATGGAAGCGCTCAGGCGGCGCAATCCACGGCCGGAAACGGATATGCGGATGCCAGCCAGGTTGGACTGGCGAAGATCTATCAGACCGTCCAAACCCAGGCGTCGTCACTCTCCTATCTCGATGTGTTTCACGTCTTGATGATAGCCACAGGCATCATGTTTTTCCTGTCGTTCCTCTTGCGAGCAAACAAGCCGAAAAAACAGGTAATGGCGGCACACTGAGTAAGGATTGGAGAGGATCGAGATTTTGTCTTATGCTTCGGACTGAAGCCGCAGCACGCTCTCCTCGAGCTTCGCGGTCAGCTGCGCGGGGTCTGCATCTTCCTCGACGGCAATAGCCGCGCCCACATGAACTTCCAACTTTCCTGAACGAAACCATGAGGCCGCGCTCTTGCGCATCTCTCCCAGCCCGATCAACGCAACCGGCACAATGGGAACACGCGACTGCCGGGCCAGCAAGCCGATCCCCGCGCGGAACGTATGAAGTTTTCCATCGGGGCTCCGGGCGCCCTCTGGAAAGATCAGTATCGAATATCCTCGATCCATTGCTTCGCCAGCGTGCGCGAAACTTTCACGGAACCCACGCAGCCGAGGCAGCGGAAAAACATTAAACAATCCTGTCACCAGCCAGTACGCGACGGGGCCAAAGAGGTTGCGCAAAGCGCTCCCACGGTTTTGCCCCCTGCGAAGGTCCAGCAGTACCTCGCCCGACATTGCAATTGCAACTCGCCGCCGCAACTTTGCTGGCAGTGCATACAAGATCAGTGCGCCGTCGAATGCAGTGACATGATTCGCAATCACTAACACTGGCGCGGACGGCAGCTCTTCGGTTTCGAGCACTACTCGGGGCGCCCCGAGGAACCAGACCAGCGGACGCATGATGATTTCGAGAAAGGCAATGCGAAGGGCATGAATCGGCCAAGCCCACGGCCAGCGCGGAAACACATGCTCGGGCGTATCCCGGTCCTTTGAGTGACTCGATGACACGGGGCGGGATTCGGTCGCAGTGCCATCCACCTGCGACGAAAGGCTTGTTTCCCCCTCCAGCAAAGCCCGCAGATCGCCCAACGTCTCGACTATTGAGATGGCGTCGTCTTCAAGCCCAAGGCCCAACCTCTGCTCCAATGCCGATTGCAACTGCACTCGGCCCAGGCTGTCCAGATGCAGATCCTCCGACAGTCGAAGCTGGCCGTCAGCGTTTAAGGGATGCTCGCCTGTGATCTCAACAATCATTTTGAGGAGGACATCCTCTCCCGGAGTGTCGGCTGGAGCTTCTGCCTGGTGCCGATTTAAGAGCGCCGCGCAAACCCATTCTGCGACCTTTCTGCGCAACAGCTTCCCCGTCGAGGTATACGGGAACTGTAGATCCGGCCACCGCAGTACGCGCCTGATTTGCTGGTACTCTGCCAGTCCACGATTTGCCTGGGCGACGAGAGCGCGAAGCTCGTCCTCGCTTCTGGAAAAGAGAACGACTGCGACCGGCTCCGAGCCGCCTGAGGTGTCGCATGGCACCACGACACATCCGCGTATGCCAGGCTGCTTCAACATTGCCTCTTCGAGATCGGCAGGATGCACGTTCATCCCCGCGGCTGTGACGATCACTTCGCCCTTTCTGCCGAGGAAGCGCAGCTCGCCGGATTCGTCCGTCGCCGCCAGGTCGCCCGTCGCGAGCCACTCGCTACTGCGCGGACGCATTGTGCCGCCTTGCCACGTCGCACCTGCCAGCGTCTCTCCGCGGACAAGAATCTCGCCTTCGTCGCTGATGCGAACCTCACGTCCTGGCAGAGGTTTACCGATCGTTCCGTGTCCAATGCGAAATGGATGATTCAGCGTTACAAGAGCGGTTGTCTCGGTCATGCCATAACCTTGAATGAGGGCGAAGCCAAGCCTGTTCCAGAAATCTTCCAGTTCAGCAGAGAGAGTCGCTCCGCCGGAGATGACTGCCCAGAACTTCCACCCAAAAGCGCGATGCGTCCGCCGGAAACGCCACCAACGCTTCCAGACAGAGAGATCCTTCGCTAGTTCCAGATCCTGTGCGAGCGAACCGTCACGTCCAAGCAAATGAGTTCGCATCAATTGCAGCACGCGCGGAACGGCGATCAGAACCGAGATGCGCTCGCGGCGTATAAGCTCCGTCATCCGCGAAGGCTCAAGCTGTTCGACAAAGTGGATTTCAGCGGCAAGTAGCGGCGGCGTCCAGAGTCCCATGAACTGTCCGAAGACATGACTGAGCGGCACGCTGTGCAGAAACCGCAATGGATGCACCCATCGCTCGTACTTCAGGTATCTCGCAATCTCGTCCTCGATGGGTTGCAGACTCGCAAGGACATTGCGGTGCGTGAGGACGACTCCCTTCGGATCCGCTGTCGTCCCCGACGTAAAGACGATCTGAAATGGGGTCTGTTTGCTAACGGCATTGCTCACCTTGAACATCGGCTCAGTGGGTAGCGCCGAGATTAGATCTGAGAACGGCAGCCGCGGGGCATTGCCTTCGAGCAGGGCCAACAACCTGCGATCGCCAACAATCAGCTTCGGCGAAACATCTTTAACGATGCGGTTGGCGAAATCGCTCGAACCTGCTGTATCCAGCGGAACGGCGATTACTCCGCGCAGCAGGCAGCCGAAGAATGCGCCGATCCACTCTGAGGAATTGTCACCCCAAAGCACAACCCGATCCCCTGCGGCTATTCCGCGCCGCTCAAGTTCGGCGGCAAACCGGCCGGCAAGCTGCGCAAGCTCACCATAGGTTGTTGCATAACGCCGATTGCCGCGATGGGCCACGACTGCCGTCTCCGCAGCATGCCGGCGAAAGTCCTCAACAAGGCTGGCAAGATGAGAGCGCACATCGTCATCATAGCCGTCGGTCGACTGCCGATGAATAGGGTGTTTCCGTTAGTCGGGAATTGACGTTGTTTCGTTGACCTGCGAAACTCACGCGTATGCAGTACAGCGGGAAGGTGGAATATGCTCACGCGCGGCCAATACGGCAGCGAAACACGCTTCTCTATCGGCTGGCGCACTGGCCAATATGGATATGGGTGTTTTTTCTCGTCCCGGGCCCGTTGACGTTCGCTCTGTTTGCGCACGGGTTTGGGTGGGGCAATCTGGCGTGGCTGGCGGCAGTGCTGGCCGGTACAGGCATAGCGGGCCTGTGCGGACAGTTACCCGGCGTGGAACCGAGGCCATATATCCTGCGCTTCGATGAGGACAAGTCTAATCCACTTTACCGTCGGGTGTGCTACACGTTCGCGTGGAATGCAGTGCTGAGCTTTGCGCTGCTGAACCTGGGTGGCCTGTTGATCGCGACGGTGACTGGGTCATGGTATATGAGGCAAATCTATCGCTATGCGTACTTTCCGGTATGTGGAACGATTCTTCTACTGGGCGCAGCCGGAGTGTTGCCGCGCGTAAGGCCATCTACCAAGGGCGAGGGCACGGAGCGGCGTTACTTCTACGGCTCGGTTTGGGCAGTGACGGTGTCGCAGGCACTCCTTCTGGCGCTCTGGAAGACTCTACCGGAGACACGCACGGCGAACCTCGCGAAGCTCGGGATCTTCGTCGGTGCGCTCCTGCTGATAGGGCTGGCGGGAATGCGAGGGTTGCTCCCGCGAACTCGCCCTATTCTGCCCGGTGAGTTAACGGTCGCGGACTGAGATTCGAGCGCGACTCGCAACTCTAGAAAGCAATTAGGTACCCAAAACCTAATTCCTGCTTGGCTGAGTTTGGCTGAGTTGTATATGACGAAACTTCTATTTCGCTTGGTCAAATAGTCATGAGGCTTACAAAATCCGAATTCGGGGTTTTTGTCTTGAACGTGCCTAGATCATCGACCTGTCGCATGCCCCAGAATCCAATGGAGTTATCTCAACGGTCCATAGTTATTAATCTCGAAACTCCAGTTTTCGAGGGATCGGAATTTCTGGCATGAGCTATTTTGTCAATGTTAGACGCCAAAGATGTGTCGTCCATGAGGTGGTTTATAAAACCCAATTGATTTATAAAATACTGACTTTCGCTCGTGCGCACGATATTGCAAATGTTCCGGATTGAAGCTTGCATCCTTTTCGCATCATCGATTATCAAACAGTTAAATTTCCTCCAATCAGGGGGCAAGAATGCATCCAGAAGCCAGCGAGTCTACGCCGAATTTCCGGCTCGATGTTCCGCTGCATGCGCTGTTGACTAAGCCAACGCCGTCTACGGCAGGCCTGCAACCGCTCGGTACACCCCAGATGTTTCCTGACCCGGTATTTCCGATGCGACCGGAGATGCTCGGACCGGTCGACTACTCGGAAGACTGGCGCCCGCCCGAGAAGCGGAAATGGACTCCCGCTCAGATCTATCACGCGATGCAGGGCTGGCTCTTTCCCTACATCCACTCCCGTGTGAGCGAAGGAGATTTTCATCCTCTCATTGCCTATCTCTTCACAGAATTCAAGTGCAACCTTGACTGCCACTATTGCTGGGCGTTCGACAACAAAGTGAAAGGCATGACCGAAGACACGGCAAAGCGCTCTATCGACTGGCTCCACGGCACCGGCTGCCGCGTGCTTGCGTATATGGGCGGCGAACCGCTCTTACGACCCGAGTTCATCCACCGCATTACCTATTACGCGGCGAAAAATGGCTTTTGGATCTATCTGCCCACCAACGCCCGCTTGTTGCGAACCGATGTGATCGACAGGCTTGCTGATGCAGGCATGTCGACCTTCAACATTGCCGTCGATGCAGTGGATCTAAAGCCCGGTCTGCCAAAAGCCCTCGCGCCGATCCGTAAGCAATTCGACTATCTAGTTCGCAAGCAGTATGGGTACGGGTACTCCGTGTTTCTCAACATCAATATCTGCCGCAACAATCTGGACGACGTCCGAGAACTAACCGAGATCGCGCACAGCTGCGGAATCGCCACCGACTATCACATCAACGAGTCGCCGCTGCTTGAGCAGGATGAACACTTCAAGCACGCTGACGACAATGTGACCTACATCTCAAAATCAGACTGGCCGGCCGTTGAAGAGACGATTCAATGGTTGACCGAAAAGCAGGACTCCGGCTACAAGATGGTCAACTCGAACACGCGCCTGTGGCAGATGGTCGACTTCATGAAGGGTAATCATTTTCCCTGGAATTGCCGCGCCGGACAGAACTCCATGATCATTCGTGTAGACGGGACGCTTGCCCCTTGTTTTCCGATGTACACCGCTTCCTACGATTGGGGTACAGTCGGCAATCACAAGTTCGAGACCAAACAACTCGACCACCAGAAAGAGACCTGCCAGACACACTGTTTTTCCACACTCAACCACATTCTTGGCTGGTGCTACAACGACCAGCGCGTCATTAAATATTTTTTCAAACAACTTGCGCACGGATTCCAGGGGATGAAAGGACAGATGTAAGAGACTGCCCGACATTCCACGACAACTCGCAGCCAGCCATTTCCATTTATTGAGGGGTACTCATATGCCGGTCGAGGTTAAGGAGATCGTTCAGACTGATTTTGAAGTGGAAATCCAGGCCCGCATCGATGCAGAGCGGGCCCGTCTTCGCGCCGAGGCCGGGCTGGCCCGCATGCGTGAGTTCAAAAAGCCAGTAGAGCGCACCTTTACTGGGGAAGAACGCGATTACGTAACAATCCTCTTCGGTGGCCTCACCTGGAAGCACGAGGAGATGATCAAAGCCGTCTTTCATGGTAGTGGTTACCGCTGCGAGAATATTCCGACCCCCGTAGTTGCCGACTTTCAGGCGGGCAAGGAATACGGAAACAACGGACAATGCAATCCTACTTATTTCACGGTTGGGAATCTGGTGCGATATCTGCAGAGCCTCGAGCAGCAAGGGATATCACGCAAGCAAATCATCGACAACTACGTCTTCTTCACGGCCGGTTCGTGCGGGCCATGCCGCTTCGGCATGTACGAGGCTGAATATCGCTTCGCATTGCATAACGCAGGATTCGACGGCTTCCGAGTTCTCCTCTTCCAACAAACCGACGGCATTAAGGCGGCCAGCGGAGAGCCGGGTCTCAAGTTCTCAGTCGACTTTGGCATGGGAATGCTGAATGCACTCAACCTGGGCGATGTGTTGAACGAGCTGGTCTATCAAATCCGTCCCTTCGAAGTGAACAAAGGCGAGACAGACGAAGTCATTCAGAATGCGGCGAAGACCCTCACCGACACGCTACGGGACCGCAAGCGTTGGCATATTCGGGATGCGGCTCCAGCATGGGCGAAGCCCTATCTCGAGAAGCACAAGAAGCTGGAGGGTATTGGCTGCACGCTGGGAAAGGTCGCCCACAATCTCTACGGCAAAGAATACGTCGATGCGCTTCATGTCTGCCGCGACAGCATCGACGCCATTCAGGTGGATCGGCTACGCGTGAAGCCCGTCATCAAAATCACCGGCGAGTTCTGGGCTCAGACCACCGAAGGCGACGGGAACTTCAACATGTTCGCGTTCCTGGAAAAGGAAGGCGCTCAAGTTTTAGTCGAGCCCATCGCAACCTGGATCTCTTACATGATGTACGTGGCAAAAGAAGGCGCAAAGGCCCGTGCCGAGGTTGAAGCTCCCTACAAAGATCCCAAATGGTACGAGGTGAAAAAGCGGCTCATCAACGAATTTAGGCTCTTCAAGAAGACCGGCGGCCTAACTGCTGGGAGCGGAATGTGGACCTACTTCTACCACCGCACCATCAAGCACATGGGGAACACCGCACACCATCTCGTTCCGCAGAAAGAACTGTCGCGTCTGGCGCACCCGTTCTATCACCAGCTCGCCCGCGGTGGCGAAGGTTTCATGGAAGTGGGCAAGAACGTCTATTACACCGTCAATCATCTGTGCCACATGGTTCTTGCACTCAAACCCTTCGGCTGCATGCCTTCGACTCAATCCGACGGAGTGCAGTCGCGCGTGGTCAATAAATACAAGGATATGATTTTCCTTCCCATCGAGACCTCGGGCGAAGGCGAGGTGAACGCACACAGCCGCGTGCAGATGGCGCTGGCGGAAGCCAAGGCCAAAGCACGCGCCGAGTTCCAGGGTGTGCTCGACCAGACAGGCAGGTCCCTCGATGAACTGCGCGAATATATTGCAGCTCATCCGCATCTCTCGCACGCGCTCTACAAATTCCCGCATCGCCCCGGCCTTGCTGGAACCGCAGCTCAGTTTGCAGCACACGTTAGCGATCTAATGAACAAGGACAGCGCCTATCGCCGCCCGAGCCGCGCTTCCGCAACCGCGCAGAAAGCCGCATGATGCGACTTCTTGCAGGAGCTGTCGTCCTGGGACTCCTCCTTGGCGGGGGATTCGTCGCAGCACCGTTGGCTCTCGTGCTGGCAAGGCGGTTTGCGCCACGGAAGAAAGTGATGCTCGATCGTTCCTGGACGGAAGACGATGGCGACGTAAAGAGGCCGATATTTCTATCGCACGCTCATAACTACTAACTATCGAGGTGGCGAGTGATGCAACAGCTCATGGTCGGTTTGGATGTTGGCTCGACAACGGTAAAGGCGATCGTCGTCGATGCGGCGACAGATTCCATCCTGTGGCAGGATTACCAGCGGCATGAAACACGCCAGCCGGAAAAGGTATTGGAATTTCTGCGCCGCATGGAATTGGAGGCCGGCATATTGCCCGCCAATACTCGAGTATTCATCACCGGCTCCGGCGGCGGCACAATTGCAGAGATGATCGGCGCAAAGTTCGTTCAGGAAGTTCATGCCGTCTCGCTCGCCGTCGAAAAACTTCACCCCGAGGTCTATTCCGTCATCGAACTCGGGGGACAGGATGCGAAGATCATCGTCTTCAAAGATGACGAGGAGACTGGTCGCAAGAAGAAAATTCCGTCGATGAATGACAAGTGCGCCGGCGGAACAGGCGCCGTCATCGACAAGATCAACGCGAAGTTGAAGATTCCTGTCTCAGAGCTCTCCAATCAGGGCTATCACGGAGTCAAGCTGCACAAGGTTGCTGGAAAATGCGGTGTCTTTGCAGAGACAGACATCAATGGCCTTCAGAAAACCGGTACGCCCCCTGACGAACTAATGGCCTCGCTCTTCGAAGCGATTGTCCTGCAGAACCTAAGCGTGCTCACTCGAGGGCACACGCTGCGCCCTCATGTACTTCTGCTCGGCGGTCCCAATTCCTTCATCCGCGGCATGAAGGAGGCGTGGCAGGTGAATATTCCGCGCATGTGGAAGGAGCGAAAAGTTGAGATTCCGGAAGGAATGTCGCCCGAAGATCTGATCAAAGTTCCTGAGAACGCGCAGTATTTTGCGGCGCTTGGTTCGGTAGAGTTTGGAAAAGACGAAGAGCCAGCCATTGGTCGCTACTTAGGAATGGAGAAGCTTCTCTACTACGTCGACTATGGCCGAACCGAAGAGAAGGCAGCCTCAGGCAGCAAGGGCCTCGTCACGGACGACACCGAACTCGACGAGTTCAAATCGGCATACCGTCGCAAGAAATTCATGCCCGCTGAGTTTGCTCCTCAACAGATTGTTTCCGGCTTTATCGGAATCGACGGAGGCTCGACCTCGACCAAAGCAGTGCTGCTAAGCCCCGAGGGCGATATCCTTTGCAAAACTTACCAACTATCGAACGGCAATCCGATTCAAGACGCGATTGAAATGTTCGAGAAGCTCGGCGTCCAGATCGAGAGCAAGGGCGCAACCATGGAGGTCCTCGGCGTCGGAACGACGGGTTACGCCAAAGACATTCTCAAGGACGTGCTCCACGCCGATGTTGCGTTGGTCGAGACGGTCGCGCACACCGAATCAGCGCTGAAGTTCTATGACGATCCCCACGTCATCATCGATGTTGGTGGCCAGGACATCAAACTGATCGTGCTCAAAGACGGCAGGGTGAAGGACTTTAAGCTGAATACGCAATGCTCCGCCGGCAACGGGTACTTCCTCCAGTCGACCGCCGAGGGTTTCGGGATGAAGGTAGAGGAGTTTGCAGATATCGCCTTCTCAGCGAAATCGATGCCGTCATTCGGCTATGGCTGCGCGGTATTCATGCAGTCTGACATTGTAAATTTCCAGCGCCAGGGTTGGCGTTCGGAGGAGATTCTCGCCGGTCTCGCCGACGTGTTGCCAAAGAACGTCTTCCTCTACGTCGCCAGCATTCCTAATCTTGCCTCCCTTGGATCGCGTTTCGTTCTGCAGGGCGGCACGCAGAACAATATGGCCGTCGTGAAGGCGGAGGTCGACTTCATTAAGTCCAGCTTCCGCGCTAACGGCAGGGAACCCGAGATCATTGTGCACGAACACTGTGGCGAATCGGGCGCGATCGGCGCCGCGCAAGAAGCTCTGCGCCTATGGAAGAACGGCAGGCAAACCACCTTCATCGGCCTCGAAGCTGTGCGGAATATTCGCTATCGCACCACGCGCAGTGAAGACACGCGCTGCTACTTCTGCAAGAACAACTGCCTGCGCACCTTTATTGATGTCGACGTCAACGGCACCGATCGCGCCGCGACTGCGGAAGAAGTGGTGACTGCTGCAAGCCTTCCCAGCCTGGAGCAGATTCAGGCTAACCTTCCGCAGGTCGAAGCACACGGCTCTTCATGCAGTACCGGCGGCAGTTGCAGCACGCCGTCCCCTTTCAAAGCTAAGGTGGAGCCCCTCGTCCAGATCCAGATCGCTCCCGGCTCAAGCAAAGTCATTGAGTTGCCCAAGCCCATCGACTTTCAGCCGCGCAAGACCAAAGTGCCTCTGCGCGTAGGAGAGCAGAGGCTTATCATTGCCACCTGTGAAAAGGGCGCTGTTGAAGACCTGGACGATATGAAGGACATTAAGGCCGACATCGACAAGGTCAAGGCAGCGAATCCTAACTTTGTCGACATTGCGGCGCGCGATGTCTTTCGCCACCGCGAGGTGGGCATAATTGCTGACGCTGCTCCGAACACCAGGGGCTTTTTTGTTTCAAAGAGCTTGAAAGAACGCGCCGTTTTGATGGAGAAACGCAAGGACTTCCGCATCGGTATCCCGCGCCTGCTGAATACTTATACTTATGCGCCGCTGTTCAATGCGTATTTTGCAAGCCTCGGACTCAAAGCCGAGAACATCCTGTACTCCGATTACACTACGCCGGAACTTTATCGCGCCGGTGCGAGCCGCGGAGCGATCGACCCCTGCTATCCCTCGAAGATTGGTATCGCACACGTCTACAATCTGCTCGCCACCAAGCACAACAAGAAGCCGCTGAACGTCGTATGGTTTCCGATGTACGACGTGCTTCATACGCCGCTTGTGAATCTGACCGGATCGAATGCGTGCCCGACTGTCACCGCGACGCCGGAAGTGGTGAAGGCTGCGTTCACCAAAGAGAGCGATGTCTTTGCCGAGAACGGAATTGTCTATCTCGACCCGATTTTAAATCTGCAGGACCAGAAGATCTGCGCTGAGCAGATGTATAAGGCCTGGTCGCCGCTGCTGGGACTCTCTCGAGAAGAAAATGACCGAGCGATCGCAGCTGGATTCAAAGCGCTCAGTGATTGCGAGGACGACATTCGCCGCCAAGCACGCGAAACTCTCGATCAACTCGAACGCGAGGACCGCATCGGCATCGTCATGCTCGGCCGCGTCTACCACCACGATCCCGGCCTCAATCACGAGATTATGGAAGAGTTCCAGAAGCTTGGCTATCCCGTCTTCTCGCAAAGCACGTTACCGCTCGACGAAGATTTGCTCGACCGTCTCTTTGGCGATGAGGTGCGCGCTGGTCTGATAACGCATCCACTCGACATCAGCGATGTGTGGAAGAATCGCTATTCCACCAGCACCAATCACAAGGTGTGGGCAGCTAAGTTTACGGCTCGGCATCCGAACCTCGTTGCACTTGAGGTGTCCAGCTTCAAGTGCGGCCACGACGCCCCAATCTACGGCGTGATCGAAGGCATTATCGAGCAGTCGGGAACACCGTACTTCTCCTTCAAGGATCTCGACGAAAACAAGCCCTCAGGTTCAATACGCATTCGTGTCGAGACCATCGATTACTTCCTGCGCCGCTATCGGGAAGACATCATCAAGCGAAGGACCGCAGAGCGCGACATCGAAGATCAGCTTGCCAGATTCGAAGAGTCGCTTCGTCGAAGCGGAAGAGTGCGTGACGAACTTGCGATCGCAGGCGACTAAGCTTCTTCGAGCATCCAGTGTCTGCAACGGCTCCAGGATCGAACGTGTCTATCAGACGATTTAATCTTTTCAGGCTTTTCCTAGTATGGCCATAACCTCAGGATCACTCAATCAACTCGTCCTCTCCAACATCACCCATCGCCCCATCCGCACATCTTTAACCATTCTGGCGATTGCCATTGAAGTGGCCATGATTCTTACCATAGTGGGGACCAGTTACGGTACGTTGGACGGGACAGCCCAGCGCACACGAGGCGTAGGCGCGGACATCATTATTCGGCCACCGGGCTCTTCCTTCATCGGACTGAGTTCGGCGCCGATGAGTGAGTCGCTGGTGCCATTGCTCGCGAAACAGCCGAACGTTGTCATGGCCACCGGAACCGTCATCCAGCCGTTGGAGGGCCTAGACACGGTAACGGGCTTCGACTTCGACCAATTCAACAGGATGAGCGGTGGCTTTCACTTCCTCGAGGGTGGTGCGTTCCAGCAGGACACCGATATTCTGGTTGATGCTTTCTATGCCAGGGAAAAACGTCTGCATGTTGGGGACTCCCTTACGCTCATCGGACATGACTGGCGTGTGGCAGGGGTCTTCGAATCCGGAAAGCTCGCTCGCATCTGCGTCAGGCTCCCGGTTCTTCAAGCGTTCACCGGCAATCCGCATCGGCTAAGCCAGATATATCTGAAGATAGACGATCCCAAGAAGACGTCAGAGACGGTTGCTGCATTGAAGAAGATGCTCCCGGGGTACCCGATCTACACAATGGAAGAGTTCACCTCTCTTCTGACGATTAGTAGCGTAGGACTGCTGCGCAACTTCATTGGGGTAATCATCGGCATCTCCACCGTCGTAGGCTTCATCGTGGTCTCCATGGCGATGTATACAGCGGTGTTGGAACGTACACGAGAGATAGGCATACTGCGATCTCTCGGCGCTTCTTCGTCTCTTATCATCAGTGTTCTTTTGAAAGAAGCGCTTTTGCTCGCTTTTGTCGGCACAATGTTCGGCATTTTGCTTACTTACTTTGCTCAATGGTCAATGGAACACATCGGCCATTCAGGCCTGACTCAGGAGACCATCTATGGATGGTGGCCGATCGCCGGTGCGATTGCAGTATGCGGCGCTGCGCTCGGAACCATCGCTCCAGCCGCGCGAGCAGTCCGGCAAGATGTCATCGAAGCACTCTCGTATGAGTGAATTAGCGGCATGACCGCGCACTATCTGCTAAATTGGATAACTTCCCATAGATTGCTGGAGCATTCTAGCTCGGTTCGCGTAGAGCCTTGTCTATGAGATTTGCGAAGATTGCTTCGTTCGTTCTGAATGCTCAGTTTGGATCTACTGGGCGGACTTCAATCGGGCATTTGTGGAGGCCTTTGTATCGGCAGCCTGCCAGTGGGAGAATGGCCGCAACGACGCCGAACAACGAGCAGCGAACGTACCAGTTGGATTTGCACCTCTGGGTGATTGTAATTGTGGATGAAGCTGGGCGTTCAATGCGTCACGACTAGGGCGCGAAGGGTCGCCTGGAGACGACTTGCAACATCTAAACTTGTGGTTATCTGAACGGGCGGAGGCAAGGTGAAGGCTGGGTTTTCTGTGATCGTGTTGCTTGGCGGAGTAGTGGTTGCGCAGACTCATTTCCGGACCGGTTGTTCGGCTGGAGACCGCAGTGAAGAGCGCCCGAACCGGGGCCGATGGATCGTCGATCACGTTTGCATTGCCGGCATTCGAGGTAGCCGTGCCGCATGAGTTGCCTTTGCCTGGAGCACGAACATCGCCAATGAAGGTACTGGCAGAGACTGTGACAGCTCACTCGCTGAAGCTCGAGTTGGAGGCCGATGCGGGCTCAGTGGTTGAGCTTCAGCTTCGTCGCAATGCGCCTAAACTTAATGTTCGAGCAGAAGGTGCGAGCATTTCTCCGGAGAAGCGTGAGTCTGGTCTGGATTCGTTGATAGTGGAGTTTCCTTCAGGTAGAGGATACAAGCAGCAGACAGTTACTTTGCAGTGGTAGGTGCTCCGCCAGACTGGCGCGCCCGTTGCAGGGAAGATATTGCGGCCTTCTTGTGCGGATGAGTGAGCAGGTCGTTCATCTCGAGGTAAACGCCGTTGGTCCAGCCGAATCCGACGACATTGGCCTTGTAACCCGCGGCGACTTCTACATTGGCGGAGCCGCTGACGACGTTGTACTTTTCGCGGATGGTGCCGTCGTGCTCGAAGTTCTGGAGGATCGTTTGTGTGAAATTCGCCGCTATACGGGACGCGTCGCTGATGAAGCCGTATTCGTCAAGACCCTTTATTGCAAGCCAGTTTGTCGGGGCCCAGCCGAAAGGAAGATCCCACTGGGTACCGGATGCGTTATCGCTCATGGCGAGACCGCTGTCATGCTCAAAGAAGGAGAGATGGTGGTCAAGCGCTGACGCCTGCTGAGGGCTGGCGAGGCCTGCCCATAGAGGGTAGAAGGCGGTGAGGTAGTTGTAAGTTGACTGCTGATGTGTGGTGAAGTCGTAGTCATAGAACATGCCCGTAGCGGGATTCCAAAGATATTTGTTGATTGCGTCCCGACGAATCGAGCCTCGGTGGGTCCACTGAGCAGCCTCTTTGGTGCGGCCGAGCAGCGTGGCGAAGTGAGCCATGTCACTCTCATATTTGTATAGAAGGCTGTTGAGGCAGACGGGCGCGTAGTGGTTGGTCGAGCCACTGAAAGGACCGAAGCGGTAGCTGGTGTCGAAGCCGGACTCCCGCATGGCGCGGTCTCCGCGGTAGAAGTCGCTGCTGAGGCGATGGCCTTCTACGTGGGCGTTAGCGCAGACTTTAGATGTGGCGATGTCGCAACTTGTCTTTGCGAGATCGGAGGCCTGGGCTGGAGTTGGGACGTCCGGTGCGTCGATAAGGTAGTTTGTGTGGACCTCGGGGTGCGCGAGCAGCCAGCGGATGACGTCGGGATAGTAGTTGCTGTCGTCGGCCATTTCGGGAACGGGGCCTTCCCCAATGTCGTCGTAGCGGGCAAGGCCAATGTCTCCGGCGAGATGAGGCGGCGATGACCAGAGAGCGTAGTCGCGCTGTGCGTAGTGATATGCCGTTGCCAGCCACGCTTTTGAGAGTGGGTGATCGTTTGGGTGTTCGTAGACCTCACGGATCATGGAAGAAAGAAATGGCGGCTGGGAACGTGTGAGGAAGTAGGTGCGATTCGCATTGAGGATTGCTCCGTAGTTCTCGATTTCGAAGAAGAAGTTTTCGACCATTCCGCGAGCAAGTTCCATGTGCTTGCTTTCGACCAGGCCGAGGATGATGAAGTAGCTATCCCAGCCGTACATCTCGTTGAAGCGGCCTCCGGGGACAACGTAAGGGTTGGGGAGATAGAGGAGGCCTTCTTCTGGAATTTCGGCGACACGAACGTCTCCCATGTGAGTAATTTTGTGAGGCAGGTTCCGTACTTCAATCCTGCATTGTCTTTGAACCGAAGCTACGGCGGGTGGGGCGGCCATACCCGCCGGCAGGTAGAGAATGGGCACAGTTGTGACCTTTGGATCGATGATTGATTTGCAGTCGGTCATGGAGCGGGAGAGGCTGTTCCAACCGATGTCAATGTACCCAAGTATTTTTGCGTTTTCAGGTGTGTCACGCCTTGATGATTGAGAGTGTGCTGCGCCCGTGAACAAAAGCGTGACCACGACCAGAGATGCGTAGGTGCGTGTTGCGTGGTTCATTGGACGTCCCTTCAGCGAATCCCAACAGTTGGTGCTCGGGCCGCGATTTCGCGGACGTATAAAATAGGATGCTGCGCGAGGCCATGGATTTAATGGAGACACCTGAAAATTTGTTCGATTTAGTATCTGCCATCGACCGTAAAGAGCCATTAGCAAGCTTTATCTAAGTGGGGTTTCGGAGGGAAGCGCACGACTTACGAACGACTGTGTGGGTCAGCATGGGGGCAGATCGGGTTTCTCTACGCTACAACATCGTTACCATTACCGGTACCTGCACAGTTTCTGGTGCCGGGTGGTCGGCAGAGGCAAGAAGGCGAGCACACTTGACGTCATCGAAACCGACGATGCGCATCTCCTCGGGTACATGTGTGCTATGGCTCCCAGAACTGAGAGTGCAGCGGTAGCCCGGTTCGTGAGTCGCTCAGAATCAGCAGACCGCAGCCCGCTTGATCGTGGCCTTGAACCAGTCGAGGTCTGCACAATAGCAAATTGGATAGTAATATGGATTGTACGTTCAATAGTTCGGTGTTTAAGTTGTTGATTTTATTTAGCGGGAGTAGTTCAGTGGCAGAACGTCAGCTTCCCAAGCTGAATGTCGCCGGTTCGATCCCGGTCTCCCGCTCCAAAAGAATCAGCAGTTTACTAATACTGGCCTCGATCTGTGCTCCGTTTGTGCTCCGATTACATCACCAAAAGGCTTTTTCTCTAGCTGGTTGACTCCAGGGAGCCTGCTTTCGACAGGCGACTGAGTGTACACGTTTTGACTCACGTCGAGGCTATGGCCGAGCTGATCGGCGACCAGCTTTCCGTTTACCCCGAGTTCGTTCATGAGTGTTGCGTGCGTCCGGCGCATAACGAGGAAATTTGCCCAACCCATGCCGACATTTTCCAGTTTCGGCTTGAGGTTGCGATTCCAGCAATTGTCCTTAGACATCGGCGTCATCCGTTCGGACGGAAACACCCAGGCATCGTCTGGGTCACGATCGAAACTGACCGCCAAGCCTCAATTTCCCGCAGAAGCCCTTCCGGTAAAGCGGCCCGGCGTATCGATTGATCCGTCTTCGGTGTATCGATTGCCCCGCGATAGACGGCTGTCGAATGTCTACGTAAGTTGAGGTAAGGCGGCCCCAGGTGAGCACGCTCGTGTCCGCGAATGAAACGAGGGCGACCGCGACGCCACCCATGAGGATAGGTACCAAGTCGTTGACGTGGATAAGGGGAAGGCGTGGTGCGGGCAATCCCCCGTGGCAGAGGACCGAGCACCGACACGCCGGCAAGTGTTGCGAGGTGGAAGGCCGCGACTACAACAGTAGCGGCAACCACGGCGATCAGAATGGCCGGGACGCGCGGCCGGCGCTTGAGTAGCAGTATCAGTGCGAGTGTGCCGGCGCCGATCGCGAGCGCCACGACGTTCGTACTCCCTGCGAGCACCTTATTGACGATTCCCCAATCTTGGCGGAGGGGCCCCTTTGCAGTGACAGAGAAGCCGAAGAGCTTCGGAACCTGGCTCAACAGCACCGTCAGCGCGATGCCGTTCATGTAGCCGTAGCGGATTGGCTTCGAGAGCAACTCGGTGATGAAGCCCAGACGCGCCATGCCCGCGGCAACGCACACCACGCCAGAGACGATTGCCATCATTCCGGCCAGCGCAACCGCACGTTGCGGTACGCCCGCCGAAAGCGGCAGCACGCCGGTGAGGATTAGGGCCGCGAGTGCTGAGTCAGGGCCCAGGATGAGAATGCGACTCGGACCGAATAGAGCGTAAGCGAGAAGCGGCACGATGGCCGCGTAGAGGCCGTTGACACCTGGTACTCCGGATGCCTCGGCATACGCAATCCCTACCGGCACGAGCATAGTCCATGACGAGGCCAGCCACAAGGTCGTTTCGCAGCCAGGACGATTCATACTTACGCAGAGTGGCTAACCCGGGAAGCCAGCGTATCCAGCCAGTTTGATTCTCCAGCATTGCATGGCGGACGATGCGGCCAGGTTCTGGGGTTTTGGAGGAGATCGAATCAGTCATGCTTCAGAGCTCCCCGACTGGCAGAAGGAGTGCCGATGGATACCTTGGGTCGCAGCTAGTCGGCCGGAAAAGGCTCATTCGGATCAGAAGACTTTCAGGCCCAATTCACGAAACTTCGCACACGCGCGTTCAACAGCTTCGCGACTCGGGGGATCGACATCATTGAGGGTGTAGTTGAGCTTGAGTTCGTTCCACTTGAATCGTCCCATTTGATGGAACGGAAGTACGTCAACACGTTCTACATTTCCAAGGCTTTCGGAAAATTTCGCAATTTGAGAAACATTCTCATCATCGTCTGTAAGTCCAGGAACCAGCACGAAGCGTACCCAGATGGGTCTCCTGTGACTGGCCAGTCGGCGCGCAAAATCCAGCGTAGGGCCATTGTCCATCCCGGTAAGGTGACGATGGCGCTCCGTGTCCCACGTTTTTATATCCAGCAAAACAAGATCGATTTGCTCCAACTCTGCATCCGAAAGGCGATTACCTAAAGCGCCATTCGTGTCTAACGCGGTGTGAATTCCCATCAGTTTCGCAGCGGTGAGCAGCTTGACGGCGAATCGGTCTTGCATCAGAGGCTCGCCTCCACTCAACGTGAATCCGCCGGACATCGCCTTCAATCCGTACCGGTATTTACGAAGTTCTTCCGTTGCCTTCGCGAGCGTCACCGGAATGCCATTGCTCATGTTCCAGGTGTCAGGATTATGGCAATACAAGCACCGAAACTGGCAGCCTGTTGTCCACGCAACGACGCGAACGCCAGGCCCATCGACGGTTGAGCCGGTGGTAAATGAATGAAGAAAGCCCATATCTCCAGTGACGAGTGCGGACCGCACATCGGACTCCGGTACGCCCTTGCCAAGATCGACCCGCAGTTCAAAAGGGCTCTTCGCTTCCAGTGAAATCAATTGTTGGCCGCCACTCATATCGTCGCCTAGGCCCCGTGGAATGTGCGATTGATTACATCCATCTGTTGCTCGCGAGTCAGGCGCACAAAGTTCACCGCGTACCCGGAGACGCGAATCGTGAGATGAGGATACTTCTCCGGATGTTCCATTGCGTCAAGAAGCGAATCGCGATTCAGCACATTTACATTCATGTGATAGCCAGTCACGCCAAAGAAGGTATCGAGCATGTGACAAAGATTTGTCACTCGGTCTTCCAAAACCCTGCCAAGACCTTCAGGGATGAGAGTGGAAGTGAGAGAAATTCCGTCGGCCGCATCGCGATAGGGAATCTTGGCGACCGACGCCGCCGAGGCGTGGATGCCATGCTGATCGCGGCCATGCATTGGATTTGCGCCCGGTGCGAATGGCTCGCCTTGCCGGCGTCCATCCGGCGTATTACCCGTGCCCTTTCCGTAGACCACGTTTGAAGTGATAGTGAGAATCGATTGCGTATGCAGAGCGTTGCGATACGTAGGGTATTTTCTTAACTTGCTCATGAAGGTGCTGACTACCCATGTTGCAAGGTGATCGACCCGGTTGTCATTGTTGCCGAACGTCGGAAAGCTTCCTTCTGTCTGATAGTCAGTTATCAGCCCGCTTTCATCGCGCACTACTCGAACCTTGGCATAACGAATTGCTGACAAACTATCTGAAACCACGGACATGCCTGCCATGCCAAAGGCCATGGTTCGCAATGGAGCGTAGTCGTGCAATGCCATCTCAAGGCGCTCATAGGCATACTTGTCGTGCATATAGTGGATGACATTCATGGCATTGACATAGACGCCGGCGAGCCATTCCATCATCCGATCGAACCTGTCGAGCACGTCGTCAAAGTCGAGTTCCTCGCCACTCACAGCGCCAAACGGCGGGCCTATCTGATCGCCTGTGATCTCATCTCTGCCGCCGTTGATGGCATACAGCAGGCACTTGGCGAGGTTGGCGCGAGCGCCGAAGAACTGCATCTGTTTCCCAAGCAGCATTGGTGAGACACAGCAAGCAATGGCTCCGTCGTCGCCCCAGGTACGGCGCATGATCTCGTCACTTTCGAACTGGATGGAGCTAGTGTCGATTGCTACCTTCGCAGAGTATCTGCGGAATCCTTCAGGCATTCGCGGCGAATACCAGATCGTCAGATTTGGCTCCGGGGCAGGGCCGAGATTGTAAAGCGTCTGAAGAAACCGGAAGCTCGTTTTCGTGACCAGCGTGCGTCCGTCGTCTCCCATGCCGCCAATCGACTCCGTAACCCAGGTCGGATCACCGGCGAAGAGTTCGTCATATTCAGGCGTGCGCAGGAACCGAACGATGCGGAGCTTGATGACGAAGTCATCGATGATTTCCTGCGTCTGCTTTTCCGTCAGTGCGCCCGCAGCCAGATCGCGTTCGAAATAGATGTCAAGGAAGGTCGAAGTCCTTCCCAGCGACATCGCAGCACCATTCTGTTCTTTTACCGCCGCGAGATAACCAAAGTAGAGCCACTGCACAGCCTCCTGCGCAGTGCGAGCCGGACCCGAAATATCGAACCCATAACTCAATGCCATCTGCTGCAATTCTTTGAGAGCTCGAATCTGCTCGCTCAATTCCTCACGGTCGCGAATAATGTCTTCGGTAGACATAACCGGGTCCAGTGCGCGCTTCTCCTCATGCTTCTCTTCAAGAAGTCGCGATACTCCATATAGCGCCACGCGGCGATAGTCGCCGATGATGCGTCCGCGACCATAGGCGTCGGGAAGTCCGGTCAGGACGTGCGAGCTGCGACACCGCCTGATGTCAGCAGTGTATGCATCGAAGACGGCATCGTTATGAGTCTTGCGGTATTTGGTGAATGCTTCCACCACATGTGGATCGGGCTCATAGCCATACGTCTTAAGAGCATTTACCACCATCCGCAGCCCGCCGTTCGGCATGATTGCCCGTTTGAGTGGAGCCTCGGTTTGAAGCCCGAGAATAATTTCGTTTTCCCGATCGATATAACCCGGAGCGTGGGCAGTGATTGAACTCGGAATCTGGGATACGTCGAGAACGCCTTTCTTTCGTTCTTCCACAAACAGTTCATTCAGTCGATCCCATATTTTCCTGGTCCGTTCGGTCACTGGCTCGAGGAAGGATTCATCTCCTTCGTAAGGTTTGTAATTCTGCTGAATGAAATCACGAACGTCGATTTCCTTGTGCCAGAGACCGCCTTTGAATCCATGCCACGGTGAAGTCACTGCCTCTGGTGCAATCTGGTTTGAAGAGGCGATAGCCATTAGAGTTTCTCCTTGTTTCTGCCGGCTAGGAAACCGGCTGCATCAGTCCAAGTAACGACCACGTATGCCGCGCGATCATAAGTTCCTCGTTCGTCGGTACTACCCATGCCGAGATTTTGCTTTGTGGAGTGGAGATCCGCGGTCCTGCACCGCCGTTCGCTTGCTCATCCAGTTCCAGGCAGAGCCATCTAGAGGCATGACAGATTCGCTTCCGAATTTCTGGCGAATTCTCTCCAATACCCGCAGTGAAGACGAGTCCATCGACGCCGCCCAGGACAGCAGTCAAAGCGCCGATTTCCTTGGCTGCGCGGTACACGAAGTAATCCACTGCAAGACTGGCTTCAGGCTCGCTTCTGGAAAGCAGGTCTCGCATGTCGTTGCTTATCCCCGAAATCCCCAAGAGCCCGGATTGCTTGTAAAGCATTGATTCCACTTCTTTGACGGTGAGTCCAAGGTTCTGGAAAAGATATAGAACCACGCCTGGATCGAGTGCGCCAGGCCGCGTTCCCATGCAAAGTCCGTCCAGAGCTGTAAAGCCGAAACTGCTGTCTACGCTTTTCCCATCCTTCAAGGCGCATAGACTGGCCCCGCTTCCAAGATGAGCGACGATGACTCGCCCCTTGGCAATCTCTGGAGCGACCTCCGGCAAAACCGAAGCGATGTACTCATAGGAGATACCGTGGAAGCCGTATCGCTGTAGACCCGAATTGCGAGCGCTTCTCGGTAGCGGCACAAGGTTTGCGACTTCTGAATGGTGGGAATGAAAGCCAGTGTCAAAGCAGGCCACCTGCGGCACATCAGGAAGACGATTGAAGACGGCCTCGATGGCTGCGAGATTGTAGGGCTGATGCAATGGCGCCAGCGGAATGAGTTCAGACAAATCAGCCAGAATCTGGCGCGTTAGTACGATCGGTTGGTTAAATCGCGAGCCACCGTGAACGACTCGATGGCCGACGCCAAGCACTCGCGCGCCTGCCCACTTTGAGCGGAGCCAGGAAGCCAGCGCTTCGATCGCGGCGTTTCCGTCAGCAACAGCGGCATTCAGATGCTGCTTTACCAGCATTTCGCCCCGAGCGTTCTTCGCTGAGAGACGCGGTGAAGTCCCGATGCCCTCAATCTGCCCGCGAGCTGCGACTTCCCAATCTTTATCGCCGGGCTGCCGGTAAACGCAAAACTTCAGACTCGATGAGCCGGCGTTGAGAACAAGTACGTAATCGTCGTCCATATCGATCCTCTTATGGCTTCTTGCGGCGTGCGTGAGCGGCAAGCATAGCAACGCCGCAACTCGCGATCCGCGCGCGCACACTGTCCGCGCGGCTAGTAAGGATGATTGGTACTCTTGCGCCGAGCACCAGCCCGGCACTGTCAGCGTTTGCCAGAAAGCTTAGCTGCTTGGCGAGAATGTTTCCGGCCTCGAGGTCTGGAGCCAGAAGAATATCCGGATCACCCGCGACTTCAGAGCGGATGCCCTTCGTCCCCGCTGCCTGCTTGCTGATCGCGTTGTCAAATGCCAACGGGCCATCCAGAATAGCGCCCTTGATCTGGCCACGATCGGCCATCTTGCAAAGGGCAGCAGCATCGATAGTAGCCGGCATTTTCGAGGTCACCGTTTCCACCGCCGCGAGAATCGCAACCTTGGGCCTTTTGAGACCGAGCGCCATGATGAGATCGATTGCGTTCTGACAGATTTCCACCTTGTCTTCCAACGTGGGCGCGATATTGATCGCGCCATCCGTAACAAGCAGCACTTTGTGATAGGTAGGCACGTCCATGACAAACACGTGACTGATGCGGCGGTTGGTGCGCAGTCCTCCGTCGCGCGAAACGACAGCCGCCATTAACTCGTCGGTATGAAGGCTGCCTTTCATCAGAAGTTCAGCCTGCGCCTCGCGCACCAACTCTACTGCTTTTGCCGCTGATGAATGGCTATGGGGTGTATCAACGATTTGATACTTGCTGATGTCGAGTCCCGCAGCCTTGGCGGTTGATTCAATCTTGTCGCGCGGCCCAATCAGGACCGGAACGATGAGTCCCAGATTCGCCGCTTCAATGGCACCCGATAATGCTGACTCCTCGCACGGGTGCGCCACTGCTGTTGGAACCGGCTTCAGGTTCTTGCACTTTGCCAACATTTGTTCGTATTTTCCAGTTCCGGTTTGGTGAACCACTCGCACCTCCTAGACCGTTCGTTGGGACGTTACTCTGGCGGCAGGACCCGTTTCCTTCAGGAAAAGTACAAGAACGATTGCAAAAAAAACTCCGAATAGGAGCGGCGCAAATGCAATCTGATAGTGCCGGTGCTCCATTTGCCCAGCTCCACCGGATACGCTTTGAAGGATCCATCCAAAGACCGGCCCCAGAAGAGCGCTGAAAGTAAAATTGAGAAAATTGACCACCCCAGTTGCCGTGCCACCATACTGTGGAGGATTCGCTTCCTTAATTACCGTATAAGGCAGCATAGCCGCGCCCGACGCCAGCCCCGCCACGAGACCGATGACATAGGGAGGAAAGACGCCGGTTCGACCAAAGAGTATCCATGCCAGGCAGCCCAGCAAAACTGCCGCGCCGCCGATGATGACCGGCTTTCGTCGTCCAATTCGGTCGGAGATAAACCCGAGCAGCGGACAGCCAATGATCCAGCCAGAGGGAACCGCCGCCGAGCGCATCACTGCTGAGGCATAGTCGAGACCGTGCGCCTCCTGCAGATAACGTACACCCCAGATCATGTCAAAGATTGTGGTTGGTATGAAGAGCAGTCCGGCAATGAGGCCGCACAATATCGACTGCGGATTCCGGAACACAATACCGAAGGGTCGAACCGTGCTCATCCAGTTCGCGGGTTGAGCCGCTGGTTTGTCTTTGGGCAGGAAAACGAGGAGGAGAGCACCGATTCCTAAACCGGCTATACCCATGCCAATCCAGAAGCGGTTCCACGCAAGGCCACCGCCGATCATTGGCCCTACAACGAACTGCCCGGCCGACCCGCCGGCCATCCCAAACATCTGCGTGGCTCCGATCAGCGTAGCTGCCTTGGAAGCCGGAAAATGTTTCGTGGCAATGTAGATCGCACCTACGAGTGCAAAGACACCGCCCGCCCCCTGCAACACTCTGCCTGTACTCGCAGCTCCGCTGCTGCCCGTGGCGAACAACAGAGCCCCCAGGGCGACCACAGCAGCAGAAATCGGCAGAACTTTGCGCGGGCCCAGTCGATCCATTGCCGCGCCGGCGACTAGGCTGAACGGTGAATATCCGTAGTAAAAAAGACCTACGATTGAGGCTACGCCGAGCGTACTGACACCGAATGCTTCTGACAGTTGGGGCACCATAACAGAGGGCGCAGAGCGGAGCGCATATTGATAGAAGTAGTAGACCGCGGTCAATACCCAGGCAACAGCCGCCATCCTGAGACTGTTACCGGTCTCGGTCCCGCTCTCCAAATCTGTTTTTTTGTGACGCATATGTGCCCTGTGCTAGTGATAGACGTGCTCATAACAGAGCACGAGCAAAACAGTCGGTATGACGTCGAGTTGATAAGTGGGCAACAATCAGCAGAGCGTCACAGAAAGTGCGAGTCCGGCTTCACTGGTTTCCTTGTACTTGCTGTTCATATCTTTGGCAGTCTGGGCCATGGCTGTTATGGTTTCATCCAAACCTATTCTGTGCCTCGACTCGATTTCGTTGCTTGCAATGGCCCAAGCTGTCCAGGCCTTAACAGCGCCGAATGCGCACCTCTCGATGCATGGCACCTGCACGTATCCGGCGACCGGGTCACAGGTCATTCCCAGATGATGCTCCAGTGCTGATTCGGCGGCGTTTTCGAGGACGCGAGGAGAAGCATCGTATGCAGCCGCAACCAATGCAGCAGCCATCGCCGACGCGACGCCGATCTCAGCTTGACAGCCGCCCTCGGCAGCGGAAAGTGTGGCGTTGTGTTTGCAAAGGTATCCGATAGCCGCTGCGGCGAGCATGCCTTCGCGGATCTTCTCTTGCGGAAGTTTGCGCCCACCTTCTCCCAGTCCGTAGACAAGCGATGGAAGAACGCCTGCTGAACCTCCGGTCGGGGCGGTGACGACGAGGTGGCCGCGGCCGTTCTCTTCCGACCCGGCTAAGGCATAGGCTGCCAGCGTGCCGATTCCTCGGTCGGACTGGAACGAATCATCCTGGGCGCGCTTGTAAACGGTTGCAGCCTTGGAGTGAAGTTTGATTGGCCCGGGCAAAACGTCGTCCTGTATGCTGAGCCCTGATTTTACGATTGCCCCCATTGCGCCTGTGATCTTGTCGATGAAGGCGTAGACCTCCTCCTGGCTTCTGCCTGGAATCGCCATTTCGTTGGCCAAAATAACTTGTGGAATCGTCAGATTGTTCTGCTCGGCGTGCTGCCGCAGTTCCTTCATTGTGGCGAACGGATATTTCGGAGGGTTCTTCTTAGGAGGCGTATACCCTTTCCATTCGATAAAACCGCCACCTACCGAATAGTATTCCTGCTCGAGAATTACCTTGTCTCCGGCCATGAGCATAACCCTCATCGTGTTGGGGTGAGGGAAGTCGCCCTTGGTGGCATCAAAGACAACATCTTTCAGCGAAACGTCCACTGATTTTGATCCGAGCGTTACTGGAAATGTCTGGTCAGGTTTGTCACGCAAGCTGTCTAGAAATAGCGGGTCGACGGTTGCCGGTTCCTTCCCGATCAGTCCTGCGAGCGAAGCCCGTTCCGTTCCGTGTCCCCTTCCGGTTGCGCTGAGACTGCCGTACAAGTGAACTTTGAGCGCCGTCGCTTTGTTGAGTTCGTCCGGTGGCAGTTTTGTGCAGCGCTGGTAAAAGTCGTACGTAATCCGCATTGGACCGATCGTGTGGGAGCTCGACGGGCCCGGCCCCACTTTGTAAAACTCATCGAGCAGTGTCATTACAGGTCCCTTCTGCTCCTTCACAACCTCTAAGCTGGGAGAAAGCTCCACATTACCTGGCCCTCCCGACACTCCCTTCGGTTCTGCACTCGCTGGAATCTGGGCGATCGCACGACGCCCTGTGATAACACTCATGGCGCCAACTAAAGCGCTCCTCATTAAAAATGCTCGGCGATCTATACCAGGTGAGATCTCTTGTCCGATTAGATCTTCGAGTGAGGACCCTAGCGGGTCCTGCTGACTGTCTTCCGAGCGTGGATTGAAGGTTTTGTTAGCCATTGGGACGCATCCTTTGACACCAAACCTGGCTTTGACCAATTCTTTTCAGGTCTACACGTATCCTCTGTGCCGAGCCTGACTAGTCACAACTAGGATTTTCCCTAGTTGTTTGGATCTGACTCTCGCTACATTATTGTCCTGGGAATTGGTCAAAGCCAGGTTTGGTGTCAAAGGATGCGTCCCACTGGGCTAACAAAACCTTAGTTAGCTAGACTCTCATCCGTTGACCAGTCGAAGCATTAAGCTTGCGGAGCAACAGCGCCATGCCTACTGAATGCGAATCGAAACTCGGCACCACTCATCAACTCCTATACGCCAGCCCTGCTGTTATGCTCTTGGGCGCGGTGCTGACGCTGACTGGTTGCTTGGTCGGCCCGAACTACAAAAAGCCGGTACTGAAGGTAAACGACACTTGGACCGTGAACAGCCCACAGATCTCTGCGCAGTCGCCCTCTGACAGCGCATGGTGGAAGGCCTTCAACGATCCAACGCTCGAAAAATTGATCCAGCTCGCCTATAACCAGAATCTGCCGCTCCAGGTCGCCGGACTGCGCATCATGGAAGCCCGTGCCGCGCTCGGCATATCCGTCGCCAATCAGTATCCAGAGGGCCAGATATCAGCAACCGTCAGCCGTGTCGGTCTCAGCACGAACACAGTCAACAAACCACCGACTTTCACTCGAGATTACTGGAACCAGTCGCTCGGTTTCGACGCAGCGTGGGAGGCGGACTTCTGGGGCAAGTACCGTAAAGCCGTCAAGGAACAAAAGGCCGTTTACGTAAGTTCCATTGATGACTACCAGAACGCACTCGTCTCGTTGTGCGCCGAAGTGGCGCGAACCTACGTGGCGATTCGCACCTTCGAAGAGCTGATCGAGCAGGGGCGCCAGAACGTGCGCCTCCAGGAAGAATCGCTGCGCATCGCTGATTCGCGCTTCCGCAATGGCGCTACTTCGGAATTGGACGTTGCGCAGGCCCGGGAACTGCTCGAGAGCACGCGGGCATCGATTCCTCAGCTCGAGATAAGCCTCGCTCAATCGCAAAACGCGCTCTCCACCTTACTCGGTCAGCCCACGGGTTCGGTCCAGAGCCTGTTGCAAGGACCGCAGGTGATCCCGGCGGCGCCGTCGCAGGTGGCGGTGAGTGTTCCTGCAGAGGTGCTGCGCCGGCGTCCGGATATCCGGAGTGCTGAACTCGCCGCGATGGCACAATCGGAACGCATCGGCATCGCAAAGGCGGATCTATATCCGCGTTTCGTCATTTCAGGCGCACTCGGCATTCACTCGACTGAGCCCCCTATAGCGCCCTACAACTTTTTGGACCCGGCCAGTCTGTTCTTTGTGATCGGCCCGCGCGTTTATTGGCCATTCTTGGACTACCCACGCATCAAGAATCGAGTGCGCGTCGAGGATGCGCGATTCCAGCAAGCGATCACTACGTACCAGGACCACGTGCTCAGCGCGTCGCAAGAAGTAGAGGACGGCATTATAGGGTTCCTCAAAACGCTCGAGGCGTCCTCTGCTCAGCAAAATGCCGTCGCGGCCGCACGTCGATCAGTCGAACTGGCCTCCCTGCAGTATCGCGAAGGCGCCGTTGATTATCAGCGCGTGCTCGATTCTCAACGAACGCTATTGCAGGAGGACAACAAGCTCGTCAATCTGCGCTCGAACGCGGCGACGAACGTCATCAGTTTGTACAAGGCACTTGGCGGCGGCTGGGAGATGAGCGTCGGTCAGCCATTCGTGCCCAACACTATCAGGATCGAGATGCAGAATCGCACGAATTGGGGCAATTATTTCTCGACGCAGCCGACGACGGACTCCTCCAAAAAGTAACCGGCACCACCCGTGAGGTAAGAACATCATGGCCAGCAAATTTTCCAAGAAGTGGATCATCATCTCAATCGTCATTGTGGCAGTTGGCATCCTGGTTTACCAATATTGGAAGTCAACGCAATCCAGTCTGCCGGCGGGGATCGCGTCTGGCAACGGCCGTATCGAGGCCAAGCTCTCCGACGCCTCTGCGAAGGAGCCGCTCAGGGTACAGAAAGTTCTGGTAGACGAGGGTGACCTGGTCAAACCCGGTCAAGTGCTAGTGCAATTGGATACCTCGACGCTCGACGAAGAACTGAGAAAGAACGAGGCCGCCGTGGCAGCCGCCAGAGAGGAGTTTGCCGCGGCGAACTCCGCCATTGCCCAGGCCAAGGCCGATATCGCTGCGGCCAACGCAGGTGTTGCCGGGGCCAAGGCAGACGTCGCCTCAGCCAACGCAGCTATCGAGCAGCAGCAAGGCGAGCTCCAACTCGCGCAGACCGAGGCCGACCGCCAGAGCAGGATGCTTGCGGAGAATGCAACCTCAAAGGCCGTGTATGACATCCGCCAGACCGCCGTGGTCACGACGAAGGCAACGCTCAAGGACGTACAAGCGCGGGAGGTCGCCGCGCAGGCACGAGTGGGTGCCGCACAAGCAAAAGAGGGCGCCGCACAAGCACAGGCGACGACCGCACAAGCACGAGCGGACGCGGCACAGCAACAGATTGCAGTGGCTCAGGGTCAGGTAGAAGTGACTAAAAGCCGAATTACGGATGCAACCCTGGTTTCGCCTGTGACCGGCCGGGTGCTCTATCGACTGGTTGAACCGGGCGAAGTCCTCGGCGCCGGCGGTAAGGCATTGACAATCGTGGACCTCAGCGACGTCTATATGGAGATCTTCCTCCCGTCCGATCAGGCTGCCCGATTGAAAACAGGCGCGCCCGCGCGCATCACCGTGGACTACGAACCAAACCAGGCCGCCGCGGCGTACGTTAGCTTCGTGTCGCCTGAAGCACAGTTCACGCCCAAGCAGGTTGAAACCAAGAGCGAGCGCGAGAAGCTGATGTTTCGCGTCAAGCTTCAGATCCCTCCCGAGCTTGTCACGCACTACATCGAACGCATCAAGACAGGCGTGCGCGGTGTCGGCTACGTGAAGGTAACCCCCGACGCCGCGTTTCCGGACTGGCTGGAAAAGGGCCTCATAAATCCAACGACGAAGATGTCCGCGTTGGAGTCATCCCATTCTTCGGCGAAGTCCAATTAAGGTGCTCTATGGCAACGGTTGAATACCCGCCCTCGCAGATCAAGCCGGTCGCCTCGATTCGAGATGTCACGCACCACTATGGCAAAGTGCTCGCGCTCGATCGAATTTCGGTCGAGATTCCAACGGGGATCATGGTCGGCATCATAGGTCCGGACGGCGCCGGCAAGTCAACGCTTTTGGGGCTGATGGCGGGATCGAAGAAGATGCAGGAGGGACAGATCGACGTGCTCGGCGGCGACATGAGGCAGTCGCGGCACCGGCGCGCCGTGTGTCCCAAAATCGCGTATATGCCGCAGGGCCTCGGCAAGAACCTGTACCTGGAACTCAGCGTCCACGACAATGTAGACTTCATGGCACAGCTCTTCGGCCTCTCCCCGAGTGAGCGCCCCGTTAAAGTTAAAGAGCTGCTCGATGCCACCGGACTCGGGCCGTTTCCCGATCGGCCGGCGGGAAAGCTCTCGGGTGGCATGAAGCAGAAGGTAGGGCTCTGTGGGGCCCTTGTCCACGAACCGGATCTCCTCATCCTTGATGAGCCGACCACAGGCGTGGATCCGCTCTCACGGCGCCAGTTCTGGACGCTCATCAACGATATTCGCAAGACTCAGCCGAGGATGAGCGTCGTCATCGCAACAGCCTATATGGATGAGGCTTCGCAATGGGATTGGATCGTCGCGATGGATGAGGGCAAAGTCCTTGCAACGGGGACGCCGGCGGAACTCATGGAGCGCACGGGCACAAAAGACCTGGAGCGCTGCTTTGTCGGTCTGCTCCCGGAAGAAAAACGCAGGGGCCATGTTGAACTCGTGATTCCGCCATTCGTCGTAAGTGATAAAACCGAAATCGCCATCGAGGCGCACGGTCTGACCAAGCGCTTTGGCAGTTTCACAGCCGTTGATCACGTGAGCCTGCGGATCCCGCGTGGGGAAATTTTTGGCTTTCTCGGCTCGAACGGTTGCGGCAAGTCAACGACGATGAAGATGCTGGTCGGACTCCAGCCTCCGACCGAAGGCACGGCGACGATCTTTGGTAAATCGGTTGAAGCCGGCAGCATGGACGTCCGCCGCAACATTGGGTATATGACGCAAGCGTTCTCGCTTTGGGGCGAGCTCACGGTGCGCGAGAACCTCATACTGGACGCGCGTCTCTTTCACATCCCGCCTGACAAAGCCAAGGCACGCATTGAGGAGCTCGTCGAGCGATTCGGCTTGGGTCCACATCTCGATGCGCTGGCTGACTCGATACCGATGGGCGTACGGCAACGGCTCTCGCTGGCGGTCGCCGTGCTCCACGATCCTATGTTGCTAATCTTGGACGAACCCACCTCGGGAGTCGATCCGGTTGCCCGCGATAGCTTCTGGGAGCTGCTGGTCCAGCTCTCTCGTGAGCAGGGTGTGACGATTTTTGTCACGACGCATTTCATGAACGAAGGCCTGCGCTGCGATCGCATCTCGCTGATGAATGCCGGCAAGGTGCTTGCCTGCGATGCCCCGCAAAAGTTGATCGAGGCGCGCGGTGCCAAAGATCTTGAGGACGCGTTCATCGGTTACATGGAAGACTCGATTGCGCAGGAGGCAAAAGGTTCGACGCAGGCGAAGGTCGCAAGCGGCGAACCTGCGACCTCAGCGTCCACCGCTGCTCTGACACCTGAGAAGGCGGCGCTTCCTCTGCCGCTGCAGCGGCTGTTGGCCTATGCGCGTAACGAGGCGATTCAGATCATGCGCGATCCCATTCGGCTGACATTTGCCTTTCTGGGATCGGCCCTCCTGATGCTGGTCTGTGGCTTCGGCATTACGACCGATGTCGAGCATATTAAATTAGCGGCATTGGATCGCGATCAATCGCAGGACAGCCGGACGTATCTCGAGCAGTTCCGATCGATACCCCGATATTTCACGTGGGAAGATCCAACATTCTCCGACGAGGAGGCTCTGACCCGCATGCAGGGAGACGAAGTCGCGGCCGTGGTCGAGATCCCCCCGAACTTCAGTCGCGACCTGCGCCGCGGCGACACTCCCGACGTCTTCGTTCAGATCGATGGCGCGAATCCCTTCCGCGCCGAAACGATCAGGGGTTATTTGGAGGGAGTCCAGAACACGCTTCTTGCAGACCCGAGCAATCGCCTCTATCAAGGGTCCACCAAGTACACCGCCAACTTCCAGGACCGCTATATTTACAATCCCACTTTCGAGAGCATCTACTCGATTGTCCCTAACATGCCGGCGATACTCCTCATTTTGATTCCAGCGGTCCTGATGACGGTCAGCATCGTGCGCGAAAAGGAGTTGGGTTCGATCATCAATTTCTATGTTACGCCGACAGGAAGGCTTGAATATCTGCTCGGCAAGCAACTGCCGTATCTCGCTATCGGCATGATTAACTTCTTCATTCTTGTGATGCTTGCCTTGATCGTGTTCGGTGTCCCGATAAAGGGAAGCTTTCTGCTTCTGACGCTTTGCACGCTGATCTATGTCATTGTCACAACAGGAATTGGAATGGCGACTTCGACATTCACAAGCACTCAAGTCGCGGCCGTGTTCGTCACGGCTATTCTCACCATTCAGCCATCGATCCAGTTCTCAGGGATGCTGCAGCCGGTATCGACACTGGAGGGGAGTGCGCGCGCGGTGGGCTCCATCTGGCCCACGACGTACTACATGCACTCGAGCCTGGGCGCCTACACGAAAGGGCTAGGAGCCGATCTCATGTGGAACGACATGCTCATCCTCCTCTGCTGGATCCCCGTGCTCCTGTTCGTAAGCATGCTCGGGCTGAAGAAGCAGGAGAAGTAATCATGGACTCGCTCAAGAACATCTTCTGGCTTGCTCTCAAGGAGCTCCGTAGCGTCCTGAGCGACAAGGTGCTGGTGCTGTTCGTGCTCTATGCGTTCACCTGGACCATCTACCAACAGGCAACCGGCGCGTCGAATGATGTCAACAATGCCTCGATAGCCTTCGCGGACGAGGACCAGTCCGCGCTGTCGGAGCAGCTGATCAATGCATTCTATCCACCTCGCTTTCAGCATCCAGTGAGGATTCGAACCGACGAAATCGAGCGATCCATGGACGAGGGACGCTTCATGTTCGTCGTCGTAGTTCCGCCCCGGTTTGAACGGGATTTGAAAGCCGGACGTCAGCCGGACATCCAGGTGAACATCGACGCGACCGCCATGCAGCAGGCAGGCATCGGCGCAGGCTACATCCACAACATCATCACCCAGCGCCTCTCGACCTATCTCAAGCGAACGGATGTCGACACAAGCGGGCCCGTGAACCTCGTGCAGCGCAAGATGTTCAACCCGAACGGCGTCTCGGCATGGTTCTCGAGCATTGTGGGCATCATCAACCAACTTTCGCTGCTCACGATCGTGCTTACGGGGGCAGCGGTAATTCGCGAGCGCGAACATGGCACGCTCGAGCACCTCCTGGTGATGCCCCTTACCCCCTTCGAGATCGCGATGGCCAAAGTCGTGGCGAACGGTCTCGTGATTCTCATCGCTACGATGCTTTCGCTGTTCCTCGTTGTCCGCATGGTTCTAAAAGTTCCCATCCAAGGATCGGTGCTACTGTGGTTCGCCGGTGTTCTGTTATATCTATTCTTTGCAACGGCGCTCGGCGTATTCCTCGGGACCATCTCGCGATCAATGGCGCAGTTCGCGCTGCTGATCGTTCTGGTGGTTATGGTGATCCAGCTTCTTTCGGGCGGATCGACTCCCGTCGAAAGCCAGCCCGGCTGGCTGCAGGCGATTACGTATTTTCTGCCTTCACGGCACTTCGTCAGTTTTTCGCAGATCATCATCTACCGCGGCGGCGGATTGGCGGCTGTGTGGCGCAACTTCGGAATGGTCGCGGTGATCGGGCTGGCGTTCTTCTCCTATAGTGTTGCGCTCTTCCGCAAGTCGATCGCAGTGACGAAATAATCAGGGACACGACACAAGATGCGCAGCCATGGAGATTCCTGAAGCAGTAACGCCAGAAAAGGTGAGAACGGAAAGTAGGTTGTCAGGAGCAGAGGTGATTATGGCCAAAAAAAAGCAAAATACCGATGACCCCAAATCGAAACTAGACCGAAACGAGTATAACGAAGAGCTTCGGCGCCTTCAGTCTGATCTGTGTCTATTGCAGGACTCAGTCAAACAGAATGGTGACCGCATCGTTATTGTCTTCGAGGGGCGCGATGGTGCAGGTAAAGGTGGAACAATTCGAGCAATTACAGAACGGGTCAGCCCACGAATCTTCCAAACAGTAGCTCTTCCTGCCCCATCTGACCGGGAGAAAACTCAACTATACATGCAACGTTATATTCAGCACTTTCCGGCTGCTGGGGAAATCGTGATCTTCGATCGCAGTTGGTATAACCGCGCCGGCGTTGAACACGTCATGGGCTTTTGCTCGCCAGAGGAACACAAGCGCTTTCTCTTTCTCTGTCCGCTCTTCGAAAAGGCCCTCACCGCGAGTGGAATTACGCTGATTAAATTTTGGCTTGAAGTGAGCAATGAGGAGCAGGAGCGGCGCTTTAAGGCACGCATCGAGGACCCTCTGCGTCAATGGAAATTGAGCCCAATCGATCTACCTTCCCGTGAGCGCTGGTATCAATACTCGCGGGCACGTGACATGATGCTTGATGCCACCGATACTCCACACGCTCCCTGGTACATTCTTCGGTCCGACGACAAAAAGCGAGCACGATTGAATTGCATCTCCCATCTCCTGACGTTGATTCCCTGGAAACAAGTTAAGCGCAAGAAGATCAACCTTCCTAAACGTTCTAATAGAGGAGCTTATGATGATCAAAAAACACTCAAAGGAAGGCGAATCGTACCTGAAAAGTACTAATTGAGTTCCAAGCCTGTTTCCCTGATGCCCATCAATCCTTCAGCCAGCCCGTTATCCGGCGACGACGCGAGACCGGTGAGCGCGAACTGGTGATGATGCGCTGGGGCATTGTGCCTTGGTTCGCCAACAGTGAACCCGAATTCAAGAAGCTCTCGACCATCAATGCCAAATCCGACCGCCTGTTTCCAATTGACCGCCGTCTTCCCAAGCTGAATGTCGCCGGTTCGATCCCGGTCTCCCGCTCCAAACTTTAGAGGTAAAAGATAAAGAACGGCGCCAGGCATCATGCCTGAGCGCCGTTTTACCTCTGGCGAATTGCTTTGGATCAGCGACTGGCTGAGGCAGTCTTCTGAGCCACTTTGGTGTTGTGATCGGCGAGGGTCTGGGCTTCGGGTAAGTAGGTAACGGCCTTGGCTATCTGTGGATCCCATTCTGCGGCGACCTTGGCGCCTTCGCGCTGACCGAACTGCGAGATGAAGAGTTCGCGCTTGATGTTTGCTTTGACCCAGCCATCGACGGCAGCAATGTCGGCGTCGGTGTAGTCGACCTGATTGTCCTTCAGGTATGCCTTGTACTGCTGCATGATATTGTCGTCTACCTCAAAATCCTTGGTGATGGTGTGGGTGGCGAGGTAGTGCTTGCTGAAGTTGAAGAAGGTGTAGTGGATGAGGAGGCTGTCCTGGAAGTGGTTTTGCTTCTGGTTGTCGATCTTCTCGTCGGGAGTAATGCCTCCGCCACCGTAGACCGTGCGGCCTGAGTCGGTGAGCTTGACCTCAAGGTTGCTCTTGTCGCTGGCCTTGGCGTCGTCGCGGACATAGTAGTAGTCGTAGAGCGAGACGTGGTCGTAGTTGCGCTGGATAAGCCGGCCGGACGGCGTGTAGTAGTGGTAAGTGGTGAGCGCAAGGCCGGTGTTCTCCGCCATGTTGAAGACAGTCTGAACGAGGCCCTTGCCGAAGGTGGTTTCGCCTACGATGAGAGCGCGGTCATGATCCTGCAGGGCGCCGGAGACGATCTCAGCTGCGGAAGCTGTACCGCGATTGACAAGGACGACGATAGGGAATTTGGGGCCTTCCTCGCCGCGGGTGGCGCGATAGACCTGGTCGGGGAAGGCGCGACCGCGTTGCGAGACGACGATCTGGCCCTTCTGGAGGAACTTGTCGGATGTCGCGACGGCTTCGTTGAGGAGCCCGCCGGGGTTGCCGCGCAGGTCGAGGACGAGGCCGTGAATGTCACCAAAGCTGTCGAGTGCGTCGCTGACCTCGTGGCTGGTGGTCTCAATAAAGCTGTTGACGCGGATGTAGCCGATGCCTGGGCGGATGAGAAAGGCGAGATCTACTGAGGGACGTGGGATTTCGTCACGAACAAGGTCAAAGACGATAGGGCGGGCTGCGCCTTCACGGACGATGGTGACGGAGACGTGAGTTCCGCGTGCGCCTTTGAGCATACTGGCTACGCCAGTGGTATCCATGCCCTCTGTGGATTTGCCGTCGACGGTGAGGATCTCGTCGCCGGGCCGGATGCCGGCCTTGTAGGAGGGGGTTCCTTCAAAGGGATAGAGGACGACGATTTTGGTCTTGCCGTTGGCAGTAGGTTGAGGCTGGATGGTCATGCCGACGCCGTAGTACTTGCCGTGCTGATCCTCGCGCATCTGGGCGTAGGCTTTTGGGTCGTAGAAGTTCGAGTGCGGATCGAGGACGTGGAGCATGCCGGGGATGGCGCCGTCGTAGATGGCCTTGTCGGTCTTGTCGGTGTTCATCGGCTCGGCGTAGTTCTGCTCGACCAGCGAATAGACATTGGTGAAGGAGTGGAGCGAATCGCGCAGGGTGGACTCATCACCGGCGGACTGGGCGGCAACTTTCTGGTTGATCAACGATCCGAGAATGGCGCAGGTGGCAAGAAAAAGAGAGGCTGAAAAGAGCGCGCTGCGAGTGCGGGGAGCCATAGGCGTGGGGTCCTCAAAAGAGTAAAAAGCGCATCGAAACTGCGCGAAGACAGTACTTCTATCTTGGACGGAGTATAACATCCGGGGGTGAGCCTTGGCTTGGTCATAAAGGGGGGATTCGCTTGTTTGGTCGAGGGCAGTTAGAATTGGGTACGCATACCGTCCAATGTCAGGGTGAGTCCAACAACCAGGACGGATATGCCGGGCGATTGATGTTCAATCGCGGATGCTGATCAGATACGAGTGACGATGACCTTGAGAATTTCGCAGTTTGCGGCGGTGTGCGGGCTGGGCCTGCTGGCACTGCCGGGAGTGGTGCAAGCACAGGCGCCGCGGTACCAGAGCCCGTTGAGCGTGCCGAACGCGCCGCAACCTCAATATACGTTGCCGGTTACGCCACCCATTACGCCTGGCGGAGCCGTGGTTGAGGATGTGGCTGTACATGTGAACGACCTGATCATCAGTCGCAGCGATGTTGAACGCGCCGAGCAGGCTCTTGCTGAGGAGAACCAGCGAACGAACGCGAGTCCGGCCGACGTAGCGGAGAGGCAGAAGAACCTGCTGCGCGACATGATCGATAAACAACTGCTGCTTTCGCGGGGCAAGGAGTTGGGAATCAACGCCGACACTGAGGTTGTCCGGCAGTTGGATGAGATACGCAAGTCAAACCACTTGGCGACTATGGAGGATCTTGAGGCGGCGGCGCGACAGCAGGGCGTGTCGTTTGAAGACTTCAAGGCGGGCATCCGCGACAACGTAATTACCCAGATGGTGGTGCGGGATGAGGTGAGCCGGCGTTTGCAGATGACGCAAGGCCAGGAACAGGCTTATTACGAGGCGCATAAACAGGATTTTGCGCAGCCGGAGCAGATCAGGTTGAGTGAGATTCTGATTCCGACTGCTGCTGACGCAAGCGACGCAACAGTCGCGCAGGCAAAGGCAAAGGCGGACGACGTCGAAGCGAAGTTGAAGGCAGGGGGCAAGTTCGACGAATTGGCGAAGACATATTCTGGTGGACCACTGGCGGCTGAAGGTGGGGATCTGGGCATGTATAAGCGTGGGAGTTTGGGCCAGGTTCTTGAAGACCAGACGTTTAACCTGAAGACGGGGGAGTGGACGGCACCGATTCGAACCAAGCAGGGATTTGTGATTCTGAAAGTGACCGACCACCCGGCGGCCGGAATTGCGCCGCTTAAGGACGTCGAGCCGCAGGTTCAAGAGGCGATGTACTCGGAGGCGATGCAACCCGCGTTGCGCACCTATCTGACAAAGCTGCGGGAGGATGCGTATATCGAAGTCCGCTCCGGGTATGTGGACTCTGGAGCTAGTCCTAAGGAGACCAGACTGGCGTTCACGGCCTATACACCTCCGGTTGTGAAGAAGAAGAAGACCGCCCAGCAGAAGAAGCGGTTCGATCGAGGCACGACGTTTTCGACCGCGAAGGTCACGGCTCCGGCGCCCCGGCCCGTTGCTACGACAGCGGCTACGACAGCTGCTTCGACGACAACGAAGGTGGCGGCTTCGGCTAAGCCCAAGAAGGTCAAGCGTGAGAAGGTGCGGTATGGGCAGGCTCCACGGAACTCGCTGCCGGCAGGTACGGAAGAGACGGCTTCGGGCAGCGACGTTGGAGCAGGGGCCAATTCTGCATCGTCGGCGCAGGAGGGAAAGATAGCGGCTGGCAGCACGGCAGCTCCCGTGGAGACAGCTTCGTCCAGTACCGATCTGGGGGCGAATCCTTTTGATGCGAAGCCAGCGCCGACAGGAAAGACTCGGTACAGCGATCGCGCCAAGCAGGTGAACGCTGAGAAAAAGGCTACGAAGGTAAAGAAAGCCAAGGAAAAGGTGGTGGCTGGACCTGTTGCGGCGACTCCTGAGGAGAAGGCAACCGAGAAGGCGCAGGCTGCACCCTTGGGTTTGAATGGCGATACTGCGAAAAAGAAGAAAAAACAGCCTAAAGATAAGAACGCTCCCAAGGGGCGGTTGCAGGATCAGGCACCTAAGCCTGCTGCACCGAAGCCGGATGAGACTCCGTCGAAGGCTCCTGACCGGGCGACTCCGCAGGAGGGTATTATTCCTCCGGCTGCTAAGACTCCGGATCCGGCACCTCCGACGACGACACCGAATCCGCCTCCAACTACTCCTCAGCCACTGTAAGTTGCTGTGGGTGCTGGTTTTCTTTTCGGCGCGAGGGCTTCCCGCTCTCGCGTTTGTCTTTGGTGTTCTTGGTAGAGGGGTATTCTGGTGGACATGAAAGACTTTTTTGTTGAAGATGTTGCGCGGTTTGAGAATTCAACTGTTACAACCTACTTTGTTTTGACTTCAATTCAAGTGCGCGATAAGAAGCAGGGTGGGCAGTATCTTGCTTTGATTGTTAGCGATAGGACTGGGTCGCTCGAGGCGCGCATGTGGGACGATGTGGCGGATCCGATTGCGACCTGCTCGGAGGGCAGCTACGTCAAGGTGCAGGGGGACGTCTCGAAGTATCAGGGTAAGTTTCAGATAACGCTGAAGAAGCTGCGTCTGGCGGCGGATTCTGAGGTCGATCCGAAGGACTTTCAGCCTGCGACGAGGTTTGATGTTGAGGAGATGTGGGCGGAGCTTCGCAGGTATGTTAGTTCCTTCAAAAATAATGACTTAAGGCGGCTGGTTTTTGCGTTTCTCGATGATGAGAAGATTGGGCCGGCATTCAGGGCTGCGCCAGCGGCTAAACGCTTGCATCATGCGTGGTTAGGTGGGTTGCTGGAGCATGTTTTGACGCTGGTGCGGGTTTGCCTGGCGGCAGCGCCGTTTTATCCGGAGGTCGATCAGGATCTGCTGGTTACGGGGGCCATTCTGCATGACATTGGGAAGGTGCGGGAGTTGGAGTGGAAGTCCAGCTTTTCCTATACGTTAGAGGGGCAGATGATTGGGCATATCAGCATCGCGCAGGGGATGCTGCGGGAGAAGGTGCAGGAGATCGCGCCGTTTCCGGAGAAGCTGCTGGTGTTGGTGGAGCATATGATTTTGAGCCATCACGGGAAGTATGAGTTTGGGTCGCCGAAGTTGCCGATGACGCCGGAGGCTATTCTTTTGAGCGCTTTGGATGATCTTGAGGCGAAGATGCAGGCTTTGCGGAATGAGTTTGCGGCGGCTGAGGCGGCGGGTAAAGGGCCGGATGAGGTTACGGAGTGGGTGCGGAGTATGGAACGCCCGCTTTTTGATACGAAAAAATATTTGAAGAGCGAATAATTTTTTGGCTGGGGGATGGGCGTTTTTATTGGGGTTTTGCGATTTCCACAATGTTTTTGCGTGGTTTTTTGTGGTGACTTTGTGGTGAGTTGATGGTGGAATCATGGTTTTTATGTGCATGATTTTTGGCGTTGAAATTTTTCCTCGATTTTGAGATTTATTTTTCAGCCGTAGGGGAGACGCATGGCCAGGGGTACTTGCAGGCGCGACGCGATGGGTAGAGTTACGGTCGGACTGGTGGTTCTGTTGGGTGTCTCGGCGTTTTTGCAGGGGCAGAGTGCGCCTTCGATCGACGCCGCGAAGGCTGGTGCGGCGTTTGCCGAGGCTCAGAGGGTCTCCACGAGAGATAATGGCCGGCTGTGGGGCAAGCCGTTGTATGGGCCGATGCTGTTTGTAGTGCCGGCGACCAGAGCTGTCGTCGCGAATGAACCCGATGCAGGTGGAGTGTTGCATCGAGACGGGGATGTTTATGCCGGGACGTTGCCCAAAGACATCGCGATTGCGAATACGGCGGTGGAGTGGGAGGGGAAGCGTTGGACGATGGTGATGTGGCCGCTGCCGCAGAACTCGCAGCCACGCGATCGATTGCTTGCGCATGAGTCGTTCCACCGAATTCAATCCGAGCTTGAGATTCCGTATTCGAATCCGGAGAATGCGCAACTCGATACGCTTGAAGGACGGTTGTGGCTGCAGCTTGAGTGGCGTGCGCTTGCTGTCGCGTTGGCGGCGAGCGGTGAGGCACAGACGCAGGCGATTCGGGATGCGCTGGCGTTTGGTGCGCATCGGCATGAGATGTTTCCGGGTTCGGGAGAGACGGAACGCGCGTTGATGATGAATGAAGGGTTGGCAGAGTATACGGGCATTGCTGCTTCTGCGCCGGACGTTGCTTCTGGACGATGGCGGATGATCACGCGGCTGACGAGTCCGGAGGCGGATACCTTTGTACGGTCGTTCGCCTATGCTTCAGGGCCAGCATACGGGTTGCTGCTGGATGAACGGCTGCCGGATTGGCGGTCGCGGATTAAGCCGACGCCCGATCTGACGGTTCTGCTCGGAGGCACGGTTCCTTCATCGCCTACGGCTGCTTTCGAGAAACGTGCGCTCGTCTATGGAGAGGCTGCGCTGCGTATCGTTGAGACGGAGCGGGAAGCACGCGCGCAGGTAGAGAGAGCGCGATACCGCAAACTGCTTGTCGATGGTCCTACGTTGACGGTCTCGGATGCCGGCAAGTTTATGTACACGTTTGATCCGAACGCGGTGGTTCCGTTGCCAGGTTTCGGGATGGTGTTTCCGACGTCGCAGGTCTCGGATCAATGGGGAACGTTGGATATTCAAGAGGGCGGTGCGTTGATGGCGGCTGATTATCACAGCCTTCGTGTCGCTGCTCCGCCGAACATCGACGGCTCGCATGTGAAGGGGCCGGGGTGGACGCTTGATCTGGCGGCAGGGTGGCGGGTTGTTCCCGGAGACAAGGCGGGGAGTTTCGTTTTGCGGAAGGAGTAGTTCTTCAGGGTCGCTTCGAGAGTGCGTTTTACTTGTCGAGCCAATGGAGCGCAAAAAGTGGTTTTTAGAGGGTGTGTTTTTCGGTGTTAGAACACGTCGTGGTTTAGATTTTTTGTGGCTTCCTGTGCGATCCTAAGAATGCGATGCGTGGCGCTCTATCAAGTCGAAGAGAGATTGCAGCGGCTTTTCTTTGTGTTCTGCTGGCGGTCCTAAGTGTTGTCTCGCCGATATGTCCTGCGTGCGACATTCCCGGTGGCGGACTTCCTGGACACTCTCGTCTTGCCGATAAGATGCCTCCGCCTGCGAATGACGATTGCAATCGTGTCTGCTCCTGCTGCGGCTTTCAATGGCTTCCCGTCGCAGAGACGCAGATTGCGGCAGTGGCTAACGTCACGCCTTTCGTTGTGCTGACCAGCGACGATTATTCGGGCCGTACTACTCCGCCTCCTTTTCTTCCTCCCCGCGCCTAGCCCAGAAGTGAACCGGTAAGCACACGCTTCGGCGTGCGATCCCACTACTATCTGGAGCTTCTTGCGATGAGATTTCTTTTGCGCGTCCTCTTTGGAGCGGCGGTCTTGTTTTGTTCTGCGGCGTTCCTTCGAGCGCAGTCCTCGGCGGTGGAACTTCCGGAGGCGAATCCTGGCCGTCCTACTGTTTCCACTCCCGCGACGTTGACTCCTGTGGGGTATCTGCAGTTTGAAAACGGTGGGCTGTATGCCGAGAGCTCGCCTGAGTTCAGCACTCGCTTCGGGATTAACCAAGTTACGAAGTTTACGGTTATGTCGCGTCTTCAACTGCTGGCGTTGTCGGAGCCATTTGTTCACGCCTCCGGAGTGACTGGAGACGCTCTCCCTGGCAATAGGCCTGGCGAGGTCTTTGCCGGAGTGCAGGGGGTCGTTTTGCCTGGCGAGGGCAATAAGCCTACGGTGAGCCTTAGCTATATTCGCCGTCTTTATGAGAGCCCGGCGCCCGAGATCGATATCGGCACGTTTCGGCAAAGCGCGTTGTTCCTTGTGAGTGAGGATCTCGGGGGCTTCCACTTCGACATCAACGGGATCTTTACCGAGCAGGCTGCAGGGACTGCGCGACGAGGCCAGTTCGGCCAGACGCTCTCGGTCTCGCATCCGCTGGGGCGATTCACGATCGCCGGGGAGCTATGGCATTTCACCCAGCCACTTACGAACGGGAATGCTGTAGGAAATCTGTGGGCGCTATCGTACCCGATTCGAAAAAATCTTGTGGTCGATGCGGGGTTCAATCATGGGCTGACCTCGACTTCGACTCAGTGGGAGGGATTTGCAGGTTTTACTTATGTGCTGCCTCATAGGCTGCGGGCGGGTCATGGACAGTAATCGATGTTGCGAAGATGCAGTTTTGCAACCGTGACTGCAGAAGCAAAGGCGAAAGCCAAAAACTCAGGGGGTGGATGGTTGGAATTTGTAGAGGGATTCGGCATTTTCGCGGAGGACCATGCGGGCCAGTTTTTCGGCCTGCGGTTCGGTGATTTGTTTGTCCTGCATCATGCCTGTGAGAGCAAAGCCTAACGACGTGCGGATGTTCTGGTTGGCCATGTATGCGGCCTCTTCCCAGCCCATCGATGAGGAGTAAGGGTAGGCGTCGGTGGCGTAGAGGATTTTTTCCGGGTAGAGCTCGAGCCACTCGCGCAGCCATGCCGACATTGTGCGCGGGCCGATCATGAGGGATTGCTGCGAGAGGTCGAGGTAGACGTTTGGTTTTTGCAGGAGCGCGCCGATCTCGTGGACGAAGGGCCAGCCGCCGTGAAGGAGGACAAAGTTGGTTTTGCGAAGTTTGGGATCGTTGAAGAGAGGTTCGAGGAGGAGCGGGTTGTCGCCGGCGATGGAGAAGTAGCCTCCGCCGCCCGCGGTGGTGTGAATGTGAACAGGCATGTTGAGGCGGCCGCACTCTGCTGCGATGTAGCGGAAGAGAAAGTCTTGAAGGCGCTTGTATTGGGCTTCGTCGGGGTGCGGGGTGTGGAGGAGGGTGGCGTAGATGTGTGCGGCTTCGGCTTGGGGGACGTCGTCGAAGCCGAAGGAGCGGAGGTAGGCGATCTCGAATTTTTCGGCTATGGCGCCGTGTGATTTTTGCTGGGCCAGAATTACGTCGATGAGTTTGCTGAGGTAGAGGTCGAGCGTGGGTGGGAGGGTTTTGAGGTTGGCTTGTTCGAGGTACTTTGCGCGGAGTTTGTCTTCGAGGGGGAAGAACTGCTTGCGGTCGGGTGTGGTGGCGAGGCCGGAGTTGTCGAGTGGGAAGAGAAGCGCGTCGACGTAGGGAACCCAGCGGAAGCGTGGGGGTTTAACTCCTGTGCCCATGGCTACTCGGTTAGCCAGCTCGGTGCCGATGTTGGCGCGGTCGAGGATGTAGGCGGCGTAGTGTTCGCCTTGTTGCTGGCGCGTGGCTTCGCGAGCGGCTTCGAGTTGTTTGAGGCCGGCGGCGTCGAGTGGTGGTTGCCCATCGAAGTTGAAGATTGTTTTCCATGCTTCGTGGAGCGCCGGGAGATCGGGGCGCATGCCGGCGGGGTCGGTGTCAGGCTCCATGTTGTCGACGGGGAGAGCATCGAAGTTGCGGTCGGTGGCGTAAGCTGGTGGCGAGAGGACTGGGTGGGCGTGGTTGTCGATGGCGGGGATGGTGGCTATTTGGTGGGCGAGGGTTGGGTCGATGGATGAGGATTGGGCTTGTGTGAACGTAACGGCGCAGAAAACGAGAAATGAAACCGCTGCTTGATGCCGAATGGAATCCATAGAGTTAGGCTCGATTCTACGTCGAGCCTCCACGGTCCAACACTCATTTTTGCTAATCTGGTCGAGTCCAACGATTTGGGAAGGGAGATCCGACTCGCATGAAGTTTTGGCAGAAAAGCATATTCCTGTTATGTGCCATCCCGATGGCGTCTATCGCTCAGGAACCCTCATCAAATTCGATGGTGCGTGCCTGGACCGATGGCAGCGTCAGCCCCGCAGCGACGATCAATGACGTGCACTGGTTAGCAGGTGACTGGGCGGGATCGCTTGATGGCGGCATGCAGGAGTCTGCCACTTTCCCACCGACAAAAGGTCATATGCCAGGTTTTGCCCGCGGCTGGGGGCAGGACGGCACGATCTGGTTTTACGAGATCAATGACTTTATTGAAGTCAATGGGTCTATAGAGTTTCGTGTCAAACATTTCTCCGGGGATCTCGCAGGCTGGGAGGGTAAGAACGAATTTGTTCGCCACCGGCTAATTGAGGTGACGAATAAGGCTATGTATTTCGATGGCCTCACCATCGTGAAGGAAGGGCCAGATCACTTTACGGTGTATGTGCGGATAGCCGAGGGTGAGAGAAAAGGCCAGGTTGTTGTGGTGCACCAAACCCGCGTGTCAAAGCGCTGAGTTTTTCGTTCGGAAGATCCAAAGTCCGCGGGAATATCTTTGACGATTTCGTCGTCCCCCTTTTTTCTGAGGCTGGGCATCTCACTGTTGAATCCGACCAGTAATGCAGTAAGCAAAATAACGCGAGGTGTTTCCATGGTTGAATCTTCTGATCTTGGGATGACGAGAATGCCGCTCAACAATGGAGCCGGTCAGATGCCTGCGCTTGGGTTTGGCACGCTGATTCCTGATCCGGTCGTGACGATAAGTGCCACCAGAGATGCGTTGGAAGCCGGGTTTCGGCACTTCGATTGTGCGGAGCGATACGGGAACGAGCGTGAGGTGGGCGAAGTAATGCCGGACTAAGTCCATAGAGGTTGAGTTCGATTCTATGGGCGAGGCGAACTTTCCAAGGAAGATGTTTTAAGGATTTTTGTCACGGCAAGGGCGTTTCTCGGTACTAATCCGATCGACACCGATTGAGCAAGTGCTCAATGAGTGCATTGGCCTGAAAGGTAACAGTCAGCAAGAAGCGGTTGTCCGCGAGGGGCACAACTTTCCCGGCGGCGAGGAGCCCGGCCGAACCGGGCCTCTCGCCGGCCGGACTTCGCTCGATCATCAAGCACCGCACGTCTACTTCGCCTGCGCCAGCTCCGCAACCACCGCAGACACTTTATCGAGTATCTCGTTCCAGCCCTCGAGTTGGCCGCTATTTTTCGCGCTCTCCATGGGCTCATTTCCAATGTGGGTGAGTCGCGTCTGGCCATTTCCGAGATCCTCAAAGATGGTCACGTCGTACGCACCGTCTATGACCTCATACTCCATTCCTAATTCCGCAGGATCGATCTTGTTTCCCTTCGAGTCCGAAAAGTACATGGAAGAAACGATCTTCTCGTGCAGAACAATCTCGTAGTATTCAACCGCATTCCAGCCGCAGATCTGCCCATCCGGCGCCTTCATGCAACAGAGAAGTTTTCCTCCAACGCGAAAATCCATCTCGCAAACCGTCGCAGTAAAGCCCTTCGGTCCCCACCACTGCATGATGTACTTCGGGTCTGTCCACGCCTTCCACACCAACTCGCGTGGGGCATCAAAAACTCTCGTAACGACCATTCGCTCAACTTCGCTTGCCGTGTTTTGTGTCATCTCTTTCCTCCTCTTTCTTCATTTGATTTACAACGACATCCAGTTTGTCGAAGCTCTCTTCCCAGAATCGGCGATAGCTAATCGCCCAGTCGCTGACTGTCTTAATCGCCTCTGGCCTAAGCGTGCATACGCTCTCTCGTCCACGCTTCGTCTTGATCACAATCCGCGCCCGCACGAGGCAGGCAATATGTTTTGAAATCATCTGCTGCGAGAGTGCAAACGGTTCCGTCAATCCACGCACAGAGGCAGGCCCAAGGGAGAGTCGTTCGATCATTGCCCGGCGGGTTGGATCAGACAAAGCCGCAAAGGTCGTATTCAGCCTATCCACAACCATATGGTAGTGGATTTTTCGCTTGATGTCAAGCTGGCAATTTCGCAGTCCATGACATCTGTTCGCCGATCTCCCTTCACCCGACCCTCGCGGGAAAGCTATCCGACGCGACGAGTGCTAAATCGCCAAGGACACATTGTGGCCAGATTCGTAATGGTTTTTGAGTGATTTCGATGCATCCGGGCGTTTAATGCAGGAAGTAAACTAGCGCGAGGTGGTTCGTATGGCTGAATCTTCGGATATTCGGATGACGAGAATGCCGCTCAACGATGGAGCCAGCCGGATGCCTGCGCTTGGGTTTGGCACGCTGATTCCTGACCCGGTTGTGACAATGAGTGCTACCAGAGATGCTTTGGAAGCTGGGTTTCGACACTTCGATTGTGCGGAGCGATACGGGAACGAGCATGAGGTGGGCGAGGCGTTGCAGGCGGGAGCTGCTGCTGGAGGGATCGCGCGAGAAGAGATTTTTGTTACTACGAAGTTGTGGAACTCGAATCATCGGCCGGAGCGTGTCGAACCGGCTTTCCTTGCGAGCCTGGCGAGGCTCGGGCTCGACTATGTGGATTTGTATCTCATCCACACACCATTTGCATTTCAGGCTGGGGACGATCAGGATCCGCGGGATCAGAATGGCAATGTTATTTACGACAGCGGCGTGACTCTGCTCGATACCTGGCGGGCGCTGGAGAGTCTTGTGGACCATGGCAGATGCCGGGCGATAGGGCTGTCTGACATCACACTGGATAAGCTGTTGTCGATTTATGATTCGGCGAGAATTAAGCCGGCTGTGGTGCAGGTGGAGTCGCATCCGTATCTGCCGGAGACGGAGCTTCTGGAGTTCTGCAAGGCGAAGGGGATTGTGTTGTTGGCTTTTGCGCCTTTGGGTCACGGAATGAAGCCGGGGCTGCTTGAAGATCCGATCATTTCGTCTGTCGCCGCGCGAGTTGGAAAGACGCCGGCACAGGTGTTGCTGGCATGGGCGGTACAGCGTGGCACGGCTCTGCTTACTACGCCTAAGACTCTTGCTCGCGCGAAAGAGAATTTCGATATTTCCGCGCTTCCGCAAGATGCGTTTGACGAGATCACTCGCATTCAGACGAGACAGAGGCTGAATGACGTGGTGAATACTGGCAGCCCGGGCTTCATTCCGCAAAGTAAAAAAACGTAAAGCTGAGACCGAACTGGATATTTCTTAACTGTTTCGAGGTGAGACTTTAAAGGCTACGAGTTGTTACATTTCCTTCGGAGAAGATTCCTGTGAAGAATGGTGTTTTGTTTTCGGTGGTGATGGCGATGTCGTTGCAGTTGGTCGCGCAGCAGCCTGCGACGCCGGCTCGGCCGGGTGGGCCTAACTCTGGGATTGCTCCTCCCGCGCCGGCGCTGACTGGCGATATGTTGCAGAAGCCGGGCGTGCCGGAAGGGAAGCTGTCGGAGAAGCTGACGCTGAAGAGCCAGGTCTATGACGGGATGGTGAGCGATTACTGGATCTATGTTCCGGCGCAGTATGACGCGAAGAAGCCGGCGGCGGTGATGGTGTTTCAGGATGGGGAAGGGTATCTGAATCGCAAGGGCGGGCATCCGGCGTTGAATGTGATCGACAATCTGATTGCGCAGGGAAAGATTCCGGTGATGATTGCGGTGTTTACGAATCCGGGGGATATTTCGGGTTCGCCGGGGACGCCGACTTACAAGTTTGTTGAGGCGTACGGAAAGAAATGGGACCGGACGCTGAAGGATTCGATGCGTTCGACGGAGTACGACACGGTTTCGGATCGGTATGCGCGGTTTTTGCATGATGAGTTGTTGGCGCAGGTGGCAAAAAATTACAACCTGCGGACGGATGCCTACTCGCGGGCGATTACGGGGTCGAGTTCGGGTGGGATTTGTTCGTTCAATGTCGCGTGGCAGAGGCCGGATGAGTATAGCCGCGTGATCTCGTGGATTGGGTCGTTTACTTCGATTCAGTGGAAGGAAGATCCGGCGGTGGCGGATGGCGGGCAGGATTATCCGGAGAAGATTTTGCGCGAAGAGCATCGCAATGTGCGGGTGTGGGTGCAGGATGGGAGTAACGATCAGGAGAATCCGAAGTATGGGTCGTGGCCGCTGGCGAATATTCGGATGGCGAATGCGTTGAAGTTGAAGGGGTACGATTTTCGGTTTTCGTTTGGGGTGGGGCCGCACTCGCAGGGTGAAGGAGCGGCGGAGTTTGCGGAGGAGTTGATCTGGTTGTGGAGAGGGTACGATCCGGCGAAGACTGCTGAGACGTATGTGCAGGATCCGGCGGAGGCTGCTATGCCTGCGTTCCGTGTGGGGATTGTGAATCGCAAGTAGTAGGTTGCCAGCGGCGGCAAACAGCAGGGTGACTGCTGCTTGCCGCCGCTGAGGTGTTATTGAGCTACAGGGACGATGGGCAGGCTGATGAAGCTGGCTGTGCCGGGGGTGCGCCAGATGCGTTGCGTGGCCTTCTGGTAGTCGGTGGGCTTGGCGTCGAAGATGTTAGGGACGAAGGTTTGCGGGTTGCGGTCGTAGAGGGGGAAGAGGGTGGATTGGACCTGGATCATGATGCGGTGTCCGGGCTGGAAGATGTGGTTGACCTGCGGGAGACCGAATTTGTAGAGCAAAGGCTGGTTGGGCTTCATGGCTTCGGGTTTTTCGAAGCTGGTGCGGTAGCGGCCACGGAAGATGTCGAGCGAGATGGGGAGCTGGTAGCCCTGCATCGTTTCCGGGGTGGAGTCTTCGGGGTAGACGGCGATGACTTTGACGACCCAGTCGCTGTCGGTGCCGCTGGTGGAGGCGTAGAGGTTGACCTCGGGTGGGCCGCTGACGCGCAGGGGCTGGGTGAGAGGAGCGGAGGTGTAGGTGAGGACGTCGGGGCGGCCGTCGACGAAGCGCTGGTCGGTGACGAGCCAGGTGCGCCAGTTTTCCTGCGTGACAGGACGGGGCAGGTAGGGGACGGGCTTGGCGGGGTCGGAGGTGTACTCGTCGTACTTGTCGGATGCGGCTGCTGGGGCTTCAAAGGAGAGACTGCCGTTCGCGGCTAGATAGAGGGGTTTGGATTTGGTGGGGCAGTTTTCTTCGCAGGCTAGCGGCCAGGATTTGAAGCGGTCCCAGTGGTTTTCGCCGGTGTTGTAGATGAAGACGGGTGGGGTGTCCGCTTTGGGAGCGCCTTCTTCGAGGTATTGGCGGAAGAAGGGGAGCATGACTTCGTTGCGGAAGTCGGCGGTGGTGTCGCCGTCCCAGGTGAAGGGGCCGAGGACTTTGCCTTCGCGATTGACCTGGCTGTGGAACCAGGGGCCCATGACGAGGTAGTTCATGGTGTTGGTGGTGTCTTTGGGTTCGAGGGCGCGGTAGCTGTGGATGGCTCCCCACATGTCTTCCTGATCCCAGAGGCCCTGCAGCCACATGGTGGGAACAGTGAGCGGGAGAGCTTTGACGAGCTTGTCGAGGGCCTGGCTCTGCCAGAAGGCGTCGTAGGCTGGGTGCGCGTCCATGGTGTGCCAGTAGGGGAGCTGGTCTTCGCCGAGGAAGCGCGCGAAGTCTCCGGCGGAGCCTACGGCGAGGTAGTTGGAGTACTCGTCGCGGCCTCCGTGGGAGATGTGGGGACCGGCTCCGCGAACCACGGTCTGTGAGGTGAAGTAATCGAGCGAGACCTGGCGGAAGGCTCCGTAGTGGAACCAGTCGTCGCCCATCCAGCCGTCGACCATGGGGCTTTCGGGAGCGGCGACTTTGAGGGCGGGATGCGGGTGGAGGAGGGCCATGACGACGGTGAAGCCCTCGTAGGACGAGCCGAGCATGCCGACGCGGCCATTGGACATGGGGAGATTTTTGACGAGCCAGTCGATGGTGTCGTAGGCGTCGGTGGTGTCGTCGGCGCCGGTGGGGTTGAAGCCGCTGTTCACGGGTGGCGGCGTCATGAGGTAGGGGCCTTCGGAGCCGTATTTGCCGCGGACGTCCTGGTAGACGCGGATGTAGCCGGCTTTGACGAAGATCTCGTCGCTGAGATTGAGCTCGTCGAGCATGCGGGGGGAGTCTTCATGGGCCGCGGGGCGGTCTGCTCCGGGGGTGGGAGGAGTAGGACCGACGCCGGCGGTGGTGCGATCGGCTGCGGCGCGTGCGGCTGCGTTGTAGGGTGTGCGGGTGAGGACGATCGGCGCGTGGGTGGCGGCTTTGGGGATGACGATGACGGTGTAGAGCTTGACGCCGTCGCGCATGGGGATCATCTCGACGCGCTTGATGTAGTCGAAGCCGGGCTTGGCGGTGATGGAGTGCGGAGGCGCGGGCGGGGTGAAGGAGTTGGGGATGTCGTTGGCGACGGGCTTTTCCTGCGCGGAGGAGGGGAGAGTGCAAAGAACGAGAGCAAGCCCGGTGAGTGCAGCACGGCGGAACGAGATCATTTGGCCTTCCTTGGCCCGCGAGGCGCGGATGATGGGGGTGGAAGAAACTATAGCATTGCGCGCGGTGCTGAGAGAGTCAGGCAGATGGCCGGCTTGAGCGGGCTTCGGCGATGGCGGCGAGATTTTTGCGCATGGTCGCGATGCGCTCGTGGCCGGATTCGGAGGTTTCTATGAGGCGCTCGATGTTGATGAGCCACTCGGGCAGGTTCATCTTCTGACGGAACTCGGCGAGATAGGGTTGGATCTTTGCGTATTGGAAGTACATCTCCTGGCAGGTGTCGTAGACGAGCGCGGGAGAGAGAGCGCCGTTGTGGACGAAGGCAGCGACCATGTCCCAGTAGCCGTAGACCTGGAGGACGAAGCTGGAGTGCTTGTTGCCGGCAGTGACGATCTGGATGAGCTCGTCGGCCGAGGCCGGGAGGAAGTCACCGCCGATGTAGGAGCGGGCTTTGCGCATGACGGACTCGCGGCGGAGGTCGTAGAGGCGGAGGATGAGATCGGCCTGCTGGATGGGGTTTTGCTGGATGGGATCGAGGGAGGGTGTTCGGGTTTTGGCGCTCATTGGTCGTTATCTCCGTGGCTCATGATATCGCCCATCGGTTGGCGCATGAGAAGGGGGCTGCGGCGGTTGTTACAATTTAGGTTTGCGGTGTGGGTTCTTGTGAGGGACTGAGAGCGGATGTTGCGATTTTCGACAGCGGGAGAGAGCCACGGGGAGAGTCTGGTGGCGACGGTCAGCGGGATGCCTGCGGGCGTTGCGGTGGAGCAGGAGTTTATCGATCGCGAGCTTTGGCGGCGGCAGCAGGGGTATGGGCGCGGCGGGCGCATGCGGATTGAGCGAGATACGGCTCATATTTTGAGCGGCGTGCGGCATGGGAAGACGATCGGGTCGCCGATTGCCATGGTGCTGGCGAATAACGATTGGAAGAACTGGACGGAGATTCTGCCGGTTGAGACTGGCGATGCGACGAAGCATAAGGCTGTAGCCTCGCCGCGACCGGGACATGCGGATCTGGCGGGAAGTTTGAAGTATGACTTTCCCGATGCGCGGTATGTGCTGGAGCGGGCAAGTGCGCGGGAGAGTGCGGCGCGCGTGGCCGCGGGGGCGATGGCGAAGTTGTTGCTGCGTGCCTTGGGGGTTGAGGTTGCGAGTCATGTGATTCGGGTGGGGAAGGCTGAGTTGTTGCGGCCTGCTGCGTGGGATGAGATCGCTGCGCTGGCTGCGAAGGATGAGGTTTTGTTGAACTGTGTCGATGCGGAGTCTGAGGCAGCGATGAAGGCTGAGGTGGATGCTGTGTTGAGGACCGGTGACACGGTGGGTGGAGTGTTTGAGGTGGTGGTGCATGGGATGCCTCCGGGAGTGGGGACGCATGCGAACTGGGATGAGCGGCTGGATGGGCTGCTGGCGCAGGCGGTGATGAGTCTGCAGGCGGTGAAAGCGGTGGAGATTGGGCGCGGAGTGACGGCGGCGGAGTCGGTGGGGTCGGCTGTGCACGATGCGATTGGGTATGAGGGCGATAGCTCGGAGGGTAAGGGCTTTACGAAGTTTTCGCGTGAGCAGAATAATGCCGGAGGGATTGAAGGCGGCATCTCAAATGGTGAGGATGTTGTGGTGCGGGGGTATTTGAAGCCGATTTCGACGCTGCGGCGGCCTCTTGGATCGGTTAGTTTTGCTACGCGGGAGCCGGTGAAGGCTGCGTATGAGCGGAGCGATGTTTGTGTGGTGCCGGCGGCGGGCGTGGCGGCGGAGGCGATGGTTGCGCTGACGGTGGCGAGGTTGATGGTGGAGAAGTTTGGCGGGGACTCGCTGCGTGAGATGCAGCGAAATTTCACTGGCTATTGCGAGCAGATTCGAGCGTACTGAGTGAGCGAGAAGAAGAAGATTCACGAGGTGGTGAAGTGGCCGGACCCGGTGCTGGGGAAGCCGGGTGCGGCGGTGACGGTGTTTGACGCGAAACTGAAGAATCTGGTCGAGGAGATGTTTGAGTCGATGTACGCGGCGCAGGGGATTGGACTGGCGGCTCCGCAGATCGCGATCTCGCAGCGGATTACGGTGATCGATGTGAGCTTCAAGAAGAATCCGGAGGAGAAGATTGTGCTGATCAATCCGGAGATCATCGTGCGCGAGGGCAAGCAGGTGGAGGAGGAGGGATGCCTGAGTTTGCCGGAGATTCGCGAGAAGGTTTCGCGTGCGGCGAAGGTGAAGGTGCGGGCGCAGGATGTTGCGGGGAAGTGGTTCGAGATTGAAGGCGAGGAGCTGCTGGCGCGGGCTATGCAGCATGAGATCGATCATCTGGATGGGGTTTTGTTTATTGACCGGTTGAGCCGGTTGAAGCGGGATCTGGTGATTCGGAAGATGAAGAAGATGATTAAGAACGGCGAGTGGTGATGTCCTGCCGGTTGCTGCGCGTTCGATGGCGCAGGCGTTGGCCGCGACGATTTTCAGTAAAACTTTACCAGTAAACTACACCTTTGGTGAAGCATAGAAACAGCAGAAATTCACATATTGGAGATCAATAACAGAATGGCTATTTACGCAATTTGGAATAACAAAGGTGGAGTGGGTAAAAGCTATCTGACTTTTCAGATTGCATCTGAATATGCGAAGACCCACCCCGATCAATCGGTGTTGGTGGTGGATTTATGTCCTCAGGCTAACGCCTCCAGTATGTTATTGGGCGGCATTGTTGAGGGAGAGGCACGCCTTACAAGGATTGCCGGAAGAACTGAACGGAAAACAATCGCAGGATACATTGATGAGCGTATACGCAGTCCATATGTCAGTCCCAAGGTAGGCTCAAGATACGCAACCAATGTTTATAGATACAACAGTGAAGTGCCCCGTAATCTTTTTCTTGTGGTGGGCGACGAGAGCCTCGAAATTCAGACTTCTCGCGTAGCCAACGCGACGAATCCAGGACCTACCGACGCATGGCGGATCGTACATGGTTGGATCAGCGACCTTATCTCGGATATTAGAGACTCGTGGAATGTCAAGGATTCCACCGTTTTCATCGACTGCAATCCTAGTTTTTCAATTTATACGGAACTGGCAATGTCGGCAGCAGATCGGCTAATAATTCCATTTTCAGCTGACGGCTCTTCAAAAAGAGCAGTAAGGGCTGTTCTTGCGCTTCTTTATGGTGTTACGCGGGTGCCGGGAGCAGAACAATCGGAATTCTTCCTCAATACCCAAAGATTTCGTATGTCGGTTCCACGAATCTACTGCTACGTTGGAAATCGGTTAACACAAATGAATTTAGGGGCTGCAAAAGCGTTCAAGACTGTTGTTCTCGAGATTGGAAAGGAAATTTGGGATGTGTGGCGACAGAGCCCTAACCTTTTTTCAATACATCCTGCCGGCGAACCGGCACCTAGAAATGCGGTCGAATTTAGAAGGATGTTTCAAGCAGAAATCAATGATGCAAACACTGCATCCGTTGTTTCCGGCGGGTTGGGAATTCCCATAACAAATCTGCTGTCGGGGACGAAGGATTTGGCAGGACGAAGAATAATGGTGAATCAATCCCAGTTAGATCGCCAACAGCCAAACATTCGCAAATTCGTTCGCAGCATTGATTGAACCCGCAGGTTATTCGCGGTTCGGAAATGGGATAGAGCGATGAAGCTGGTTTTTTGTGGGACGCCCGAGTTCGCTGTGCCTACGCTTGAGGCTGTGATTGCGGTGGGGCATGAGGTTGCGCTGGTGGTGACGCAGCCGGATCGGGCTGCGGGGCGTGGGATGGAGATGCAGGCTCCTCCGGTGAAGACGACTGCGCTGGCGCTTGGGCTGGATGTGGTGCAGCCGGAGAAGATCAAGAACAATGCGGAGTTTCGTGCGCGGCTGGAGGCGATTCGGCCTGATGCGATTCTGGTGGTGGCGTATGGGCGGATTATTCCCGAGTGGATGCTGGAGCTGCCGCCGTTTGGGAATATCAATCTGCATGGGTCGTTGTTGCCGAAGTATCGCGGGGCTGCGCCGATTCAGTGGGCCGTGGCGAATGGCGAGGTGGTGACGGGTGTGACTACGATGCGGCTGGACTCGGGGCTGGATACGGGAGATATGCTGCTGGCGCAGGTTTGCCCGATTGGACAGGAAGAGACTGCGATTGATGTGTATGGGTGCCTGGCTCCGGTGGGCGCGGAGTTGATGGTGAAGACGCTGCAGAAGCTGGAATGCGGCGAGATCGTTCCGCAGAAGCAGGATCACTCGATCGCGACGCTGGCTCCGATTTTGAAGCGCGAGGATGGGTGGATCGATTTTTCGCGGACGGCACAGCAGATTTATGACAGGTGGCGAGGGTTTCAGCCGTGGCCGGGGGCGCATACGGTTTTGCGTGGGAAGAAATTGATTGTGCAGCGAATGCATGTGGCCGGGGTGGGCGGCTGTGAACCTGGGGTGGTGGAGGTGCGTGGGGATGCGTTGGTGGTGGGATGTGCGCGTGAGCAGGTGCTGACGCTGGATGAGGTGCAGATGGAAGGGAAGCGCCGGATGAGTGCGGCAGAGTTTCTGCGGGGCAACCAGTTGAAGAGCGGCGAGCGGCTGGGGTTATGAGGGAGCAACGGAACGCGGGTGCGGGACGGTCTGTTGGGGTGAGGAAGCGTCCGGCGTCGGCGGGGCCTACTGCTTCGGTGTCGGCGGCGGTGGCGAAGGTTACTCCGGCGCGGCTGGCTGCGTTTGAGATTTTGAAGCTGGTGGGCGAGGGTAAAGGGCATAGTGATGAGTTGTTGCACTCGGCACGGGTGGATGCGCTTTCGCCTGAGGATAGAAATCTGACGATGGCGCTGGTGATGGGAGTGCTGCGATGGCAGATTGCGCTGGATGCGCGTGTGCGTTCGCTGCTGCAGCGTCCAGAGCAGAGGCTTGCGGAGCCGGTTGCGATTGCGTTGAGGATGGGGGCATTTCAGTTGCTGCATATGGATAAGATTCCGGCGCATGCGGCTTTGAGCGAGAGCGTGGAGTTGTGCAAGGTTGCCGGGGAGCCTCATGCTGCGGGGATGGTGAATGCTGTGCTGCGTAAGGTGGCTGCGGCGCAGAAGCCCGGTGTGCGTATCCATGAATCGGTTGCGGCGTTTGCGGAGCGGCTGGGGCATCCGCGGTGGATGGTGGAACGGTGGGTGAAGGAGTATGGGCGCGAGGCGGCTTTGAAGATCTGCGATGCGGACCAGAAGGAGCCGGCTTCGGGTGGGATGTTCTCAGAGAGTGGCGGCGGGTTGCCGCATATGGATGATGGGTCGCGACTGGTGGCGGAGCTTGCTGCTGCGGCGATGCCGGGTGCGAAGCGGGTTTGGGATTGCTGTGCGGCGCCGGGTGGGAAGACGTTGATACTAGCTCGGCGGTTGGGTGCGGCGGAGATTGTTGCAAGTGATGTGAGTGCGAGGCGGCTGGCGCAGACGGAGGCTCGACTCAAGCGTTATGCGTATGCGGAGCGGGTTCAGTTAGATGTTGCGGACGCGGTGGATGCGAAGGGTGTTGAGGGGGAGTTCGACCTGATCTTGTGCGATGTGCCTTGTTCGGGGACGGGGACGCTGGCGGGGAATCCGGAGATTCGGCACCGGCTGAAGGTGGAGGAGCTGGAGCGGCAGGCGGAGCGGCAGAGGGCGATTCTGAAGGGTGCGTTGAAGCGGCTGGCGCCGGGTGGGCGGCTGGTGTATTCGACCTGCTCGCTGGAGCCGGAGGAGTGCGAGCGGGTGGTGGAGGCGGTTGCGGACCGAGTGAGACGGGTTGCGGTTGAGAGATTGCTGGGAGAGCTTGGAGAGCAGGGGATTCTGTTGAAGGGTGTGGAGCTGGATTCGGCGGTGCGGGGGGGCAATCTTAGAACGCTGCCGGGCGTGCATGGCTGCGATGGATTTTTTGCGGCGGTGTTTGAGCGGGTGTAACGGCTTGCTAGTTGGTGAGGGTGATGCGGACTGGGTCGCCTTTGACGACGCGGTGTCCTGCGGGTGGGGCTTGCGCGACGACTGTGCCGACGGTGAATGCTTGTGCGGGTAAGCCGGAAGAGGTGGATGCGTTTTCTGCCGCAGTCGGCGTTGCGGTTCCGGCTGGCGTGGAGAGGTTGAGGTCTTCGGCGCTGACGATGTGCAGGCCGGAAGCGGCGGCGCGGGCGGCGGCTCCGGCGAGGGTGAGGCCAGTGAGCGAGGGCATGACGAAGGCGTCCGGGGATTCGGCTTCGGAGGGTTCGCTGAGGAGCATGCTGACGCGAGGGCGATCGACCCCGGCGGCGTTGGGGAGCGGGGTTTGGGCGATGACGATACCGGGATCGCCGGGAGCGGCTATGTGAGCGACTGCGCCGAGTTCGAGACCGAGGCGGCGGATGTTGATGGAGGCGGTGCGCTCGGATTGGCCGATGAGATTGGGGATGGCGACCTGTTGCGCGCCGAGGCTTTCGGTGACGCGGACGGCCCACTGGCGGCGAACGGTGCTGCCGGCGGCAGGGTACTGCGCGAGGATTTCTCCGGGCGGTGTGTTTGGGGAGTAGAAACGGTCTTCGAGGGTGAGGCGGAGGCCGAGGGAGCGGGTCTGTTTGCTGGCTTCGGCGAGTGTGAGGCCGGTGAGCGAGGGGATCTTGACCTCGCGGCCATGGATGGCGAGACGCATGGTGATGAAGGCGGAGAGGAGCGCGATGATGAGCATCGCGAGGGCTCCGAGGACGACGTTGAAGAAGCGATTGATGCGGCGGATCCTAATTTTCAGCTTCATACAGGATCAGGATACAGGGAGGGATTGCCTGGGGTTGATCGGCGAGTTCGTGTAACTGTGGCAGGGCGATTAGACTTGGTTCGCACGATAAGGGGGCTTGATGCGGCGATGGACGCGGCGTGAGTTGGTAAAGACCGGGGCAGCGATTGGTGCGGCGTCTCTAACCGGAAGTGGATTGGCCACTGAAGGAGTTGAGTTGGAGCGGCGCGATGCTATCCAGGCGAAGGCGCATCAAGATGTTGCGCCGATCAAGGTGGGAAAGAACGAGCTGCGGGAGCGGGTGTCGCTGGATTTCGGATGGAGATTTGCGCTGGGGCATGTGTGCGATCCGATGCGGGACTTCGGCTTTGGCAAGCTGAACGGGACTGGAACGTATGCGAAGACGGGAGAGGCGGGCGGGCCGACGGGGATTGGGTTCGACGATTCGAAGTGGGAGGCGGTGCAGGTGCCGCATGACTGGGCGGTGGCGTTGCCGTTCGTCGTAGAGCCGATTCTGGTGGGTCATGGTGGCAAGCCGGTTGGGCGGGACTTTCCGGAGAGCAGCATTGGGTGGTACCGGAGGGAGATCGAGATTAAGCCGGAGGATGCAGGCAAGCGGATCGTGTTGGAGTTTGATGGTGTGTACCGGAACGCGACTGTGTTTGTTAACGGGAGCTGGGTGGGCGAGAACCTGAGCGGGTATGTTCCGTTCGAGATCGATGTGACGGACTTTCTGGATTATTCGCCGCGTGAGACGAGAGGCCCGGATGGGCAGATGCATCCGCCGAGTGGGCCAGTGAAGAACGTTGTGGCGCTGCGCGTGGATGCGACGTTGAGCGACGGCTGGTTCTATGAAGGGGCTGGAGTGTATCGGCATGTGTGGCTGCGTAAGACAGGAACGCTGCATTTGGTTAAGGATGGGGTGTTTGTGCAGAGTATGCCGAGCGCCGGCGGCGATGCTGCGCTGACGATTTCAAGCGAAGTGAAGAACATGGGTACTTCTGCGGCGCAATGCTCGGTGAGCGGAGTTGTGGTGGAGTGGGCGAGTGGGAAGGAGGTTGCGCGATGCCGGTCGGCCGAGGTGACGGTGGGGGCGGGAGAGATGGTGATGGTTCCGATGACGGGGAAGATTGCTGCGGTAAAGATGTGGAGCCTGGAGGAGCGGAATCTGTATCGGTTGGTGACAATGGTAGAGTCGGCGGGCAAGGCTGTGGATCAGGATGAGACTCGGTTTGGAGTGCGAACGATTGAGTGGGATGGTCAGCGTGGGTTTTTGCTGAATGGCAAGGTGGTGAAGATTAAGGGGATGTGCAATCACCAGGACCACGCGGGTGTGGGCGTGGCGGTGCCGGATTCGATTCAGAGGTACAGGATTCAGCGGTTGAAGGACATGAACTGCAACGGCCTGCGGACAACGCATAATACGCCTGCCACAGAGGTGCTGGATGCTTGCGATGAGATGGGTGTGATGGTGATGGATGAGACGCGGATGTTTTCGTCGAGTGAGGAGGGGTTGAGCGAACTGGCGCGGATGATTCGGCGGGACAGGAATCGCCCGAGCGTGGTGATCTGGTCGTTGGCGAATGAAGAGCCGGAGCAGAGCACGGCGCCCGGAGTTGCGATTATGTCGACGATGAAGCGCGAGGCGAAGCGGCTGGATCCGACGAGGATGGTGACGGCTGCGATGAATGGTGGATGGGGAGTCGGCGTAACGCAGGTCGTCGATGTGATGGGGTTCAACTATGGCGGGGCGCATGTTGCACGGCTCGATAATATTGCGGAGTTTCGCGCGAAGTTTCCTGCGAAGCCGGCGGTGGGGACGGAGACGGCGAGCACGGTTTCGACGCGCGGCGTGTATGAGAACGATCCGCTGCGTGGGTATGTGAGCGCTTATGACGTGAATCATCCTAGCTGGGCCACCACGGCGGAGGATTGGTGGAGTTATTACGACGAGCGTGCGTGGCTTGCGGGCGGGTTCTGTTGGACGGGGTTTGATTATCGGGGCGAGCCGACGCCGTATGGGGTTCCGTGCATCAGCTCGCACTTTGGCGTGATGGATATGTGCGGGTTCGCGAAGGACAACTTTCATTACTACCGGGTGTGGTGGGGGAACGAGCCGGCGATGCATCTTTTTCCGCACTGGAACTGGGAGGGTAAGGAAGGGCAGGAGATTTCGGTGTGGTGCTATGCGAACTGCGAGTCGGTGGAGCTGTTTTTGAATGGGGCTAGCGCGGGTTCGCAGACGGTGAAGAAGAATGGGCATCTGGAGTGGAAGGTGAAGTATGCTCCGGGAGCGGTTGAGGCGAGAGGATCGTCGGGCGGCAAGGTCGTTTTGACGGAGCGGCGGGAGACGGCGGGACCGGCTGCGCGGCTGGTGATCGAAGCGAGTCAAGACAAACTTCGAGCCGATGGGCAGGACTGTTGCCAGGTGAATGTGCGTGTCGTCGACGCGAAAGGACGGCTGGCGCCGGTTGCGGGTCACATGCTGACGTTTACGGTTGAAGGGCCGGGGAAGGTGATCGGCGTGGGAAATGGCGATCCGAGCTGTCATGAGCCGGACAAGTCCGGGCAGAGGAGCGCATTCATGGGGCTCGGCGCGGCGTTGGTGCAGGCCGGGACGATGGCGGGCGAGGTAAGGGTGAAGGTGAGCGCTAATGGATTAGAGGCCGGTGAGATGACGCTGCGGTGTGTTGCGGGGTGACGCAGTTACCAGGGTTAGAGCTGTTTCCCTATCGCCAGCCACCGGATAGCACATCGAAGGGTCGTTTTTCTTGGGAAAAAACGGCGCCCAGATCATTGCCTTGGGGTACACCCATAGGGAAACAGCCTAGCGACGGTTGTCGGTTGCTGGTTCGGGGTGGATGAGGAGGCGGCTGACTTCAGGGCAGTCGAGTTTGAAGGCGTTTTCGAGCGCGGTGATGATCTCGTGGACCTTCGACATAGGCAAGTCGTCGGGCAGAGTGCAGTGGCAGTTGACCTGGATGCGATCCTGAATGCGGGTGACGAGAACGTCGTGGATGTCGAGAATCTCAGGGAAGGCTTGCGCGGCGCGGCGGAGGCGGACTTCAAGTTGACGGTCGCGCTCAAGGGAGACGGGACGCTCGATGGTGGCGGGTTCGCTTTCGATGTGAGTGAGGATTGAGGAGATCTCGGGGATCTCGCGGCGCATCTCGGACTCGAGCTGGGTGACGAGCGTGTGGGCGGCGGCGAGGGACATGGTTTCGTCGACTTCGAGATGCTGCTCGACGTGGAGCTGGTGGTTGTATTCCTGCACGCTGGCGTCGTGGATGGCGAGGTTGGAGCGGGCGGCGACGGCGCGGATGCGGTCGTGGATGCTTTCAGCGATAGAGGCGGTGGGGACGGAGTGGACGACGACATCGGCTCCAGGGAGATGACGCTGGACGGCGGCTGTGGCGGCTGTGGTGATCTGCTCGGAGCGTTGGAAGGTGAGGTTGCGTGGCATGCCGAGGGTGACGTCGGCGAAGTAATCGGGGCCGGAACGACGGGTGCGGACGCGCTCGACGGAGAGGACGCCCTCGATGGCGGCGAGCTCGCGTATGAGGAGGCGATTTTGAGCGCGAGCCTCGGGTGGAGTGGCGTCGGTGAGGGCGTCGATGGTGCGGCGGGCTAGCTTCCAGGTGACGTAGAGGATGATGCAGGCTACGAGAATGGCTGCGATGGGGTCGGCGAGTTCAAGTTGGGGGATCTGCCAGTGGTTGCCCGCGTAGGTTGCGACGAGGCCGGTAAGAACGGCGAGGGACGACCAGATGTCGGTGCGGAAGTGGATGGCGTCGGCTCCCAGAGCTTCGCTTCTCGTTTCATCGGCGATGCGCTGGAGCTTGCGGGAGCGGGCGAGGTCGACTGCGATCGAGAGAAGCAACGCCGCGAAGGGCCAGATGGAGAATTTGAGAGAGAGATGTTCGCGGAAGGCAATGCGGCGGATGGCCTCGGTGAGAATCCAGATGCAGGAGCCGAGCATGAGAACGGTTTCGATGCCGGCGGAGAGGCTCTCGATCTTGCCATGGCCATAGGTGTGGACGGCGTCGGCGGGGCGGTCGGAGACCTGGACGGAGAAGAGTGTGATGGCGGCGGCGATGAGGTCGATGCCGGAGTGCGCGGCCTCAGAGAGCATTCCGAGTGAGCCGGTGAGAAGTCCGGTGATGAGCTTGAAGAGGGTGACGGCGAGAGCGGCGAAGACGGAGAAGAGCGCCGTCGAACGCTTGGCGTTATGCTGCGTTGCGGCTTGCTCGGGCGTGGCCGTTTGGTTCATGGGAGAGATGGTACAGGAGCTATGACAGGATCATCGAAAGCTTTTTGGCGCACTTCCATCTGTGTCAGCGCTTTGCGGCATGGTAGAGGCCGACCGCGCCGAAGGTGTAACCGGTCCAGGTAGGGTCGGCGAATCCGGCGTTGCGAAGCAGTTCGATCATGCGGGGTGGGCGAGGGAAGCGTTCGACGGAGGAGTTGAGGTAGCTGTAGGCGTTGCGGTTGCCGGAGATGAATCCGCCCAGTTTGGGGAGGATGGATTTGAAGTAGATGTTGTAGATTGCGCCGGTGAGGCCTTCGGGCTGGTTGCACTCGAGGATGCCGAGCTGGCCGCCGGGGCGGAGGATGCGGAGGATCTCGGTGAGGCCTTCTTCGTAGTTGGCGAGGTTGCGGAAGCCGAAGGCGGAGGTGACGAGGTCGACGGAGGCGTCGGCGATTGGAAGGTGGAGGGCGTCGGCCTCGATGGGAAGGATGTTCTGGCCTGCAAATTTTTTCTGGCCGAGGGAGAGCATCTGGTGGGAGAAGTCGACGGCGAGGATTGGGGCGGTGTGGGTGGCGTTGGGGCGGTGTTTGAGCAGGGCCATCGTCATGTCGCCGGTTCCGCAGCAGAGGTCGAGGGCGACGGCTTCGGGGTACTGAAGGATCGGACGAAAGAGGCGTGCGGTGCGGGTCCACCAGGACCTGTCGATGCCGGCGGAGAGGAGATGGTTGGCGCGGTCGTAGGTGGGGGCGATGGTGTCGAACATCCGCTGGACGTTGGCGGCTGCAGTGGTCTCATCAGTTGCGCCAATGGGGCGGGCTCCGGTGGAGATCTCATGTTCGGGTGATGGAATCAAGTGCGGCTCCGAGAACTTCTTGCGATGTGGACTACGACAATATGGGAAAACACCAAAATGAAAACTGCCAGGACACTCTGAGCAAGGAACCAGGCGACGGAATGCGCATCGGTTGTCTTCCACCAATTCCAGGCTGAACATGCGAACCATAGCCACGCGGCGGCCAGTTGAATGTACGGTCTCAGTCTAATGAAGTACGTCGATACGCACAGGGCCAGCCAGCTAAGCCCGGTGACGACCTGCAGCGGCGTAGATGTTTCCGGAAGCCACCACCCGGTAAACAGAAGCAGCAGTCCCGCCAGCCCAAGACTGACCACGAGGAGGATGTAGAAGATGTTGCGTGATTTGGAGATCACTGCAGTCTTACCTCCGCCGCCAGTGTTGTGACGCTCCTGCCGGAACCGTCACCGAACCTATGTTAGACGGAGACGGCGTCCGGGTGTGCTTCTTCGTCTGAGAGGGTATCGAGAGCAGCATTCACAGGGCGATGGCCGCTAATTTTCGGAGGGCCTGTCGATGTGATCGATAACGTAATAGTTGATAGGTCCCTTTTGCGGAACGAGCTTCAGGCCAAGCTGGTCCCTAACGGCGTCGAAGATGGATGGGCGATCGCGAATGTTGGCAGGGAGGGTGTCTCTTGAAATATCGGGAGGAAGCTCCGGAAGATAGGACAAGGTGAAATCGTAGTTCTTGTCGAGGCCGGTGAGGTCAATTACGGGGCGATGGCTGTTCTGAACCTGTTGACCTAAAAACCACGCGAGGTAGGACATAGGGACCCTTACGCCAACAACGCCATCGGGAGTAAAGTTTACCGGGATTTTGTAGTCCTGGGGGCTCTCGTTGACCTTCATCTTCGACCCGGGGGTATCCAGCATCAGCGCGTAGACAGGGCCTTCCTTTGTTTCGATGTGGAACTTCAGATTGAAGCGGTCGGCGAGCAGATTCTGATACATGGTGTGGAGATCGTCGATATTGTAGGAGCCGTCAGTCTTGGCTTCTACGTTGTAGCGATCGGTATCGAGCCAGTCGGGGCCTCCGGTGATCTGACGCATGGGCACTTTGTACATCAGGCTGATCATGAGCTTCACAGGGATGTTTTGAGCGGTGTACCCATTACCTCCAGGCAGAGCCTTGATGCCTCCGCTGGGATCGTCCTGTTTTGAGAGTCGAATGGCCGCGACGTCGAAGGTGAGGCGGGCGGGTTTATCTTGCGCATGAGCGAGAGACGCAGGCAGCAGGCAGATTGCAGCCACGATTAGATATGGTCTGCGATTGATCATGGAATGCCTCGCATGAGAGCGAGCATCGCTTTGGTTGCGGCGAGGAGTTCGGCTTCAGTGACGTCGCGAACGATTTCGGTTTTGCCAATGGCGGTGGGTAGAACGAAGGAGCGGATGCCGCTGCGGTTCTTCTTGTCGCGTGAGGTGAGGGCTACTAGTTTTTCGCCAGTGGCTTTGAAGTGTGGCAGCGGGCCGTAGCGGAGGATCAGGTTTACGATGCGGCCTGCATCCTTTTCACTGATGGTGTTGCGCGCCACTGCCACGCTGAGCGCGGCGATTGAGCCCCAGGCTACGGCTTCGCCATGGAGGAGCTGCTTGTAGTTGGTGGCGGCTTCGATGGCGTGGCCGACGGTGTGGCCGAAGTTGAGGATCATGCGGAGGCCGGATTCTTTTTCGTCTTTGCTGACGACATCGGCTTTGACGCGGACGCTGGCGGCGACGACGCGGGTGAGAGCGGCGGGTTCGCCTGCGAGGATGGCTTCGGCGTTTTGCTCCATGTAGCGGAAGAGCTTTGCATCGTAGATGACGCCGGCTTTGATGGATTCCTGCAGGCCTGCGTGGAGTTCGGCGGCGGGAAGAGTGCCGAGAAGATCTATGTCGGCGAAGACAGCTTGCGGATGGTGGAAGCTGCCGATGAGATTTTTTCCTGCGGCGAGATTGACTCCGGTTTTTCCGCCGACGGAGGAGTCGACCTGCGCCAGGAGCGTCGTCGGGATTTGGACGTAGCGGACGCCCCGCATGTAAATGGCAGCGAGGAAGCCGGTGATGTCGCCGAGGACTCCGCCACCGAAGGCGAGGAGGAGCGCGTCGCGGTCGGCTCCGGCGTGGGAGAGCTGGTCGGCGAGGGCTTCGACGTTGGCGAGGCGTTTGTGGCGTTCGCCGCTCGGGAGAAAAAGAACGGTCGGGGCTTCTTTGTCGTTTTTTGGAAACGATGCGAGGAAGGGTTTCGACCAGAGAGCCCAGATCTCCGGCGAAGTAATGATGAAGGGCCGGAATGGTTTGTCTTTGCTGATTCTCTGCAGGCGCGAGTGGAGGGTGCGAAGTAAATCTGCGCCTATGGTGACGTTGTAGTTTGCGGAGGGCGTTTTGACGGCGATGACTGTCACGGTATTTCGATGGTAACGCACGGTTGTAAGCGATGAGTTGTGTGAGCACTCAAGGCTCAAAGCTTATGGCTCCTGGCTCTTGTAGCATTGAAGGATGGATCGAGTAGATTTTCTGGTGATTGGGGCGGGAATTGCAGGGTTGAGTGCGGCGATTCGGTTAGCGGATTCGGGATCTGTATTGGTGGTTACGAAGGAAGAGCTGGCAGAGTCGAATAC